>CAYWRG010000031.1:318-47861 GCA_964460715.1 uncultured Opitutus sp. | reverse complement strand
GGCTGGGCGTCCACCTTCCTGCGCCCACGGCGGGAGCAGCGCGGCCGCGAGACTGGTCGACGAAGCCTCGTAGGGATACTGGTCGGCCCAGATCTCCACGCCTTCGGCGCGCGCGGCGTTGATCCGCTGGATGATCTCGGCTGACTGACCCCACACGTTGGGGCCGAGTGCCTTGATGTGGGTCACGATTCCGGGAAGCTTGGCCTCGCGCGAAACCTGGATGACCTCCTCCACCGAGGCGACCACCCCGATGTTGTAGTCGCTCTCGTCGCGAATGTGGCTGGTGTGCACGCCTCCAAACTCCGCCGCGACCTTGGCCAGGGCGACAATCTCATCCGTCTTGGAGAAATTGCCCGGGGTGTAGAATGGCCCGGACGACAGACCGTAAGCACCGGCCTGCATGCCAGCCCGCACATGATCCTGCATCGCCTGCAGCTCGGTGTTGGAAGGAGCGCGGTTGTCGTAATTGAGGACCGCGATGCGCACGGTGTTGTGCCCGATCAGCGGCGCGACGTTAACCCCGGGACCCGCGGACAGAATGTCAGACATCTGCCTCGGCAGATCGAGGGGACCGCCGCCGTCGGGGTTGATGAACACCGTGGTGACGCCTTGCGTGACGATCGGACGCACGCCGGCGCGTTCCTTGACGATCAGCGCCTCGCCAGCGTGCGAATGGGAGTCGATGAAGCCGGGGGCAACGTAGAGCCCGCGCGCATCGATCACGCGTGCGGCCGTGGCGGTGGCGGGAATCGGGCCGACCTCGACGATCCGGTCACCGGTGATGGCAACGTCGGCCTGCCGCCAGGGCGTGCCAGTGCCATCGAGGACCCGCCCGCCGCGGATGAGGATGTCGTAGGGCTGGGCTTGAAGGCTGGCGGCGAGACCGAGTGTGAGTAGGAGTGACGCTTTCATTGGCGATGAAATGGAACGAGGGCTAGGTGCGGCTTGCTTCGTTAGCCTTTTCGTAATCGTTCTCGTTCTCCGGATCGAGTTCGATCTACGGCGCCCAAGTTCGATCCGGCCGTGAGAACGAGAAAGAGGACGAGGAACGAGAACGATTTTCAGAATGTAGCCGGCCTCCGCGAGGCCATCTACAACGATCCTGAGAAACAACCTGCGAAGTTGACTCGCCGAGCGCAGCAAGACCCCCATTGTAACCCGTTGGACCCATCCCCGTCTTACCCCTCATTCCATGCCGCCCAAAGTCATCGTTCGAGACCTGCGCAAACGTTACGGAGCCGTTGAGGCCGCGCGTGGAGTCAGCTTTGAAATCCGGGCCGGGGAAATCTTCGGCCTGCTGGGCTCAAACGGCGCCGGCAAGACGACCACGCTCGAGTGCGTGCTGGGGCTGCGCGAGCCGGACAGCGGCACGATCGAGGTCTGCGGCATTGATGCCCTGAAGGATCCGCGCGAGGTCAAGCAGCGCGTGGGCGCCGCCCTGCAGTCGATTGCCTTGCAGGACAAGCTGACGCCGCGCGAGGCGCTGGCGCTTTTTGGATCCCTGTACCGCCAATGCGTGCCGCCGCAGGAGCTGATCGCGCGCTTTGGCTTGGAGGAGAAGGCGGACGCGCCCTTTGAAGGCCTGTCGGGCGGCCAGCGCCAGCGGCTCGCGCTGGCCCTCGCCTTCGTGAACAAGCCGGAGTTGGTGTTTCTCGATGAGCCGACGACCGGCCTCGATCCGCAATCGCGCCGCGAGCTGCACGCCGAGATCCTGCGCATGAAGGCGGACGGCCACACCGTGCTGCTCACCACCCACTATTTGGAGGAAGCTGAAATCCTCTGCGATCGCATCGCGATCATCGACCAGGGCCGGGTCGTCGCAACGGGTTCGCCCCGCGAACTGATCGGTCAGTCCAGCGCGCTGCAGACGGTGACGCTCACCACGACGGAACCGCTCGATGCAGCGGCGCTGGCCGGTCTGACCGGCGTTCAGGACATTGCCTGCATCGGAAGTGAGGCACGCTTTCGCGTGCGCGAGGCAGGCCAGGCCCTGCGGGAGATTGGCGCGCTGCTTGAAGCCCGGCGCGCGGAGCTGGTCGAACTCAAGGTGCGCAAGGCCACCCTTGAGGATGTCTTCATCGCACTCACGGGCCGTCCGCCGGACAGCGACAACCGCACGACGGGATCATGAACGCGTTTCTGGCCCAGGTGGCCGCCACCCTTCGGCTCTACAGCCGCAGCCGGATGGCGCTGATCTACAGTTACCTCTTTCCGGTCATCTTCCTCGTGGCCTTCTGGGTGCTGTACCGGTACGACCGCATCCCGCTGTTGCGGCACATGGGCGAGCTGCTCACGGTGAGCGTGCTCGGCGGGGCCTGCTTTGGCCTGCCGACGTCGCTGGTGGCGGAACGCGAGCGCGGCATCTGGCGGCGCTACCGGCTCGCGCCGGTCGGTGCTGGGCGGCTGATCGCCGGCACGCTCGTGGCGCGCTACTTCATCGCGATCTCAGCCGGACTCCTTCAGCTCGCTCTCGCCATGGCGATTGGCATGACGGCGCCGGAGCACCCGCTCGATCTGTTCGTCGCGTTCACAGCGGTGACGTTTGCCTTTCTCGGGCTGGGTCTGGTGATTGCTGCCATGGCTGACACCGTTCCCGCGGTGCAGGCGCTGGGGCAATGCCTCTTCCTGCCGATGCTGATCATCGGTGGCGTGGCCGTGCCGCTGGCGAGTCTGCCAGACTGGGCGCAGCACATCTCGGCGTTCTTCCCCGGGCGGTATGCCGTTCAGGCGCTGCAGGCGTCGGTTAACGGCGGAGGGATGGGGGCATCCACTTTCAGCCTCGTGGCCCTCGTTGTCATCGGCGTCTCCGCCGGCATCGCGGGAGCGGCGCTGTTCCGCTGGGACGCGCATCAGAAATTTGTCGCCCGCTCGGGCAAGTCGTGGATCGCGGTCGCACTTGCCGGCTGGGTCGTGGTGGGCGTGCTCGCGGAATGGAGCGGGCGCATCTTTGTGCCGGCGGAAACGGCGGAGCCGGCGCCGGCGGTCACCAACACCGAACTGACGCCCGCGGTGGCCTCCGCCCCGGTTGCGCCGGCCACTGCAACGGAAGCGCCTGCGGTAGAATCCGAACCTGCGCCGACTCCGGTTGCCGTCGCACCGTCGGTGGCCGCCGCCTCCTCGGCGACGACTGAGCCAGCCCCTTCATTGAATCCGACGCCGGGCCTGGAACCTGATCCCGTTCCGGCCGAGTCAGGTCTGCCGAAGTCCTGGCAGGGGCTCACCGTCGCCAAGATCGAGGAGGAGATCTATTTCACGAATCTGCCGCCGGACGATGGCGTGGTTGCCCCCGTTTCCCACCCGGACGATACGCCGCCGCCGGATGTCCAGCCGTGGCTAACCGAGATCGAGCGCCGTTTGCCGGACTGGCAGCCGGCGCAGGAGAGCGACCGCGTGCAACGGCTGCGCAACATCCTCTACGTTGCGGCGGTGCCGGATTCCCTGCAGATCGCACCGCTCGAAAATTACATTCCGCGCGTGGTGTTCAGTTACATCGAGACGCTGGCGCCCAAGGATGAATTGATCCGCATGCTGGCCTGGATTGCCCTCCACCCGGGAGATGGCGATCTCGTTGCGGTCTCGACGCTCGACCAGGTCGTCGGTTTTCCGATCAACGATCCGGATCTCGAAGGCGTGCGCGAGCGCACCGCGCTTTACTCCGTGAAGCTTCTCGGCCGCCTGATGGGCCGGATTGTGGAGTAGGACAACCATGACACGGAGGGGATGCCTGTTGGGCGGATTGCTGGGCGTGGCCGCCGCCGGGAGCGTGCACGCCGCAGCGATGCGGACCCAGACGGTCGCGGGGATTGAGTTTACGGTGCCGGAGGGATTCGCGGTGGAGCGGGTCGTCCCGACGGAGCGCACCGACAGCTATGTGGTGGTGACCTTTGACGCCCACGGACGCCCGGTGGTGTCGAAGGAGAACGATTTCCCGCGCCGATTGATCGATCGCGACGGCGACGGCGTGTACGAGTCAGAGCAGATCATCACCGAACGGATCCGCAACGCGCAGGGGCTGTGGTTCGAAGGCGAGACGCTGTACGCGATTGCGACGCCGGTGCTGTCGCGGGATGAGATTGCCCGCGAGTTGGCCGAGGCGGCGATGGCGGCGCGGATGCCGGGCGCCTCGACGTTACCGGGGAGCGGAATCCGGCGGGCTGCGCCGACGCGAGGTGATCCGACGGCGGCCGGACTGTTCAAGCTGACCGATGCCGAGGGCGATGGTGTCGCCGAGGGTTTCGAAACCGTGGTCCGCCTTGTGGGCACGATGCAGGAGCACGGCGCCCACGCGCTGCGCCGCGGGCCGGACGGTGCGCTGAACTTCGTGGTCGGCAACGTGGCCGGCACGCCACCCGATGCGGCGCTTGATCCGGCGACCTTGGTGCTCGGCGACTCGGAAGTGCCGTTTTTGCCGCCGCTCGCCGAGGTGGAGGTCGGTCAGCGCGACGGCGTGCATGGCGCGATCTACCGATTGGATCCGAAGACCGGCAAGGTCGGGATCATCGCGGGCGGCCTACGCAATGCCTACGACTTCGCCTTTGATCTGAACGGAGAACTTTTTCTGCACGACTCCGACATGGAGAGCGATCAGGGCACGCCGTGGTATCGGGGCATCCGTACCGTGCATGCGACGCTGGGCGGAAATTTTGGCTATCGCAATGGATCGAGCAAGGTGCCGGACGATGTGCTCGACACGCTGACACCGGTGCGCGACCTCGGACGCGGTTCGCCCGTGGGCGTCGAATTTTACCAGTCCTACGCGTATCCGCAGAAGTACTTCGACGCGCTGCTGGAGGCGGACTGGGCGCGGGGAACGCTGCGGGCGAGCACACTCGTGCCGCAGGGCGCCAGCTTCACGACGTCTGCGACGCTGACCACGCTGCTGCGCGGGTCGCCGCTCGCGATCATTGACGTGGAGGTGGGGCCGGACGGGCTGATCTATTTTACGACGGGCGGACGCGGCACCGCCGGTGGCCTGTGGCGGCTGCGTTACACGGGAACCGCGCCTGCAGCACCGGATCGTGCGGGGATCGGCGCGGTCGTGCGCCAGCCACAGCCGCTCTCCAGCTGGGGCTGGGCGGCCATTGCGCGCGTTAAAGACGAGATGGGGGCTGACGCTTTTGGCGCTGCCTTGTCGACGCTGGCGCGTGACACCTCGGCGGCTCCGCTGGACCGGGCGCGGGCCGTGTACGAATTACAGCGACACGGACCGACTCCGTCGCTCGATCTACTGGGCGCGTTGCTGGCTGATCGCGTCCCCGAGGTGCGTGCGGCCGCGGTTTACGCATTGGGAATGCGTGCCGATTCGGGCGCTGTGACGATGGCGGTTCGCGGCCTGCGCGATCCCGCGGCGTCGGTCAAACGCCGGTCGGCGGAAGCCTTGGTGCGGTTGATCACCTCCGGTTCATCCGGCGAAACGATTCCCGTCGCCGAGGTGCTTGCTGCACTCGGCGATGAGGATCGCTTCGTGCGCTGGGCCGTCCGGCAATTGCTGGAACGCCTGCCGCGGACGAGCTGGCAGGAATCTGTCCTGACACTGACGAACCCGCGGACCGCGACCGAAGGTCTGTTCGCGTGGGTGCGCACGGCGGGCGGCGTGTCGTTCGATGCAGTGCTCGCCCGCCAACTTGCCCTGCTCGGCACGGCGCAGTCGGCGGAGGACGAGCTCCGGTTGCTGCGACTTTATCAGGTCACCGCGACGCGGATGCCCGGCGGCGTGCCGGTGGAACGCCGGCAGGCGTTGGCAGCGGTTGTGGCGTCACGCTTCCCTTCGCCCGATGACCGGCTCACGCGGGAGTACGCCCGCATTCTCGCACATGCGGGCGGTCCCGCGGTGGTCAGCCAGCTCCTCGCCGCCCTGCCGGCCGGGGATGAAAAGCCGCTGCGGCAATTCGAGCTGCTGGTCGCGCTGGCTGGGGTCGACGAAGGCTGGACGCCGGACACGCGTCGCCAGGTCGTCGCGGCGTTTGCGCGGGCTGAGAAGCGCCTCATGGGGCTTTCGGGACGGCTCTATCTTGGGCAGCTCTTCGCGCGGATCACCGCCCATTTTCCCGCGGAAGAGCGGACCCAGGCTTATGCGTCGGTGCCAGCGCGGGCACCGACGGTGAGGCGATAGGGGCTGAAAGGTGGCCGGGGGCGCTGACCCCGGCGTTTGTTGAACCATCCGCTACGGACCGGGGTCGGCCGACCCCGGTTACATCGATCCTCAGCGCAGCAGGCCGCCAACCGCGGCTTGGCCGATCATGCGCCAGAGCGCGCTGGAGTCCGGCTTGGCGGCGGTGCCGCCGAGCGAGATCGGCGAGCTCATCAGGTAATAGCCCTGGGCATCTTGCGTGGTGCCGAGCACGCCGGCGCGGTTGAGGAGGAACGCGAGGTTGTCCTTGCCGGCGAGCTGCAGGTCGAAGCGCAGGGGTTGGCTTTCGATTGGGACACCGGCCTGGTAGGTGACGCTGCCCGTCCCCGTGACGCGGGCGGTCGGGGAGAGGAACTCCATGGCGGTGACCTTGAAATCGAGTGACGCGGCCCGCTCAACCTTGAGCGTGAACTGGTCGAAGGGCAGCTCGTTCAGCGCGGAGGCGAGCTCGGCAACGGCGACCGTGGTATCGGATCCGCGCAGCGCGCCGACGATACCCAGGACAGCTGAGGCGGCGCCCACCGCCTGACCCTTGCGGCCGAGGGCGCGCAGCACGCCCTTGGTGCCGGTCAGTTCGAACTGCCCGGTGGCCTGCTTGAGCAGATCGTCGAGGTTGATGCCGTTGCCACCAAGCTTGGCGGCGACGGTGGCCTTGGTTTCGAGGGCGGGGCGTTCGGACGGATTGGTCGCGCGCAGGAGTTCACCGATGTCGAGATTGGTGACGTTGGCCGTTCCGGTGAGACTGTAGGGCTTGGGCTGCTGCGCGGCGAAGGTGACGCTACCGGCGAACTTGAAGGGGTTTTCCTTCAGGCGGCCCTCGAGGGTTTCAACGGCGAGACGATCCTCCGTGATCGCGAGCGCACCGCGGAGGCCGCTGATCGGATAATCCTGACCATACTGGAGGCGCTTCACATCGAGTTCGAAGCGTCCGGTCACACCCTGCCAGAACGGCTTGGTGTCGCGGGCTACGGGCGGGGTGCTGGTGGGCGCAGGGGTCCGCGCGGGCGTGCTGGCAGGGATGCTGCCGCGCGGCGCGGTGACTGGGGTGGTGGCGGTGGTTGGCGACGGCGTGGCGGGAGCGAGCGCGGCAATGGCCTGCAGGTCGTTGAGGATGATCTGCTCGCCGGTGAGCTTGCCGTCAAAGCGGTAGGCCTCGCCGGACTTCGCGACGGTGCCGTCGAGGGTGACATCGGACTTGCGATTGCCGACGGTTACGACGAGCGGGAGTTTGACCTTGCCCGTGCCGGCGGGGTCGAGCGCGACGTCGGCCGCGACCTCGATCGAGCCGAGAGCCTGGTTGCCCTGGCGGGCCACGAGATCCTTGGCGGAGACGGTTGCCTGGAGCGTGAGGGTTTGACCGTAGCTGCCGTCAAAGGCCACGGCGAGATTGCCGCGGGCCAGGGTGGCGTAGGGCGCGAGGATGGGCTGGCGCAGCGCGGCCGGGAGATCGGCGGCGAAGGTGCCTTTGCCGGTTACCGTGATGGCGGCGCCGAGCCCTTCGCCCACCGTGCCGCCCACGCGCAGCGTCGCGAGGCTGGCTTCGCCTTCCTTGAGTTCGAGCTGACGAACATCATAGGTCAGGATCAGATTGCGGAACGACGCGGAGAAATCGAGGTTCACGTCAACGGCCCGGGCGAGCGTCTCGCCGCTGATCGTGGCGCCGACGCCGCGCAAGGTGATCGGGCTGGACGTGACGACGGCAAGATCCCGGCGGCCGCGGAACGAGAGATCGAGCGTGCCGCCCGTGAGGGCGCCGGTGAGCGCTGAGTCCGCGACGAAGGCCTGCGCCCAGGCGAGCGGCACCTCACCGAGCTGAATGCGGGCGGCGGGGGAATCCGGCTGCGCGGTGCTGATCGCCATCGTCGCGGTGTCGACGCGAAGCGGCTGCGACAGCGTCACGCCGACCAGGGCGGCGCCGGTCTCGCGGTTGACGGCGAGCGCCAAGCGGGAGACCTGCAGCTCGGTGCCGGTGAACGTACCGGCGGTCTCCGTCGTGAACGTGAGCGGGCCGGGATCGAGCGGCAGGTAGGGCTTGAGCGCGTCTGCCAAGCGACCGCCGAGGCGCGTGGTGAACGTGATGGCGGGCGCGGTCGAAAGATTGGCGACCTGGGCCGAGACCGTGCCATCGATCTTGTCCGCGGGCGACAGCACGAGGGTGAGGCCGGCGAGTTCGGCGTCCACGCGGTCAGCGGAGTAGTCGATGCGGGGACTGACTGTGAACGAGGCCTGATCGACAAGGCGGGTGTCACCGTCACGCACCGTGACGCCGCGGAGCGCGACGGGCTCGACCGTGCGCACGGCGACGCGGCTGCCATCGGCTGCGGCCTCGACGGCGAGGACGAGGGAGAGGTCGCCGCTGTCGATTACGAGCGGGCTGACCAAAGACTGGGCCCACGCGAGCGGGAGCGACTGGACGGAGATGCGCGCGAGCTGGGCGTTCGGATTGGCCAGGGTGACGAGTTGAGTGCGGGTGTTGAAGGAAACCGGCTGGAGGGCGTTGATCTCGGCGAGCGTGCGTCCGTTCGCATCGGTGGCGGTGAGCTCGAGTTTCTCGAGGCGGGCGAGCTCACCGGCCAGGCGGGCATCGAAGACCGTGCGGACCTTCAGGCTGCCGACGGCGGCGAGGGCGGGGGAGATCGTGCTGAGGTTGGCGACATCGGCCTCGAGCGTGCCGTCGGTGGCGAGATTCCCCGAGGTGGGCTCGAATGCGAACTTGCCCGTACCGCGGGCGGTGAAATCAGGCAGACCGAGGCCGGAGAGCAGGGCGCCGAGCTGACCCGCGCCGACCGTGACGTTCCATGTTCCGGCGAAAGCGCGGGTGGCGGCGAGGTAGTCGACATCGGCGGCCAGCAGCGGCTCGACCTGGGTGCCGCGCACGAGCCCGATGCGTGCCTGGAAGGATTCGTTGCCAGCGGCGGTGGGTTGGGTGGCCGTGAGATCGATGCGGAAGGCGTCGGCCGGCAGGCCAGGTCCACGCGTGGAGGCGGTGGTGGTCAGCTCGATGCGATCAATCCGGCGATCGGCCGTGATGCGCACGGTGGCGGCGCCGTTGAGCTGGGCCGAGGCCACCGGGACGTTGGCTCCCGCGTCGGTGAAATCGACCTTCCACGCGAGTTGTCCGCTCTGACCAGTGGCGATCCCGCTACCTTCGAGCGAGAACGTCGCCGCTTGATTGCCGGGCAGGAGGGCGCGGCCCTCGGCCGTCACGCGACCGACGCTGAGGTCGACGGGCAGCGCGAGCAGATTGAAGATGCCGGCGAAAGGTTGGGACGGGGTCGCAGAGGACGCGTTCGCGGCCGGGTTGGCATTGCCGGTGGCGGGCGCGGGTGCGGGTGAGGCTGGGGATCCGCCGGCTGACGCGGGTGCGGCGGAGCGCAGGTCGACCGCGAGGCCTTTGAGCGCGGCTTGGTCAACCACGACGCGGCTGCCGCTCAGGTAATCCCATGCGGAGTAGGTCGCGGTGATGGAATCGGCCGTCAGGATGGTGCCGTCCTGCACGACGCGCAGCCCGGTGATTTCGGCGTTCGAGAGACCGGCCGAGACGCGGCCGACCTCGATGGTCAGGCCGGGTTGGTCGGCGACGGCCTTGCGGACGGCCCAGGTTTGGACCCCGGAATTGAGCGCCAGCGCGAGACCGGCGACGACGAGCAGCGCGAGCCCGCCGAGGACGAATGCGGAGATCTTGAGAGCTTTCATGAACAAAAGGATATACCGTGGTTCCCGACGGAGGGTTCCCGGGAAAGGACATATCGCCCCATCCGGTCGCCACCCGGCAACCCAGAAACCTTAAGCAATCTCCGTAAATTTGCGAGTGAGGCGACCTCGTGGACAACCGTCAGGTTTGGCGCAACGCCAGATCCTCGATCGCTGCTGAGAAATCAACCAGGCCGTTTCTTTTCGCGTAAGTTTTGACCCGCGAGATGGCGCGAGGGGAGAGCTTTATGGTTTTCTTGACCTTGCCGTTCGGTTTGCGGCCCGCGCCAGCGCGAGCCCCGCCGCGGAGGGTCTGTGTCACCGTGGCGGGTGTGGGCAGACCGAGGGCCGCCTGCTGGGCCGGAGTAAGTGCGGGCATGGACCGCAGCTCTTCAGCCGTGGGCAGTGGACTGCCGCCCATACGAGTAAGGTCCGGCTGATACCCGTCGGAGTCGAAAATGAGGGATGTGGCCGGAGCTTGCTTAGCGGATCTGCTTTTCATGGTAGATTTTTCGGTAGGCGCGCCAGTATCCGGCGCCGATCAGGCGAATTTTCGCGTGGCGCAGCGTGAAACGAGCCGTGAGCACGCGACCTTGAACAATTCCGAGGCAGAAGTAACGGGCCTCGCTCTGGCTGTGCGCAGGATCGGGCAGAATGATGCGATGAGGACCGGCAAAGGCTTCCTGGGCTTCGGTGAAGGTGACTCCGTGGTCGATGAGATTTGCTGCGGCTTTTGACTCATCCCATTCAAAGTCCACGTCGATTTGAAAACGTACCAACGATTTCAAAGTAGGAAAGCCTTAATGGCTGCGCCTTTTACGGTGTCTTCGTCGACCGTAGCGGTGTGACCGGCGTGCCGTCGCTCCATTGGCCCATGAAGGTCTGCTCGGGGCCGCCGCCGAGGGCGAATTCGCGGTGCGTGCCGTGAAACGCGGCGGCGCAGAGGGCATCGAGGAGCTTCCACGTGCCGTAGTAGTCGAGCGCATCCACGATGGCCGGGCCGGTGTCGGGCTCGGCGCCTTCGCCGATTTTCCCGGCGATGCGTTTGCGGACGGTTCTCGCCAGCAGGCCCTTTCGCTTCGGTCGCTCCACGGTGGAGTCACCCAGGGTCGCTGCAACGGGTGACGCTGGGGCGCGGTGGCCGGCGACGAGTTCAGGCGAACCGTGGTCGTCCGACATGAGCACGATGAAGTCCTTGTTCTCCAGTGGGACCTGCGTGGTTTCATGGAAGACACGCCGGGCATCGCGGTCGCCGACAAAGGTGTCGTCGTTACCTGTGACCACCAGCAGGAGCGTTGAGGCGGCGACCTTGGAGAGATCGAGCACGGGCACGCGCGTGTTCTCGTTTTCTCCCCAGGATTTGGCTGGTTCGATCGACAGGACGGCGCGCGGTGCGGGCAGTCCGGCCTCGGGCAGGGCGACGGCGAGATTGGCCGCGAGGAGACCGCCGGCCGAGTGCCCGGCGGTGGCAACGCGTTCCCGGTCGGGCTTCACTGGACTGTCGGCCGACTCCAAGCGGGTGAAGGCCGCACGAATCGCGGCCACGGCATTCGGCACAAAGTCCTTCGTCGGCGTGCGCAGACTCGCCTGGTAGCGCGGATAGATGACGATGTTGCCCTTGCGCGCGAGGTGACGGAGCCATGCGAGGTAGTTGACCGGCTCCATCGCGCCCCAGCCGTGGGTGACGATGATCACTGGCGCTTGATCCGGCCGGGGCGTGTCCGGCAGGAAAAGCCAGTACTGCTCGGCGCCGCTACCGTGTGACTGCTCGGTCACCCCGGCATGCGCATAGTCAGCGCCCCCCGGCCCCGTGGCGGGTTGACCGGGTGGCGTTGGGGCAGAGCGAAGTGGGGTGATCACGATCAGTGGAAAGAGACTGAGGAGCAGGAGGTGAAGACGGCCGTGCATGACGTGAGGGTTTGATCCCTGGTCCAACGTGCGAAGCCGTGATCGGTTTCATGCGAAGCCAAGCGGGTATCGCTGCGGAACACAACGAACACGCGGAAAAGTTTCGGAGCTCCCCCGTGTAGTCCGTGGTTAAATCCGGTTCGGATTCGTGCGGATCCCTGGGTGACTCACAGGGTCTGCCGGGGTCCGATAAAGCCATCGACGGCGCGGTCAATTTATCCGACGTTGGATGGGTCTGCCCCTCGTTTCGTCGCACCCTGACCGGTTTGGCCCGGTTTGATTCAACCCCTTGCTCCCATGTCTCTGTCTCGCCTACGCACGACGTTGTCCCTGTTGATTCGGTTCAGTTTGCTGTTCGGCCTCGGTCTCGCTGCGGCCCGCGCGGCCACGCCATCGCCGGCCAAGATCATCCTGATCGCCGGTCGTCCGAGCCATCCACCGGGCGCGCACGAGCATCGTGCTGGCATGTTGCTCCTGCAGAAATGCCTCGTCGGCTTTCCGGGCGTGGTGACGGAGGTCTACGACATGGGCTGGCCCACGGTGGAGAAGGACGGCCAGCGGGTGGACAACAACGCGGTCTTCGAGGGTGCATCCGCGGTGGTGGTTTACAGCGATGGCGGACGCAACCACCCCGCCTTGCAAGGCGAACGTCTGGCGCTGCTCGACCGGCTGGCGCGTGCCGGCGTGGGCATTGGCCTGATTCACTACGCCGTCGAGCCGACGATTCCGTTGGGTCAGAAAGAATTCATCCAATGGACGGGTGGGGCGTTCGAGATCCATCACTCCGTGAACCCGCACTGGGAAGCCGATTTCACCTCGTATCCGGAGCACGCCGTGACCCGCGGCGTGAAGCCTTTCCGCGCGCTGGATGAGTGGTACTTCAACATGCGCTTCCGCGAAAACATGACGGGAGTCACCCCGGTGCTCACGGCGGTCCCGCCGGAATCCACCATGAGCCGCAAGGACGGCCCGCACGAGGGCAACCCGACGGTGCGCGCGATGGTTGCGCAGAAAAAGCCACAGACCATGATGTGGCTCTCCGAGAGCCTGGCGCCGGGCGGCGGTCGTGGCTTTGGTTTTACCGGCGGTCACTTCCACGCTGGCTGGAAGAACGACGAGCAGCGCAAACTCGTGCTCAACGCGATCGTCTGGATCGCGGGCCGCGACGTTCCGGCGAACGGCGTCGTGTCGACCGTGACGGACGCCGACCTCGCGGCAAATCTCGATCCGAAGACGCCCCGGCCTGCGGCCGCGAAGTAGCGCGGTGGGTGACGGCCCGGCCTTCTGATGTAGCCGGGGTCGCTGACCCCGGTCCGGCGATCAATAGCCAGGAGTTCCCATCCCCGGGGCAGCGCCCCCAGCTATATCGAGCCGCCTGCCTCGCCTGACTGTCCGCCGCGCAAGCCGGCGATTCGCGTTGCCCGGGTCCGGGTTCGCGCGAACGGTGGGTTTACCCCGCTGTTCGTTCGTTCACCCCTGCGCCTTGCCATGAAATCCTTCCTGCTGTGTCGGTCCTGTGTGTTTGCTCTGCTGGTTGGTGTGTTCGCGTTCGGTGCGATCCGGCCGCTCTCCGCGGCGGCTCCCCTTGCGCCGTCGCATCTCGCGGTCGATGACGCCGTCCATCCCGTTGGCACGCGCGCCCGGCCGTTCTTCGGCTGGCGCGTGAATGATCCTGACGCCGGCGAAATCCAGACCCGTTACCAGGTGCGTGTCGGCAGCACCGCCGACGCGTTGGCTCAAGGACGGGCCGACGTCTGGGACAGCGGCGAGGTCGCGAGCCGGCAGCAGAATCACATCGCCTATACCGGACCGGTTCTCGCGGGCGACCGGGCGTATTTCTGGCAGGTGCGGACGTGGGACAAGGACGGCACGCCGGGTCCGTTTTCCGCGCCCGCGCGCTTTGTGGTTGGGCCTTTGACGACTTCGGATTGGGCCGGCGCCTCCTGGATCCGGCGCGTTTCGGATGAACCCGACGACTACACCTATTACCGCAAGATGATCGAGCTGCCGGCCAAGCCGGTACTGCGGGCCACGGCATACGTGACCAGCGTGCACAAGTATGAGTTGTTCCTCAACGGACACCTCGTCGGCAAGGGTCCGGCCTATCAGTACCCGCAGTACCAATACTATAACGGCTTCGACGTCACCGCGTTGATCCGTCCAGGCGTGAATCTCTTCGCCGTCTTCAACCACTGGTTCGGCGGCGGCCAAGGGCGCGCGACGAGTGCGCGCGGGGTGCTGATGAAAACGCTCATCCACTACGTCGACGGGACCGCAGTCGCGGTCGGCACGGATGGGACGTGGAAACAGCTGCGGGCGCCCGGCTGGATTCCCGGCCAGGCCCATCGCAACCGCGGCGAGGGCGTGGGCTACGTCGAACGGATTGATGCCCGCCTGCACCTCACCGCCGGCCCGCGTCCGGAGTTTGACGACTCCGCCTGGGCCGCGGCCGAGGTCATCGGCCCGGTGCCGACGGCGCCCTGGGTGAATGTGCCCCAACCGGACCTGACGCGCATCGTGGAGCGGGAGATTGTGCCGGCCTCCGTGCGTCAGCTCGACGACAAGACGTGGCTGGTTGATCTCGGCAAGGTCTGGGCCGGCGTTCCACGCGTGACCTTCGCCGGAGGTGAGCCGGGTCAGACGGTTACGATGCTGGGCGGCTTCGGTCTTGGCGGGGACGGTCGCGTTGATCCCACGCAGAACCAGGTGACGAACCTGACGTTCCTCGCCGACCTCGACGGCGAGACCTTCACCTATGCGCCCATCGAGTACATCGGCCTGCGCTACCTGCAGATCGAGAACGCGCCGATGGCGGTCACGACGGACAATGTGCGCTTCGTGGTCCGCCACAGCGCGCTCGACGATTCGCTCACGACGTTCTCATCCGCGAATCCGATGCTCGATGCCGTGTGGGCGTTGATGAAGCACTCGATCCTCGTCTGCGCGCAGGAGGAGTACGTCGATACGCCTACCCGGGAGAAGGGCGGATTCCTCGGCGATGCGGCGATCATGGGCACGGTCGCCATGCCGGTCTATGGCGAGCGGCTGCTCAGCCGTCGGCAGATGAACGAGCTGTTCACTTCGATGGATCAGTTCTGGAACACGCCGGAGCGGCGCGGCCGGATCAATGCGGTCTATCCGAACAACGACAACGGCCGGGACATCCCGGATTACACGCAGGCCTTTCTGGTCTGGGTCTGGGACTACTATCAGGAGACCGGCCACCTGACGTTGCTGCGTGAACGCTACGCGCATCTCCGCTCGGTGGCGGAGTATGTCTTCGGTGCGCGTGACGCGACGACGGGCCTCATCAAGGAACTTCCGGGCGGCTCGGGGCCTTACCTGCACGGCATCGTCGATTGGCCGGCGTCGATGCGTTACGGCTACGACATGGACACGGTGATGCGTGCGGTGATCAACCAGTGGGCGTGGGCGGACTTTGATGTGATGGCGCGGATTGCGGATGCGGTGGGTAACGCGGCGGACCGCGACCTTTATCGCCAGCGTGCGGATGCATTGAAGACGGCGATCAATACCCGGCTGATCAATGCCAGTGGGGTGTATGTCGACGGACTCTACGCTGACGGGCGTCCGAGCGCGAACGCCTCGCAGCACGCGAACATGTTCCCGCTGTCGTTCGGCTTTGTTCCCGCCGAACACCGCGCCGCGGTGATTGCGCGGGTCAAGGAACTCAAGATGCGTGTTGGCATGGTGACGTTGCTGCACCTCGTGCGCGCGGTCGGTGAGTCGGGTGACGGGCCGCATCTCATCGATCTCTTTGCTGATGCGTCGTGGGACGCGGGCTGGGCGCGCATCCTGCAGCTCGGCGCCACCGCCACCTGGGAATCCTGGATCGCGAACGAAGACCCCAACAACAGCCAGTCGCACGCCTGGGGTGCGGCGGGGCTCGACGGTTATGTGCGCTCCATTCTCGGTGTTCGTCCGCTGACGCCCGGCTATGCGGAGGTGGCGATCAAGCCGCTCGATTTTGGATCCAAGCTGCCGTGGGCCCGCGGCAATATTGTGACGGATCGGGGACCGATCGCGGTCGCGTGGGAGCGGAGCGATGCGCGCTACGCCATCACCGTGGAGTTGCCCGCCAATGTGACTTCCCACGTATATGTGCCCCGCGGGCCGGCGACGGACGCGACCGTGCGGGTGAACGGGGTGGCCGTCACCGCAACGGTCGAGGGCGACCAGCTGCGCATCGCGCTTGGCTCGGGCACCCACACCCTCGAGCGCTTGCTCAAACCCTGAGGCGGCTTAGGCCCGCGAATCACGCGAAGCGGCACGAATCAAAGAAATTAATCACCACGAAATACACCAAGCACACGAAAAGTGATTCAAAATCAGGGATCAGAACTTTTCGTGTGTTCCGTGTATTTCGTGGTTAATCCGGATTGAATTCGCGCCGCTTCGCGTGATTCGCGGGCGTTGTCTGATTCCGGACTCGGATCGTTTGAGGCGTTTGCGCTGCGTGCGGCTTGTGCCGGCGCGATTCGCGGGTCAACCTGCTGGTGATTCGTTGTCCCTTCGTCACCCCATCCCATGAATTCCCTCCGCACCCTGCGCCTGCTCATGTCCTCTGCACTCCTGTCCACGCTCGCGATCGGCGCCGAGCCGGCGAAGTCGGCTCCGCTCGCTGATCAACTCGGTCTCCAACTCTACAGTGTGCGCGCCAGCTTCGCCGTCGATCCGCTCAAGTCGATGGACATGGTCGCAGGCTACGGGATCAAGGAAGTCGAGACCGCGGGCACGGCGAGCCTGACGGCTCCGGCGTTTCGCGCTGAGCTTGAGAAGCGTGGTCTTAAGGTCACTAGCGCGCATGTGCAGTACGATGCGCTGAAGAAGGATTTCGCGGCGGTGCTCGCCCAGGTGAAGGGCCTCGGTGCGGGGTATGCGATCGTTCCGTGGATTCCGCACGAGGCTCCGTTCAATCACGCCAAGGCCGAGGTGGCCGCCGCAGACTTCGCGCGCTGGGGTGAGGCCTTCGCCAAGGAAGGCATCAAGTTTGGCTACCACCCGCACGGCTATGAATTTGGCGGCGGCAAGCTGACGGGTGACACGCCCTTCGATCTCATCGCCAAGGCGACGGCGGGGAAGAATGTCTATTTCCAGATGGACGTGTTCTGGGCCGTGCGCGGCGGTGCGGACCCGTTCAAGCTGCTCGAGCAGTATCGCGGTCGCTGGATGGGTTTTCACGTGAAGGATATCCGCAAAGGCGCGGACCTTGGCTTGGCCGACGGTGGTGCGCCGGCGACCGACAAGGTCGTGGTCGGGACGGGCCAGATCGACTGGCCCAAGCTGATCGCCGCCGCGAAGGCGCAGGGCGTGCAGCACTTCTACATCGAGGATGAGTCCACCGATCCACTTGCGAACATTCCGCTGAGCCTCGCCTACCTGCGCACGCTGAAGCTCTGACAGGGGGGCGTTTCCCGCGTTGCAGCCGGGCTCGCTGAGCCCGGTCCGGAAGGTTGCTGAACAAGCGTCCTCAGCACCGGCCTCCGCGAAGCCGGTGCATCATTGTTGATCCAGCGGGCGCACGGCGTGAGCGGTGAGACAATCACCCCATTGGGTGAGACGATTGTGGTAGAGAACGCAGGTGCGGTTCAGGTAAGATGATCTTGAAACCCCTGATCCTCTGAACCCGCAGCTCCTGTGCCTGTATCGATGGCGATCTCCATCGGCGCACGGTCAGGGCTGGCCTGTGAATCCCCATGCGTGCTCGTCCGTTCTCCGCTTGTGTCCTTCTTCCCGGCGCTTGTCTCGCCGCCCTGAACCTATCGGTCGCGCTGCTTTCCGCCCAGCAGCCTGGCGGCGGCCAGCCTCCGGCCGTCTCCGGTCCGCCCGGCTCCGTGCCCTCGATTCTGCCGCCGCCGGCGGAAACGATTGGCAGCTTGCCGATGCTGACCCCGAGCGTGGTTGAGCAGGTCCAGGCTCAGATCGCCGAAGGCAAGATCAGCGCGCCTGAGGAATTTGATCTCGGTATCTACGCCACGCCGCCGGTCGTGTACTCATCCGTGGCCGTGGCCGCGGCGCCGGACGGCACGACGTACGTCGGTCTCGATGGCAATCTCTCGATCAGCCAGTTTTCCAAGCTCGGACGCATCGTGCGCCTGCGCGATCTCAACGGCGACGGCGTGGCCGACGAGGCCAAGGCCTTCGTGCCCGACATTGATTCGGTGCGCGGCCTGGTGTGGAACCACGATCACCTGATCGTGATGCACACGCCGTACATCTCGGCCTTCTACGACCGCGATGGCGACGGCGTGGCCGAGGAGCGCAAGACACTCATTACCGGCGTGGGTCGTCCGGTGGTTGAGATCCGCGATGATCACGGCCAGAACGGTCTCGAGGCCGGCATCGATGGCTGGATCTACCTCGCGCTTGGCGACCAGGGCATCAAGGACGCGGTGGGCACCGATGGCCGTCATCTCCAGGTGCACGGCGGCGGCATTGTGCGTTTCCGACCCGATGGCTCCGGCCTCGAGGCTTGGGCGACCGGCACGCGCAACAACTACGGTTTGGCGGTCGGCCCGCTGCTCGACATGTTCGCGCGCGACAACACCAACGACGGCGGCGGCTGGAACGTGCGCATGCACTACTTCAGCGGCTTCACGGATCACGGCTACCCGCAGCGCTTCGTCAATTTCCAGCAGGAGATCATCCAGCCCATCGCCGATTACCCCGGTGGCTCGGGATCGGGCGGCATGTGGCTCGACGAGCCCGGCATTCCCGCCCAGTGGAACAACATCCCGGTTACGGTCGACTGGGGCCAGGGCGGCGCCTATCGGCAGCAGCTCACGCCGAACGGCGCGACCTTCCAGATCTCCAATGATCCCTTCCTGAAGGCTCCCTACGCAGCGGACGTCGATGTTGATGCCCATGGCGTGATGTACCTGGTTTCGACCCGCAACGCGGGCTTTCGTTGGGTCAACCCCGAGCGCCACGGCCTGATGCTGCGGATCGCGCCCAAGAACCTGCAGCGCGCGCCGCTGCCTGATTTCGAGCGCGCCTCGCCGGCCGAGCTCGTCCGGCTCCATGAATCTCCGAGCAGCCGCCTTCGCCTGGAAGCCCAGCGGGCGATCCTGCGGCGCGGCGCGGCGGTAACGGCTGAGGTCTCTCCGGGACTCGAAGCGATCATTCGCGACGCCTCCAAGGACCTGCGGTACCGCGTGGCCGCGCTCTTCACCTACAAGCAGCTTCTCGGCAGCCGGGCGAACCCGACGGTTGGCCGTTTGCTGGCCGATTCCACGATCGCCGCCTGGGCGCTCCGTGCGCTGGGCGATGATCCGGCGCAGGGTGCCGGCGCCCCGATCGAACTCGTCGTGGGCACGCTCGGCTCGGCCGACCCGCGCGTGCGCAAGGAGGCGCTCATCACCCTCGCGCGCCTTGGTGCGGTGCAGCATGCCAGCCGGATGGCGCCGCTCATGGCGGACGCCGACCCGATCGTTGCGCACACGGCGATGCAGACGCTGCGCATGCTGCGTGCGTCCGATGTCGTGCTCGCCGTGCTCGGCGCGTCCGATGTCTCGCCCGCGATGCGCGGCGGTGCGCTGGCGGTGGCGGGTGGCTTTCATGAGACCCGCACGGTCGACGGCTTGCTGACGCTGATTGAGCGTGAGACGGACGTGAAGCGCCGGGCCGAGTTGGTCGGTGCGGTTGCACGGCTTTCCGCCCGCGAGACGGAATGGGATGGTGAGTGGTGGAGCACGCGCCCCGATACGTCCGGGCCGTACTTCAAGCCGGCCTCCTGGGCCGAGACGGAAAAAATCACCGCGGTGCTCAATCGCGTGCTCGATCGCGCGGATGCCGAGGAGACGATTGCGCTCGGCGTGCAGTTCCAGCGCATGGGCTTCTCGGTTGGCGCGGCGGTGGCCAAGTTCATCGCCTACGCAGACCGGGAACCGGCGCTCGTGCCGCAGATCGTGAACCACTTTGCCGGGGCGGAGTCGGCCCCCGCCGATGCTGTGCCGGTGCTGATCAAGGCCGCGCAGGCCGAAGCCACACCGGCCGCGCTTCGTTCCCGGGCCGTCACCGCTTTGGTGAAGACGGATCGCGCCGAGGCGTGGGATGCGGTGCTCTCGGCGTTGCACCGCCTGCAGAGCGCGGGCGCTCCGCCGCCGCCTCCCGCGCCGGGGGCGCCGGCCAATCCGCCGGGAGGCAACCAGGCCGCACAGGCGCGCAACGCGGCGCGGGCGATTGCCGACCAGGCGCGGACGCGCGTGCTGGAGTCGACGCATATTGACGCGATGGCTCCGCGCCTGATGGCGCGAGCGGCCAAGCTCGACGATCCCGAGGCGGTCTCGGCTGACGCGATCCTCCTCAATCTCGCAGCGCGCCGGATCGGTGACTCCGATGTCTCGGGTGCGGCCGCGCAGGCGCTCGATGCCGGTTGGGCGGGCGATGCGAAGCGCCGGGTCCAGATCATCAAGGCGGCGGCACTGATCCGCGATACGAGCCGTGCGCTCGCGATCGCTGATGCCTCGGCGGATGGCGATGCCACCGTGGCGGAGGCGGCCAAGGTCGCGGTCCAGCAGATCGGGATCAAGGCGGACGAAATCCGCGCTGAGGCCGCCCTGCCTCGCGTCGGGTCGATGGAATGGGACGCGGTGCTGACGGCACTCGAGACCACCAAGGGTGATATCGCGCGCGGACGACAGATCGCGGTCACGGTCGGCTGTGCCGCGTGTCACACCTTCACCGCGAATGAAACACCGAAGGGTCCCTTCCTGGGCGCGATCGGCGGCATCATGCGCCGCCGCGAACTGGCCGAGGCGATCCTCGATCCCGGCCGCACGATCTCGCAGGGTTTCGCGACCAATAGCTTCACGCTCAAGAATGGTGAGTCGCTGGTTGGCTTTGTGGTCCGCGAGGCCGGTGACACGCTGACGATCCGCGACATCGCGGCGAAGGAACGTCGCATCGCGGTGTCGGACATCGCCGAACGCGAACACCTCGACATCTCCCTCATGCCCGCGGGCCTCGTCAGCGACCTCAGCCTGCCCGAGTTCGCGTCGCTGGTGGATTACCTCGAAAGCCTGAGCGTGACGCACTGAGGCAGGGGATCGGTGTAGCTGGGCTCGCTGAGCCCGGTGCCTTGGCCGGATTCGAACTCGGACCGGGCTCAGCGAACCCGGCTACACCAAGGCCCGTCTCCGCGCGGATTTTCAGGAGTCCGTGAAGAGCTGCTGGATCACGTCGCTGCAGTCGGCGAAGCGGCACCGGCGGAACCTTCGTATCCGAATGGCCGGTTCTCCGACCGGCTGCGGTACGCTCAGGACCTCTTCGATCAGAACCTCGGTGCGATCGAACACAAAAACATAATCGAGCCAGGCCTGTAAGCCGGAGGCATCGGGGGCCTCGGGGTAGCGGTGGTGTTGCATGACGCGGATCCGCTCCTTGAGCGAGGCGTGATCGAGTTGTCCACCGGCGACATCCTGAATCCACGCGCGAAGTTGTGACTCGGTGCGGTCGAGCTCCATCCGATCGATCTCCTGAAAGTCCGCGGGCTCACCGAGATAAAGGATGTGGCCAGCCAGAAGATTCAAGTAGGGCCAGCGTTCGTCGGAGGTCATTTCGTCAAGTTGAGAGGAGATCCCGGCCGCAGGCAGGTTTGGCCTTGTGCGGTTATCGTTTCTGCGTCGTGACGAAACCAAAGTTGAAAAACAACAAAGCGCGGATTGTTACTTTCCGGAACAGTATCAGGAAATTGCTGGATTGCGCGTGGCAGCGATGGTCTGAAACTGCGCGTATATGTCGGTGAACAACACCAAGCAGCCATTCCAAGAAATCGGGCACGCTGGAGGCTGTATGGAGATTCAATGCGAGGCCCAAGAAAGTGGTGGAGCGGCAATTGGCGTTAAATATACCCACAAGGGTCCAGGCGGGTGTGCCATGATTCAGATGGGCGTAGCCCTCGATGGCAGCCAAATGCAATTTTGGCCAATTCGGGGAATGCAGACGAATCCCAAGGAGCCTGCCCCTATGGTGTCGGCATTCTTGATTTCGGATCGTGAGCGGATGTGGGGACGGGAATGCCCGAAATGTCATGCATATTTTCGAACCAATCATCCTGAAGAGTACTCGATCTGTCCCTATTGTGCCTGTCGGGCTCGCAATGACGAATTCACCACAAAGAATCAGCGCGCGTTCATCGACCAGATCCGTAGGGGGTACATCGAGGCTTGGGAGAGTAAAAGGGATGTGGTTTTGGATTTAGATGCGATCGCTGATGCCTTGCCCGAGAATCGTCCGACCTGGGTCTACAATGAGGAACGGCAACAAAACACCTATACCTGCATGGTGCCGAAGTGTGATACCCGGTACGATGTTCTTGGTAGGTATGCTGGTTGTCCTACGTGCGGCCGGCGCAATAGCTTGCAAGTATTTGTAAGTGATCTTGCTAAGCTGAATGACAGGGTTGAGACCGTCGCGGCGGAAGAAGACGTCACTGTTGAGCCGGACTTCGTATCCAGAGCTTTTTCGGACTTTGAAGCAATGGCCAAGGATCTTCAGGGTCAGCTGGCGATCTTGCCGCTTACCCCACGGCGCAGGAAAATGGTCAAGGGGCTGAGTTTTCAGCGCCTAGAAGAGGCGGCGCAGAGCATAGAGGCATGGTTTGGGATCGACATGTGGGCTAGTGTCTCGAGCGCCGAGAAGGCTTTCATTCTACAGTGGCTCGCTCGACGTCATCTTTTCGTCCATAACGGTGGTCGGGTTGACGAAAAATATTTGGCTCAAACAAATGATACCACGGTTCGTCTGCACCAGCAGATTGAGGTGAGGAGCAGTGACGTTCGCGAAGTCATGCGAGTGCTCCGGATTTGTGCGGAAATTTTTTTCACGGAATACGAATCGATCGGACACTGACGCCCTTGGCAGGGCGCGGATTGTGGGAGAGATTCAGGCCGAGTTTGTTGTTTTCCTCCGAGAGAATTAACTGCATGGCAGAGGGTGGATTCTAATGGGTCGGTTATTAAAATCAAATCCGGTTTGGTCTAATATAACTTTTAACCCCCCCTATCCTGTCTTGCGTTTACGGCCAAAAAAACGCGCCGCCCCAAAAACGGCCGGCGCTTTTGTTGACGAAGAACGAGAACGATTGAGCCGCTTGGCCGCTCAGCGGTACTCCTCGCCGGTGAGGGCGTTGATGATCTTGAAGTTCTCGACGTGGTAGTTGAGGTCGGCGCGGAAGGCCAGTTTCACGCCGTACATCTTCTCCATGCGGACGAGCAGGTCGGCGTCCTCGCTGCGGAGGCGCTCGAGGATGCTCGGGTGGACCAGCACACGGAGGGCGTACTCCTTGCCGTCGTTGCGCGCGATGAGGCGGCGGACGATCGACGAGAGTTTGCGCTGCAGCTCGACCGACATCGTCGTGGCCGACTTCACGATACCGCGGCCGCGGCAGTACGGGCAGTCGGTGTAGAGATTCGACGACAGTGACTCCTGCTGGCGCTGGCGCGTCATCTGCATGATGCCGAGCTGCGAGATCGGGAGGATGTGGGTCTTGGCCTTGTCGTCCGACATCAGCTCGACCATCTTCTCGTACACCGCGTTGCGGTGACGGCGCTCCTTCATGTCGATGAAGTCCATCACGATCAGGCCGCCGAGGTTGCGGAGCTTGATCTGGCGGGCCATCTCGGCCGCGGCCTCGAGGTTCACCGCGTAGATGACGTTCTTCTCGTCGCCACCCTTGTTGCGGTGGGAGCCGGTGTTGACGTCGATGGCGATGAGGGCCTCGGTCTCGTCGATCACGATCTCGCCGCCGGAGGGGAGCTGGACCTTGCGCTGGAAGGTCTGCTCGATCTGGCGCTCGATGTTGAAGCGCTCGAAGATTGGGATGCTGTCCTTGTAGAGGGCGATCTTGGACTTGCTGCGCTGGGAAATCTGGCCGACGTGGGCGGCGCAGCGTTCGTGGTCCTCCTTGTTGTCGATGAGGACGCGGTCGACCTCCTCGGTGAGGAAGTCACGCACGGTGCGCTCGACGATGTCGGGCTCCTGGTAGAGGCAGGCGGGGGCGCGGTCCGACTTCATCTTGGCCTGGATGCCTTCCCACGTCTTGAGCAGGAGGTGCAGGTCGCGGACGAAGTAACGCGGCTTCTTGCCCTCGCCGGCGGTGCGGACGATGACGCCCATGCCTTCGGGGATGGTGAGCTCGTTGATGAGCTGGCGGATGCGCTGGCGCTCCTTGGGGTCCTCGATCTTGCGCGAGATGCCGCACTGGTCGGAGTACGGCATGAGCACGAGGTAGCGGCCGGGGAGAGAGAGATTGGTCGTGGTGCGCGGACCCTTGGTGCCGATGGGGCCCTTGGTGACCTGGATGACGATCTCGCTGCCGGGCGGGTAGAGGCCGGGGATGTCCTTGACCGTGGGCTCGGCGGCGCGCGGCTGGGCGTCCTTCTTGCGGTTGACGCGGACGACCTCGACGGAGGAGTCGGCGGCGGCTGGGAGCATGTCCCAGTAATGGAGGAAGGCGTTCTTGGAGTAACCGATGTCGACGAACGCGGCCTTGAGGCCCGGGTCGAGGTTCTTGATCTTGCCCTTGTAGATGCCGCCAACCATCCGGTTGTCGGAATCGCGCTCGATCTCGAACTTCTCCAGCGTGCCGTCGACGAGGAGCGCGACGCGCTTTTCGAGCGGTTCGGAGTTGATGATCAGCTCGCGAAAGGAGGATTTCTCCTTCTTGAACACGGAAAGGATCTTTTGGAGGAGCGGGCGCTGCTTGGAGCGCTCGACGGCGCCGGCCTTCAGTTCGGCCCGGTCAACGGGCTCGGAATCGACGGACGGAGGAGGATTGGCGAGCTCCTCATCATACTTGTGGGAATCGTCCGGGGCCGGCTGGCCGCGGGAGGGGGATTGCGACTGATCGCTCATGGTGGGTCTTGTCCTGGGTTGGGACGGAGCCCCTCTGGGCGCGGGTTGCGGCGCAGGAAATTCCAGTCGGGAGGTCGGACTCGCTGATCGGCTTCAGTTTCACGTGAAGTCCTTTCGGAAGCGATAGACGCTCTGGACCAGTCCTTGCAGCAAGCAGCAACTGAGCACAAAGGAGCCACCGTAGCTAATAAAGGGAAGCGGTATGCCCGTGATGGGCACGAGCCCGATGGTCATGGCAATGTTGACGAAGACGTGAACCGCAAAGAGCACCGTGACCCCAATTACGAGGAGGGTGCCGAAGCGGTCACGGGCTAGGCCCGCGATACGTACGCCGTTGAACATCACTATCCCAAACAGGCCGAGAACCGTGAGGCTTCCCAGAAAACCTTTCTCCTCGGCGATGACCGAGAAGATAAAATCGTTGTGTGCAACCGAACGCGGCAGGTAGCCCAACTGGGCCTGCGTGCCCTGCGTCCAGCCCTTGCCGACCATGCCGCCGGAGCCGACCGAGATCAGCGACTGGCGCTGGTTCCAGCCGATGCCCATCGGGTCGATCTTGTCGGGGGCGACAAAGGAGATGATGCGGTTGCGCTGATAATCCTTAAGCGGAACCCACGTCGTAACCTGGTACTTTCCGCGATCGTTCACGTAGGATAACTTATTGTCATCCATGAACTTCATGTAGCTGATGCTATCCCAGGCGACGATGCTGACGATGAGCAGGAACGCTCCCAAGGCTCCCGCAAAAAAGCGGGTCGAAAGCTTGGAGACGTAAAGCATGGAGAACACCATCGGGGGCAACACGATCGCGGACTTAAGGTCCGGTTGAAGCAGGATAAGGAACATCGGTAATCCCACCGCAAGCGCCAACTTGCCCAAGACCCCCCAGGATTGCTGGACAGTGCCGATTTGGGAGCGGATCAGGATCGTGGCCGTGATCAGGAGGACGGCGGCCTTGGCTGGTTCGGACGGCTGCAGGGAGATGAACCCAAAATCGAGCCAGCGCTGGGCGCCATAGACCTCCTGGCCGATGCCGGGGATGAGCACCGCGATCAGCAAAACGAGGCAAGCCAGGTAAAACCAATGAATTACGCTGATCCAGAACCGATAGTCGATGAGCGAGACGCCAATATAAAGGCCGGCGCCGATCGTCATGAAAATCAACTGCTTTATCCAGTCGCTTTGGGCGGTGGAGAGCTGGGCGCTGTAAATGAAACTCAGGCCGATGGCGGCCAGCGCGAGCATGGCGAGCGGCGTCCCCAGGTCCCACCGCTCGCGCGTGGTGACCTTGAAGACGCTCAGCAGCTCGGTCGGCGCGCGGAGGTTCATGATGGCGGGTTACGGGTGGATGACGCTCAACGGATGGCGGGTTCGGACTCCGTCTGCAAAGACGGATCGTGAGATTCTGCAGATTTCATGGCCGCGGCGGCCTCCGTGACGGCCTTGGTCGAGGCATGGGCGAGTCCAAGCAGGATCCAGAACACGACGGCGCCCATGGGGTTCTCGAGCACGACCCCGAAGCAGGCGCTGATCAGGATCACCCAACAGGCGCACCACCAGGCGAGAGCGCGGGCCGCACCGTCGAGCTGAGCGCGGGCGGCCCTCGCCGCCGTTTGGGTGCGGCCGATCATCACCGCGACGAATCCCATAAAAAGCGTCAGCCCAAAAAATCCGGTGCGGCCGAGGATCGTGAACACGATGCTGTGGGGACTGCGCACGGCAAAGTCGTCGCCGACGCCCTCGTAGGTGCTGACGAAATCACGCGACAGGTCGTAACCGAAGCCCAGGCCGAAAACGGGATTTTCCTCGAGCACCCGCGCGGTGATCGACTGCCACCAGACCACGCGGAAGCGGTTGTTTGCTCCCGAATCAGCGCTGTCAGCATTCACATAGGTCGAGCTGCCTCTGACGTCCGCAATCGAAATCACATGTTCGTACAGAGCATATGCCCTGCTGTCCCGCCACGGAGCCTGTTGCAGCGCTGTGATCGCCAGGGCGGCTGCCAGCCCCAGCGGTAGCGCCACAGCTGCCACCGCGAGCACGCGTCGCTGCCGACCGCACCATGACCATAGTGCAGCCACTGCAAAGCCAACAAGCGCAGCCCGGGAGAGCAGGCCGAAGCCGGTAAGCAGTGCAAGTCCGGCCAATGCGCCTGATCCGCATGCCAGCCACCCGTTGCGCCGAATCGCTAGGAGTGGGAACAGCCCGGCCAACAGGAAGGTCGCCGCCAAATCTTCCTTCATAAAGATCAACGGGATGCCGTTGAGCGTGAACGTCGTCAGGAAGAAATCAGGGAAGCGCTGAGACAACAGCGTAACAAACGGCAACACCGCCGCTGCCAGCACCACAACCCGGCCCAGTCGGTCATTCTCCCGTTCGTCAATCGCCACCGCTTGTACGATGAAAAAATAAGCGATGTAGTAGATTGTCGCGAAGTCGCGCAGAGCCCAAAGCCCGAACTCTCTGAAATCAATCACCATCCGCGCGCATCCCATCGCGATCAGTGCGATCAGGAAAAGGTTCAGCGCATCGCGCAGGATCGGGCGTTGGCGTCGGAGCGCGGCCTGCACTAGCACAAGTCCGCCCGCTCCCGCTAGCACCGCCTCGCCAAAAAGCAGCGGCAGGGACGGGTAGGGCATAATCTGCGCAAAGCCGCGGTTTCCGATAAAGTAGCCCGCAAAGGCAAACCCAAGCAGCGCCGTCTCCGGGCGGATCCACCGGCTCCATGTAAGGATGAACCCGCTGCTGACGAGTGCCGCTAGAGCAGCAAGACCGACGCTTCCTCCTGCCAGTGCGCCGCCGATCCATACGGCCAGCAACGCCGCCAGTCCGATGATCACTGCGTTGCGATGCCGCGGGTCCACCTGGTCAACAAAACAGCCCTTCCGCCGCTGGCAATCAGGCAGTCCTCACGCACCCGGAGGCGAAGCCAGCCGGATAGCGCAGGCGGACTCAACCTGGTCCACCGACCAGTATCTGAGGCAGGCCAGCGGCTCGACCGTATTGATGCAGTGATTGACACCTATGGACGGATTTTCACACGGCAGGCAGGGCAGGGCAGGGTGACGCATGATGGTCCACCGCGCGTGATACCATGCCGGGTCCCAGCCGGGGTGCGATGGACCTGAAACGATCACGCCCGGCGTCCCGAGGGCGTTGGCGAGGTGCATGGGGCCGGAATTGTTACCGACAAAAAGCCGGCTCGCTGCGAGTAAGGAGACGAGGTCGCGCAGCGTGTCCGAGCGCACAGATCGTACCCCTGTTGGTAGCTGTACCCCGCGCGTCTCCGGGCGGTCGATCCAGACTACCGGGTGTCGCCGGGCCAGCCGGCCGGCCAGTTCCGCGTATCGATCGACCGGCCATTGGCGGATCGCCGCCTTGGAGCCGGCATGGATCACGATGGGTCTGTCGTCTGTCGCGGGATGACGGCCGACAAGGTGAGCCAGGTCCGGAGCCGGCATCTGCTCCGGCCAGATGAGCGAGGGATCTACGGCCCGAATCAGCGCCGATCCCATGTCCCAGTTCCATCTGGCGATGCTTTGGTCCGGCGGCACGGGGACTTCTTTGGTAATCGATTCTCGGATACGCACGTGCCCCAAGTTTGCGCCGATCCGCACCCGCCCCCCGAGCCATCGTCCGGCAAGGTGGGCGAAGTTTCCCTGATCGTAGCTGATTAGGCACGCGTCCGCCTGGAAGCAGGCGAACTGCAGCAGCCAGCCTGGTACGCTCCATGGGCGGAGCCGCCAGCAGTGGCAAAATTCCGGTCGGCTGGCGGGAGCGAAGATCTCGTGCGGACGCAGTATGCCGCGATACAGCTCGGCCTCAACCGGGGTTGTGACGACCTTTAGGCACGCCCCGGGGAGCAGGCTCCTCAGGGTTTGGATGACGGGAAGAAACACCACGGTGTCGCCGAGGTGGTTGACCTTGAAAATGAGCAGCTTCACTGAGCCCCTTTTTTCGACGACGGTGCGCGTAGCTCGCTGCGGATCGCCCAGGCGAGCCCCGGCAGCCAGAGCCCGGCGAGCCCGGCGGAAGCGGCGAGGAGTTGCGTGGCGGGCGAGGATTCCGCGCGCGACAGGCCCACCAATGCCGTGAGCGCCGCGCCTTGGCCTACTATCGCGGAAAGGCAAAGTGGCCGCCAGGCGCTGATGCCGACAAGAAAGTAGGATAGCGGCAGGGCCAGCAGGTTCAGTCCAAACCAAAGCGCAGCCGCCCACGCAAACGTCGCCACCGGCACCTCGACGCTTGCCCCGGCCCACCATAGTAGGAGTGGATCCCGCAGCGCCACCAACCCGGCCAACACGCCAGCGGCAACCAGTGCTGCGATTGTTGACCAACGGAGCATGCGTACCAGCCAGGCAACATCGCCGCGCGATCGCGCCTCGACGTACGTTGGCCAAAGTGGAGTGAGGAAGAGGATAATCACCTGTTGCAGTGGCGTGGCGAGGCGCTGAATCAGGTTAAATGCTGTGGCGGCGGCAGGCCCTCCGACTGCCGCCACGGTGAACGGCGGCGTCGCCAGCAGCAGACTTTGACCCAGTTGGGGCACCGACAAGTGGAGCGTCTTCCTTATGCGAGTGCGCCACTCGGCCCATGGCAACGGCGGGATTGCTTCCACCGGCCAGCCCAGCCGGCGCCAGAGATGCATGAGCAAACCCGCGTTCTGAAGCAGCGGCACGAGGCTGAGGACCGTCACCACGGCCAGCCAGGGCCATCGAAAGAGGGCGGCTAGTGCAGCGAGACAGACCGAAAGCACTGAGCCCAGCGCTGTCCACGCTGCGGCTACGCGTCCGATCTGCAGCGCACCGGCGAGTCGTGGGGCGATGTTGAGCGGAACGCCGGCAATGAAAAGCACGGCGACTATGAGCGCACCCAAGCGGGCGTCCCGGTCCCATCGTTCCGTAGCTTGTAGCAGGCCGGTCCAGTCGATCCACGGCAGTGAAATTGAGGCCAGTAGCAGGTAGAATCCGGCAAATACGGTGAGGGTGAGGAATCCACTGCTGAACACGGCCCGTAGGCGCATTTGGTCACCATGCGATGAGGCTTCGGCGAGCGCAGTCTCAATGTTTACCCCTACTCCGCCGTCGAAAAAGGTGATAAAGCCAGCCAGCGAAAGAAGTGTCACCCACAGGCCGTAGCCCTCCATCCCAAGCGCACGCGTTAGGAATGCCACTTGGACGAGTGCGCACAAGCCGGCGGTTAACCGGGCCGCGCCGCCGGCGGCTATGTTCAGCCGAAGCTGTTTCCAGCGGCGGTGACCATCGATTGAGGCGGTGGCGGGAGCTTGGGGCACGTCGGGCTGGATGTTGCGCGGGGTGCGCGCTTTGACAATCACGCTGATTTCACAAAGCTCGGCGCTCGATGCCGCTCCCCGTATGTTCTCCGTCTTGCGCCATCTTCGGTGCCGTCGTGGCCGGAGATATTGAGATTTCGACGTGAAACTGGCCCTATCCATGTTGTGCGAGAATCCGGCGCGGCGGACCGGACTGACCACCTTCTTTGACGGGCTCGTCCGCGCGAGTCTGGAGCAGGCTCCGGATGTTCGTTGGCTTTTGTTTGCCGGCCTGCGGCAGCCGTGGGCGTTGCAGGATCCGCGGATCGAGGTGGTGCGGACTTTCGCGGCGAATGACCGTCTGCTTCCACGACTGTGGGCAGACCATTTCCACGTGGGCCCGAGGGCGCGAGCCATGGGCGCGGACGCCCTTCTGACGATCGGCTTTGTGCCGGTGCGAGCGCCGCTTCCGGTGGTGATGCAGGTGATCGCACCGCCGTCCGGGACGATGGATTTGCGGTCCGTATACCGGCGTCAGGCACTGACGTCGGGCCTCAGGCGCGCGGCTTTGGTCATTGCCAATTCCGAATGGGCGGGGGTGGCGTTGCGCGACGCGATGGGGGAGCGGTCTGATCGTCTGATGGTTAGCTACGAAGGTCTGGCCGTGGATCAATTTCAGCCGGCGGCTGCGCGCGGCGAAGCCGATGAGGTGCGGAAGCAGTTGGGCGTTTCCGGAGCGTATTTTCTCTGGGTCGGAAACTTCTACCACTATAAACGGGCAGACCGGCTGCTCGCTGCTTACGCCTGCCTGTCGCCTGAAGTGCGAGCGAAGGTCTCTCTGGTTTTGGTGGGCGGAGAATGGCAGAAGAACAAGGCGACGGCCGTGGCGCAAGCGGCCCGCATGGGCTTGGGTGAATCGGTGCGATTTCCTGGCTGGATTGATGATCGATGGATTCCCGCGCTCTACCGCCAAGCTCGCGCGCACGTCATGCCGAGCACCATGGAGACATTCGGAAAGACCGTGACCGAAGCGATGGCCTGCGGTTGCCCGTGTCTGCTGAATGACCTGCCGGTGTTGCGGGAAGTTGCCGGCGGTGCTGCACATTTTGTCGACTTCGGTGATGAGGCGGTCGCAGCCGCGGCCTTGGAGCGATTGGCGATGGACGATCGCCGGGTCGCGGAACTTCGCGCTGCCGGTTTGCGGCGCGTCGCTGATTTTAGCTATGCCAAACTGGCTAGAGAACGGATCGGTGCGATCAAGACCGTCCTGCGGAAAGGTGCCAATGCCGCCTAGTACCCTGCGTTCGTGGCTGCCGGCGGTTGTCTGTGCACTGGCCGGATTGGTCGTGTTCCAGTTCTTCGGCAACGGCAGCCGCGGCTACATCGATACGTCCTCCCTGTTTTATTGGTGGGGCTTTCAATGGTTCAATCCGGGCTCCGAGACCGAGCACGGCCCGATGATCCTCGGGCTCTCGCTGTGGCTCTTCTGGCGGAATCTTAAGCAGAGGTCAGACGTCAGAGGTCAGACGTTAGAGGACGGAGATCAGAGATCGAGTGAACCGGATTTCAATCCGCAATCGGTGGCCGCCGCCGCAGCGGCGGTATTCGGGCTGGCGCTCCACGCGCTGGGCTACGCGGTGGAGCAGGCGCGCATCTCGATCGTGGCACTGCTGGTGTTCGCGTGGGGCGTGCTGGCGCTGGCGGGTGGGCGGCGCTGGGGACGCGCGGCGGCGTTTCCGCTGGCCTTCCTTGTGTTTGCCATCCCGTTCAATGCCCTCGACTCCATCGGTTTTTATCTGCGCCTCTGGGTGATTGATGCCGTTCATGGCTTGGCGCCGCTGATCGGGATCGAGGTGATTCGCAACGGCACGCAACTGTTCTCGCCCGACGGCACTTATCAGTACGATGTCGCGGCGGCGTGCTCCGGCGTGCGCTCGTTGATGGCACTGATGGCGCTCAGCCTGCTCACCGCCTACCTGCACCTGCAGTCGGGTTGGCGGCGCGCCGCTGTGTTTCTGCTCTGCTTTCCCCTGACCTACGTGGGCAACGTGGTCCGCATCGGCGCGATCGTGATCGCGGGCGAGTGGTTCGGCCAGGGGGCTGGCGAATGGCTGCATGAGTGGGCCGGCTTCGTCGTGTTCGTGATCGTACTCGGCGGTGTCCTTGGCGCTGTGACGCTCTGGCAAAAAATCTCACCGGAAACGGCCCGCGTCATGCGTGACACCGGATCCGTCTCCGTCTCCGGCGAGGGCGGGGTGGCGGCGTCCGCAACGGATCAACGTGCCGTTGGTGCGACTCCGGGTCGGATTGCGGCGGGAGTGGTGGGCATGGCGGTGCTGACGGCGTGGTTCACGCATCGCGTGGATCAGTGGCCGGTGCTGGGCGGTGCCGGGATCGCGCTGGCTGACGATGGGATGAATCCGGCGGAATTGCCGGCGTTCCTCGGCACGGAGTGGATCGGACAGCGCACGGCGGTGACGGCCATCGAGCGCGAGGTGCTGCCGCCCGACACGGGTTTTGCGCGGCGCAACTACGTCTCCACGCAGAACCGGCAGGACCAGGTCTTTCTTTCGATCGTGCTGAGCGGACGTGACCGGACGTCGATCCACCGCCCTGAGCTTTGCCTGGTGGGGCAGGGCTGGACGATCGAGAGCCGCTCGGTCGAGACCTTCGTGCGTCCGAACGGGGCTCCGCTGCGGGCTTCGGTTCTGCAGATCACTCGCGAGATCGTGGATCCGGCGGGAGGCCGGCGCGTGATTCCTGCTCTGTTCGTCTATTGGTTCGTCGGACGCAATGAGGTCGTGGCCACGCATGGCGAGCGGCTCTGGCGCACGGCGCTAAATCGATTGCGCGGTCGCACGGACCGGTGGGCGTACGTGGTCGCCCAGACGATGGTTCTGGATGGCGACGAGGCGGCGCGGACGCGGCTGCAGGCCGTTTTGGCGGAGACCCTGCCGGCCTTTCAACCGGGATTGTGACGCCCCGGGTTGCCACCCGGCGAAGAAAGGTTGAACTTTGCCGGTCGTTTCCCACCATCACGCCCTCTTGAAATCAGCAAGCGCCGCCGACTTCGCCTTGATGATTGCGCAGAGCGGTCCCTCGTCTTGGCCGCTGGCGCTTTCGCTTGGCGTGGGCGCAGCCGCCGGGTTTGGCGCCGTCTGGTTCCTCACCCGCAATGCCCGGCGCAACGCAGCGGAACAGGCCGCCCAGTTGCTCGATGTCGCCCGCCGGGAAGCGACCGTCGCCGGGACCGAGATCAAGCAAAAGGCCGAGGAAGAGCTCGCCGCACGCCGAGCGGAGTTGAACCGCGAGTTTGACCGCCGCGAGATCGAGAGCGACCTGCGTCTGCGCGAGATCCGCGCGCATGAGGAATCCCTCGCGCTGCTCGACTACCAGCTTGAACAAAAGGGCGAGCGGCTCGCGCGCGAGAACGCGGCGATCAAGCAGGCGCGCGATGCGATCCGCGCCTTGTCCAAGTCGCTCCGTAAGCGCCTGGAAGGCGTCTCACAGATGGATGCCGAGGAAATCAAGCGCGCCCTCCGCGAAGAGGTGCAGCACGAGTGCGCCGACGAGTTGCGCGCGCTGCGCCGCGAGATTCTCGAGCGCTCCGAGCAGGACCTGCAGAACGAGGCCAAGCGGATTCTCATCACCGCGATGCAGCGTCTCGCGGGCAAGCCGAACAACGACATCACCGCGACCATCGTCCAGCTTCCGAGCGAGGAGATGAAGGGCCGCATCATCGGCCGCGAGGGCCGCAACATCAAGGCGTTCGAGGCGGCCACCGGCGTCACGCTGCTGATCGACGAGTCGCCGCAGATGGTCCTCATTTCCTCCTTCGATCCCGTGCGCCGTGAGATTGCGCGCGTCGCGCTCGAGGCGCTGGTCAAGGACGGCCGCATCCACCCGGCGACGATCGAGGAGTTCGTGGTCCGCGCCCGCGCCGACATCGACCTCAATGTCGAGCAGTCGGGCGAGGACGCCGTCCAGCGTCTCGGCATCAATGGCCTGCACCCGGAGATCATCAAGCTGCTCGGCCGTTTGAAATTCCGGTTCTCCTACACGCAGAACGTGCTCGATCACTCGATCGAGGTCGGCTTCTTCGCGTCGATGCTCGCGAGCGAGCTCGGGCTCGATCCCAACATCGCCAAGCGCGCCGGCCTCCTGCACGACATCGGCAAGGCGATCGAGGGCGAGTACGAGGGCAGCCATGCGATCATGGGCGGCGACTTTGTCCGCCGCCACGGTGAGACCCCGATCGTGGTCAACGCAGTCGCGGCCCATCATGAGGAGGTCAAGCCGGAGACCGTCTACGCCGGCCTCGTGATCCTGGCCGACACCATTTCCGCCGTCCGTCCCGGCGCCCGCGCCGAGTCGATGACCAGCTATATCCAGCGGCTCGACCGCCTTGAGAAGCTGGCGCTGTCGGTCGAAGGGGTGCAGCAGGCCTACGCCATCCAGGCAGGCCGTGAGGTCCGCGTGGTGGTCAACCCGCAGATGGTCACCGACGATCAGGCCAAGGACATGGTCAAGCGCCTGCGGCAGAGGGTCGAGGATGAGCTCCAGTACCCGAGCACGATCAAGATTACGGTGATCCGTGAGTCGCGCTTCACCGAGACGGCGACGTAGCGCGGCGGAGCCGCGGCCAGCCGCGCGCCGTAAGCGATAAGCGGTAAGCTATAGGCTCAAGGCTCCGCCCCCGGGCCGATGTGGCTGGCCTCGCTGAGGCCGGTGCGTGAGGTGGAGCGTGTTGCCCTCAACGCGCTGGCTTGAACGGTCGGCTCAGGCATCCGATCCCCGGCCTCAGCGAGGCCGGCTACAAGAACGACGACCGCTTTTGGCTTTAAGCTTACCGCCTAAAGCTTAAAGCTCCTGCCTACCAGCATGTCCGACCCGAAGCTTCTTGAGACGTTTCCCAATCCGGCGCCCAAGCGCGACTACGTGATCGAGCACACGCATCACGAATTCACGTCGCTGTGCCCGATGACCGGGCATCCGGACTTTGCGCACATCCTTGTGCGTTACGTGCCGGACAAGACCTGCATCGAGCTCAAGTCGCTCAAGATCTATTTTCATGCCTTCCGCAACGAGGGCATTTTCTTCGAGGCAGTGACGAACAAGATCTGCGACGATCTGGGGGCGGCGTTGAAGCCACGCAGCCTGACCATTGTCGCGGACTGGAAGGCGCGCGGTGGCTTCACATCGGTCGTCACCGCGGAGTGGTCTCCGCGGCGCGGCCGTGGCTGATCCGTGCGCCCGGCGCTCGCCTTCCTGTGGTTATGGGGATGGCTGGGTGCGCCGGCTATTTGGGCACAAGCCATTGGACCGGAGGTGCCGCGACTGACCGTGGGGCAGCCAGTGCAGATGGAGAGATTTGTCGTCGCGGCGACGCTCGCGAGCATTGTCGTTCGCACCAACTACGAGGTGCGCAACAACGAGGAGGCGACGCTTGTCCGTGTGGTCATCGAAGAGGTGCGCGCTGATTCGCGGGCGGCGCGCGCGGGAGTCGAAAAGGGCATGCACATCCTCGCGATTGAGGGCGTTCCCATCCGCGGGCTCACGGAGAAGGATTTCACCGAGGTCATGGCCCGGGAGATCACCGGCAGCCTCACCCTGACCGTGCGGAAGCGCAGCGGGTTCCGCTCCCTGAAGATCGAGATCCCGGTCGGGCAGGCGGTGCCGCTCAAGGATTGAGTGCGCGGATGACCTCGGCGTGCAGCCCGGGGCCGGCGGCGACCGTCGAGCGCGCCGGGTAGGCGTGGGCGCCCTGCCAGTCAGTGATGACGCCGCCGGCACCGCGGATCACGGGCACGAGCGCGGCGATGTCCCACGGGTTCATCACCGGATCGACGCTGAGATCGGCCCAGCCGCAGGCGAGCAGCAGATAGCCGTAGCAATCGCCCCAGGTCCGCACGAGGCGCGCGCGCCCGGCGAGTGCGTCAAAGGCTGCGCCGTTCTGGAAGCGCGCGGGATTGAGCCAGTCGCTTGTGAGCAGCGTGGCATCCTCGATCCGCTCGCAGGCGCGAACGCGGACCGGGCGGTCATTGAGCGTCGTGGTCGTGCCGTCGCCGATGCAGAGCTGCTTGAGGATCGGCTGGTGAATCGCCCCGAGCACCGGCTGACCCTGGTGGAGCAGGGCGATCAGCGTGCCCCAGAGCGGTACGCCGGTGATAAAGGCCTTGGTCCCATCAATCGGATCCAGCACCCAGACCCACTCCGCATTGGGGCGGTCATCCCCGTGCTCCTCGCCGATCATGCCGTGTTCAGGAAATTTGGCGGCAATCATCCGGCGCATGACCTCCTCGGCTCCGCGGTCGGCCAGCGTGACGGGCGAGGCATCGGACTTGGTCTCAACGGCGAGCGCGACATTGCCGAAATGCGGACGGATGAATTCACCGCTGGCGTGGGCCAGTTCGTGCAGGAAGGACCGGTAAGGCGTGAGATCCATGTCGACGTTGAAACCACGAAACGCCCGAAACACACGAAAATTACCACATGGATTAGCCGTGATTCCCGGGAAACGGTGTGTTTCGTGGTGCGTGCATGCCTCCGGCGACTCCACGCATTCATTTCATCGACTTCGAGGGCAGCCTCGCGTCGGGGATCCTGGAGTATGGCGTGGTGACGCTGCAGGCGGGGATCATCGCCGACGCGCGGACCCGGCTGTGTCGGGCCACCGGTGCGGTTCGGGCGGAGGACGTCGCTGTCCACGGCCTGGAGGCCCGCGATGTGGCTGGCGCGGCACCGTTTGCGGCGGACTTCGACTACTTTGCGGGGCTGCGGGAAACCGGACCGCTGGCCGCGCACTTCGCGAATGCGGAAAACACGCTGATCAAGAGCGTCTGGCCGTATCCGCGAACGTCGCCGGACTTTACTCGTGAGCACGGCACGGTCACCGATTGGGGACCGTGGATCGATACGGGTCGGCTTTATCCGCAGTTTTATCCGACGCTGACGTCGGCGCGGCTGGAGGACCTCGTGGCGGTCTTCGGACTTCAGGCCGAGCTGGAGACGGCGGCTGCACGCTGGTGTCCGCCGGAGCGCCGTCGCTATCACGCCGCGCTTTACGATGCGCTGGCCGGGGCCCTGCTGCTGGTGCGTCTGGCAACGGAGCCGGCGATCAAGGATCGCCCGCTCGCGTGGCTGCTGGCGCACAGCACGCTCGATCCGGAGAAACGCGACGCGATTAACCAAGGGAATTTGTTCTAGGGCAGTTTAAGTTCAGGTGTAGCCGGGGTCGTTGACCCTGGGGATCGAATGTCTCATCGCAAATGCCCCGAACCGGGGTCAGCGACCCCGGCTACATCGCGCCTTCGCGTGAAACCCGGATCGAGTTACTCTTCGATCGGAAACCGCTTTACTCCGCTGAGCTGGCCGGCGATCAGGCTGAGGAAGAGCGGGCCATTGCGCAGGTAGCGCGGGCCGAGGCGGCGGGGTTCGCGGATCAGCCGCCACAGCCATTCGCAGCCGCTTCGGCGGATAAAGCCGGGGGCCTGACGGATCCGGCCGGAGAGGAGATCGAAGGCGGCGCCGACCCCCAGCAGAACCCCGCGCTCAAGGCGTGGCTGCAGCGCGGCCATGAAGGCTTCCTGCCGCGGTGTGCTCAGGCCGATCCAGATGATGTCAGCTTGCGCGGCGCGGATGCGGGCGGCGATGTCATCAATCGCGGCGTCACTGAATTCACCGAAGGGCGGCGTTTCGGTTCCGGCAATCGTGAGACCGGGAAAGCGCACGCTCAAGGTGGTGGCGAGCAGGCTGGCGGTGCCGGGACCCGCGCCGCAGAAGTAGTGCCGGTGTCCCCTGGTGGTGGTTGCGGCGACGACGGCGAGAAGGAGGTCAGGACCGTAGACGCGCTGGATGTCCTCGTGGCCGGCCCGGCGACCGAGCCAGACGAGCGGCATGCCGTCCGGTGTGGTCAGGAACGCGCGGTTGAGGACCGCCCGGTGGCGGGCGTCGCGGCGGGCCGAGCAGATGCTGTTCACATCGCAGCAGCACACGATTCGCGGCGGGCTCTCGCAGGCGGCGGCGATGACCTGATCCCGCGCCGACTCCAGCGTCAGCGCCTGCACGCCGACGCCGAGAACGTTGAAGCGCGGGGGTGGGGTCATCCGGTCCGAGCAGAGAACCGCGCGAGCAGTTCGTCAAACGTCGTGTGGGCGAGGGAAGGTAGCTTGAGGTCGGCGTGCGGAAACGCGAAATGCGCGGTCGACGGGTTGGGCACGACCACGCAGTTCAGGCCCGCGCGTTTGGCGGCGACATGGCCGGGGACCGAGTCTTCGAAGGCCACGCTGGTGGTCGCGGGGGCATCAAGGGCCTTGAGCGCCGCGAGGTAGACGTCGGGCGCGGGTTTGCCCGCGGACACGTCGTCGATGCAGCGGATGGCGGCGAAATAAGGACGCAACGACAGCCGGTCGAGGTGGCGCTCGACGTGGGCGTGGTCGGAGTTCGAGGCTACGGCCATCCCCAGACCGCGCCGTTTGGCTTCGTCCAGCAGCGCCATCACGCCGGGGAGCACGGGCTGGCGGTTCGTGTAGAGCCGGGTGCGCCGACGATACTCGCGCTCAAGCTCCCCGCGATCGTGGTTGGCGGGAAACGCGCTCCACGGATCGAAATCGATGCCCACATGGCCGACAACCCCGTGAGCCTTGGCCAGTTCGTAGGGCAGGCCGTGTTCGGCGTGCAGTTCCACCCACGCCTCGACGAGCGGGGTTTCGGTGTCGACGATCAAACCGTCGAAATCAAAGACAAGGGCACTGATCATGCGATTGGACCCGCGAGCAAGACCGAGAATCCGCCCGCCGTCACGACACGAAAACTCAGCCGCTCCGCAGTCATCAAGTAACCGATTGGGTTACTTGATGACTGCGAATTTGGCCGGATGGGGGAGATTTGAACGGTCGGGGCTAGGTTTACTCCGGGATCAGGCCGGTGGGGAGGCCGTCGATGCTCACGCGGTTGTGCTCGGCGCGGTAGGCCGCGACGGCCGCGGGGCCCTTGCGCTCGGCCCAGTCGCGGAGCTGGGTGCGTTCGCCCTCGTAGGAGTAAAAGGGAACGGCGAACCCGCAGGATGTCTGCACGCTCTCCACGTCGGTGATGATGAGCTGGCGCTCGCCGGGCAGGGGCGGGCCGAAGAGCGGGCGGTACTGGCTCCAGTCGGCGTCGTGCGGACGCACGGCGCGGGCGCGGCCATAGATGCGAAGGATCAGCGGTGCCTGCTCGAACGAGCAGAACATGAGGGTGATCCGGCCGTTTTGCGCGAGATGGGCGGCGGTCTCGTTGCCGCTGCCGGTGGCGTCGAGGTAGCCGACCTTCGAGGGCGTGAGCACCCGAAAGGTATCCATGCCCTTGGGAGAAAGATTCACGCGGCCCTGCTCGGGGGCCGAGGCCACGAAGTGGATCTTCTGCGCGAGAATGAACGTGCGATGCGCGGGTGTGAGTTCCGGGAAGAACTTGGACATCGGTCCTGCCTAGCACCTTCGGGCGGACGGACAACGGGATTCAGGCGGCCGATCGGAGCGGTGCGTTCGCGGGAGCACGAACCGACGAACGGCTGGCGAGCATGGCTGCGAACGCCACGAGGACAACAAGGCCCAGCCCGGCAAAGCCGAGCGAAGCGCTGGACCGTGCCACGATGACGGTCGCGGCGAAGGTCAAGATCGTGCGCAAGAGACGGTCGAACGCGGAGAAGAACATCTGCACGCGACCCATGACGGTGTTGGGAACAAGGTTGAGCACGAGCGCGCCGCGTGCGACGCGCGACCCGGCGCTGCCGAGCCCGAGCAGGAGCAGGGCCGCGTAGTAGAACGGCGTGGCGTGGAAGAGACTGAGCACGGCGAGTCCGACGAGGAAGAGGCCCATGGTTGCCACGATCGTCCGGTGTGCGCCGTGGCTGGTCGCGAGCCGCGGGATGAACAGTCCGGCGAGGATGGCGCCGAGCGCGAAGATGACCTCGCCGCGACCAAAGACATCCGAGGAGGCGGCGAGGACGCGATCGACGTAGAGAGGGAACAGGTAGTTGCCGACCATCACGGCGACGAAGGGCACGTAGGTGGCGAGGAGAAAGACGCACAGCCGCGGCCGGTCGCGGAGCCAGCGTCCACCCTCCGCCATGGCGAGCCAGGCGTTCCTCGGGGCGCGCCGGCGCGCCTCCTCGAGGTGGCTGGCGTGGTAGGGAATGGTCGATTGGACAACGAAGCTGAAGAGGTAGGTGCCGGCATCGACGAGCAGGATCACCGGAAGGGCGATGTGCCCGATGAGCAGGCTGGCCAGGCCGCCGGCGAGCATCGATGCGGTCTGGCCCTGGATCTCCATCAACCCGGTGAGCGACTGGTAGTGACGGCGTTCGAAGGTCTGCTGGACGAAGGCGAATTTTGCCGGGTAGTGCAGTGTGTAGTAGAGCATGCCACAGAAGTAGCTCGTCATGAGCTGCCAGGTTTCAACCCGGCCGGAAACAAAGGCCCAGATCGCCATGGTGAGGGTGGCGAAAAAACCGAACGCCTCTCCGACGAGCATCATGCGTTTGCGCGAATGCCGGTCGATCCAGGCGCCGTAGTAGGGCATGAACAGGAAGAGCGCCAGGGTGGTGCCCAGCGTTGCGTACCCGTAGGCCCGCTCGCCGCCGGGCTGCTGGATCAGGAGCCACGGGATGGCGATGATGGTCACCCCGGAGCCGACTGAGCCGGTGATGTTGGCCAGCAGCAGGCGTTGGACGCGGGTGTCCTGGAGGAGATCCTTCAAGCAGGCCGCTTAACAGCGCGAACCGTGCCGAAGTCAGACGTCAGGACGACAGAACCACGAAACCCTCACGGAATTAGGGAGAGGTTTTTGTTTCGTAACATTCGGCGATGTTCGGAGCCCGCGAATCGGGCGAATCGGCACGAAACGAAGACATTGATCACCACGAAATACACGGAACACACGAAATAGATCCGGAAATCCGGGTTCGGAATCTTTCGTGTGTTCCGTGTATTTCGTGGTAACCCCGGTTTGTATGCCGGCCGGATTTGACCGGGTTTCGAGTCTCAAAGCCCCTGCGAATCAATCAGGTAGATCAGCGCGGCGAGGGCGGCGGCGCCGAGCTCGAGTTCGCGCTTGTTGACCTTGTCGATGCTGTCCGCGGCGGTGTGATGGATGTCGAAGTAGCGTTGGGAATCCGGCACCAGATTGGCCACGGTCGTTCCCTGGAGGAGAAGCGGTCCGATATCCGCGCCGCCGCCGCCCTTTTGCAGCATGTGGATGCCATAGGGTTCAAACAGCGGCAGCCAACGCGAGGCGCGCTCATGGGCGTCACCCTGGGTGCTGCCGAGCGTGAACCCGCGAGGGGCGAAGCCGCCGCTGTCCGTTTCGACGGCGAAGACATGCTTCTCGCCGAGTTCCTTGGCGCGGCTGGCGTAGGCCGTGCCGCCGCGAAGTCCGTTCTCCTCATTGGTGAAGAGCACGGCGCGCAACGTGTGGCGTGGCTTGATGCCGAGCGCCTTGAAGGCGCGCAGGACTTCGAGGGACTGGACGATCCCGGAACCGTCGTCATGCGCGCCGGGGGCGACATCCCATGAATCGAGGTGTCCGCCGACGACGATGATCTGGTCAGGGAATTCGGAGCCGCGGATCTCGCCGATCACGTTGTGTGACGGAGCGTCGGGGTGCCACTTGGCGTTGATCTTGATCTCGAGCTTGAGTTTGGGATCGGCGGCGAGGGCTTCGCTGAGGGCATTGGCGCCGATCGTGCTGAGGGCGGCGGCCGGGACGGTGTTCAGTCCCGGGCTGTAGGCGGTGCTGCCGGTGTGCGGGTAGTCGTCGAGGGCAAGGGTGAGGGAGCGGATCACGACGGCGACGGCGCCGTACTTGGCGGCTTCGCTGGGTCCGGCGCGGCGCTGGTCGCCGGCGGCGCCGTAGGCCTGCATGGTCTGAATGAAGGTCGGGTCCATGGGGCGATTGTAGAACACAATCTTGCCCGCGATCTTCTCCCGGCCGAGGTTGGCGACCTCGGCGAGGGATTTGACCTCGATGACCTCGGCGGTGATCCCACGGGCCGGGGTGGCGAGGGTGCCGCCCAGCGCGAGCGCGGAGAGCGGGCGGGCCTTGCCCTTCGACGGGAGGATGCGGACGGATTCCTTGGCGCCGCGTTCCCAATGCGGGACCATGACGTCCTGCTTCCAGACGCGATCAAGGCCCATCGCGTTGAGCTCGCGCTCGCCCCACAGGACTGCGCCCTCAAGGGCCTTGGATCCGGCGAGGCGGCCACCGTGCTCGGTGGTGAGGACTCGCAGTTGTTCGTAGGCCGGACTCGAGGTCAGGACCTCCGAGTAGATCTTGCGCACCATGGCCGCGTCGTCGGCTGACTGGGCAAACGCGATGGAACTGGCGGCGACAATCAGGGCGGAGAAGGACGGAAGGCGCATGAGGAAACGTTCGGAGGCTGGCCCAGCGGTGGCAAGCGCGGGTTGGGAGACAGGTGGTTGAGGAAAGCGGGCGACCCTGCTAGCGTGCCGCATGCCATCGCCGACCGAAGCCCAACGTCTCCAGGAGCGCGTGCGTCCGCAGCACGGCGCTGTGATGTTTCAGCGGTGGGCGGAACTCCTGTTCCTGCATTGGTCATGGGATCCGGATGTGGTGCAGCGGACCCTGCCGCCGGGGCTCACGGTGGATACCTGCGATGGCCGCGCCTGGGTTGGGCTGGTGCCGTTTTTCATGCAGGCGGTGCGGCCGCGATTCTGTCCGACGGTGCCAGGGCTGTCGGACTTCCTTGAACTCAACGTGCGGACCTACGTTCACGATGACGCCGGGCGTCCGGGAGTCTGGTTTTACTCCCTCGATTGCAACCAGTGGCTGGCGGTCAAGGTGGCCCGTGGCCTCTTTCACCTGCCCTACGAGCATGCGCGCATGTCGGCGCGGCGCTTGCCGGGCGGAGGATGGGAGTACGTTTCCCAGCGACAGGGCGATGGGGTGAAGGGCCGATTCGAGTATGCGCCAGCGGCCCAGGGACAGGTTGCTGCGCCGGGCACGCGTGAGTTTTTTCTGCTGGAACGCTACCGCCTTTACTCGTTCGACGGGCAACGCAATCAACTCTGGAGCGGGCAAGTGGCCCATCGTCCTTACCGGTTTCAGCTGACGGAGACGACCGCCTATGATGATCGGGTGCTGACGCTCGCCGGCTTCGGCCCGCAGGGCCGTCCGCCCGAGCACGCCTGCGTGGCGGAGGCGGTGGACGTGGAGGTGTTCCCGCTGGGGCGGGTGGGGCTCGCCTCCAGCTAGAGCCAGCGCTTGCGGCGCAGGAACAGCAGCATCGCGAACGTCGAGGCGACGGTGAGCGCGGCCACCAGAGGGTAGGCGAAGGCGGGTTTGAGCTCGCTCATGCGCGAAAAATTCATGCCAAACCAGCTGCCGATCACGAGCGGCGGGATGGTGAGCGCAGTCAGGGCGGTCAGCACCCGGATGCCCTCGTTGGCCTCGTGGCTGGATTTGTTCAGGTAGATGCGGAACGAGAGGATTAGCTGGTCGGCCCAGCTGCCGGCCTGGGCTTCGATGCGGGCGAGGTCTTCACTCAGGTCACGCAGGTAGGGAACGATCACCGAGCGGACCAGCCGCGTCTTGCCTGAAGCCAGCAGGGTTGCGACCTCGCGCTGCGGCCGCACGATTTGCCGGAGCATGGCGAGTTCCTTGCGCAGGGCGACGACGCGAGGGAAGAGGGTGGAAGCGTTCTCGTGCTGGAGGACTGCGCCTTCAATCGACTCGAGCTCATGACGCAGCTCGTCGAGCGCCGGCTTGTAGGCCTCGACCATGAAGTCGAGGATGGTGTGGGCAAAGCGGTCCGGCCCGCGCACCGGGTAGTTGGGGTTGCGCAGCGACCGTTCCAGGGCGGCCTGGACGGGCTTGAGTGGCTGGCGGTGAAAGGTGACGAGAAAGGTTTTGCCGAGGACCAGGTCGAGTTCGGTCGTGGAGAACTTGTCGGTCTTTGAGTAATCGACCGCGTGCATCACGAAGTACAGGTAGTCGTCGTAGTCCTCGAGCTTGGGCAGAGGTGAATCCCCGACGCAGTCCTCGATCACGAGCGGATGCACGGCGAAGACCTGCTCCAGGACCAGTTTGATTTCGTCAGCGGTCGGATCAGAGAGATCTACCCACAGCATCACCCCTGGCTCGTTGCGCAACGCCGCGAGCGTCTCCGCCGGCGGATTGTGCGCGGCGAGCTTGCTGTCGCGGTAGACGAGGGTCGTTAACATTTTCGATTCTCGATTTTCGAATTTCGATTACTGACTTCGGGCGGCGCGGCGGGTCGGTTGACGGTGGATTCAGTTGGCTCGCGAGGACGTTGTGGAAATCGGCGGTTCGAGATCGAAAGTCCAAAATCGAGAATCGAAAATCCCTAGATCCATCGGCGCTTCTTGCACCACCAGGCCATGAGGGCGGTGGCGGTGACGGTGACGGCGACGACGACGGTGTAGCCGTGAGGAGAATCGAGTTCGGGCATATGCTCGAAATTCATTCCGTACCAGGTGCCGATCAACATGGGCGGCAGGGTGATGGCCGTCAGGGCGGTGAGCGCCTTGATGCCCTCGTTGGCCTGGAAGCCGGATTTGCTCAGGTAGAGATCGAAGGAAATGAGCAGCTGGTCGGCGTAGCTCGAGGCGGTTTCATCGATGCGCACGAGGTTGTCGCGCAGATCGCGGAAGTACGGCAGCATGACGGCGCGGATGAGCTTGGAGTCGCCGTGGGCGAGCTTGTTCACGACGTCGCGCTGCGGTCGCACGATCTGGCGCAGGTGATTGATCTCGCTGCGGACGGCGATGAGATCGGCGGTGAGGTTGGGCGTGCCCTCGGCGAGCACGGATTCCTCGATCTCCTCCAACTCGCCGCGAAGCTCGTCCGTGACGGGCTTGTAAAGGTCGACGAGCGCGTCGAGCAGGTAGTGGGCGAGACGGTCGGGGCCGCGGGCCACGATCCCGGTGGCCTTGATCGTACGATCGACCAGCGTGGCCACGGACTTGAGCGGCGTGCGGTGGAAGCTGACGAGGTAGTCCTTGCCGAGGAAGAGATTGAGTTCGGCCGTGTTGAACTTCTCCGTCCGGGTGAAGTCGACCGCATGCATCACCATGAAGAGGTACTCCTCGTAGTCTTCGACCTTGGGCAGCGAACTCGGGGTCACGCAGTCCTCGATCGCGAGCGGGTGAAACTGGAAAACGCCTTCCAGGATGGTCTTGATCTCGTCATCGGTGGGGTTCTCGAGGTCGACCCAGAGGACGAGGCCCTTGTCGGCGCGCACGAGGCGCAGCGCCTCGATCTCGAGGTCGCGTCCGACCAGCCGGCCTTCGCTAAAGATGAACGAGCGAATCATGCGCGAAGGCGATGGTGCGGCGCGCGTGCGTTGAGGCAAGCTTACGGGGAACAGAAGCCAGAAGCCAGAGGCCAGAGCCCGGAGTCAGAGATCAGCCAGATAAACGTTAGTAACCATCGAAAACAGAAGAGCCGATGCGGGCGCCGAGTCTGAGCGGACCTCTGATTTCTGGCCTCCGGCCTCTGGCTTCTGGCTCTGCCACTCAGGCCGGAGCGAGCATCCGGTCCTCGGCGGCGACGATCGCGGCGATGAAGTCGGCGGGGGTCGCGGCTTGGAGCAGGGCCTCGCGATTCGAGGCCTCCTTGAGGATCTTGCAGAGGGCGCTGACGATCTGCAGGTAGTCGCCCGGATTCGACTTCGGGGTGCCGAGGACGAACATCAGACGGACGTTCTGGTTGCCGTTTTCGAAATGGACTCCGGCCTCGCTGCGGCCGACGGCGATCACGATTTCAGCGACATGCTCGGTCCGGGCGTGGGGCAGGGCGATCTCGTTGCCCAGGCAAGTTGTATCGAGGCGCTCGCGGGCGAGGAGCTCGTTGTAGAAACCCTGAAAATTCGTGACTCCTGCATGACCATCCAGGAGCCGCGCGACCTCGTTGAGGGCTGCGGTTCGCTTGGCGCTCGTCACGTTGAGTGTGATGCGCGTGGGATCGAGTAAGGAGGACAGTCGGCCGGCCATGGAGCGAAGGTTTGCGCTTTCGGTTTGGTTAACTGACGCCGCAAAAAAAGCATTGGCAAGCGCGGAGTCGGCTTGTGACCGAGAATTTTCCCCGGCTTGTAAAGCAAACGGCCGCCGGAGTGCGGCGGCCGTTTGGACGGAGCGAAGAATGCCTGGTCAGGTCGCGGATGTCGGGGGCGCTTCGGCGGCTCCGTTCTGCTCTTCCTCGGTCTCGACGACCTTGGCGATGGAGAGCAGTTTGTCGCCATCGGCGAGCGAAAGCAGCTTCACGCCCTTGGCTCCGCGATTGGTCTCGCGGATGTCCTTCACCGGGCAGCGCACGCTCTGGCCCTTGGCCGTGAGGAGCATGATCTCGTCCTCATCCCGGACGCTGAGGGCGCCCACAAGGTTGACGGAGCCGTCCTCCGGGAGATCGATTGCCCAGACGCCGCTGCCGCCGCGGTTGATGAGGCGGTAGTCCTCGAAGCGTGTGCGGACGCCGAGGCCGGCTTCGCTCGCGACGAGGAACTTGGTGGCGTGGTCGACGACCTCGATGGCCTGCAGGTAATCGCTGGCGAGCTTGAAGCGCATGCCCGTGACACCGCCGGTGGCGCGGCCGGTGGGACGGAAGAGGTCCTCGTTCGACTCGGGGTCGCGCTCGCGGAAGCGGACGGCGAGGCCCTGGTGCGAGACGAGGATGAGCTCGTCGGCGCCGGTGGTCTGGACTGCGCCGATGACGGTGTCGCCTTCGGAGAGATTGATGCCGATGAGGCCGCCTTCGCGGGTGGAGTTGGCGTAGTCGGCGAGCGCGCTCTTCTTGATGACGCCGCTCTTGGTCGCCATGACGAGGAAGCGGTCGGGTGCGAAGTCGTTCACGCAGAGCATGGCCGCGATCTTGTCGCCCTCGGTCAGGCGCAGGAAGGAGCCGACCGACTTGCCCTTGGATGTGCGGGTGCCCTCGGGGACATCGTACACCTTGTTGGCCAGGCACTGGCCCTTGGTGGTGATGAAGAGGATGTAGTCGTGGGTTGACGCGGTGAAGAGGCGCTCCACGAAGTCGTCCTCGTAGGTTTCCGTGCCGATGATGCCCTTGCCGCCGCGCTTCTGGCTGCGGTACTCGGCGACGGGCGTGCGCTTGATGAAGCCGAGGTGTGAGACGGTGATGACGCAGCCCTCGTTCGGGATGACGTCCTCCATGCGGAACTCGCCGGACGAGCCGAGGATCTCGGTGCGGCGGGGCGAGGTGTACTTCGCCTTCATCTCAAGCAGCTCCTTCTTGATCAGCGCGAGCAGCTTGGCCTCGGACTCGAGGATGCCGCGGAGTTCCTCGATCAGCTTCATCAGCTCGAGGTACTCGGCCTCGATCTTGCCGCGCTCCAGGCCGGTGAGCTGGTAGAGGCGGAGTTCGAGGATGGCGTCGGTCTGGCGCTCGGAGAGCGGGTACTTCGCCATCAGGCGCTGCTTGGCGTCATCGCGGTTGGTCGAGGCGCGGATGATCTTGACGAAGTCGTCGAGGTTATCGAGGGCGATGATGTAGCCCTCGAGGATGTGGGCGCGGTCCTCGGCCTTCTTCAGGCGGAAGCGCGTGCGGCGCGTGACGACATCGCGGCGGTGCACCAGGAAGCAGTCGAGCAGTTCCTTGATGTTCATCTGCTTCGGGCGCTTCTTGTCGAGCGCG
>CAYWRG010000031.1:0-308 GCA_964460715.1 uncultured Opitutus sp. | reverse complement strand
CGCGCTTGATCTCGATGACCACCCGCGTGTTCTCGTCGGACTCGTCGCGGAGGTCGCGGATGCCGTCGAGTTCCTTTTCGCCGACCAATTCCGCGATGCGCGTGACGAGGGTCGCGCGGTTCACGTTGTAGGGGATCTCGGTGATGACGATCATCTCCCCGCCATTCTTCATGTCCTCGGTGTGCGCCTTGCCGCGCATGCGGACGATGCCGCGGCCGGTGCGGAGGTAGCTCTCAATGCCCTCGCGGCCAGCGATGGTGCCGCCGGTGGGGAAATCGGGGCCGCGGATGATCGTGCAGAGGTCGTCG
>CAYWRG010000030.1:40573-52859 GCA_964460715.1 uncultured Opitutus sp. | reverse complement strand
GAACCGACTCGGCGCCGGAGGCGGTCGAGGCATTCCTGAATCAAGCGCCGGCCTTCGAAGGCGGCGGCGTTCGCTTCCTCGATCACCATGATCAGCGCATGGTCTCGTCGGTGGAGTGGCGCACCGAGAAGACCGACTTCGGTTTTCCCATGCACCACCGTGCGAATCGGGTTTCAGGACGCGATGATCGAAAAGCTCGCGGGCGAGGTGCAGACGAGCGAGGGTATAGGCGACCGGGCAGGGCTTCTCGCGCGGGTCTAGAATGCCAAGGTAGCAAAGGCGCTGCCCACAGAGAGAAGAAGATGTGCCGACAAGACGACGAGGGCGGCCCGCCGATGGCGCACCGACCCTCATCCATCATGCCCGAAACCACTCGGCACTTTCTTGGACGCTCTCGACTTTTTACAGGTCGTTTGCGGCCGTCGTTCTGCCGAAAACGATACGTCGCGGGTAGGCTTGGCGCCGTCAGGCCAATGATGAAGCAAAGAGATCATCCACCGAGTCGCTCTCGACCGCGACGTCTGCAAATAGCCATGATGAAAGATAGCGCTCACTGCTAGATGGAATGATGACTACAATTCGTTTTCCTTTGTTTTCCGGTCGCTTCGCCAGCTGGAGCGCGGCCCAAACGGCCGCGCCCGACGAGATGCCGATCGGGATTCCGTCGAGCTTGTTGACTTCCTTGCTGACCGGGCCGGACTCGGTGTCCTTCACCCGAATCACTTCGTCGTAGATCTTGGTGTTGAGCACGGCGGGAACAAAGCCGGCACCGAGGCCCTGAAGTTTGTGCGGACCGGGCTGGCCGCCTGAAAGAACCGGCGAAGAATCGGGTTCAACCGCGATCATCTTCAAGGAAGGATTGCGCTCTTTCAGCACCTCACCGACGCCAGTAATGGTGCCGCCCGTTCCGATCCCAGAGACAACGATGTCCACCTTTCCGTCGGTATCACGCCAGATTTCCTCGGCAGTCGTTTTCCTATGAACCGCTGGATTGGCGGGATTGGTGAACTGCTGCAAAATAAGGCTATGGGTGATCTTTGCCGCCAGCTCCTCCGCTTTGGCCATCGCGCCTTTGACGCCCTTTGGGCCTTCCGTCAGCACCACTCGTGCGCCCAGGATTTTGAGAATCTTCCGACGCTCCACCGACATTGTTTCTGGCATCGTGAGAATCAGCTTAATGCCTTTTGCCGCAGCAACGAATGCCAGCGCAATACCCGTATTGCCGCTCGTCGGTTCGATGAGAACGGTCTTTGAGGTTATTTTCCCTGCGCGCAATGCCTCATCGATCATGGCAAGCCCGATTCGGTCTTTTACGCTGGAAAGCGGATTAAAGAATTCGAGTTTCAGGAGGATTTCCGCCTGGGCACCGTGTGCAGCCGCCGTGCGGTTCAGCCGCACGAGAGGCGTGTTTCCAATCGTTTCCGTGATGTCGTTGTAGATTTTGGTCATAGAAGCGTGAGTTGGTTTTTGTTGGAAATACGCCGACCCCGGTCGGCAGGGGGTGAGCGCTAAGCTTCAATGATGGAGCCAATCAAGCGATACAGCTCCGGTCCGAACTGGCGCAGCTCGTTGAGATGAGTGGCGGAAAGCTTCTCGATGACTTTCTCGCCTTGGGCCGTTAGCCTCAGTTCCACCCGGCGCCGATCCGACACCGACGGCGTTCGGCGCAGGAGACGCGCGCGCGTCAGCCGGTCAACCAAACCAACCGTGCTGTGATGGCGCAATTGTAGGCGTTCGGCCAATTCGGTGATCGATACAAAGTCGCGACCAGGGAAGCCTTTGATGGCGAGCAGGGCCTGATGCTGCTGAGGGGTCAGCCCGGACTGACGGGCGGCGTCTTGGCTGAAATTCAGAAACCGCCGCAACGCGTGCCGCAAGGCGGCCAGCGATTCGTAGTGAGATTTGGTGATGCGAGTTTGGGACATGTCCGCGAGCGACGGTAAAAAGATATTGTAATATATCGTAATGCGATGCAATCCCGAAGTCTCTTTTGCATGACAACCGCCGTTCCGAAAACCACCCGCGTCACCTCCACGAGCCACGGAGGTCTCGCCGACTTCACCACAGACCGGCGCGTGCTTTTGTTGTGTGCGCTGGCCCTGCCGATTGGAGTCATCGCCGCGTTTGTCGCCACGGCGCTCCTCTGGCTGATCGCCGTTTTTACCAACGCGGCATTTTTCCTGCGCTGGTCTGCGGAACCGGTTACGCTTACCGATCACCATTTTGGATGGTGGGGCGTGGTCGTGCCGGTTCTCGGCGGCCTCGGCATCGGATTCATGGCGCGCTACGGTTCGGAAAAGATCCGTGGCCATGGCATCCCCGAGGCGCTGGAAGCGATCCTTCTCGGGCGGAGTCTGATCAATCCCAAGGTCGCAATCCTGAAGCCCCTGTCATCGGCACTTTCAATTGGCACGGGTGGCCCGTTCGGTGCCGAGGGACCGATCATCATGACGGGCGGAGCCTTCGGCTCGATTTTCGCCCAGCTTTTTCATCTTTCCTCTGCGGAAAGAAAGACCCTCTTGGTGGCGGGTGCGGCGGCCGGGATGGCGGCCGTCTTTGCCACGCCCATTGCCGCGGTGTTGCTGGCGGTCGAGCTTTTACTATTTGAGTGGAAGCCGCGAAGTTTCATCCCGGTGGCCACCGCTGCGATCATCGCTTCCATCGTCCGGGTGTATCTCCTTGGTGTTCCTCCGATCTTCCCGGTCCCCGCGCACGCCATGCTGGAGCCCCAGGCGCTGGCCCTCGCCCTCCTCGTGGGAATCTGTGCCGGTTTGGTGTCCGGTTTGCTCACTGCGCTCGTTTATGCGTGTGAGGATGGATTTGCCAAACTGCCGCTGCACTGGATGTGGTGGCCTGCGCTGGGAGGATTGTTCGTCGGCCTGGGTGGGCTATTGGATCCGCGTGTGCTTGGGGTAGGTTTCGAGACCATTCACGGGTTGCTGCGGGGCGAAATTTTAGGCGCGGCTTTGGTGGGATTGTTTTTCGCGAAGGGCATTGTCTGGGCCGTCGCCTTGGGGTCAGGCACGTCCGGTGGCGTGCTGGCGCCTCTCCTCATGGTGGGTGGTGCGGTAGGAGCCCTTCTGGGTGCGCTCATGGGCGCGGCTCATCCCGGGCTGTGGGCCATGGTGGGCATGGCCGCGATGATGGGTGGAACGATGCGCGCGCCGCTGACCGGGATGATTTTCTTGTTGGAACTGACCCATGACTTCAACGCTTTGCCCGCATTGCTGGTCGGGAGTGTAGCCGCGCTATGCGTTACAGTGTTGCTCCTCCGGCGTTCGATTCTGACCGAGAAACTCGCGCGTCGGGGACAGCACATTACGCGCGAATATGCCGTTGATATCTTCGAACTCATACGGGTTGGCGAAGTCATGGATCCCAAGCCACCCGTGGTCACTGCGGACACCTCGATGACTGCTTTGGCCGAGAAGATCGCTGAAGCCGGTTCAACATTTGCGCGCAGGCAAGCGACCTTGATCACGGAGAACGGTCAACTCGTAGGCATCGTTACGCGGGGTGATCTCCTCCGCGCGCAACGTGCGGCCGAATCAGGCACGCTCACGGTGTTGCAAGCGGGCACGGCCAATCCGCTCACGGCGTTTACCGACGAAACCCTTAACGACGCCATGAACAAGATGCTGCAACGAGATATCGGGCGTCTGCCGGTCGTCGAGCGTCGGGCTCCCGGTGTCGTTGTCGGCTATCTCGGCCGTGCCGAGATTCTTGCGGCCCGCATGCGACACCGCGAGGAAGAGCAGCGGCGGGAGAAATGGCCTTTCCCGTCCGTCGGGCAACCGTGATTCATCCTCCAGCCAAATGTCCGTCAGCCAAATACTCAGCATCCACTTCTTATTATGATACCGGACCCATCATCGGTTTACCTCAACCCCATTTTCAAAATCCTCCTGGCCTTCGGCTTTGGCCTGGCGATTTGCGCGTTGCTTTGAAAAAATACGGATATGCGCGAGACCCCGTGTGTCTCATCGCTTGCGCGTTATACGCGGCGAACCGCTGGTGCGTGCCGATCGCGTTGAAAGGACCGTTTCTCCGCAATCACTTTGCTGACCTTTTGCTGATTCCGGCGGCACTTCCCTTGATCCTGTGGGTGCAACGCCGGCTCCGACTTCGCACCACGGACACCCCCCCGGACTGGCGCGAAGTCTTGATGCACTTGGCGGTTTGGCCGATAGCGGCCGAAGTTGTCGGACCGCACCTGTTCTCCCATGCTACGGGCGATATTTTAGATGTAGTCGCCTACATCGCCGGGGCCGTTGTTGCTACCGTGCTCTGGTCCCTGGCATGAACTTCAACCGACTGGCGCCTCATTACGACTGGCTTGAGGCTATCACGGCAGGTTCACGACTGCAGGAGGTCCGAACGCAATGGCTTCATGCGCTCGCCGGATGCAAACACGTCTTGAGTGTGGGCGAAGGACACGGACGATTCGCCGCCGCATTCCTGGAGCGATTTCCTCAGGCCAAGCTGACCTGTGTCGAGGCGAGCCCGGCCATGATCGCGGTGGCACAGCAAAGGACTCAACCCTGGGAAGACCGGGTGCGATGGGAATGTGCGGACACGCTGGTCTGGCAACCGGCGCAAAAATACGACGCCATCGTCACCTGTTTCTTCCTGGATTGTTTCCCTCCGGAAGCGTTGACCGCCGTGGTGAACCACCTGGCGAACGCGTCGTCGGAGCGGGCAATCTGGCTCGTGGCCGACTTCGCTGTCCCCCATGCAGGCCCAGCCAGATGGCGCGCAAAGGCTGTCCACGCACTCATGTATGCGTTTTTCCATTTTGTCGTCGCACTTCCGGCCCGCCACCTGACTGTGCCGGACGAAGTGCTGACGCGCCAGGGGTTTCAACTCACAGGTCGTCGCGAATTCGAATGGGGCCTGTTGCGTGCGGATATTTGGCACCGTGGCTAAGGCAGCCGATTTTCACAATGTCCTGCGCCAGCGGCCGATGGACCTCCGCTTGGCGAGCGGCCCCAATGCCCAGCGGTCGAAAATGCGAGCGCCCGGAGAAGCAGGACGTTGTTCTCCAGGTCGCATGACGCCACGATTGTGGATCGGCGTGCTGCGCCCGATGCTCGGAGCCTACCGAATCCGGTGTAGGAATCGCCCCGCGATTTCGGCAGGGCCGCTCGATTGAGAATGACGCCGGGTGGCGCAGAGATGGATGCAGCGAAACCCAACTCATCCATGAAAACGAACCACCCGACATCATCCATCACCGGCCCCGACGCGGCAGCGTCGGTGGTGCGGTATCAAATCTATCGGCAGAACCGCGCGGGGCTTTTCCTCCCTGGTCATCGAACCGACTCGGCGCTGGAGGCGGTCGAGGCGTTCCTGAATCAGGCGCCCGCCTTCGATGGCGGCGAGGTGCGCCTCTTCGATCACCGCGACCAGCGCATGGTCGCGTCAGTGGAGTGGAGGACTGAAAAGACCGACTTTGGCTTTCCGGTGCATCACCGCGTGAACAGGTTTCACGATACGATGGTCGAACGGCTCGCGGCCGATGTCCTGGCGCGCGAGAGCCTCCGCGAATCCGTTCGGCATAGCCTGCTGGCTGGGGTTTGATCGCCATGAATCCGACCTCCCGGGCGATTCTCCAATCCGTCGTGACGACTGACTCCTCCCTAACGAGCGGGGAGCGAGATCTGGTGCAGCGACTGATTTCCGGGCAGGTGGAAGAGGCTGCACGCGGAGGCGACAGCGACGCTCGTGCCCTGGTCACGCAGAAGCGCGCGGCGGAACTCCTCAGCGTGAATCGCGTGACGATCTGGAGGATGACCAAGGAGGGACTGCTTCACCCGGTGGAGATTCTCCCCGGGACTTGGCGTTATCCGCTGGGTGAAATTATGCGACTTACGCAACGTGGGATCGGGTGTTTGGTCGGCTCCCCTCGGGAGCAGGGTGCCTCGGGCATCCCTTCGGCCGCCTAAATTTCCTCCAGTTTTTGCTGCCTTAGCCACTCCGTCAGGAGTGGCTATTTTATTGATGCTCAAGGGTCAGACCTGTGGGTGCGGAGCCTGAAGGCCGATGGGGAAAACCTGCTTTTCGGCTCGAAAAAATGTTTGGCGTAATGTTTGGTTTTGGTGTCCCAAAGTTGCCTCGTGCTGACTGAGGTTGCATGCGGACAGCCGCTCTTTCGAAAATCGCGTAAGCCATTAAGCAGAAACCCCCGGGAGCAGTTTCCGGGGGTTTCAAATTGGGTGCAGGGGTTGGATTTGAACCAACGACCTTCAGGTTATGAGCCTGACGAGCTACCAGGCTGCTCCACCCTGCAACAAAGGGAAGGGAGTGAATGCGGCACTGTTTTTTGAGTGTCAACGGCTTTCTTCGGCGATCTCGGCGCGCTTCGGTCGGACGGGACGAGCCGGATTCGGATTGCCCGTGCCCGCCCAGCGGCCGAGCATTTCATAGCTATTATGTTACCCCTTCCCCTGACGTTGCGTGCGTGGGCGGCTGCCTGCGCCCTGATCGTGGTTGTGCGTGCCCAGCCGGTGCTTCCCGCCGACCCGGTTTCCCTCGAATCATTGACGGCTTTTCGCGCTGCGGCTTCCGGCTGGAGCGTTGCCGGAGGCCTTGCTGGCGATCCGCGCACAGCCGATGCCCTCGAACCCGCGCCCGGGGCGGGCATCCTCGTGGGCGCACGTGCGGCGGGGCCGCTCCTGACCGGCTGGGACCACGGCGATCTCCAGCTCGAGTTCGACTACCTTCTGCCCGCCGGGTCCGAGCCACAGGTGCTGTTGCAGGGGCGCTACGCGCTTCCGCTTTCAGCCGCAGGCCTGACGCAGCACGGGAAAGCGGCCAGTGCCGCCGTGCGTGCGCCCGGATTGTGGCAACGACTGCAGGTCGACTTCAAGGCGCCGGTCTACGATGCGTCCCAGGCACGCGTGATCCCTGCCCGGTTCACGAAGGTTGTGCTCAATGGCTTCACCGTGCTGGAGAATGTCGAACTCATGAAGGCGGACGCCCGTGCCGTCGTCCCCGGTGAGGGAGCGACGGGTCCTTTGGCCTTTGTCACCGCTGGTGGCCCGGTCGCGATCCGCAACTTGGCGTTCAAACGCTTCAGCGCCGAGCCGGTCACCGTTGGCGACCTGCGGTATCGGCTCTACGCGGGCAATTTTGCCACGGTGGGGAGCTATGACAACGAGACGCCCAAGGCCGAGGGCGTGCCGACGCGTTTCGCGCACGGTGCGGTCGAGAAGAGCGGGCGCTTCGCGCTGGTCTTCACGGGCGCAATCACCGTGCCGCGGGCCGGCAATTATCGCTTCGCGATCGAATCGCGCGGACCTTCGCGCCTGCTGATCGACGGCCAGCCGGTGGTGACGCCGATCGATCGCGGTGGCAGCCAGCCGGGCGTGATCACGCTCGCCGCCGGACGCCATGAATTCCGCGCGGACCTCGTGCACCCGGTGACGAATCCGCCCCAGTTTGACGTTTCCGCCGAGGGGCCCGGTGTGGCGCCGCAAAGCCTGACCGCCGTTCCGGCCAATGCGCGTCCGCCTGCGCCGCCCAAGGTGCTGGCAGTCGAGCCGGTTGACCGCGTGGTGCTGCAGCGCGGGTTTGTCCCCTTCGAGCCGCGCAAACGTCTCTACGCGGCGGCGATCGGCACCCCCGCTGGCGTTCACTACGCGTATGATTTTGAAACGGGCTCGATCCTTCACGCGTGGCGCGGATCGTTCGCCAACACGGTCGACATGTGGGATGGACGCGGCAACGACCAGCTCGTGCGTCCGACGGGGCCTGTGGTGACCTTCGACGGCAAGCCGACCGTCGGCTTGCTCGAGTATCCGCGCACGAGCGGCTGGCCCGACCGGCCGGAGGATCTGTGGGTTTCCCGCGGCTACACGCTCGAGGCCAACGGCCAGCCGGTTTTCAACGCCGAGCTCGCCGCCCTGCGCATCACTGATCGCATCGCGCCGACGGCAGACGGGCGCGGCTTGACCCGTTCGATGCAGATCAAGGGCAGCCTGCCGTCGTGGTCGGCGTGGGTGCTGCTGGCGGAGAGCGACCGGATCACACCGCGCGCCGGTGGCTGGATCATCGGCGACCGCGCGTGGTACGTCGACTGGCCGGCGGACGCCGTGCACAAGCCGATCATCCGCACGATCAACGGGCGTCAGCAGCTCGCGATCCCGTTGGCCCCGTCGACGCTCGAGGCCCCGATCAATTACTCCCTGGTTTGGTGATTCCCCTCCCCATGAGACTTCCCTTTTGCTTGCTCGTATCGGCCGTGGCGCTCGTTGCGCAGACGACCACGCCGCTGGTCAACAATCCCTCCGCGGCCGAGCGCTTTGCGGCTCCGTCCGACTCCCTGGTAGCCCGCGAGAACGGTTTTTGGAAACGCACGACCATCCCGGTGCCGGAGAACATTGTGCTCGAGGTCAGCGGCATCCTCCCGATCGAGGGGCGTCGTCTCCTCGTGGCCACCCGGCGCGGTGAAATCTGGCTGGTCGAGGGCGCGTATGACGCGGAACCCAAGCCGCGTTTCACGCTCTTCGCCTCGGGGCTGCACGAACCGCTCGGCATCACGGTGTCCGCAAAAGGCGGCTACTATGTGGCGCAGCGGCAGGAGTTGACGCGGATCGAGGACACGAATGGCGATGGCCGAGCGGATGTCTTCGAAACGGTGGCCAAGCTGCCGATTGCGGGCAGCTACCATGAGTACGCATTCGGTCCGGTGATCGCGCCGAATGGCAATCTGCGCGTGACGCTCAATGTCGCGTTTGGCAGCGCCACGCAGGCGCCCGCGCCGTGGCGCGGGTGGATGCTCGAGATCACGCCGTCCGGCCGCACGATTCCGATTGCGGCGGGGCTGCGTTCGCCGGCGGGCTTTCTGGTCACGTCTAAGGGCGCGTGGTTTTTTACCGACAATCAGGGCGAATGGGTCGGCTCGGGCCGCCTGACGCATGTCGCTCCGGGCGACTTTGCCGGACATCCGGCTGGTCTGGCGTCGAGCCGTCTGGCGGGGTCGAATGTCGATCTCGTGACGGAGGACATCCGCGATTTCGAGGAGCCGATGCACGAGGTCGCCAAGCGCATGCCGGCGCTCAAGCCCCCGGCAGTCTGGCTCCCGCACACGATTCTCGGCATCTCCAACGCGGGCGTGATCGAGGATCGGAGCGAGGGGAAGTTCGGTCCGTTCGCGGGCCAGCTTTTCATCGGCGATCAGGGCCAGAGCAAAATCCTGCGCGTCAGCCTCGAAGAGGTGAAAGGCGTGTGGCAGGGCGCGGCGTATCCGTTCCGGGAAGGCTTTCAGTCTGGCATCCTGCGTCTCGCGCAGGGCGAGGGTGGGGTGATGTTTGCCGGCCAGACCGCGCGCGGCTGGGGCTCGGTCGGACCGGCGCAGTACGGGCTCGAGCGCGTCGAGTGGACGCAGCAGATGCCGTTTGAGATCAAGGAGGTGCGCGCGCAGCCGGATGGCTTTGTGCTGACCTTCACGCAGCCGGTGGATCGGGCGAGCGCGGAGGATGAGGCCAGCTACCGCGTGGCGGGTTTCACCTACCTCTATCATCGCGCCTACGGCAGCGCGCCGGTCAATCGCATGTCGTGCCCGGTGCGGCGCGTTGTGGTTTCGCCGGACGGCCTGAGCGTGCGCATTGCGGTCGCGTGCCTGCGCGAGGGTTATGTGCACGAGATCCGGTTGCCGGGTCTGAAGTCTGCGGCGGGCGGCGAAGCGCTGCTGCACGACACAGCTTATTATACGATGAATCGTTTTCCGGCGGGCGATCGGATCGTGCCCTTGGATATTTCAGAGGCGGAACTGTGCGCGCAGACGTCAGCGACGCCGGCGATCGTGAGCGCCAAGCGTCCGGTCACCGCGCCGGCTGACTGGGTCAATGCCGAGGGCGAGCAGTCGCTCGTGCTGGGCACGCAGCCCGGCCTGAAGTTCGACACGCCCGTCATCACGATCAAGGCCGGCACGCGTCTGCGTCTGGTTTTCCGCAACAGCGATGACATGCTGCACAACTTTGTTCTCACCGCGCCTGGTCGCGGGCAGGCCGTGGGCGAGGCGGCGATGGCGCTCGGTCTGGACGGCGCGGCGCGCGGCTATGTGCCGGAGTCGCCGGATGTGATCGTCCACACGACCTTGGTGCAGCCGGGCGAGAGCGACACCCTTTTCTTCAATGTCCCGACGACCCCGGGGGATTACGACTTCCTCTGCACCTTCCCGGGGCATGCGACGATCATGAAGGGGATTCTGCGGGTGACGCCGTAGGCGAGCGGGATCCATCCAGAAGTCGCGCAGAGGCGCAGAGCCGCAGAGAAGACCACCTGAAGCGTGGCCGGGTTGTAAAACTCTGCGGCTCTGTGTCTCTGCGCGACTTCCGTGGTTTGATTTTGAATCTCTTGGATCAACCTTAGTTGCCTGATAAGAGTGTCTTGTGGAATTCCTGGGTGGATTGAGCGAGTGTCCTCCATGGGGTTCAAAATCTCCAACTCCGGCCTTGCCAGTCGGGGCGAGCTACTCTGTGCTGAACAACTCTTTCTCACGAAAGAGAACCGTCACAAACCACAACCATCATCGTAATCGATCGCAAGGCGGCCCATTGGCCGACCTGTGTAGAAGATAATACATAGATCCATGAGCATCAGCATCACTGTCAAAGACCTCCTCGACGCCGGCGTCCACTTCGGCCACCAGACCAAGCGCTGGAACCCGCGCTCGAAGCCCTACGTCTTCGATCACCGCCAGGGCATCACCATCATCGACTTGGGCAAGACCCACGCCGCCCTCGAGAAGGCCTGTGCCTTCCTTGAGGACACCGTCGCCAGCGGCGGCAACGTGCTCTTCGTCGGCACCAAGCGCCAGGCCCAGGAAATCATGCGCGAGGCCGCGGTTTCGGTGAACATGCCGTACTGCGTTGATCGCTGGCTCGGCGGCACCCTGACCAATTTCTCGACCGTCAAGCGCTCCATCGCCAAGTACAAGAAGTACCAGGCCATGGAGACCAATGGCGAGATGGCCAAGCTCCACTCCAAGGAGATCGCGGCGATCAAGCGTGAGATGGTCCGCATGCAGAAGAATTTTGCGGGCATCGTGGAGATGGGCGACCTGCCCACCGCGATGTTCGTTGTCGACGTCAGCCACGAGGACATCGCCGTCGCCGAGGCCGAGCGCTGCGGCATCCCGGCGGTTGGCCTGGTGGACACCAATTCCGATCCGACCAAGCTCTCGTACCCGGTCCCCGGCAACGATGACGCCGTCAAGTCGATCCGCATCATCGTCGAAGCCGTCCTCGCCGCTGTGCAGAACGGTCTGAACCAGCGCGAGTCCCGCCGCTCGTCGAACCGCCAGCAGGCTGACCTGAAGGCCGCTTCGGCTGCCGTGGCCGCCGCTGCGGGCATCGAGGACGCGGACCTGAGCAAGATCGAGCTGCCCGCCGCTGCCGCTGACGCCGTGGTGGGTGAGGCTGAGGCCCCGGTCGTCGCCAAGAAGCCGGCCACCCGCAAGAAGATCGCTGCTCCGAAGTCGGAGTAAGCTTCCGTTTTGGCCGGAGCTGACCGCTGATCGCGGTGGCTCCGGCGTTTTCCCACCCTTTCTGACCGAGTCCTTTTCCAATGAGCACCACCATCTCCGCCCAAATGGTCAATGATCTGCGCGCCCAGACCGGCGCCGGCCTCATGGACTGCAAACGCGCCCTCGTCGAAACGAACGGCAACGTCGAGGAGGCTATCACGATCCTTCGTAAGAAGGGCGCGGCCTCGGCTGCCAAGCGTGCCGACCGTCTCGCCAAGGAAGGCGTGATCGAGAGCTACATCCACCTCGGTGGCAAGGTGGGCGTCATGATCGAGGTCAACTGCGAGACCGACTTCGTGGCCCGCAATGACGAGTTCCGCGCCTTTGTGAAGGACCTGTGTCTGCACATCGCGGCTGCCAGCCCGCTCTACGTGACCCGCGAGGAAGTTCCCGAGGCCGACCTCGCCGCTGAGCGTGAGATCGCTGCGGCGCAGGTTGCGGGCAAGCCCCCGGCAGCGATCCAGAAGATCGTCGAGGGCAAGCTCGAGAAGTTCTACTCGACCATCGTCCTCCTCGATCAGCCCTTCGTGAAGATGCCCGAGAAGACGATCAAGGAGATGCTCACCGAGAAGATCGCCAAGACCGGCGAGAACATGCAGGTTCGCCGCTTCGTGCGCTACCAGCTCGGCGCCTAAGCCGCGTTTCTCCTACGTATTTGCCAAAAGGCGCCCCGCTGACCGGGGCGCCTTTTTTGTGGCTGATGTACCGGGCTCGCCGAGCCCCGGGCCTGGTGTGTTCGCAGCACGCCCCCCGACC
>CAYWRG010000030.1:0-40563 GCA_964460715.1 uncultured Opitutus sp. | reverse complement strand
TGTGAAAGGAGCCGGACGCCCGATGGGATGGTGTAAGCTTTCACCCCCTGCGCGGGCTGGTCCGCCCCCCCCCCGACCCGCGCGCGCCCTTCCTCAACGCATCTTTGCTGTGAGTTTTCACCGCCTTCGGCTGTTGCCGGTCCAACGCTCCCTTGTTTCGCCTGCCCGCGCTCTCCCTCGCACGGCGGCACGGCGTTGCGCTTTGCTCGCGGGGTTGGTGCTGGTCCTGGGTGGCGGGCCGTCCGGTCTGATGGCGCAGCCGGCGGGGGTGCCGCCGGCCATCGGGAGCGTGTCTACGCCGGCCGGTCCGTGGGTGGAGGCTGATTTCCCTTTCTTTTCGTCGGTGGTCGACCTGCGCAAGGTGGGCCACGGTTCGCCGACCAACAATCTCGCTCCGCGCAGCCTCATCCTGAATCTCGGGCACCAAGCCTGGGTGGCCTTCGATCCCGACCTGCTTCGCGCCGCGGCGGTCTGGGAGGGCGCCGGTATCGAGCCGCGAGCCCTCGCGCCCGGATCCTATCTCGATCCGCGCCGCAAAGGCCCGGCCGGGCAGAATAACCTCGCCCGGATTGATGGCAGGCTGAGGGCCTCCACCGGCATCTACCCCGGCTGGCAGGCCGGGACGCAGCTTTCCCTTGCAGATCCCCGTACCCCGGCGCCGAGTCCGGAAGAGGTGGGGCGTGGAGGTCTGCCTGAGTCGCTGGGCCGCTTTGAGGCCGTGCGTCTGGTCGACACGAGTGCGCGCCTGGAACTGACCGTCGGCAAGACCCGCGTGCGCGAGCAGTGGTCGGCCGCCTCGGACGCGGGCGCTGTGACGATCGAGCGCGGCGTTGAGGTCGACGCCTCGAATGAGGCGTTGATGCTGGTGCTGGGCGCCGCGACCGAAGGAGAAACGTTCACGCTCCGTTACGCGGCGGGGTCCGACGCGGCTGCACGGCCCACGATTGTGGAGGAGGCCGGGGTGTGGCTGGTGCGAATCCCTGCGCGGGTCGCGACGCTCGCCTTCACCGTGCGCTACGCCAAGGGTGATGCTGCGCCGGCGGCGGAGGTCGCGGCCATCCGCAAGCTGGACGATCGCAAGCCGCCCGCGTGTTGGACGCAGGCGGTGGAGACTGCGGTCGAATTATCAAAATCGTCGGAGGCCTACGTCATCGATCGCGTGGCGCTGCCCACGGACAATCCCTGGCGCCGAAAAGTGCGGCCCTGCGATATTCAATTTCTGCCGGACGGGACCGGAGTGGTGGTGACAATTGATGGGGACATCTGGCTAGTTCACGGCCTAGCCACTCACTCTGGGCCTGTCCGGTGGTCACGTTTTACGTCGGGGCTGCATGAGCCGATGTCAGTCGCGGTGCGCGCAGGCGAGATCTTCGCCTTTGATCGCAATGGCATCTGGCGCATCCGCGATACGGATGGAAACGGCGAGGCGGACGTGCACGAATTGTTCTCGAACGTCTTTGCGCAGACGGCGGATGGTCGCGAGTTTCCGTCGACCATCCGGGTGGCGCCGGGCGGCGAGTTCGTGATTGCGAAAGGCGGGCAGGAGGCCGCCACGCTGGGCAAACACAACGGCACGGTCCTGCGGATCTCGGCCGACGGCCGCCAAGTGACGGTGCTCGGCTACGGGTTTCGTCAGCCCAACATCGGCGTGCACCCGCGCACGGGGCTGGTGACGTCGAGCGATCAGCAGGGGCAGTACATTCCCTCGACGCCGCTACACATCGTGCGCGACGGCCAGTTCTATGGATTCCTCGCGGATTTCCGTCCGAAGGAAGTTTATCCCGCGCCGATCGCCGAGCCGCTGACGTGGCTGCCGCATCCGGCCAATCCCTCGGCTCTGTCGCAGATCTGGCTCGTCGATGCCAAGATGGGACCGCTCAACGACGAGATGATCCATATTGGATTCAACCGTCCGGAGGTTTTCCGCGTGTTGCGTAACGACCGCGGCACGCGCCCGCAGGCTGCGGTGATGAGCCTCACGCGCGATTTTCATTTTCCGCCGCTGAACGGTTCCGTGAACCCGGCGGACGGCCAGGTTTATCTCGCGGGCTTCCAGGTGATCGGGTGGGGCAATGTGATGGATGCTCCGGGTGGGGTGGGCCGGATGCGCTACACGGGTGCGCCGGTCAGGCTGCCGCGCGAGGTCATCCCGACCACGAAGGGCGTGCTGCTGCGTTTCGATGTACCCCTTGATGCGGAGAAGGCGATCGATCCGGAGAACTACACGGTGCAGTCATGGAGCTACAAGCGGACGCCGAATTATGGATCGCCCCTCTTCAAGGCCGATGGCACCACAGGTCGCGACGATCTTCCGGTGAGCCAGGCCTATCTTTCAAAGGACGGGCGCAGTGTGTTCGCCGCGATTCCCGGCATGACGCCAGTCATGCAGATGCGGGTGAGTTGGAACCTGGCCGCGGCCGACGGAGCCCGGCTGGCGGAGGATGCCTACACGACGCCCTACGAACTCGCGGATTTCGATCCCGTGAAGGAAGGGTTTGGCGACCTCACAGTCGATCTTACACCCCGCGTGATGGCAGCGGCGGCCGCGGGGACGATTTCGGCCGAGCGCGGACGTCAGATCGCCCAAACCCTGGCGTGCGTGGCCTGTCACGTGGTCGATCGCCCGACCCCGTCCGGCGCGGCCGGACCGTCGTGGAGCGGCCTGTACGGGCGGGAGCGTTCAGTCTATGTCGGCGGCGCGCCAGGCCCGGTGCTCGCGGACGAGGCCTATTTGCGCGAATCCATTCTCGAGCCGTCGCGCAAGCTGGCGGCGGGGTTTCATTCCGGCGAGCAGGCGATGCCGAGCTACGCGGGCATCCTGAGCGAGGAAGAACTCCGTTCGCTGATCGAGTACATCAAGACGTTGCGCTGAAATGTACCCGGGGTCGCTGACCCCGGTGCCTTGCTCGGCCTGACTGAGGTCAGCCGGCCGGACCGGGGGCCGCGACCCCGGCTACACCTGAATTCAAGCGAGGGTGTGATTCAGGGCGTTAATGAGGCGGTTTCGTGTGGGGTTTACCTTTGTCGTAGGGCGACGATTGGCCGTGTCATCGGCGATCTTTGGCGTTAGGTTGCCGTGATGAAGTTCAAGGTGACACGAGGCCAGATCATCGCGCGGGGGCTGAGCAACCGCTGCCCCAACTGCGGGGCGCGGTCACTTTTCAAGGAGGGTACGCTCTTTGAGGTGAACCCCGACTGCGGCAATTGCGGGCTCAAGATTGAGCGCGACGAGGGCGGGTTCCTGGGAGCCTTGTCCCTCAACTATGGGGTGACCTTGGTGGCCTTTGTCACTCCCGTGATGCTGCTTGCGATCTTTGGGGTGTTTTCGTTCCGAACCGCCGTGATCGTGGGTGGCATCGGGGCGATCGCTTTCCCGGCGATTTTCTATCGTTCGTCCCGCAGTTGGTGGCTGATGAACTACTACCTGGTTTTGCCACAGCACCTCCCCGCCAACCTCCCACCGGTGCCCAAGGGTGAGGACGAAAACATCTAAGTGCTTGATGTAGATAGGGTCGCTGACCCCGGTCGGGGATATTTGAGGGAAAAATCGAGCCCCGGGGTCAGCGCCCCCGGCTACATCAGAACCGGCGCGTTGTTGCGCATCTGTGACCTGATCGTCGCGAAGGGGTAACGTCCGGCCGCTATCGTGGGCATGCTCGCAGGCAGGCTCTGCCGCCTGCTGGGCGCCCACTTTGCACCTAGCCCTCGTCACCGAAACCTACGCTCCCGAAATCAACGGCGTCGCCATGACGCTGGGCCGGCTGGTGGACGGCCTCGATCGGCGTGGCCACCGGATCACGATCATCCGGCCGAGTCAGCGGCACGAATCCCCCAAGTGCACCGTCACGCACCGGCTCGCTGGCGAACAGATTCGTCTCCCGGGCATACCGCTTCCCGGTTACCCGCAGCTGCGGATCGGCCTGCCAGCACGTTCCCGACTCATTCGCACCTGGAAACAGCGGCGGCCGGACTTGGTTCATGTTGCGACCGAGGGACCGCTGGGATCATCCGCAATCTCCGCGGCCAAGGCCCTCGGCATCCCCGTCACGTCGAGTTTCCACACCAACTTTGACCAGTACACGCGCGACTACCGGCTGGGCTGGCTCAAGCCCCTCGTCGCGAGCTGGCTGCGGCGCTTTCACAACCGCACGCTCCGCACGTTTGTGCCGACGCGCGATCTGCAGGACCGTCTGGCGGCCGACGGTTACCTCAATCTCAGGATCCTCTCGCGGGGCGTCGACACGGCGCTCTTTGCGCCCGAGCGTCGCGATGCCGGGCTGCGGGCTTCGTGGGGCGCGGGCCCGGATGATCTCGTGGTCGTCCATGTCGGCCGGATGGCGGCGGAGAAAAACTATCCGCTCCTGTTCCGGGCCTTCGCCGCGATCAAGTCCGTGGAACCCCGAGCCCGGCTCGTCCTGGTCGGCGATGGTCCGATGCTGGCCGTGTACCAGCGGCAGCACCCGGATGCGATTTTCACCGGCTTCTACACGGGGATCAACCTGGCGCGCCACTACGCCTCCGGCGACCTCTACCTGCACCCGAGCTACACGGAGACGTTTGGCAACGTGGTGACCGAGGCGCTGGCGAGCGGACTGGCCGTCGGGGCCTTCAACTATGCCGCAGCGCGGGAATTCATCCGTGACGGCGAAAACGGCCTGGCCTGCGCGCCGGCCGATGAAACGACGTTCATCGCGAACGCGATCAGGCTGGCGCGTGAACCGGCGCTGCGCCGGCGCTGCTCGCAGCAGGGGCGGACGACGGCGCAAACCCTCTCATGGGATGCCGTGATCGACGGCTTTGAGCGCGATCTGACCCAGGCGCGGGACGAATTCCGTTCGCCTCCGCGCACAACCGGACTGGTGCCGGCCGACGCCCTTTCGACTTCGTCATGAGCAAACCGATCCTCCATGTCCGCTCGGCCATTCTCTCGGATGTGCATCTGGGCACACCGCACTCCAAGGCCGACGAAGCGGTCCACTTTCTCAAGCACGTGCGCTGCGAGAGGCTCTACCTGAACGGGGACATCATCGATGGCTGGCGGCTGCGGCGCGATGGGCGCTGGACCAAGTCGCACACGCGCTTCATCCGCCGCGTGCTCACCATGGCCCAGAAAAAGGATACGGAGGTCGTCTATCTCCGGGGCAACCACGATGATTTTCTTGGGCGGCTCCTGCCGATGCGCTTTGAGCGAATCCAGGTGGTCGAGGACATCGTGATCGAGAACGCGCGCGGCCGCTACCTCATGCTGCACGGCGATGTCTTTGACGGCGTGGTGAAGAACATGGTCTTCCTCGCCCACCTGGGCGATGCCGGCTATGCGCTGCTGCTCCGACTGAATCGCGTGTACAACGCGTTCCGCCGGCTGCGCGGCAAGGAGTACTTCTCCCTGAGCAAGGCGATTAAGGCACGGGTGAAGCAGGCGGTGAGCTTCATCGGAAAGTTCGAGGACCAGGTGGCCGCACTTGCACGCAGCCGTGGCTGTGTCGGCGTGATCTGCGGGCATATCCATACGCCGGCCGACAAGATGATTGATGGGATCCACTACCTCAATTCGGGCGACTGGGTGGAATCGATGAGCGCGATCGTCGAGCATCACGACGGCCGCTTCGAGCTGATCACGTTCGACGAATTCATTCTGCGCTTCCCGATGGACCGCGCGGACGACGCGGCGGAAGAGGCTGTGGATGACCTGCCGTTGCCCCAGGAGCTGCAAGTGGCGGCGGCGACGCTGCTCGCGTGACGATGAAACGCATCCTGATCTTATCGGCCAGCTACGGCGAGGGTCACAACTCGGCGGCGCGGGCGCTGGAAACAGCCTTCAGCGAGGATCCGGGCGTCGACGTTCGCATGCTCGATATTTTTGCAGAGATCGCGCCGCGCATGGATCGGATTTCCCGTCGCACCTATCTGGAGATGATCAACCGGGCTCCGTGGTTGTGGAGCTCGTTCTACCGCTGGCTTGATCGCTCATCCTTGGCGACCCAGCTGTTCACGGCGATGGTGCCGCACCGCAATGCGCTGGCGCGGCATTTGCGTGAGTTCAAACCCGATGCGGTGTGCAGCACCTATCCGCTTTACGCGTGGCTGTTTGACCAGCTCCGGCGTCGTGGGCAGGCGGTGCCGCCCCTGTACACGATCGTGACCGATGCGCTCACCATCAATTCCCTCTGGCATCGGGTGCCGTCCAGCCGCTGGTTCGTGACCGACAAGGGATCGGCGGCCGGGCTGCATCGAGCGGGTATCCCGCCGTCTCGCGTCACGGTCTCAGGGTTCCCGGTCGCGCTCAATTATGCCGACCGTACGCCCGCGCTGGTGCCACCCGAGGTGAAGGCAGGCGCACCGCAACGGATTCTCTACATGATCAACTCCGGCAATGCCTCGGTGTTACAGACCGCTGAGCGCCTCATGCGCCAGCCGGGACGCCAGGTGACCATCACCGCGGGTCGGAATGAGGAGTTGCGTGAAAAGCTCGAGCGGCTGGCGCAGGGGGCGCCGGCCCGCGTGGAGGTGCTGGGCTGGACGAAGCGGGTGCCGGAGCTGCTGATGACCCATCACCTCGTGATCAGCAAGGCGGGCGGCGCGACCACGCAGGAATCGATCAACGCGCTGTGCCCGATGATCGTTAATCAGATCGTGCCGGGGCAGGAGGAGGGCAACTGGGAGCTCTTGCGGACGCACGGCGCGGGAGCTCGTGCCGAAACGCCCGAAGCGATTGCGCAGACGGTGGACGCTGCGTTTGCCGAAGGGGGTGCACAGCTCGCGCGCTGGCGCGAGGCGCTGAAGACCTTGGCGCGACCGACGGCGGCCCGTGACATTGTGCGTCAGATTCTGGACGATCGCGCGGTGAGCGCGCTGGCTCAGGCCTCGGGCAATTCCCGGCGGTCGGAGTCGCCGGTGAACGCGACCTGATCAACGCGCCAGCCGTCGGCGGTCAGGCTCCAGCGTTGGCGCTCGCGGTAGTGGACCCGCCAGCGCGCGGTTTGGCCGGTTGCAGGGTTCCTTTCGCGCCGGATCATGGTCTGCGTGATCTCGACGCTCGCTTCCCTTCCGTTGGCTTCGATCAGGTCAATCTGGGTCTCGAGGGATTCAATCTCGATGCGGCCGAATAGGTCGCGGGTTCTCGTCAGGTAGGCCTCGCGTTCCACGACGGCACCGGAGCGGTCGACGACATGCCAGTCTTTGGTTCCCCAATGGACAATCCCGTCGGCATTGCGGGCGAGGATCGCGGCGCGAATATCGGCGAGGCGTGCCGGAATCTGGTCCTTTGCCTCCTGAGCGGCGACCGTCGCGGCGAAACAGGCGGCGAGGACGCAGAGCAGGAGTGAGGCGGTGCCGTGTCGCATGGGTGATCGGCGGGTATCGGCGCAAGCCGAGGCGGGCTTGAGTTCCGGATGGGAGCGGGAAGTCAGAACTCGCCCGTTCCGCCTTTGAATTTTCTGCGCGTGGCAGCCCCGAAGCGAACGCCGGCCTTTTTCATGGCGGCGAGATTGGTGGAATCGTGGTTTCCGGTGCCGCTCAGGCCGGCGGCGATCACGGTGTCGCACTCGTTGTCGTCCATGAAGCGAGTGGCCTCGAGCAGGCGCTTCTGCCCATCGCGGGGGATCACGATGAAGCCGTGCTTGTCCGCGTGGATGAGCTGTCCTGGCTTGATGTGCGTGCCGAAGACCTCGACGTCGACGCCCCAGCGGAGGGGCCAGCAATAGGCGTGGCTGACGGCGAGGCGGCGGGCGAGGGCCTTGAATCCGACAGCCTTCATCTCGTCGAGATCGCGGACGGCTCCATCGGTGATGGTGCCGACGCAGCCGAGGGCGCGGGCGTTCGTGGCTCCGACCTCGCCCCAGAAGGCGCCGTGGCAGCGGGGGCGATCGGCGTCCTGAATCACCACGATCTTGGGCCCGGGAATCGACGCGAGGTACTCGCGGTAGCGGACGAAGTTGTCGGGCTGCTCCTTGATCACGCGCGGGTCACCGCCGCCGATCACGGCGGTGACCGCATAGCCGATCATCGGCCCCATCTCGGGCATGAAGTCACGCGTCTCCTCCGCGTTGACGATCGCCAGTGGATCGGACCGCGAGATCTGCTCGAGGGCGTTGGCGATCGAGGGGGAGTTCCAGCGACGCAGCTTCTGCAGATTGCCCACGCTTAGCAGGGACATGACGGGAAGCCGGAGCGGTTGAGGAGCCGTGTTACTTCCAGGCCGACGGATCGAAGACCGTTGCGGCGATGTAGCGGTAGGGCTTGGCGCCGGGCTGCACGGCGTTGTTCCAGTAGTAGATGAGGATCAGCTTGCCGTCGGCACGCTGGGCCATGACGGGATAGCCGATGTCGCGGTTGGCGCCGTCGCCGACGCGCAGCGGGATCTCATTGCCCCAAGACTTGCCGTTGTCGGAGCTGAAGCGCACGGCCATGCGGGAGCCGTACATGCTGCGATAGGCGTAGCCGAGGGCGAGGCGGCCGTCCTTGAGGCGGACGAGCGCCGGCGGCGAGCCGCCGTGGCCGGTGTCAGCGACCGGGTCCTTGGCGCGCGTCCAAGTGGCGCCGTTATCCTTGGAGAGATGGGCGGTCATCAGGTCGAGGCTGTCGCCGGTGCGCGTGCGGATCGTGGTGAAGATCTCGTTGGCAGACAGGCGTTCGGACGAGGACATGATATCAAAGCCGGCATGCTCCTCACCGAGGTAGCTGAGGAACTGCCAGTTCATACCACCGTCGGTGGTGCGGACGCTGGCGACGCGGCCTTCCTTCTTGTTGGCCTTGGCGGTCGTGATGAGCGCGGTGAGGCTGCTCTTGCCGTCGATGAAGTAGTCGTTGCGCGTGGCGACGCCGGCGGTGCCGAGGTTGGGGAAGCTGTACGGGCCGGCCCAGGATTTGCCCTTGTTGGTGGAGTGGTAGAAAACCGAGGGGCCGTCGTCGTTGTTGTTGAGACGGGCGAAGGCCAGAACGAACTCCGGGTGGGTGAAGTCCATGGGCTTGTCGAGCGGCTTGGCCGCAACGGCCTTGTCGGGATCGATCGTGTGATCGTAGGCGACGCCCTTTTGGCCGGCGTCGTAGGCATCCTCGATGGCCCACGTCTTGCCGCCGTCGAGACTGCGCGCGTACTTGTGGCGGGCGGTCTTCTGGTCGTAGGTGTGCAGGCCGCGGGCCTCGGCGTACTTGGCCTCAACGAAGCCCACAAGAATCTCGTTGTTCCACATCCAGATGCCGCCGTTGGCGGGCCAGGCGGCAAAACGGCCGTCCTGTTGGTAAATGATGCTGTGTTCGATCGCGGCGCCAGTCGGGGCGGCCGGGGTCTGCGCGCGGCCGGTCAGGGCAGCGCCAAGCCCGCAGACGAGGGCAAGAAGGGTGGAGCGGATCACGGAGGACTTCATGGCAGTGGGTAGTTGCGGTGGAGAGCGCAGGAGGGGAAGCCTGCTTGGGGAGGAGACGGAGCCGGCCTGGAGGCGGGATCCATGACGGGTAACGGATGTTTTGCTAAAACGTTTTAGGATTCTCGGAAGGGAATGAGGTGAGTCAACCCCGAAAGGTGTGGATTGCGGCAGGGAAAGCGAATGTAGGGCGCACTTCGTCGAGGTTTTCGGTCCGAAGAGATCGCGCAGAGACGCAGAGCCGCGGAGAGCACCGAGGTCAGGAATGAGAGGTCAGAGGTCAGTTCAGAACAGAAACGTTCGATTCCTGCATCAGTGCCGGATTTTTAGGGAGACGGTTCGATGCCTTCTCTGCAGCTCCGCGCCTCTGCGCGACCTCTGATCCTGACGGATGGTTTAGTTTCGGATCCAAGCTTCGTTGAAGACGGCGTGTTTGATCGACTTGCGATCATTCGCGTCGAAGTGGCTGAACGTAGCGTGGATCAGGCCGTCGCGCCCGACAATGATGGCCGGGTAGTGGGAACGCACGGCGGGATCATCGATCAGCGCCCGCTGGTAGGGCCACGTCTTGCCGCCATCCTCGGAGAGCGCAACGGTCAGGCGGCTGCGGCCCGTTTCGGTGTCGTTGTTGATCAGGACCCAGTGGCCGTTGGGTAGGGTGACGATGTCGCAGGCGGTGCCGGAGTTCACGAGCGCGGAGTCCTGCACGAGCGACCAGGTCTGACCCTGGTCGGCTGATCGGCTGACGTGTAAGCGCTTGGGCGCCGGTCCGTTGTCACGCATGTAGGCCACGAGTTCCCCGGTGGCGGTCTGCGCGATGGCGGGTTGGATGTTGCCGGCGCCGACCAGCGGCGTGCTGGTGTACCAGTTTTCCCCGCCGTCGTCCGTATAGGCCATGAGGGACATGCTGAAGCCGTCGGAGTAGAGCGGGATGATCATGCGGCCGCTGGCGGTGAAGAAAGGCTTGTTGCGCGTCTGCCAGCCCATGCGGCGGAAGTAGGGGTAGCCGAGCTGGGTCTCGTCGGTGGAGCCGTCGAGCTGCGGCACGCGACCGGCGCGCTTCATGTCCTCGCCCTTGGCGAGAGAGACGATCCGCGCGCCCTGCGTGGCCCAGCGCTCGCCCTGCGACGCGAGGGCGGGGGTGGCGGCGAGGTAGGCGGCGTAGTCCCGGACCTGCTGCTCGACGGACGCAACGAAGGGGTCGCCGGGCTGGATGCCCCGCTCGGTCTTGCCGCCGGGCTTGAGCAGAAGCGAGTCCTGCCAGGTCCAGCGCGGGGCGCCATCCGTATTCAGATAGTCGGTACTGAGCTGGTACTTGAGGAGGGAGGTCTCCCACTGATTGGCGATGATCGTGATCCACATCAGCCAGAGCCGGCCCTGCGGATCGAGGAAGAGGACCGGGTTGCAGTCGGGAAACTCCTTCACGTCGGCCATCACGAACGGCGCGCTCCACGTGGACGCGCCCTGCTTCTTGCGGGCGCCCATCACTCGGACGTCGTCCGCCCAGCGTTCGCCGCTGCCTTGGAACCAGCCGACTAGGAGATCGCCGTTGGACAATTCAACCAACGTTGAGCCGTGCGCGTGCTCGTTCTGAATCGGGAAGATCAGTTCGGTCTGCTGCAACGCGGCCTGTGCTAAAGCGTTTTGGCAAACGAGCCCAAAAAGCAGGCCGAGGATCGACACGGGAAAGCGCAGCCAGCGGCCGCAGAAGGGACGTTTCATGGGGTGGAGCGGGGTTGGGGTAAGGTTTGTTGGGCCGCGCAACCAGGAGGGTCAAGCCCGCGCGTGGCCAGATCATGACTGGACTTTGCACTTGGTTGGTCGCGCCGGGGCGTTAGGGTTAATGCACTTGGCATTCAAATGCGGCAGCGTTCGACCCATCGAACCCGGTGCATTTGCATCGAGCGCGACCGACGTACTCCATGATCAATCGATTTCTTAAAGCGCTTTATTGCCTAACTTTAAGCGTTTTCATCGCCGCGCTGAACGGCCAGGCGCCGGTCATCACGCAGCATCCAACGCCTCAGAGTGTTCTCCGTGGGGGCACCGCGACGTTCACGGTTGCGGCGACGGGGGCGGCGCCGCTGACCTACCAATGGTTCAGGAACGGTGTAGCGATCAGCGGGGCGACAGGTTCCTCACTGACTGTGAATGGCGTTCAAGTTGCGGATGCTGGCTATTATTCGGTCACCGTCTCCAACGCGCAGGGCAGTGCCCAGAGCTACCTGTCGAATCGGACCATGGCCGTCGTGCGGTACCACAGCGTTTATCTCAAGACGAATGGCGAGATGATGAGCATGGGCGGCAACCGCTACGGTGAACTTGGGTGGGGCAATACATCCGACGCCAATTTCTACACGACGACGGCCACGGGGGTGACCGCGCTGAAGGCGGGCGATGGCTACACCCGGTACCTGAAATCCGATGGCACCGTTTGGGGAACGGGAACGTTGGTGGCGGAGAGCGGTGCACCCTTCACGATCGGTACGCCGAAGCAACTTGGCCAAAATGTCTATGCGCTCGATCCGCCTACCTACGCCACCTCGGCGGAGATCGCGGCAGGCGTGGTGCGCACCGCGAATGGTGATGCCTTTGTCGCGCAGCTTCGCACGGATGGAACGCTTTGGGCATCTGGCTACATCAGTCTTGGACGCGTGGAGAACCGGTACCCGCTGGGCACCCGGGCGAATGAAGTCGTTTTCATCGCCTCGGATGTCGTGGATCTGACCGGCAATGGGGACTCGATCTCCATCATGAAGCGCGATGGCACGATCTCGGTGCTGGGGACGGAGTGGATTTCGAGTGGCTCCGATTCAGGGCGGAATTTTTACTGGAATCCAACCGTGAAGGGAACGGACGTGGCCCTGCCTGCCTTCCTCGCGGTGCTGCGCTCTCCGGTGTTTACCCAGGACTTGGTTGATCGTAGCGTGACCTTGGGCAGTGCAGTCGCGTTGAGCGTGACGGTTGATGGCACCGGCCCGCTGACCTACCAGTGGTATAAGAACGAAGTGGCTATCGCAGGCGCGGTGGAGAGCACCTTCACGATCGCTTCGATGGAGATCGCGGATGCGGGTCGATATTACGTGATCGCGACCAACGCCCATGGCAGCACGGCCAGCCGGACCGCGACGGTGGCAAGCTCCGGAGCCCCGTCGCTCGCGATCACCACGGATCTTGTCGATCGTGCGATCACGCTTGGACAAGCTGCAACGCTGACCGTCGTTGCCGAAGGCGTGGGCGGCTTCATGTACCAATGGTTTAAGGATGGTGAGCTAATTACGACCACGACTCACCCCACTTTCGTCATCACATTCGAGCAGGGCACGAAAAGCAGCAGCCTGTTGATTCCTGCCATGCGTGCAGCCGACGCGGGCAGTTACCGGGTGCGGGTTTCCGATCGTTGGTCCACCGTTAACAGTCGAACTGCAGCCATCACGGCGGTCGTACCGCCGCTCGGCATGGTGAATGACCTTTCCGACTGTATCGTGGTCCTGGGGCAGGCTGCCACGTTGGAGATCGTGGCCACGGGCACCGGGCCGTTCACGTACCAATGGTTCAAGAACGGAGCGGCGATCGCGGGCGCGACCGCCTCGACGTATGCAATCCCGACGATGCTCGCGGGCAGCGCGGGCGATTATCAGGTCCGGATCACCAGTCCGTTCACGACCGTAACGAGCCGGAGCGCAAGGGTAAGTGCTGCACTGCCCGGGCTGCTGAGCGATCAGATTGCCTACGTCGGCAACCTGGTGGTGATGGGCCCGGATTTCCTGCCGGCCGGGACGGTCCGATGGCAATCCTCGTCTGACGGCGGGACTGCATGGTCGGACCTCGATGACGGTTCCCAGTACAGCGGCACCCGCACCTCGATTCTCGAGCTGCACAACGTGTCCACGGGACTCAGCGGCCGTCTCTACCGTTATCAGTATTCGCAGGACGGTTACTCGGCGGCGAGCAACGCCGCCCGGCTCACGGTCCTCGCCGCGGTTTTCACCCGGCCGGTCGGCATCGCGCTGGACTCGACGAACGTGTTGCATGTGACCGATGCCGGTGCACAGACGGTCCTGCGGCTCGGCTCTGATACAAAACCGGCGATCATCGCGGGTGCTTCAGGGGCGCTGGGTTCGACGGATGGAGCGGGAACCGCGGCACGGTTCAACGCGCCGGGTGGCGTCTTCGTCAATCCGGACCGCAGCCTGCTCGTCGCGGACACGGGAAATTCAATGCTGCGCCGGATTTCACCTGAAGGCGTTGTCACCACGCTTGCCGGACTGGCGGGGCAAATCGGCTCGACCGAGGGCTCAGGGACGGCTGCCCGCTTCAACGCCCCGATGGGCGTCGCACGCGACTCGGCCGGCAATGCTTACGTTGCCGACCAGATGAATCACCTGGTGCGGATTGTTTCGCCGGCTGGAGCGACCGGATCGATGGCAGGCAAGGCCGGGATCGCCGGTTCGGTCGACAGTCTGGGGACGTCCGCGCTCTTTAACCAACCGACGGGCATCGTGGTCGATGCGGCGGGCAATCAGTACGTGTCTGATCAAGGCAGTCATGTGATCCGCAAGGTCACGCCTGGCGGCCAGGTCACGACGCTGGCCGGCGCGGCGGGAAGCAGCGGCTCGACCGATGGGGCCGGCGCGACGGCGCGCTTCAATCGTCCGACCGGACTGGCGATCGACCGCGATGGTGCGATCTACGTGGCGGATACCGGCAACCATGCGATCCGGAAGATCGTGGGGGCGAATGTAACCACGCTGGCGGGATTTGCCACGTTGGATGGTCTTAAGGACGGAACGGGCTCGGGTGCCTGGTTCAACGCACCAGAAGGTCTCGCCATCGATTCAGCGAATCATCTCTGGGTTGCGGATACCGGCAACCGGACCATCCGCAAAGTGACGCCGTCGGGTGCCGTGAGCACACCGGCCTATGGTGGCAACGCGCCCACGATCACGACTCAACCGGCCGCGCAGACGGTCGCCGCAGGCAGTTCGGCGAATTTTACGGTGCGAGCCGCAGGGGACGCATTGCTGTCATATCAGTGGCTGCGGGATGGCTCGGCCCTGGCGGGGGCAACGGGCGAATCCTTCACGATCACCGCGGTCAGCGCATCCCATGTCGGGACCTACACGGTGGCGGTCACCAGCGCTTTTGGGACCACGGTTAGCTCAGGGGCGGCGCTGACTCTCCAGTCAACGCCGCCGGTCACGCCACCCTCGGGTGGTGGCGGAGGCGGTGGTGGGGGAGGATCCTTCAGTGGCCGATTCCTCGCGCTGCTGTTGGGACTTTCGGTTCTCCGACTGCTTGTCTTGAAACGCAGTCGAGAACGCACTGAAACCATGGTGTGATAGGCGTGGGCGGACATGCCGCAGCGCACGGCATTCCGGGCAACCAAGCTGTGCTGGTTTTGCGGCCCAAAAAATCTGCTTCCGTTTTCCCGGGCGGAGCCTACGTTTTCGCCCTCACGTCTGGAGAGGTGGCAGAGTGGTCGATTGTACCTGACTCGAAATCAGGCGTGCCCGCAAGGGTACCGAGGGTTCGAATCCCTCCCTCTCCGCCATGAGCCCCAACGAGTTGCACAAACTCCGCGGGGCTTTTTTGTGGACGATGACGACGGTTGCGGTGCCTATTTGTGAGCCGCAATCGGTCGTGATTTCCAACGAGTTAGGAAATTGTACCTGATCATGAGTCAGGTGTGCCCAGGCGTTTCGTCGCGCGCATTCCGGCGATGGCGATCGATTCCAGCCAGGCCAGGCGGCGGTCGGGCTGGGTCTCGTGGCGGACCGGGGGCTGGATCAAAACGAGCGTCTCGCCGTCGCGGACCAGCCAGCCCCAGCCGTCAGGGACCTCGTGCGCTTCCATGATGCCGGGTTCGGTCACGAGGTAGAGCAGGTCGGCCGCGTGGTAGGTGCGCAGACGGGAAAACTTCACCGACGTGAGGAGCTTTTGCTGAAGCACGTCCAGCTCGCGTTCGAGTCCATGCAACGTGTCGTGCCGCAGTCCGCGCAGATCGTAGCTGTCGAACTCGGCAAAGAGGGATTCTCCCCGGCGCAGATCGGGACGATGGCTCGCCACCGCGGCGCGCAGAGCCTGGACGCGGGCGGCGAGGGCGGCCGCCTGCGTGCGGGTTGCGGCCTCGTCGGCTTGATCGCGCAGGAAATCCGCTCGGCTCTGCTTGCATTCAAAGAGCGCGACGCGGCCCTCGGGTCCCGCCGGGTGACGCGAGGCGGCGGCGACGTCGGCGCGGTAGCCGCTGTGCGGGATGCGTACCTCGACGCCCGCGATGACCAACCGGGCGGCGCGGGCCCACTCGAGGGCGAGGCGCTTCAGCGTACGGTGAGCCTGAGTTTCGCCGGTTGCCATTGCGAGGATCGATGGATCATCGCTCATGCAACCCCGTCAGATCGCAAGCGCGAAACTGGCGGCTGTCAGCCGGCCACAGGCCGGCTACTTGGCGGCGACTGGATCAAGCGTGCCGAAGCTGCCGGCGGGAGCCGGGAGGACGCGACCTATTTCCTGCAAGCGGTAGCCGAAGCCGGCGCCGCGGATGGTCGTGAGATCGAGCTGGCCGTCGCGGCGCCGGTAGAGGCCTTCGTGGATGCGTGCTTCCGCGCGCGAGGCCTCGGGATAAAATTGGGCAGCGTTGGCTTCGACGCCCATGATGGTTCCCACGTGCGCGGCGAGTTGCACGTGCGGGAGCATAGCGAGCATGGGATTCGTGAGATCCTGCACCATCAGCGTCATCCCGTGCGCCTTGGCCCAGCAGGCGCTGAGCAGGGCGCCGGTCTGGGTCTTGCAGGTTTTCAACGCGACCCCGCTCCAACCCAGCTCGCGACCGCGGGCGACATGCTGCCAGTCGTGGGCGCTCTCGTCCATGAACAGGGGCTTGCGGGCCGAGATGCCGTGCACGTCGATCGGGTATTTGTGAAGATCGTACGGGAACGGCTGCTCGACGTAGAGGATGCTGCCGTAGATCCGCGGGTGCTCAACCAGCAGGCGGTCGAGGATGTCGATCACGTACTGCGGATCCCGGGCGGTGCAGTTGAAGTCTGCCGTCAGCCACGGCACGTCGAGCTCGGCGGCGATCTTGCCGATGCGCACGGTGCGGGCGTAGTCCCACGCCGCGTCGTCGCCGCGAAGCTTGAACTTGAGGCAACGCAGGCCGTCGCGACGAATCCAGTCGCGCAGCAGCACCGGGTAGTCGTCCTTGGGCTCCTGGCCGGTGAGATCCTCGGGGCCGATTGCGTCGACGCCGCCGATCATGTGCCAGACGGGAATGTGGGCCGGCACCGGGCTAACAAAGAAGTCCCGCGGATAGCGGCCGTCGAAGGACACGGCGGCTCCCTCCGCTGGCACGAGGTAGTCGCCAAGATCGCGGTTGAGGTGCTCCGGCCCGTACATCTGATACACGGGTTTTCCGCCGAGCTGGCCAAATGCATCGTGCAGGGCGAGGTCGAAGGCGGAGCAGCAGACCAGCGCCGCGAGCCAGGGCATCGGTTCTTCGAGGCCGCGGGCGGCGTTCAACTCATCCAGCAGGCCCGGCAGCACGTCGCGCTGGAACGCGTGGCCGACCTCGATCGCATCGCCGGTGACGTCGAAGGCGGCCCAGCGTTCCGCGAGCTGGAGCGAGAACGTGTGCATGACCTGTTCCCGCGCCTCGTAGCTGAGGGCGCTCGGCCACACCCAGGTGACGGACAGGGGCGTCTCGCCCCAGCCGTCCACTTCCCGACCGTCGCGGCCCCGCACCCGCAGGCAGACTCGGGCACAGTTGACCCGCGTCACCACTTCCCGCCCAAATTTCAGTGGCATCCGGTTGTTCACCGGGAGGAAGTAGAGCGAGGCCCCGATGGGGCGGAGATCGGTCGGGTGTGGCATGGGGAGGAAGTCCAGCGACGAGGGAAACCGGGCGGCTTAGGCCAGCGGTTTTCCCTTGGTTTCGGGGGCGAGCCAGATGACGACTACGCCCACGAGGTAAATGCAGGAGAGGACGGAGAACGCGTTGGCCGTGGATTGCAGGATCGATGTGCCCTCGCGCGAGAACAGGCCGGTGAGGTTCGCGAGCTGCAGCGAGCCAATGGCGGCGAGGAGGCGTCCGATGTTGTAGCAGAAGCCCTGGGCCGTCGCGCGCACGCTGGTCGGGAACAGCTCGGGGAAGTACAGCGGGAAAAAGCCGTAGAAGGCCGCCGTGATGCCGCCGATGAGGAAGGTCGTGAGGTAGAACCAGCTGCCCACGTTGCCGTCCGCGGCGAAGTTGTTCGTCTGGAAGAACAGGAGCGCCGAGGCGAGGCTGAGCAGACACAGGCCGGTGTAGGTCGAGCGGCGACCGAAGCGATCCGCGGCAATGGCGGCGACGAAGGCCATCGTGATCGCGCCGAGTGCGGTCGTGATCACGGTGTGCTCAATGATGGGAAAGGAACCGGGTGGCACGAGGCCGCTGGCCCAGCGCGCCGCCTGCTGGGTGGAACCCCAGGTGCCCATCAGCGCAATGCCGGCGAGAACCGAGCCGAGCAGCAGGTGCTTCATGATGAGCGCGCGATCAGCCGGGGTGCTCTGGCCGGAGTCGCCGATGCGACCCAGGTAGCGGCGGAGCGGGAGCAGGAATCCCCACAGCACGACCACGAGACCGATGATCGTGATGAGGAAGGCGCCGGTGCCGCCGACGGGCGACATGGGCGACCAGGACCAGATGACGACGAGGGCGGAGACGGCGGCCACGAACACGCCGAGCAGATCGATGGCGGCCCAGTGGGAGGTGCGGCCTGAGTTTTTTTCCTCCAGCCACTTGGGCGACTCGTCGACGAAGAGGCGGATGAAGAAGATGATGATGGCCGGCGCGGCGCCGCTGATCGCGAGGAAGCGCCAGGCGCGGTTGTGGAGGAGGTAGTCGGCCGTTTCCTGGCCGACGCCGATCATGCCGAGGAACGACGTGACCTGCGCGATGGACTCGTTGAGCTTGAGGCTGAGCAGGCCGGTGAGGAGGAAGCCGACGTTGGCGGCGGCGCCGATCATGCCGGCGATCCACGCGCGGTTGCGGTTGCCCCAGATCTCGTTGACGAGTGCGACGCCGAGGGCCCATTCGCCACCCATGCCGAGGGAAGCGATGAAGCGCAGGCCGGCGAACTGCCACGGTGCGGTCACGAAGGCGCAGAGCCCGGTGAAGATCGCGTAGGTGAAGATCGCGAGCGACATGGCGCGGACGCGACCGAGCTTGTCACCCAGCCAGCCGAAGAAGACGCCTCCCGTCGCGGCGCCCACGAGGAACACCGCGATGATGACGGTGAACCACTGGCCGCGGACAATCGGGGTGGCCTCGGGCAGCAGGTCCTGCAGAGCGGGCTGACCGATCAGGGGGAATAGCCCCATCTCAAAACCGTCAAACAACCAGCCGAGGATGGCTGCGATGAGGGCTGGGATGGCGCCGCGTTGGAATTTCGCTTTTTCAGACATGGGTGGGGTGGTGGCGAGGAGGGACCCTTCCTTCCGAACTTTGCCGGAGACCGGGACAGGGCGTTCGCTTAGTAGTTATTAGGGCAAGTCTGAGACTGTCGACGCTAGGTTTAAGGCGTGGCCGCCGCGGGCTCCTGACCAACGAGTGGCTGGGTGATACGGAGGTAGGCGAACAGGTCGCGCAGCTGGGTGTCGGTCAGGCCTTCGAGCAGGCCGTCCGGCATGAGCGAGCGACCCATGCCCTGCAGGGACGAGATCTGGCTGCGCTCGACCGGGATGCTGATGCCCGCCATGTCGCGGAGAATTATCCGCTCGGCATCCTGCGAGGCGAGGAAGCCGGTGTGGGTCGCGTCCTCCTTGGTCGTGAGGATGTACGGTTCGTAACCCTCGCGGATCTCTGCATTGGGATTGGCGATGTTGAGCACAAGCGTGGCGATGTCGTCGCGCTGGTAGGACGTGAGATCGGGGCCAAGCTCGCCGCCCTTGCCGTGCAGGCGGTGGCAGGCGTAGCACTGCTGGGCGTAGATCTCGCGTCCAGCGTACGGGCTGCCCCGACCTTCGCGGATGACGTTCACGATGCGGCTGATCTCGCGCTCGGTTTCCTCGGGCATGACGACGACCTTGGCACCGAAGGCCTGGTCGACGCGGGAACCGAGGGCACCGTTGTCGACGAGGCGGAGCTTGTCCTGCATCTCGCGCGGCACGGCGCGGGCTTCAAACTGGCCGGCCTGAATGGCATCAAGCATGGCCTCCGCGCTGCCGCGACGGCTGGTGAGGACGGAGAGCGCAATGGTCTGCTCGTTGGCCGGGAGCTGGCTGAAGGCGGACAGGATGGCCTGGATCAGGGCGCGGTCGGGATAGGCCGCGGCGGCGCCGAGGACGGCGGGGCGGAGTTCGGCGCTGGCTTCCGTGACAAGCTTGGTCAGCACGGCTGCGGCGGGAGCGTAGGGCACCTCACCGAACGTGGTGGCGAGCCGGACGCGATCGAGGATCGGCGCGGACGGATCGGCGAGCCGCTGCAGCGCCTCGGTCAGCGCGGCCGGATCCTTCTGGCGTACACGCAGGGCGAGCGAGCCGCCGCCGGCCTTGACCATCGCGTCGACGAGCGCCGGCGGCATGGCGGGGAGGGCGCGGCCTTCGAATGCCTGTTCGAAACCGGCGATCAGCTCTCGGCGGCTTTCGCCCTCGGGTGCGAGGGTGAGAAGGCGGGCGCCGGCGAGAAGGTTCTCCGTGCCGCCGGCCGCGGCGAGGCGGCGCATGAGACGGGAGGCGAGGTGCTTTTGCACCAGGGCGCGGGACCAAAGCGAGTTTTCCGAGGCCGTGGCAAAGAGGCCCACCACGGCATCGAGGTCGGTTGCGACCTTGCTTTCGAGCGCCCACCAGAGCTGCAGCGGGACATACGGATCATTGGCGTCCTCGTCGTGGGCGATGAGCACCTCGATGAGTGGCAGTGCGCTGGACGCCGGGAGACGCTTGGCGGTGGCCGCGAGCTGGCTGCGGGCCTCGACGTTCGTTTCCTTGGCGGCCATGTCGACCACGGCCTGGGCGACGCGCGGGCTGAGTTCAGCGCGGTCGCCGAGCAGGCGAACCGTCCAGGTGCGGACGTAGGGATCGGGATGAACCAGCAGTTCGGTCGCGACCTCGTCGTTGAAGCCGCCGCTGAGATTGAGCGCCCAGAGGGCCTCGAGGGAAAGCTGGCCAACGGTCCGCTCGGCGAGGATCTGGCGCAGGGGCGCGATCACGGCGGCATCGCGGCGGTCGCCGAGGACCTGCAGCACGGTCTCACGGATCCAGCGGTTTTCGCTGCGGAGCAGGGCCAGCAGTTCGGTCGAGGGCTTGGTGATGAAATCAAACGGGGCGTAGCCGGCCTTGGTGTCGGCGGCGCGCACGCGGTAGATGCGGCCGTCGTCCTTGGTGATCTGACCCTCGTGGTTCCGGTAGTGGTTCACCTGGCCGTCGTACCAGTCGGCGATGTAGAGCGCGCCGTCCGGACCGTGCTTGATGTCGACCGGACGGAACCGGCGATCGGCGGTGCTGATCACATTGTCGATGTCCCGGGTGGCAAAGGTGGCGCCGGTCGGGGCGATCTCGGACAGCGGGAGATAGTTGTTCATCGGGTCGATGCCGATGAGACGGCCGCGGTAGCGCTCGGGCAGGGTGCCGCCCTGGTAGATCACGAAATTGTGCGTGAAGCGCGCGACATCCGGGTGCGGCATCTGCGGGAAGTAGCCGAACGCGTAAGGATTGGAGAGCTCGCCGTGCTTGTCGAAGCCCTTGCGGAGGTAGCCGCCCTGCACGTAGTGGAAACCGCGGGTGTTGCCGCCGTTGTGACCGGAGAACACGCGGCCCTTGTCGTCGATCTCGACGCCGAAGGTGTTGCCGCCGCCCTCGGCATAGACCTCGAAACGGGTGGACTCGGGGTGATAGCGCCAGATGCCCTGGCCGGTGATGTGGACGATCGGTTCCTTGTCGATGCCGGGTCGTACGATGTCGGCGGAGACGGTGGATCCCACCGCACCGTAGAGCCAGCCATCGGGGCCCCAGCGGAGGGAGTTGGCGACGGAGTGCGTGTCCTCGAGATTAAACCCGTCGATTTTCACCACGGGCGGCCCGTCGGGCACGTCGTCGTTGTTGGCGTCGGGGTAATACAAAAGCTGGGGCGGAGAAAGCACCCACACGCCGCCGCGACCGCGGACGACGGAGCTGGTGATATTCAGGCCATCGATGAAGGTCTTCTCCGTCTCGAACGTTCCGTCGCCGTTCTTGTCCTCGAAGATGGAGATCCGGTCCTTGCCGCGGAAAGGCGCCTTCTCCGGCGTGTCGTAGGGCGGGGCGGGTTTCTTCTTGTCGTAGACGATGCGCCAGACGCTGTCGCGCGCGACGGCGGTCAGGCCGGCGGGCTCGGGGTACTGTAGGTACTGGACGACCCACATGCGGCCGCGTTCATCGAAGTTGAGGAAGACCGGCTGGGCGACGGTCGGCTCCTGCAGGACCAGATCGACAGCGACGTCGGTCGGGGTGCGGAGCTGGTTTACGCCCACGCGGGTGGTCGGCAGGCCGGCGGCCCAGTAGATGCCATTGCGTAGCAGGCGGGTGAAGGCGGGCTTGGCGAAATCGGACGGCATGCCGAGCGCGACATAGAATGATTTGCCGCCGCCCGGACGGTTGTAGGTCCAGGCGAGGGGCTCGGCGGGCTGGTTGGGGATGGTGCCGCTCAGGACGAGCTCGGTGCCGTCGCGCAGCGGCGTGTTGCGGTAGAGCCAGGCCTCGGATTCAAAGGGAGTCTGGACACCTTCCAGCAGCGCGTGGCCGGCCTTGGCCGCGGTTGCTTTCAGGATGGGGCCGTGGCCGTGATGGTTGCTGTAGTTGCCGCCGATGACATCGGCGTCCCACGTGGTCCACTGGGCATAGCCGGCAGGGAGCGTGCGGCCGGCGGCGGGAGAGAAGGGGTGGCTGGCGGTGCGGATGCCGACGACCGGCTTGCCGGCCTCGACGTAGCGGCGGATCACAGCCAGCTGTTCCGGTGGCAGGGGCCGGCGGCGGACGCTGATGAGCAGGAGGTCGGCCGTATCCAGCTCGTTGAGACGGGGGAAGGTGGTGTTGTCGAGGCCACCGGCGCCCTCGAGCACGACGACATTGAAATCCTTCTGCAGGTGCTCGGCGGCGAAGGCCGGCAGGGTGCGGGCGGTCTCGTATTCGTCCTCGGCAATGAGCATCACCAGCTTTTTGCGGGCGGGCTCGGCCTGGGCGAAGACGGAGACCGTTGCGCCGAACGAGAGCAGCGCGACGCAGACCAGGGAGAAGGATTTTTTGAGGATCGAAGTCGGCATGGGAGCGGGGCTTAGGGTCGGAACAGATTGCGGATAAATTTTACACGAAGATCGCCAAGTTCACCCGGCGACCGGACCCACGGGGGATGGATGGCCGGCTACGCGTTCTTGGCGATCTTTGGGTAAAATCCATTTCCAGTGCGACGAGCTTGGGGATGGTGCGGGCGCCGATCAGGTCGGAGCGAATCCGCCAGCGGGAGAGAAAAGGGGCGCGGTTCATGGTGGAACCGCGCCCCGAGAGAACCTAACCAGGCTGACTTAGAGGCGGAAATTCATGCCCAAGTTAACCAGCGGGCTCATTTCCTTGATGTTGCGGGTACGGTCGCCGAACCACTTCGAACCAGAGTCAGGCTCGTCGAAGATATTGTTGAAGTCGAGGTAGGCGTCGATCTTGTCCGTGACGCGATACATGGTCTTCAGGTCGACGGTGCGACGGCGGATGGTGTACCACAGGCGGGACTGGTTGGCGTTGTACGAGCTCAGGAACTCGTCCGTGTAGTTGTACTGCACGCGGACGGTGACCTTGCCGCGGATGTAGGAGATGCCGGCGTTGGCGGTCATCGGGTTGAAGCCCGGGACCTCGCTGGTGGACTGCAGGCCGCCGCCGCTCTCGTAGTCACCCTCGATGTCCATCTTGGTGTAGGTGGCGAAGGCACCGAAACCGCTCCAGAAGCCCGGCAGGTTGGTGAACTGCTGGTTGTAGTTCAGCTCAATGCCGCGGACGCGGGCCGAGCCACCGTTGTACTGGGTGGTCAGCACGTAGCCGGTGTAGCTGCCGTCGAAGCCGTTGTCGGCACCGCTGCCGACGACCGCGCCGCTCGCGGTGTAGATGAAGCGGCTGATCTCCTTGAGGAAGAGGCCGATTGAGATGACACCGGCGGGCTCGAAGTAGTATTCGGCGCTGAGGTCGAAGTTGTCGGCCTTCTGAGCCTTGAGGTTCGGATTGCTGGTCGAGATCGTCTGGCTGTCGTCGTTGACCGTCGTGCGCGGGATGAGCTGGCCGATCGAGGGACGGCCGATGTTGGTCGCGTAGCTCAGGCGGGTGATCAGGTTCGGGATCGGCGTGTACTTGAAGTGCAGGCCGGGGAAGACGTCTTGATTGTCACCTTCCGTGCTCTGGCGGCCGCCGTACTCGGTGCGGATGCGGCGCTCGAGTTCGGCATCGGTCACCGGCCCGACCCAGGCGGCGCGGCGGGCCTTCTCCTCCGGGGAGACGTACTGCAGCGCGCCCTCGCCATAGACGTCTGTCCGCTCGACGCGGACTCCACCCATGACATTGAGTTTGCCGAGATCAACGTTGCCCATGATGTAGGCGGCCGTGATGGTCTCCTCGAAGTTCTGCTTGCCGGTGTACTCGACCGTCGTGTTGGACGTGATGTCGGGCTTGAAGTACTGGCGGTTGTTGGCGAAGACCGTGTCGATGCCTTCGCGGCCCTTGCCGCCGAAGTTGGCGTAGGGGAGCTGGCGGTAGCGGGACAGTTCGGTATCCGGATTGGTGAAGCCGCGACCGAATTGGGCGAGGTTGTCGTCATTGATGCCAGTGGCAGGGTTGGTCCCCATGACACCGTCGGGGCCGACGTAGGTGCCGCGGTAGGAGTTGTCGGTCAGATCGCGCTTTTGCTGGCGGATGCGGGCGCCAACCTTGATCCAGGTCGGGGCGATCGTGTCGAAGCGCTTGGTGAAGTTGACGGCCGCCCCAATGTAGCGGTCCTTGCCGTTGCGGATCGTGCTGTTGTAGAGATTCTCCTGATAAGCGGAGAGGTTGGTCAGATCCGCTCCGGCGGTCTGGGTGACGTACGGGAAGTACGGGTTGTCGCGCTTCTCGATGTCGAACCCGATGTTGCGCGCGATGAAGGCCATGTAGCGCGTGCCAGGGTAGTTGGTTTCCGCGTACGACTGGTAGATGTCGTAGTCGAGATCGACCGTGTCGTACTTGTGGACCGCGCCGAGCTGGAGGTAGTTGGACTTGGCCTGCTTGTTCAGGTACTCGGGCCGGAGCTGGATGTTGCTGGCCGTGACTGGACGGACGCGGGTCAGCGTCTCAGTGAAGCCCGGGATGATGCCACCCGTGCCCGTGAAGTTGCCGTTGCCGTCCACGCCGGCAACCGACTGGTTGGTCTGCCACTGCTCGACGTACTGGTCCTTCTTCTCGTTGCTCTTGTCGGCCGAGCCATTGAGGTAGAAGCGGACCTCGTCGTTGAGCTTGTAGTCGACCTTGATGTTCGCGCCACCGCGGGTGCGGAGGATGCGGGAGTCGCGCCAGTCGAACTGGTAGAGGTAGGCCGGGGCGGTCGAGCCGTTCGGGACCTGCTGGTAGGAGGCCATCGACTCAGAGAGGATCGAGGGCACCACGCGGTAGCCAAGGTTCACGGTGACGCCGATCTTCTCCTTGAAGACCTCCGAGTAGTTGAGCGAGTAGCTGCGGGGCTCGGGATAGTCGGTGTCACGCGGATCCCAGGGACGCCACATCGAGCCAATCGAGCCGCTGATGCGACGCTCCGGTGAGCTGTCGAACGCGCTCTTGGTCACCAAGTTCACCGCACCACCGATGGAGTCGCCATCCATGTCGGGGGTGGGTGACTTGACGACTTCCATGCGCTCGATCGCATCGGCGTTGGTGTGCTCGAACTGGTACTCACGGGAGGAGCCGGCGGAACCGGCGTTGGCCGCGCGGTTGCCGTTGATCGTGACCGTGTTGAGATTCTGGCTCATGCCGCGGATGCGGACAAAGCGGATGTCGCCGTCCATCGACTGACCCTCGACGCCGGGGAGGCGGATGAGCAGGTCGGCCGGGTTGCCGGCGAGATTGCCGAAGGCATCGGCGGAAACGATGCTCTTCACACCCGGGGACTGACGCTGGAGGGTGATGGCCTGGGCATTGCCCTCGCGCTCACCGGCCACGCGGAATTCGCCGAGGGTGTAGACGTCGGAGGTCAGCGTGACGTCCTGCCGGGTGGAGGTGCCGCCGGCGACGCCGACGGTCATGGAAACGGTGTCGAGGCCCGTGTAGGTGACCTCGATAACCACCTGGCCGGGGGCAACGTTGGCAAAGCGGAACATGCCTTGCTCATCCGTGAAGACCTCGCGATTCGCGCCTTGAAGGTACACGCGGGCGCCTTCGAGGGTGCGGCCGGTGGCGGCGTTGGTCACGGTTCCGGTCAGGACGCCGAGGGAGTTGGCTTCAGCGGACGTGGAAGCGCCTTGCGCACCCAGGTGGGGCGCCGGCGCGAGGGCAAAGCCGATCAGGGCGATCAGCGGTGGTACGGTTTTCTTTCGGTTCATGACGCTTTGGGGTTGGTATCTGACAAGGCAGCGGACCGACGCGGGGTCGGGTCCGGGGAGGTATGTCCGGCGCTGGCCGGACAAAAGCAGAGGTAGGTCGATCGGATCCCGCAGGGTGGCGGAAACCGATCTCAGGCGGTAACGTGGCCGATACTAAGGGAACGTAGCGGAGGCCTCTGCAATGGCCATTTTGTGCATAATAATACTGTTTTTTGTTCATGCCTGTGATTGCGTCGCGCCATGAAAACGGCGCCGAAGATTGCGCTCCTCGTGGAAACGTCGCGCGAGTACGGGCGCGGCATCCTGCGCGGGGTCATCCGCTATCAGCATGAGCACGAGCCGTGGTCCATCTACTTCAAGCCGCAGGGCCTCGGCGCCCCGCCGCCGCCGTGGCTGAATGCGTGGCGGGGTGATGGCATCCTCGCGCGCATCAATGACCGGCCGATGGCGCGCGCGCTGTCCAGCACCTCGGTGCCGGTGGTGGATCTGCGCAATGCGCTGCCGGACCTCAATCTTCCCACGGTGGCGATTTCCAACCAGACGGTGGTGCGGCTCGCCGTGGAGCATTTCCTCGAACAGGGATTTCGCCGGTTCGCCTTCTGCGGGACGCCGCGGGGGGAGAACCGCAACCAGGATGACCGTTGCGCGCTCTTCGAGAGTCTGGTCAAGGCAAAGGGATTTCACTGCCACACCTACGAGCATCCGGCGGCGCCCTTTCGCTCCTGGGATGCGGAGCAGCGCCACGTGGCCGGCTGGCTGAAGTCACTCCCCACGCCGATTGCGGTGATGACCTGTCATGACGACCGCGGCCAGCAGGTGATCGACGCCTGCCTCAGGGCCGGGCTCGCCGTGCCCGACGAGGTGGCGATCCTTGGCGTCGATAACGATCCCTTTCTCTGCAATCTCTCCACCCCGCAGCTCTCGAGCATCGACGTGTACCCGGAGCGCATCGGCTACGAGGCCGCGGCGCTGCTGCACCGCCTGATGAAGGGCGGCCGGCCGCCGAAGAAGCCGCTGCTCTTTGATCCGCGCGGCCTGGTGGTCCGTCGGTCGACGGATGTCACCGCGGTGAGCGACCCGCATGTGGCGCAGGTCTCGCGCCTGATCCGCGACAACGCGGCTAAGCCCGTCAGCATCGAGCAGCTGCTTGCGGACATCCCCGTGTCGCGCAGCGCCCTGTTCCGGCGCTTCAAGGAGCATCTGGGACGCTCGCCGAAGAAGGAATTGTCACGCGTCCGGATGGAACGCGCCAAGGCCCTGTTGACCAACTCAAGCCTGTCGGTGGAGGAAATCGCGCGGCAGACGTTTCAGACCGATTCCAAGCACTTCATCTCGGTCTTCCGCCGCGCCACCGGCACGACGCCGATGGTGTATCGCCGGCAGCGGGCGTACCATCAGCTGTAGCGCGGCGCTCGCTCGCACGCCGACGGCCGGCGTCAGAATTCGAGATTGAAGCGGACCACGGGATTCCAGTCGGCGGCGCCGTCGGAGATGCCGCGGTAGACCGCGAAGTCCCAGGACATGAATTCGGTGACGGAGTAGAACAGGCCGGCGCCAAGCACCGCCTCCCACGGCGCACCGCCGGAGGACTTGGCCACGTAGGCCTCGCCGTAGGTGTGGAAGGAGCCGGTGAGGGGAATACTGACGCTCGACGACGCATGCCAGTTGGTGTCATAGCCGTCATCGTCGTCGTTGCGCGTGAGGTCGATCCCGGCCATCGCGTTGAGGATCGATCCGCCGCCGAGCGCGGCTTCCCACGGCACATGGATGCCGCCCTCGGCGGCGTCGTTGCCGACATCGCCCGAATTGGTGGGGAACTTGATGTAGGGTATGATCGCTGCGGATACGCCAAGGGACTCGTCCTCGTAGAACTTCCACTTGCTGCGCAGGTAGAGGTCGCCGAGGCCGGAGTTGCGTTCCTTGAGCCCGGCGGTGGTCACGCGCTGGCTGAGGAAGAGTTCGAGCCCGACCTGTAAATCCCAATTGGCGGAGAGGCCCGTGGACAGGAAGGTCGTGGCGGCGGCGATGGCGGTGAGCCGGTCGTCGCCCTCCCGGTCAAAGGTGAGGGAGAGCGCGTCCATTTCGATCAGGAAGCGGCCGGGTTTCACGGTGTGCGGAACTTCGGTGACCTGGGCGCGCAGGCAGACTGAACTCAGGAGGAGGAAGATGAAGGCAAGGCGAAGGGGCATGATGGCTGGTGGATGGAGGAGGGGCATCGGCTCGCGGCAGGGCGATCAAAGCAATCGGCCCCTGCGCGGCAAGAAATGCCATTCTTGAGAATCAGTATCGTAAAAATGGATATGTCAGCTGACTTGCAGTCGAAGGGATTCAGGCCCGGCTCGGCGCGCTGCGGGTGCGGCCAAAGAACCGTCGCCACGAAAGGGCGAATCCGGTCCACATCAGGATCACGGCCGCGAGGCAGGCGATGCCGGCGACGCCCTGGCCCACGGGTCCGAGGGCCTCACCCGTGTGGAGGAAGCGGGTCCAGCCGCGAACCTGGTTGCCCAGGGGCATGGCGCTGAACTCGTCACGTCGAAGCGTGGTGCCGGTATAAGGATCGACCACCAGGGTGGTGTTGGCGGTGCGTGGCCAGCTGCCGGATTCGCGAACGGTGAAGGTGACGGGCTGGAGCGCGTTGCCGGCGACCGGAGTGGCCGCTGGTCCGCCCGGTCCGGGGCCGGTTGGTGCGCCCCCGAGGTTGATGGTGATTTGCTTCCAGCCGGGCACCTGCTCGCGCACCGAGGCCAGCAAGGCGTCGTACCCGAGGCGGGGTGTTCCGGGCGCGAGCGCAGTGAGCGTGACCGCCTGCGCCGCGGCGCCGGGCCCTCCGCCCGGGGCGGCCCCGGGGGGATTGAGCCGGGCGATCAGTGTTCCCGCCCACGTGTAGGAGATGGGGAGGGCGGTGGCGGTGAGGACAATGATCGGCAGGGCGAACCACAGGCCGAGCGAGTTGTGCCAGTTGAAGTCGCGGGCCTTGCCGCTGAGATTGAAACGCATTGTCGCGATGCTCTTGAGGGCGCGCGTCGACCAGCTGCGCGGCCACCAAAGGTAGAGCCCCGTGAGGCCGAGCACGAGGAACGCGGCGTTGCAGGCCCCGGTGATGGCCTTGCCGAGGGCGCGGTTGTCACCGCTCAACGCGATGTAGCGATGCCAGGATACCATCGTCGCCATAAAGCTGCGCAGGGCGGTCGGCTCCGGCGTCCGCACGTCGCCCTGGTAGGGATCGACGTACACGGTCCCGGCGCGTCCCAGGCCGACGGCAACGGCGGCCTCCGGATCGTCCTTGATCACGATGTTGGCGGGCTGCGCTTCCGGCTTTGCGGCGCGGACGCGGGCAAGGAGCTCCTCGATGGCAAGGGGCTGCACGCCAGGGGAGCTGCTCACGCGTTGCGCATCACGCTCCGACCACGCAATCAGCTCCTTCTCGTAGGCAAGCGCGGCTCCGGTGAGGGACATCATCCCGATCACCAGGCCGGCAATCAGACCGGCGGCGAGATGCAGCCAAAAAATGGTTTTGCGAAAGGTCATGGTGAGGGGGGAGCAGAGGGTTGTTCGGGAATCAGTCATCCTGACGCAAACGCTTTCAATGGGTTACGGGACGGGGTCTCTTGAGAATCAGATTCAATCGGGGGAGAGCTTGGCACCCTCCCGTGCTGTTAGTTTTGCTGCGCGGTGATTGCCAAGCCGGTGCCGTCCTGAATCATCCTTGCACAGCCGATTTTGGCTAACGCCCTTGGACAACCCCGGCCCCGTCATTCTTCTTCCCCCCAGCGCCGACCCGGTGCCATTGGTCATTGATTCTCCGCACAGCGGGATGGAGTGGCCGGACGACTTTTGTCCGCTCGCCTCGCGGGCCGCGATCCTCACCACGTGGGATGCTTTCGTGGACGAACTGTGGTCCGCCGCGCCGTCCGTCGGGGCCACCTTGGTGGCGGCCCGTTTTCCCCGAGCGTATGTCGACGTGAACCGTGCGGTGACGGACATCGATGCGGAGATTCTCGATGCACCTTGGCCGGGTCCGGTCTCCGCCACGGATTACACTCGCCGCGGCATGGGCTTGATCCGTCGGTATGCGCTGCCGGGAGTTCCTATGTATGGCCGCAAGCTGAGCGTGGCGGAGGTGCAGCGGCGCCTTGATTCCTGCTATTATCCTTATCGCACCGCACTCCGGCAGGCGATCGACGATACGCACCTTCGTCACGGCGCGGTGTGGCACGTGGACTGTCACTCCATGAAGTCGCGCGGCAACGAGATGAACATCGACTCCGGCGAGGCGCGGCCGGACTTCGTGGTGAGCGACCGGCTGGGCAAGACGTCGGACCCGGCGTTCACGACCTGGACCGCGGATTTTCTGCGTGGCCTCGGCTACTCCGTGCAGATCAACGATCCGTACAAGGGCGGCGACCTGGTGGCGTCATTTGGCGACCCGGCCCGCGGCCGACACAGCATCCAGATCGAGATCAACCGAGCCTGCTACCTCGACGAGGCGGCCTGCGCACGCGGAGCGAATTTCTCCTCGGCGCAGGCCAGCCTGACCCGCTACCTCCGGGCGGCGAGGGACTGGATCAAGACCCGCTCTTCATGAAAACCCTCTCCGCCTCGTCCGAAACGCGATTTCAGCGGGTGCTCGACCGGGTGGAGCGCGTGGGCAATGCGCTGCCGCATCCCGCGACCCTGTTTCTCGGATTGAGCGTGGCCGTCGTGCTGGTCTCGTGGGCGGTCAACCGCGCAGGGGTTGAGGTGGCGCATCCGGTGACGGGCCGGACCGTGGTGGCGGCCAATCTGCTGTCGCTGGAAGGCATTCAGCAGATCATCCTCGGCGTGCTGCCGAATTTCATCGGCTTTGCGCCGCTTGGTTCGGTGCTGATGAGCGTGCTCGGTCTTTCGGTCGCGGAGCACAGCGGGCTGCTGTCCGCCATGGTGCGTGTGATGGTGAGCGCCACGCCGGCGCGCATTCTGACCTGGGTCGTGGTCTTTACGGGGACGATGTCGCATTCAGCGGGAGATGTGGGCTACGTGCTCCTGCTCCCGCTCAGCGCAGCGCTCTTTCACAGCGTCGGGCGGCATCCGCTGACCGGATTGGCGGCGGCGCTGGCGGGCGTTTCCGGCGGTTTTGCGGCTAATCTGCTGCTGTCACCGACCGACGTGATTCTGAGCGGATTGACGCAGGAATCGGCGCGGCTGATCGATCCGGCGTATGTCGTGACGCCGATGGCCAATTACTTCTTCCTTGCCGCCTCGGTCTTGCTGGTGACAGCGACGGGCACCTTGGTGACCGAGCGTCTGGTCGAGCCGCGGCTTGGCCGCTACACCGGCGATGTCGCGCCGCAGCCGATCGTTCCGCTGACGGCGGCCGAGCGCCGTGGACTGCGCTGGGCCGCGCTGGGTTTGGTTGCGCTGGCCGCCGTGATTCTCGGCGGGCTCCTCCCGGACGGGGGATTTCTGCAGAACCCGAAGAAGCCGGGCTTCGTGGGCTCCTACTTTGTCGAGGGGCTGGTGTTCTTCATCTTTCTCTTCGGCGTGGTGCCCGGCGTGGCGTACGGACTCGGGGCCGGAACGATCCGGAGCGACAGCGACGTCTACAAGGGCATGCAGAAAAACCTCGAGCTCATGGCGAGCTACATCGTGGTGGTGTTCTTCATTTCCCAGTTTGTTAATCTCTTCGGTCAAACCCGGCTGGGGGTGATCCTCGCGATCAAGGGGGCGGCCTTCCTGCAGGAGGTGCAGCTGGGCGCAATTCCGCTGCTCCTCGGCCTGGTGGTGCTGACGATGATCGTCGACATCGTTTTCGGTTCGGCGTCGGCCAAGTGGGCCATCCTCGCGGCGGTGTTTGTGCCGATGTTCATGCTGCTCGGCTACACCCCCGAGCTCACCCAGGTGGCCTACCGGGTGGGTGACAGCATCACGAACATCATGTCGCCGTTGTCGTCGAATTTTCCGCTGATCCTGATGTTCGTGCAGCGCTACGCGCCCAAGGCTGGCATCGGCACGACCGTGGCGCTGTTCATGCCGTATTCAATCTGCAACTTCGTTTGCTGGAGCCTGTTCCTGGTGATCTGGCTGCTGCTCGGCTGGCCAGTGGGACCGGGCGCGGGGATTCATCTCGCCGGGCCTTGAGCGCGACCCGGCCTGATCGTTCTCGTTCTTCGTTCTCTTTCTCCTTCTCGATCCGGAGAACGATGCGGAAACGGCCGGTCGCAAAAAAGCCGGCGGCCTTGCGGCACGCCGGCTTGAGGAAGTGAAGCGGCCCGACCTTATTCGCCGCGACGGGGCGAGGAACGCTCCGGCATCGGTAACGGGGCGGTGCGCGAGGGCATTGGCGGATAACCGGGCGAGGTGAACGAGGGCAGCATGTCCTTGATCTTGACCGACTGGCCGGTCTCGAAGCAGCGGTTGGCCGCGAGGCCGGTCAGGATCGAAGCCGCGCCACCGCGCTCGTCGGAGGCCCGCATGTACTTGTCGGCGGGTGGATTCGGGAGGAAGATCTCGTCGAGCATGACTTTGTCGCCGCCGCCGTGGCCGCCTTCGCCCGTCCAAGGCTCGATGTCCCGGGGCGCTCCGCGCAGCGGGATCACACGGGTGCGGACGCCACCCTCCTGGATGCCGCCCTGGACCGTGTCCGTGCCGTTGACGTAGACCTGCTCAACGATGCTGTGCTCGATGCGACCCTTGGTGCCGTTGAAGGCGATGGTGTAGCCCTCCCAGGAATTGAAGGCATTGAGCGAGTAGGCCATGGTCGCGTTGTTGGCGTACTTCACGATGACGTTCATCGTGTCCTCGATGTTGATCTCCGGACGGAACACGCAGCGGTCGCGGAAGTAGCCGTCGTGGCTTTCGTTGTCGAGGTACAGGGACTTGAGCGACGGGCTGGCGGCGAGATCCATGTAGAATCCGCACTTGTCCTTCTCGGGGCAGGTCAGGCAGCGCTCATGCGGGCCGCTGAGACCCATGCGCTTCGCCATCTGCGGGGTGTAGAATTCGCGCTTGCCCACGGCAGTGACCTCGACCGGATCGGCCCCGATCCACCAGTTGGCGAGGTCGAAGTGGTGGGTCGCCTTGTGGACCATCAGGCCGCCCGAGAATTCCTTGTGGGCATGCCAGCGACGGAAGTAGTCGGCGCCGTGGTGGGTGTTGAGGAGCCAGTGGAAGTCGACGGACAGGATCTCGCCGATTTCGCCGTTCATCAGCAGTTCCTTCACCTGCGTGCGGGGCGGGGAGTAGCGATAGTTGAAGGTGACGCGGACATTGCGGCCGGTGCGGGCCTTGGCTTCGAGGATGCGGGAGCATTTCTCGGGCGTGGTCGTCATCGGCTTTTCCGTGATGACATCGCAGCCGGCGTTCATCGCGCGGATGATGTACTCGTCGTGCGTCGAGTCCATGGTCGTGACGATGACGATCTGGGGCTTGGTCTCGGCGACCATCTTCTCGAAGTCGGCGGGCAGGTAGGCGGGCGCGGGCGTGGCGCCGCTGCGGGTCGAGCGGCGGCGCGAGACCTCCATGCGACCAGGGTTGCGGTCGCAGATCGCGACGAGCTCGGCGTGGGCCTTGTAGTCACCCTCGATGGCACCCTGGTACATCCCGCTGCGGGAGCCGACGCCAACGATGGCGTAGCGGCGGCGCGTGGACGCGGCCTGGGCGGTCACGATCGACGGGGCGACGGCGGCACCGAGGCCGGCGGCTGAAAGGGTTTTGACGAAGGAACGGCGATCAATGACGGCACCGTTATCAGGGGGATTGGATGGGCTCATGGGGGGTGTTGGTTTTTTCCGTACCGGCGAGTCCAGCCGGCGGGAGTGGGGAGGCATTGGGCGCTAATCGGCAATATTTATCGGGAGAAAGCGGGAGATGCGCAAGTCTCCGGGCCATTTGGCGAAAAATTTCGGAGCGTCCGACGAGCCAACATGGTTCTTGCGCCTAGGGGGCCGGCGTCGCCTATCATGATCGCAACCCCCTCCTACCCATGCCTCGCCCTGTCACGCTGTTCACCGGCCAGTGGGCCGACCTTCCTCTTGAAAAGCTTGCGCCGCTCGCCCGAAAGATGGGCTACGACGGACTTGAGCTCGCCTGCTGGGGCGACCACTTCGATGTCGATCAGGCGCTTTCTTCCAAAAAATACCGACAGGAGAAATGGGATCTGCTCAAGGCCAACGGGCTGACCTGCCACGCGATCTCGAGTCACCTGGTGGGCCAGGCGATCTGCGACCCGATCGACGAGCGGCACAAGGCAATCCTTCCGCCGGACGTGTGGGGGGACGGCGATCCCGAGGGCGTGCGCAAGCGCGCGGCGCGCAAGATGATCGTCGCCGGCCGTGCGGCCCGCGCGTTCTTTGACGCCCGCCCCGGCCCGGCGGCGAACAATCCTTTTCCGGCGGTCGTCAACGGCTTCACCGGCTCGTCAATCTGGCATGCGACCTACGCGTTTCCGCCGACGTCGCAGGCTTACTGGGACCGCGGCTTCGAGGACTTCGCGCGCCGCTTTGGCCCGATCCTTGAGGCCTTCGACAAGGCCAACGTGAACTTCGGCCTCGAGGTTCACCCGACCGAGATCGCCTTCGACATCGTCACCGCCCAGCGCGCAGTGGCGGCCGTCAAGGGGCACCCGCGCTTCGGCTTCAACTACGACCCATCCCATCTGGGCTACCAAGGAGTCGATTACGTGAAGTTCATCCGCGTACTCGGCGAACGCATCTTCCACGTGCACGTGAAGGACGCGTGGTGGGGCCACGGCGACGGCACGGTTGGCGTGTTCGGTGGCCATACGACGTTCGGCGATGCGCGCCGCTTCTGGGATTTCCGTTCGCCGGGTCACGGTGACGTGAAGTTCGAGGACGTGATTGTCGCGCTCAACGATGTGGGCTATCGCGGTCCGCTGTCCGTCGAGTGGGAGGATGTGCGCATGGACCGCGTGCATGGCGGCACCGAGGCCGCGGCGCTCGTGCGCCGGCTCGACTTCCCGGCGAGCGGGGTGGCGTTTGACGCCGCCTTTGACCGCAAGAACCAATAATCATCGCAGTTTTTCCTCTCATGACGCGCAAGTTTCGATTTGGCATGATCGGTGGCGGTCGCGGCGCCTTCATTGGCGCGGTGCATCGCATCGCCGCCCTGATGGACGGCAAGGCGGAGCTGGTGGCGGGGGCGTTTTCCTCCGACGCGGCCCGCTCGCAGGCGTCGGGCGCCGACCTCGGGCTCGATCCCTCGCGGGTGTACGGCAGCTTCGCCGACATGGCGAAGGCCGAGGCCGCGCGGCCCGCGGGTGACCGGCTGGATTTCGTCGTGATCGTCACGCCGAACCACCAGCACTTCCCGCCGGCGAAGCTCTTTCTCGAAAAGGGCTTCCACGTCGTGTGCGACAAGCCGGTTACCTTCAACCTCGCCGAGGCGAAGAAGCTGCGCGCGATTGTCCGCAAGTCCGGCCGGCTTTTCGTCCTGACGCACAACTACACGGGCAATGCGATGATCAAGCAGGCGCGTTCGCTCGTTCGCGAGGGCGCGCTGGGCGAGATCCGCAAGGTCGTGGCCGAGTACTCGCAGGGCTGGCTGAGCACGCTGATCGAGGGCGCGGGCCAGAAGCAGGCGAGCTGGCGCACCGACCCGAAGCGCAGTGGCGCGGCGGGCTGCATCGGCGACATCGGCACGCATGCCGAGAACCTCGCCCGCTATGTCACCGGCCTGCACATCGACACGCTCTGCGCGGACCTCACGGCCTTCGTGAAGGGCCGCAAGCTCGACGACGACGGCAACATCCTCCTCCGCTTCAAGGGCGGCGCCAAGGGCGTGCTCCACGCCTCGCAGATCAGCGTCGGCGAGGAGAACAATCTCAACCTCCGCGTCTACGGCACGAAGGCGGCGATCGAGTGGCGGCAGGAGCATCCGAATCAGTTGATCGTGAAATACCCGGACCGTCCCAGTGAGATCTGGGGGCGGGGCAACGGCTACGTTGGCGCCGAGGCCAAGCGTTTCACCCGCACGCCGTCCGGTCATCCCGAGGGCTACCTCGAGGCCTTTGGCAACATCTACCAGGAAGTCTTCCGTGCGCTGGCGGCGGAGGCCGCCGGCCAGCCGCTTCCGGCCGGGCTCGATCTCCCCACGATCGAGGACGGCGTCGAGGGCATGGCCTTCATCGAGACCGTGGTGAAGTCCTCCAAGCTGGGTGCCCGCTGGGTCAAATTCCCCAAGGCCTGATTGCTCGGATTTCGCTGCGGGCGGAACTCGTCCGCGGCATGCGTGTTTGCTTTCTTCAACCCCCTTATCCCCATGAAGTCCCTCCTCGCAGTCCTGTTGGCTGTCGGCGTCGTCGGATCCGCGCTGGCGGCGTCCGCACCCAAGCGTGTCCTGCTCGTCACCACCACCACCGGCTTCCGCCATTCGTCGATTCCGCTCGGCGAGAAAGTCATCCGCGAGCTGGCCGCGAAGAGCGGTGAGTTCACGATCGTTTCCACCTCGGAGAGTCCGGATTATCCGGCGTATCCCGAGCCGGGCAAGCAGGGCGGCACCGGGCCGGCGCTTGACGCGCAGGTCGCCAAGGTGCTCGCGCCGCTGATGAATGCGCAGGCCCTGAAGTCCTACGACGCGATCATCCTGTTGAGCACGGTGGGTCAGCTTCCGCTCCCGGATTCGGACGCGTTTTTCAAGTGGGTCGCCGACGGTGGTGCGATTGTCGGCGTGCACGCCGCGACGGATTCGCTGCACGGGACGCCGGCGTACGCCCAGATGATGGGCGGGGCGTTTGACTACCATGGCAAGCAGGCCGTGGGCGAGGTGGTGACCGTGGATGCCGGCCACGCGGCCGCTGCTGGTTGGGGGGCGTCGCGCTCGCTCCACGAGGAGTGGTACATCTTCAAGCTCTATGACCGCAGCCGCGTTCGCTCGCTGCTCAGCATGAACCGCCGGCCCGATGATGGCCGCGGCGAGGCCGGTGCGGCCGGACATTTCCCGGTGTCGTGGGCGCGCAGTCAGGGCAAGGGGCGGATTTTCTACACATCGCTGGGTCACCGCGAGGACATCTGGGATCCGGTGGCGACGCCCCCGGGTACGACCACGCGGATGAATTCGCCGGAGATCGCGCAGGCCTTCCAAGCTCACTTGCTGGGGGGCATTCGCTGGGCGCTCGGCCTGGCCCCGGGCGAAAGCATCCCGCAGCCAGAGTAATCCGTCGGCGCGGCGAAAAAATCGCCAGCGCCAACGAGGACCGTCCTTATTTTTGCCGGACTGAGCTGCCGAATCGTTCTCGTTCTTCTGCTCGTTCTCAGATCGAGAACGAAGAAAAATTAAGCGAACGAGAACGAATTCAGGGCGCTGCCGAAAAGGCCCACCGTCTTATCTGGAGCACTTTCAGGAAAACGGTAGCCGGGGGCGCTGACCCCGGAGATTGGAGTTTACCTCTAAGTTATCCCGGACCGTGGTCAGCGACCCCGCTACAACTCAATTTGAAGTGCTCTAGGTGTTGGGATTTCCGCGCCCTCGGGCGCGGTCAGACTTGGGTCGGGGCTGCAGGCACCGTCCCGACATCGTCCTTGGGCAGCGTGAGGCTGAAGCGGCTGCCGCCGCTCTCGAGGCGCTCGTAGTGGAGCGCTCCACGCAGCACGCGCATGTAGACGCGAGTGATGGACAGGCCCAGGCCGAAGCCGGGGCGGGACTTGTCGCTGCCGCGGCCGGCGCGGAAGAAGCGTTCGGCCAGGCGGGCGCGATGCTCAGGCGAAATGCCGGGGCCGGCGTCGACGATCGCGATGCGCCAGGCATCACTCTCATTCCGGATGGAGAGGTGGATGGTCGAGCCGTCAGGGCTGTACTTGAGGGCGTTGTCGAGCAGGTTGCGCACGGCCTGCTGCAAGATCACGGGATCCGTGACCGCCGGGGCCGGAACTGAATCCAGTACGATCCGCTGGCCGCGCGGCTCGGCGATCAGGGAAAATTCATCGACGCATTGGGCCACGAGCTCGTTGATCCAGACCGGGTTCTTCTGCCCGAGGATGCCGCCGCTCTCGGCGCCGGCGAGTTCGAGTAGGCGGTTGACGAGGGCTTGGATGCGGTGCTGCTCCTCGAGCATGCTGCCAATGATGTCGCGGTATTCGGCCGCGGTGCGCTCGCGCAGCAGTCCAACCTCGCCGACATTGCGCAGGGCGGTGAGCGGCCGGCGAAGCTCGTGCGCGGCATCGCCGACGAAGCGATCGAGGTCGCGGAAGGAGTTTTCCAGCCGGTCGAGCGTGAGGTTAAAGACGGTGGCGAGCCGGCCCAGTTCATCGTGGGGATTGGCGACGGGCAGCCGGCGGCCGAGGTCGCTGGCGCTGATATGGCCGGCCTCGGAGGCCATGAGATCAAGCGGCTTCAGCCAGCGCCGGGTCAGGGCATATCCGCCAAAGACAAGGACGGTGACGACGGCGGGCAGGGCAATGGCGATGATGCCGAGCAGCGCGTTGAGCGTATCCGCCACCGGCGTGTGGACGTGAAAGACGCGGATCGTCCAGCCCTCGGCGATGCCGGGAAAGGCGTAGGGCAGGCTGAGGGTGCGCACACGCAACGCGGGCTTGAGGGTCAGGATGCTCACGGCCTCGCGCCCGGGCACGGGTGCGTTTTGTAGCGTGCCTGCATTTTTATCGGCCAGCGACCACGCGCGATGCACGAGGCGGCCTTGCTCGTCCCAGAGCTCAAACCACGGATTGCGCGGATTCCACGGCGCGTCCGGGGCGAACTCCCGGCCGTCCCAGAGCATCAGGCCGGCGCTGGAGAAGGAAAGGTGGTCGCGGATGGTCTGGAGATCCCTTCGCAGCTGATGGTCGATCGGGCGCGCGAGGGAGTTGGCGACGTAGAGATAGATGGTCGCACTGAAGGCGATGAGCAGGAGCGTCCCTCCGGTCGCGTACCATGCGGCCAAGCGGAAGCGCAGCGTGCGCCGTTGCCACCAATCGATCACGAGGCCTCTCCGCCGAGCCGGTAGCCGAGGCCGCGCAAGGTGTGGATCACCTTGTCGGAGCCCTCGCGGTCGACCTTGCGGCGCAGGCGCATCATCTGGACGTCGATCACGTTGTCGAGGGATGAGAAGCGGTGCACCTGCCGCCAGACATCGCGCTCGAGCATCTCGCGCGTCACGACCTGGCCCTGATAGCGTAACAGGTACTCCAATACATCGACCTCGCGCGGGGTGAGCGGAATCTCGGTCCCGGCGCGGAAGGCGACGCGGGCGCGCGAGTCGAGCTGGAGGTCGCCGTAGGAAAGGATGTGGCCGGTGGAGAGGGCCGTGCGGCGGAGGAGGGCGCGGCAGCGGGCCATGACCTCGGCGAAGGCGAAGGGTTTGGCGACGTAATCATCCGCGCCGCCTTCCAGGCCGCTCACCCGGTCGTCGAGGCCGCAGCGGCCGGTGAGCATGAGCACGGGGACCTGGGCGCCGCGCTTGCGCAGGTGGCGGAGCACGCTGAAGCCGTCGCGCCCAGGCATCGTCCAGTCGAGGACGACGAGGTCGAACGTCAGGCGGTCGATGAGACCGACGGCTTCGTCACCGTCGGCGGCACTGGCCACGGACCAGGTTTCCTCGCGCATGCCCTCGGCGAGGGATTGCAGGGTCTTTGGCTCGTCATCAACGACGAGGATCTGCGGCGTGTGATGCGTGGCGGGGTGGGTAGGGGTACTCACGGCTTAGGGGGTAGGGTTCCTGGTTGGAAAGCAATGAACGGATGAAGACCGGCGGATTGGGCCGGTTGCCTGCGCGGGCCGCAACGGGTGGGCACGGAAGACAAGGCTTCGGATAAGACAACGGACGGGAGGGGATGGAGTCCGCTTCCCGGGGTAGGGAGCGGGAGGGGCGCGATCCAGCGGGGTGGCTGGGTCGTGGTAGGGTTTGACGCGCAATGGCGCTCGCGTCAATCGCACACCCAACCGGAGTGTAAGGTTCGTGTCGGAACCCGTCGGATCGCGAGTGGCCGGCCACGAATGACGGAGTTTGGTGGAGACTGTGGCAGAAGGTGGCAGGGAGCCGGCGATTTTGAGGCGTAAAAGCGATTTCGCCCATAGGGAGACGTGGGCGCCATTCGACGTGCGCACGGCCTGCCAGAAAAGCGTTCAATAACTGACGGAAAAGTCAGGAAGCGGGATTTGCGGCGCCTCAGGATCTTCCATGCCCTTGCGAATCCCCCTTTTCCGTCTGTGCACCGGATTACCGTCCGGTGTGATAAAAAAAGACGGTTAACCCAAAACACCCCAAACCATGACTAAGCATAGTCGCTATATGCTCGGCGGCGCGAGCTGCCTATGGTTGGCCGCGGGCCTTGTGGCCCAGACCAACCCGAATAATCCGGCTACGGCACCGGCAGCCGGTGCCCAAGAAACCGTCGAACTCGAAGAGTTCGTCGTTACCGGTGTGTTCACTGCGACCTCCGCCCAGGAGGCCACGGTGGCCATCTCCACGATCGATCTTTCCACCCTGACCCAGCAGGTGCCGGTTTCCGGCGTCGACCTGCTGCTCAACGTCCCCGGCGTGTTCGTCAACTCCTCCCTCGGTGAAATCCGCGGCATGGTGTACTCCCGTGGCGTTTCGGCCAACACCTCGGACGGTGCGAACGGTTACTACTACGTTTCCCTCCAGGAGGACGGTCTCCCGATCACGAACGTCAACTTTGGCAACTACGGCCCGGACTACTTCCATCGTCCTGACGTCA
>CAYWRG010000029.1:18290-54300 GCA_964460715.1 uncultured Opitutus sp. | reverse complement strand
CCCCGGGCGAACACCGCCGGCGGTTGCCGGCGGGGGGGGGCGTGGCCCCCGGGGGGCATCCCGCCACCCACCCCGCGCTGCCGGATCGCCAGCCCTTGCCGCGGCCGGACCTCCGGCGCATGCTGATTGCGCTCGGCCCGGTCGCCGTCTTTGGCGCGAGCAACTTCCCGCTGGCTTTCTCGGTGGCTGGCGGTGACACCGCCTCCGCGCTGGCCGCGGGCTGCCCGGTCGTGGTCAAGGCCCATCCGGCGCATCCCGGCACGTCTGAACTCGTCGCCCAGGCCATCACCCGCGCGGTTGACGCGGCGGGGCTTCCCGCCGGACTTTTCTCGCTCGTGCACGGTGGACCGACCATCGGCATCGCGCTGGTGAAACACCCCGCGATCACCGCGGTGGGTTTCACCGGCTCGCACGCCGCCGGCCGGGCGCTCTTCGACGCCGCGGCCGCGAGGCCGCACCCGATCCCGGTCTTTGCCGAGATGAGCAGCGTCAATCCGGTGTACCTCCTGCCCGAAGCGCTGCGTGAACGCGGCGCCGCGATCGCCGCGGGGCTCGCCGGTTCCTTCACGCTGGGCGTCGGACAGTTTTGCACCAAGCCGGGGCTCGTCTTCGTCCTGCGCTGCGCCGCGACCGATGCCTTTCTGCCCGCGCTCGCCGCCGCCGTGCAGGCCGCGCCCTGCGCCACCTTGCTCACACCGGGCATTCGCACGGCCTTTGAGTCCAGCCTGGCCAGTCTCGCCCCGGTGCCAGGCGTGACAACCCTCGCCACGGCCAATGCCGCGCCGGATGCGTCCAAAACCCAGGGACAGCCGCGCGTTGCGGTCACGTCGGCGAGCACCTTCATCCGCCATCCGGAGCTCGCCACGGAGCGATTCGGCCCGTTCACGCTGGTGGTGATCGGCGATTCACCGGAGGAAATCATGGCCTGCACACGCGCCCTTGACGGCCAGTTGACGGCGACGCTGCACGGAACCACAACCGATCTCGACGCCGCCGGCTCGCTGCTCGCGTTGCTGGAGGAGAAGGCCGGCCGCGTGCTCATCAACGGTTTTCCCACCGGCGTCGAAGTGAGCCCCGCCATGCACCACGGCGGCCCTTCGCCGGCGACGACCGATGCGCGTTTCACGTCCGTGGGCACCGCCGCCCTGCTGCGCTTTGTCCGTCCAATCTGTTTTCAGATCTTCCCGCCGGCCCTGCTGCCGCCCGCGCTGCAGGACGGCAACCCGCTCAAGCTGATGCGGCTGGTCAACAACGTGCTCACGCGCGAATGACCGCACCGAGAACGGACGGCTGGTGGTCGGCGCTTGTGTCAAAAAATCAGGCAGGGGACTAACGTGGCGCCGGGGTCGCCGGCGGCGCGTGCAGGACCTGGCCGTCCGCGATCAGGCGGGCGCGCAGCCGCGCGTAGGGCAGCGCCTGAATCTCCACCCCATAGTCGATCGCCAGCACCGCAGCTGTGGCGGCTGACTGGCCGAGGATCATGAAGACCGGCTCCATGCGAATGCTGCCGTAGGCGATGTGGCTGGCCGAGACGGCGACGGGCACGAGCAGGTTGCGGCCCTGGCCGGCCTTGGGCACGAGTGCGCCGTAGGCGATCTCGTAGGCGCCGTTGGTGCTCACGCCAATGTCACCCTCGTTCTGCACGTAGCCCTCCGGCGTGATGTAGCGCTGCACGTTGTGACTATCGATCGTGTAGCTGCCCATGCCGACCGAATCCGGCGTGGGTTTCTTCTTCCGCAGTTCGTTCTCGGTCATGACGTAGTGCCCGACCATCCGGCGGGCTTCGCGGATGTAGAGCTGATGCGGCCAGTTGCCATTGTCGGTGAACTCATCCTTGGCGAGCCCCCACAAGCTGACCTCGTCGCGCAGCGCCTGCGGCACGCGCGGGTCGTTGGCCAGGAACCAGAGCAGGCCCTGCTGGTACGTGCGATGCTCGGCGATGATTTCCCGACGACGCGCGTAGCTGGCCTCAGGGTAATCGTAATTGTAGCCGATGTTGTCCGAGCTGAACGGTCCGTGATTGTTGGTGTCCGTCTTGCGATTCGGGATGGGATCGAACTTGTGGAAAAATTCGCCCCACCCGGCCTGCACGATGCGCAGCAGCAGCTCATACTGGGCGGCATCGTAGCCGGCGGGCTGCGGAAACGGCACGCGATTGTCGGGATCATTGGTCAGGCAGATGCGGAAGCAGTAGGCCTGCACGCGATGATCGCCCGCGCCGTATTCCCCGACCGGATCGGTGCTGATGCGCGACAGCACGCCGCTCGCGGGGTCCCCGGGAATGCGGTAGGGGCTTATGCGTTCCTTGATCGTATCAAAATGATGGCGATGGTGCAGCACGCCGACCTGCACGCCGTTGTGCTCCTCGCCGTAGACTGAGTTCGCCTCGCGTCCCACGTGATAGTCGACGCCGGCCGCCGCCAGCAGGTCGCCTTCATACGTGGCGTCGATGAACATGCGACCGGTGTAGGTGTTGCCGCTGAGCGTGGTGATCGCCGTGATCGTGTCGCCGACCTTTTTCACGCCGCGTTCGCGATCGAGCCATTCATCGCGCACGACGGTCAGGCCATAGTCCTTCACGTAATCCTCGAAAACCTGCTCGGCCACATGTGGCTCAAAAATCCACATCGTGCGATTCTCGCCATCCATCGCCGGCGTGCCCTGGCCGCGATTGCCATACGACGCCTGGGTCTGCTGCCGCCACACCTCGGGCTTTTGATAATGGAGGTAGATGCGGTGGTAGAAGTCGCGGGCCAGACCGCCGATGACCGCCTTGTTGCCCGTGTCGGTCCAACCGAGACCACCGCTGGAAAGGCCGCCGAGATGCCGGTCGGGCGAGACCACGATGACGGATTTCCCCATTTTTTTGACCTGCACCGCAGCCGTGATGGCCGCACTGGTCCCTCCGTAGATGACCACATCGTGATCGGCCGCGGAAAGGCGAGGGATGAATGCAAACGCAACGACAAGAACCAGGGAGACTTTCATGGGGCACCAAGGGGTAAGATCCGATCCGGCAAGGACGGCCGGGGGCAACGTGACGGTGTTTTTCCGCGAATGGTTGGCAAACGCTTATTCAGTGGTGCATGGTTTCGAACCTTCCGTTTTCTCCCCTTCTGCCCCGACGCGGCTTGCAGCGCGGTTGAGCATCTAATAGTCATTACCCGAACGCTCTCATCTCTGGGCGTCTTGCTTTCGTCCCCTGTTTCCAACGTCGTTTTCCCCGATGGCCCCTGTGTCCTTTTCCCCTCCCCGCATCGTCACCGCACGTTTGGCCCTGAGTGCGTGCCTCGGACTGCTCGCGCTCGGGCTTCAAGCCCAGCCCGCCTATTCGCCCACCGGCACGACCAGCCCGTTCTTCGAGCCCGGGTACCCGTTCGCGCAGTCGAAGGTGGAGATCACGCCCGGTGATCCGAGCAAGGGCGGCAATCTCGTCATCCGCGGCATCCTGCTCCCGCTCGCGGACGGCGTGACCGTTTCCTTTGACCAGGAACTGCTCCGCGTCGCCGGCGTATGGGTGACCCCACCCGGACAGCCGATGGTCACGCTGCGCACGATGGCCCAGATCTCCTACGCGGTGAACTCGCGCAAGGCCGACCACCGCCAGCCGCAACCCGCCGCGCCAGCCGTATTCGCGACCGCCGTGGTGCCGGGCATCACTGCGGATCCCACTCAGGTCGGCATCGATCCTCGCCCGGCCGCCGTGGCCGGTGATCTTGGACGCGGTCCGCTCCCGCGGAGCCTCGCCCGCTTTGATGGCCTTGAGTTGACCGACTCCGCCGCCGTGCTCCGCTATCGCGCAGGCGCCACCGCTGTGCGCGAGTGGCATGCGGGCGGCGTCGCTGCCGACGGAACGATCGAACTGAGGCGTCACCTTGAGGTTGCTCCGAGTGAAAAGCCCGTGGTGTTCGTCCTCGCCAACGGCGCATGGAAGCTCGACGGAACCACCGCCGCGCATCTCGCGGCGACCGACGGAGGCAAGCCCCAGCACCTCGCCGTCAACTCCGACGCGCTCACCTTCAGCCAGTCCGGCTCCTCGCTGATCGCCACGCTCGCGCCCTCGCGCGAAACCCGCCGCTTCACGATTGCTCTCTCGGTCGGCACCCCCGTGGCCCCGTCCGGGCTCGCCGCGACGCCGGCGCCACCGGCGGCCTCATCCGCCCAGCGCTGGCCCGGGACGGCAACCACCTCGGCCAAGCTCGGAGTCGTCAACCAGAATGGCCTCGCGATTGACCGCCTCGAGTTGCCCGAGCCCAATTCGTGGAACCGCCGCGTGCGCATCGCTGACATCGCCTTCCTCACCCCGGATCGCGCCATGGCCGTGAGCTACGACGGTGATGTCTGGCAGGTGGACGGCGTGGGGTCGGAGGCCCTGGACAAGCTGACATGGAAGCGGTTCGCGTCCGGCCTGCACGAACCCCTGGCGATCGTCGTCGCCGACGGCCAGATCCAGGTGGGCACCAAGAACGGTCTCGTCCGCCTGCACGACCGGGACGACAACGGCGAGGCCGACTGGTATGAGAATTTCAATGACGAGTGGCTGCAAAGTCAGAGCACCCGCTCCTTCATCCTCGACATGGCACTCGCGCCGGACGGGTCGACGTTCATCACCCAGGGCGCGATCGTCACGGGCGGAGCCGGCACGGCCCACTCGGGCGGCTTCATCCGCGTCGCCCGCGACGGCAGCAGCGCGAGCTACTATGCTGGCGGCGCACGCGAACCGTTTGTGGCCATCCACCCGGTGACCGGGCAGATCACGGGCACCGATCAGCAGGGCAACTTCATCCCGTCCACGCCCAGCTACCTGGTGCGACCTGGCGACAACTTCGGGTTCAATCAGGACAATCCCGTCAATCTCGCCAAGCCGCTCGTGTGGGTGCCGCACGACCAGAATATCTCCGCCTCGTCGGAGTTCTGGTTCTACGGCGCGGGCCTCGGCACCTGGAACAACCGCCGCATCCAGCTCTCCTATGGCAACGGCCGGATGCTGCTGATTGACGACGACCTGGCCGCCCCCACGCCCCAAGGTTCCGTCATTCCCCTCGGGCTCGAGCTTGACCTGCCGCTCCTCCACGGACGCATGCACCCCGACGGCAAGTCCGCGTTCCTCGCCGGCTTCAAGATCTGGGGCACGCGCACCGCGGCCGTCTCCGCCATCGCGCGCCTGCGTCCGTCCGACGCGCCCATGCGCACCGCCACCGGAGCCCGCTCGGGCACGGAAGGCGTGCTGCTGCGTTTTGACGCCCCGCTTGATCCGGCCTCCGTGACGCCAGACAAAGTGGGCGCTCGTCTGTGGAACTACAAGCGCAGCAAGGACTATGGGTCCGGCCGCTACCGCATTGATGGCGAGCCCGGCACCAAGCGCTGGCCGATCTCGCAGGTCGTGCTCGCGCCCGACCGCCGCTCGGTCTTTGTCCACCTCCCGGAATGGCCCGCCGTCCAGCAGGCCGAGATCCAGCATGATTTCCTCGATCTCAATGGAAACCCCGTCCAAGGGAAGGTCTTCCTCACCGTCCACCAGCACCACCCGCTCAAGCTGGCCGAGGCGGGCTTCAAGGACGTTGACCTTTCGCTGCGCCGCGACCTCGGCCTCCCGGAGGTGGAGGAGCCGCTGCCAAGCGTGAAGCTCGGCGAGACGGTCGCCAACACGGTGGGCTGTATTGCCTGCCACTCGATTGATGGCACGACCGAAGGCAAAGTCGGCACCTCCTGGAAGGGCCTGGCGCGCTCGATGCGCACCTTCATCGACGGCAGCCAGTTGCCAGCGGACAAGGACTACCTCTACGGCAAGATCATGAATCCCCAGTCCAACCGCATCAAAGCGGGCGAACTGGAGATGCCCAGCTACCAGGGCGTCCTGAGCGACTCACAAGTGCAGTCCTTGATCCTGTACATCGATTCGCTGCGCTGAGCGATCGTCTCGCGCGCATGGCAGCGCCGCGGCGCCCACGCGCGGGCGCGGCGGCGGATTGCGGCTCGTTCCGCGCCCGAGGCAAAAGGGAGTTGATCGCTCCGTCGCTCCGGCGGTTTAATTCGGCCACACGTTCGCGGTCAGGCAAAAGCCGCCGTGATCGTGTGTCCACCCAGCCGTGACCAGAACGGCCCGGCAACCGCATGATCACACCGTCCTCCACCGCCCGAACCGATCCGCCCGCGAGCCCCCCGCGCGCCTGGCCGTCGCTGGTGTTCGCGTTTGCGCTCGCGGCATTGGCAACCGGATTGCTCCTGTCGGCCGACGGTATCCCTCGCGAGGCGGCGTTCATGGGCGGCATCTTTGTCCTCGCCGCGGTGCTTTGGGTGACCGAGGCGCTTCCGCTCTTCGCGACGTCCCTGCTCGTGATCGGGCTGGAGGCCTTGTTGCTCGCCAACCCCGGACAATGGCCGGGGTTGGGTTTCGAGTCGGGGCCTTCGCCCAGCTACCGGGATATCTTCAGCACTGCGGCCGATCCAGTGCTGGTCCTGTTTTTCGGCGGCTTTGTGCTTTCCGCCGCCGCCGTGCAAGCCGGCGTGGACCGCGCCATGTCTGCCCTGCTTTTGCGTCCTTTCGGCAACGATCCGCGTTGGGTGCTGCTGGGGCTGATGCTCGTGACCCTGCTCTTCGGCATGTGGATGAGCAACACGGCCACCGCCACCATGATGCTGGCGCTGGTCTCACCCATGCTCGCGGCGCTGCCGCGCGACGAACCGTATCGGAAGGCCCTCGTGCTGAGCATCCCGTTCACGGCAAACATCAGTGGAATGAGCACCCCCATCGCCTCGCCGCCCAATGCGGTGGCGATCGGCTTCCTGCACGACTCCGGCTACAGCGTCGGGTTTCTCGACTGGATGCTCGTGGGCACACCGCTGGCGCTCGCCCTGACGCTCCTGACTTGGCTGATCCTCTGGAAATACTACCCGCCGGCCACCCCAGGTCTCCAGATCGCCCATCCGGGAGCCCGGTTGACGCGGCGCGGCTGGTTTGTCGTGGGGACATTTGTCACCACCGTCCTCCTCTGGATGAGCGATCAGTGGCACGGGCTGCCGCCGTCGGTGGTCGCGCTCTTGCCCGCCATCGCGCTGACCGCGAGCGGGATCTTCACCCGGGACGACCTCGCCCGCCTGGAGTGGCGGATCCTCATCCTGATCGCCGGCGGCATCGCCCTCGGCATGGGTGTGCAGATCACCGGACTCGATCACATCATCGCAGGCTGGCTGCCCGGCGGTTCCGCCGGAGGCCTCTCACTCCTCGCCGTGATGGTGCTGGCAACGATGGCCGTTGGCACGTTCATGTCCAACACGGCGGCCGCGAATCTGTTTCTACCGATCGGCATCTCCGCCGCCACGACCACCGCCGCCGGCACCGCGAGCCACGTGAATCCCATCCAGATGGCGGTCTGCATTGCGCTGGCGGCTTCCCTCTCGATGGCCCTGCCGATCAGCACTCCACCCAACGCCCTCGCCTATGCCCGGGGTGAATTCACCACGCGCGAAATGGCGCGAATCGCGCTGCTCATCGGCGGAATCAGTGCCCTGCTCATCATCGCCACGAGCGGGCTGGTGATGCGTTTCTGGGGCGTGATCGAGTGACCGATCGCGCCTCAGGGCGCACAGTCGGTCATGCCATCCCGCGGAACCGGGCCCTCGGTGATGAGGAGCAGCACGCGGCTCGATGCCGTAAGCGCGAGCGCTCGCGCCTGAGCCGAGCCAACCGGAACGCTCAACAAACCGGCGAGTCCGGCCGCTCCGGATTCGGTCGTGGCCGGCCCGCCAGTCTCCGCCAGACACGTGACTGCGGCCGCCAGCAGCGTCTCGGACACCGCCACGGGCTGCGCGGCCACCGCCCGCAGTCTAGCGACCGCCGGAGCCGAAGCCTCTCCGCACGAGAGCATGCCGGCAGCCGTTTCCAAATCGCCCGCGATTCGCTGAATCCGGCCCGACGCGAGGGCCGGAGCGACGCAGGCAGCCTGATCCGGTTCCACGACGACCATCCGCGCAGGCGAGTCCATCCAGGCAACAAGATGTTCAGCGAGTGCCGCGGCGAGGCCGCCGACACCGGCCTGGACGAATACGTGCGTCGGGCGCTGCCCTGCAGGCACCGCGGAAAGCTGCCGCAGGATCTCATCCGCCATCACCCCGTAGCCGGTCATCACATCTCCGACGACCGGATCCGCCGCCTCCAGGCTGGTATCGGCAATGAGCAACCCTTCGCCGCTCGCGGCCGCGGCGGCAGCAGCGGCCACCGCGTCGTCGTACGTTCCGGCGACCCGAACGATTTCAGCCCCACGCCGCCGAATCCGCGCCTCGCGCAGCGGCGGCACCGCCGCAGGCAGGTAGACGCGCGCCTGCGCCCCGGCGATCTGCGCGCCCGCCGCGACCGCGAGCCCATGATTGCCATCACTGGCGCAAAGCAACGCGGGCAACCGCCGCGTGGGCCGTTGCGGGTCCAAGAGCGCACCGATATCCGCCAGGCCGAGATGCCGCGTCAGTGCACACAGCCCCGCATAAACGCCTCCAAGGGACTTGAAATTTCCGAGCGGGCGCCGCGACTCGTCCTTGGCCCAGACCGTGGCGACACCACACCGGACCGCGAGACGCGGCAGCGAAACGAGCGGCGTGGGCGCCAAACCGGGCCAGAGTGGGGCCAGCATGGCAGGCACGGGAAAGGAGGACGAAGCGGGCGGGTTCAATGGCGCAAAGCATGCGCCACCTGCCGCAATCGAGCCAAGCCAATCCCTCGCGAGCAGAAAGCAGGTTGGCCTTTCGCGGCCCTGCCCTCAGGCTGTTCACCTCTCCCCATGACCTCTCTCCGCTGCTGGACGCTCCTCCTCGTCTTTCTCACCGGGCTCGCTTCGGCCGCCTTCAGCCAGACCGCCTCGACCTACGACGTGCGCGCTTTCGGTGCGACCGGCAACGGCACGACCCTCGACAGCGACGCCATCAACCGCGCCATTCTCGCTGCGGCCGCGGCGGGCGGTGGTACCGTCGTGCTCCCTGCCGGTGATTACCTGAGTTACTCCATCCGCCTGAAGAGCCACATCACGCTCCACCTCGCGGCCGGCGCGACGCTGATCGCCGCGGAGCCGCCGCCGGCCGGTCAGCCCGGCGGCTACGATCCGGCCGAGCCCAACCCATGGAATCAGTTCCAGGACTTCGGTCACTCCCACTGGCACAACAGCCTCATCTGGGGCGAGAATCTCGAGAACGTCGCGATCACCGGGCCGGGCCGCATTTACGGCCGCGGACTGAGCCGCGGCAACGGTCGGCGCACCGCCCTCCCCGTTGGCGCGCTCCTGCCGGTCGAGCCGGGTGCGGAGTTCCCGGATGTGCTCAAGGCCGAGGGCCCCTTCGAAGCCGCGCCGCGTCCCGATCTCGTGCCCGGCCCCTTCAACTATCCCAACGCCCGCGACACGCTGCCCGACGGCGTCGGCAACAAGGCCATTGCGCTGAAGAACTGCCGCAACGTCACGCTCCGCGATTTCTCCATCCTCCACGGCGGTCACTTCGGCATCCTCGCCACGGGCGTCGACAACCTGACGATCGACAATCTCGTGATCGACACGAACCGCGACGGCATGGACATCGACGCCTGCAGCAACGTCCGGATCTCCAATTGCTCCGTCAACTCGCCCTGGGACGACGGCATCTGCCTGAAGTCGTCCCACGGGCTCGGCGTCGCCCGCGTCTGCGAGAACGTGACCATCACCAACTGCTTCGTCAGCGGCTACGACGAGGGCACGCTGCTCGACGGCACCCGCACGCGGAAGACGCAGCGCTTCGGCGGCGTCATGGGGCGCATCAAGCTCGGCACCGAGGCCGGCGGCGGGTTCCGCAACATCACGATCTCCAACTGCGTCTTCGACTACTCGCGCGGCCTCGCCCTCGAGCAGGTCGATGGCGGCGTGATGGAGGACATCGCCATTTCCAACATCACGATGCGCGATGTGCAGAACTCGCCGCTCTTCATCCGTCTCGGGGGACGTCTGCGCCGTCCCAATACCACGACGCCCGGCACCACGCGCCGCATTCTCGTCGACAACCTCGTCGCTTCCAACGTGTCACCTGACCACGGCATCCTGATCGCCGGGTTGCCGGGACATCCGGTTGAAGACGTCCTCATCTCCAATGTGTTCATCGAGTACGCCGGCGGCGGCACCGCCGAGCAGGCCGCGCGCGTGGTGCCGGAGCTGGAGAAAGCCTACCCGGATCCCGACGTGTTCGGCGTGATGCCCGCGTGGGGCCTGTACGCCCGCCATGCCGCCAACCTGCAGGTGCGCGGGGTTGAGCTGCGCGTGGCCACGCCCGATGCACGCCCGGCAGTCCATCTCGAGGACGTCGCCGGCGCCCGCTTTCGCGACGTGGTGCTGGGCGGGCAGGCCGGCTGGAAGCTCCTCGGCGTGACCGGACTCAGCGTCCGCGACACGACCGGGCAGGCGGACAAATCCGGACCGGAGTAAACCGCAAGCCAGCGTCGCAGCCTCGGCTAACGCTGAAGCCACCTGTCACGTAATACGTGCCACGTGGCTCGGTCCGCGGCGGCGGGCGCAATTCCGTCTGTTGTAGCCGGGCTCGCCGAGCCCGGTGATCGGGCCCGGCCAGACCGGCCTCAGCGAGGCCGGCTACATCTTTCTCAGAAGGACGTACCGTCGGCCTTGGTGCCGCAGAGCGACACCTCGAGGCCGAGTTCGGCGGCGAGAGCAGCCTTCGTGTACATCGCGAGGTCGGCCTCCTTGGCCGACTTGGCGTAGGCGACTTGGATGTGATTCGCCTGGTGGCGCGCCATCATCTGGTCACGGGACACGCCATGAGTCACAGCGTGCATGATCGGCCACTGCGGCGTGGTTTCCTTCCAGCGGCGCTCGGTCTCCTCCGCCGGCAGGGCGACGACCTTGGCGCGGCCGAGGTCCATCTTGAGCTTGCCGTCCTGCAGGAACACGCGGCTCCAAACAATCTCGCCGGGCTTGGCCACGCCGCGCAGCGTGCCGCCGCCGAGGCGGAAGTACATGCCGGGCTGGCGGTGCGAGTCGCTGCCCGCCCAGCCACCGATGTGATGGGCCGGGGGCGCGCTGCCGGAGATCAGGAACACCCACACGTACTCATCGGTGGAACCGCTGCGATCCTTGTCACCCCAGCGCAGATCGTGGAGCGTGCTTTCGACCGGCTGCTTGAGCGCGGCGTGCACGCGGTGCGTCATCAGGCCGTCGAGGCCGGCGCATTCGTCGACTTCGTTGAAGTGCACGATGGGCTGGCCCGGACGGATGACCTTGCCGGCCGCGTTGCGCACAGGCGGACGATCCGCGTTGTTGAGCGTACCCTCGACGAGATCGGAGGCCGGGAGCAGGTCCTTGAGACCCTGCTGGTACTGGATGCCGATCGTCTCGCAGCCGAACTCGTCGGCGATGCGGCAAGCGGCGATGTAGGTCTTGCACTGCCAGAGCACCTGCGACTCGGTCAGCTCGGTCGCCTCATCGGTGCCGAGGTGGAATTTAAAGCCCTTCTTGAGGTACCATTCATACACGGCGCGCGCCTCGGCGTCGGGAACCTGGGTCGCCGCAAAGTAGAGCGCGGACTGTGACAGCCGCTCCTTGTAGACGCCGCAGCGGAAGAGGAGCTCGTCCGGAATGATCGCGTTGTACATGCCCATGCAGCCCTCGTCGAACACGCCCATGATGGACTTGTTCACGCGAAGGTCGGCAGCGATCTTGCGCGCCGCGGCGCGGGCCGCGGAAGGCACTGCGGCCTTGGCCAGCGGCTTCACGTGCGTGGTGCGGTGCTTGCACGTGCCGGTCTTGAGCCAGGTCTGCAGTCCGTTGAGGAACATCTCATCGGTGAAATCCTCGCTCCAGAGCGTGGAGTACTTCACGCCCGCCTTGGTGAGCGAGCCGTTGAGGTTGAGCATGCCGACGAGGCCGGGCCACTGGCCGCTCCAGTTGGCCACGGTCAGGATCGGGCCGCGATGGGTAATGAGGCCGGAGAGCACATGGTGCGAGTACTGCCAGACCGCCTCGGCCACGATGAGCGGCGCATCGGGATCGAGCTGGGCGAAGACCTCGATGCCCTGCTTCTGGGAACTGAGGAAGCCGTGCTTCTGTTTCGCGTTGTAGGGATGCGCGCGGACGACCTTGCCGCCAAAGGAGGCGACAGCCGCGCCGAGCTGCTTCTCCATCGCGGCTTGGGCCGGCCAGCAGGTTTGGTTGGCCGAGAGGCGCAGGTCACCACTGGCGACCAGATAGACGTGTTTGGGAGGAAGTTTCTTGGACATGATGATGGGAAAGAAAAACAGGGATCAGGCCGAGGCCATGGTGCGGCGGTAAGCCATCGCATCGTCGTGCATGCGGTGGAAGACCTTGTACTTGGCATGGTGATAGCGGGCGACAGCGCCCTTGGTCGGGGTGATGACCCGACCCGCGGCGCTCATGGCGGCCATTGCATCGAGCACGGAGGCGTAAGCCCCCGCCGCGACCGCGCCGAGGACGGCGGAGCCAAGCAGGACGGCCTCGGGTTCCTTCGGAAGAACCAGGCGACAGCCGGTGATGTCGGCGTGCTCACGCAAGAAGACGGGATTCTTCGTGCCCCCGCCGCAGGCGAGCAGCGTGTCGATCGCATAGCCCTTGCGGTTCATCTCCTCGAGGATGTGGCGCGTGCCATAGGCAACGGCTTGGATCGCGGCGAGGTACTGCAGCGCGAGATCGTCGGCCGTGCAGCGCGTGGGGACCCCCCCCCACGCCCCCGGGGGCGGGGGGTGCGCGGGGGGGGGAACGTTGGCGGGGGAGTACGGCGGCACATGCAGGCCAGTCGTGAGCGCCGCCGGGTGCGGCACGCGGCCCGCCTTGGCCAGCGCGGCGAGGCGGTCATTCAACAACTCGTAGATCGTCCGGCCGGCCTTCTTCGCCTCGACCTGCAAAGGGGCCGCCGCGGCATGGGAGAAGATCACATGATCGATCAGCGCACCGGTCGCGGACTGGCCGCCCTCGGTCAGCCACAGATCGGGAATCATCGCGGAGAAGTACGGGCCCCAGATGCCGGGAATGAAGCGGGCCTTGGGCGAAACGGCCATGTGACAGGACGACGTGCCACCGATCAGTGCGAGACGCGCGTTCAACGCGGCGGGCGTCGGCGCCTCGCCCTTGATCGTCGCGCCGAGCAGGCCGAGACCGCCGGCATGGGCGTCGATGATGGAAACGCCGACCGCGATGCCCGGGACGAGGCCGAGGTCACGGGCGGCACGCGCGGTCAGACCGGATCCCACGGGTTCGCCCATGGGCCGGATGGTGGTGCCGATGCGGCGGAATCCATCCGCGGCCAGATCACCGAGTCCGATCGACTTGAAGTAACCGGCATCCCAGCCCGCGCCATCGGGGCCGCGCTGGCCGAGGTAGGTCCATTTACAGACGGTGGTGCAGAGCGAACGCGTGTCATTGCCCGTGGCGCGGTACACGAGGAAGTCGGGCAGATCGAGGAAGCGCGCGGTGCGCTTCCAGGTCGCGGGCAGATTCTCCTTCAGCCACAGCAGCTTGGGCGTCTGCATCTCCGGCGAGATCACGCCGCCCACGTACTTGAGGACCGCGTTACCACCGCGGTTGATGCGATCGGCCTGGGGGATCGAGCGGTGATCCATCCAGACGATCACGTTTTGCTCAGGGCGACCCGTGACGCTCACGGTCACCGGCTTATCGTCGGCGTCGAGTGCGACGAGCGAGCACGTGGCGTCAAAGCCGATACCCTTGATCGCGGACGGCTTCAGGCCGGATTCGCGCAGCGCGGCGCGGGTGGCGCGGCAGCAGGCCTGCCAGATGTTGTCGGACGACTGCTCGACGTGGTCGGGCGCCGGCTTCCACATCGTGATCGGCTCGCTGGCCGAGCCGAGGCGGCGGCCGCGGGCATTAAAGATACCGGCCCGGGCGCTGCCGGTGCCGACGTCAATTCCAAGAAAGTAGCTCATGAGTGTGGTGGAAAATCAGGGATGCGGGAGCGCGCTCAACACGGGCACGTCGACCACGAAAATCTGGGGAAACGTGCCGGCCGGACTCGCGATGTCGCGTTGGTAGGCAATGGAACGCCCGTCCGGGGAGAAGACGCAAGCCAGCGCCGCCGGCACGCCGACATCGGAGCGCAGCTCCGTCAGGGGATGTGTCCGGCCGGTGACCACATCGGTCACGCACACTCGGCCCGCCATCACATGGGCGATGAGCCGACCTTGCGGATCCCACGAGATCGCGGAGGCGATATCCGCGGAGTTGCGGGTGACCTGACGAGGCTCGCCGCCATTGGGCGAAACGGTCCAGAGCTGGACAATACCCGCGTCATCCTTGAGCAGGAAGGCAATCTGCGTGCCGTCGGGCGACACGCGCAGCCAGTGACGCGGGACGGCGGCAACTCCGGGGTATTTGCGCTGATCGGTGAAAGTCAGGCGTCGCTGGCTGACACCGGCCGGAGGCGCAGGGCGGGTGGTGGCGGTTCCCTCCAGCGGGGCGGCACCGGCCTTTGTCAGGTCAGCGGGCAGATCGACGAGAAAGACCTCGGCGTGCGTCGCGCCGTTCGCAGCGGTCACGAGGCCCTGAAATGCGAGGGCTCGCGCCTGGCGCGTGCCGTCCGACCGGAGGTACCCGGCCTTCCCCACCCACCCTTCCTCAAACGCCTTGCTGATTTCATCCGAACCGGGGCGCGGCGTTGCGACCGTGCGGCTGACCAAAACCGAAAACCAATCGCCGTCGTGGCTGCGCGGGTGCGTGTTCGCCACGCGCACCGGACCAGCCGGGACGGAGACGCCGATGTTGCGCTGGTTCGGTTCATGCGCCGGCGCGTTCGCGTTCGCATCGAGGCGGGCCAGGACCTCGTCCTCATACGTGTAGCTGACCCAAAGACCGTCGGGACTGAAGACATGGACATGCGATCCGCCCCGCAGGGCGCCGGCCACAAACGGTGGCGCATAGTTCATCGCATCCAGCGGACGCGACACACCCGGATGCTGCGCGTCCACGACCGCACCGCGGCGGCGCGTGAAGTGGTAGGTCCAGTCGGAGGTCGGATTCTCGGGTCCATGGATGAACACCACCCGCGAGTCGACCGGACTGTAGGTCACCACCCCGCAGTACGCGCCACTGACCGATTCATAGAGGCGCTGCACCGCGCCGGTCCGCACGTTCACCTGCTCGATGTAGCGGCCGTTGAAGGCATCGCCTGTGCGCACATCGTACACGAGCCACTCCCCATCGGGCGACCAAGCGTTGATGTTGGTCAGGACGTGCCCCTGCGCCGCCGACGTCACCTGACGTTCGGCGGATGCAGCGGTGAGCGAGGCGGTGACAGAAGCCATGGCCAGAATCGATGTAAGAACGTGAGTCATCGTCTTAGTTCCGGCGGGGGAAGGGCAACGGCGTGGTCTTCTTCTCAAGCCAGACCTCGCTGATGCCGTTGCCACTGCCATTGCCGCCGAGCCCAAGTTCGCGGTTCCAGCTGAGCTTCAGCGTGCCGCCCCGGGTGGCGGAACGCGGGATGTCGAAGGTCACCGGAGCCATGGGGCGGACCCGCGCGATGTAGGGGTGAATCTCCGTCGTGTCGTTCGCCACGAGGCGGATCTTGGCCTGCGAGTTGACGTCGGGATAGACCGCGCGGACCTGGTACTCCGCATCGGGATCGAGCCCGGTGTAGTTGAGCGTGACCGTGTTGTCGTTGAGGCCCCACGCGTAGTCGATCCACGACGAGCGCAGCGGAAGCGGACGCAGACCGGGTTGGATATGCGCATCGAGGGGCGTCTGCAGGAAGGCGGGATCCAATTCCGCGCCAAGGCCACGATCAAGGCGTGGCGACGCGCTGATGTTGCCGAGATCGTCGTAAAAGCCGCCGGCACCGGGATTGGTCCAGTTGGCGATCACCTGCAGACGCGCGATCCGTGCGGATTCGTCGGTCAGCTGGCGCACCGCGGCAAACTGCTCATTGAGCCATGCGCGGTTGTTGAGCGGGTAGTCGAAGGTATCGAGGCTCGCACCGCGGTTTTGTCCGATCGCGCGGTAGAGCGGAACGCTGAGCTTCATGTTGATGCTCTGAAAAAGCGCTTCGGCGAGTTGAAACGTCCGCGTGCGCCAGGCCAGGGCGACGGGGTTGGTCACAGCGACCTCGAGGATTTCCGTGGCCTCAGTCATGGCCATCTCCGAGCCGTGGCTCGACGAGGCACGCAGGAAATCCAGCGCCTGACTCTCGATCACGGTCTCATGCAGGAGACGGGAGCGAACCGTGGCGTCAAAGTAGGCGCGATAGAGCGCCATTTGGAAGCGCCAGTTCTGCTGGTCGGCCGGCATGGCCGCCCGCTCCATCGCCTGGAACTGCGCGAGCGTGGTGTAGACCGAGTCATTTGTCAGCAGCGGCCCACGCCAGTTGTTTTCCAGCGCAAGGATGCCCTGCGCATAATCGTCGGCGAGGCGCTCGCTGATGTGATAGCGTCCGTAATCGCGCAGGATCTCCACAATCGAAGCGTTGGGATCCCAGCTCATCCCAAACCAGACGGCCTTGTTGAGGTCATCGGTGCAGCCCTCGGAGTAAACGATCGCACCGATGGTGTTGGGCTGCAGACGGCGGACGAGATTGGCCATGTCGTGCGGACGGGTCGTCACGGGTTCGCGTGTTTCCGTGAGGGCAAAAGCCCGGTCCCAATTGGCGATCGGGTACTGGCAGTTCCGCACGTGCGTAATGTCGGGGTAGTACCGCACGTCGTACTGGGCGGGCACCCGCTTGCGGAACTCCGCAATGTCCATGTGCACCCAAGGCGCGAAGACCGCGCCGGCCAGCCAGGTCGGCTTGTTGTTTTCGAGGAAGCTGAAGAAGTACTCCATGTCCGACTTGCTGAACCCCTGCGGCGACAGCCACATCGTCAGGTTGGGATGAAAGCGCCGGAGGCTAGCGGTCTGCTTCTCCAGGAACGGGAACATCAGGCGTGCCGGGGTGTGGCCGGGATCGCCACCGGGAACGAGAATCGCATCGACACGCGGCAGCGCACTGACGACGTCGGCCCACTCCTTCAGGGCGAATTCCACGGTCTCGGGCTTGCTGTAGTCCTGATCGAGTGCGGGATACCACATCCAGACATCAAGGCCGTACTCGTCCGCCATCTTGGAGATCCCCGCGATCATGTCGATTTGCGGGCGCGGGAAATGGGGACTGTCGGCATCGTCATCGGTGCGCGGCGGGAAGATCTCCACCGCATTGGCCCCGAAAATGACCTGGTCACGCATGTAGCGCTCCCACTGCGGGAGATCCCAGCCCGAGTAGGAATTGGGCTTCGGTCGATAGGCCATCTGATGGCCGCGCAGGCGGGTGTGCGGGCTGGTCGTCACGTTCAAGGCCGCCATGAGCCCGGCACGGGACGGACCGAGGTGAAGCTTGCGCAGGAGATGGCCGACCCCGAAGAGAACGCCCCGCGCGTCCTTGCCGGCGATCACGACGAGAGGGCCGGTGGAACCCGTGCCCGCAACCGTCGCGATCTGGTAGCCCTCAGCCTTGACCGCACCCTCGTCGAGGGTGACCTCGCTGGCGCGCGCGCCCAGCAGCGTGCGAACCTCGGCGAAACGCCCGACCACAATGGTCGCGCCCTGCGCCGGGGAAGCCGCGGTGGGCCAGCGGACCAGGGTGCGGCTTTCCACATCCTCGAGCAGCATGGTCACGGCCTTCTTTTCGGGACCGGTCGCGGCCGCCGGCGCCACGACGGTGGCGCGGCTCAGATCGATCACCAGCGCGGGCAGACCGGCGTTTCGATTTGCGGCATACGTGGCCAGGGCCGCCTCCATGATGGGTTGGGATCGGACCGTCGAACCGCAGATTACGGCGGCCATGATAAGGAGCGGAAGACGGGATCTAAGGGTAACGAAGTGCATCGACGGGTGGGGTTGCGCCGGAGGCCGGCGGCGGGGATCGGTCAGGGTAGACCGGGGATGGAACCGGATCGGGGTGTATCCGGAGAGAATGGGGACAAAACGGATGCAAGAGCGGTGAAGCTCTGCCTGCGGCAGACGCTGCGTATCCGTCCAGCCATGACCTGCGAAACACCGGCTAGCAGACGCGCCCCTGACGCTGGGAAGCGACGTGGCCCGGCGGATTCTCGCCGACCCAGCGCTGATCCACCGGTTCGGCGGCGAGCTGGTAGCGGGTGTCGGTGGAAATGCGAAAACGATCGGTCTGATTGTCCAGGCTGCCGTGGACGAGCGTCATGTTGAACATCATGGCATCGCCCATGCGAAACTCGGGCGAAGTCAGCCAGCGACCGCCGAGGCTTTGCTGAAGGGCGATTGCGTTCTTCGAGAGCGTGCCGTCCCACCACTTCTTGCCCGAGGCGTAGTCGGCGGCGTCCTCGCGATTCGTGCAGTACTCGTCGACATCGCGCGAGAGGTAGGGCTTCAACTGCTCGCCCTTGCGGTGCGAGCCTTCGAGCACAAGCAGTCCGCCCATCTGGAGACTGACGTCGCCCAGCGGAACCCAAGTCGTGTACAGGTTGTGCGTCCCGCGTCCCATGTAGACGAGATCGCAGTGGATCGCGCTGCCCAGTCCGTGCCCCTTGGTGCGGAACCAGATGAAATCAAAGTGGCGCACCGGACCGCCCAGGAAGTCCCGGAAGAAGTCGGTGATGCGTGAACCAAAAACCAGGTCGCGCAGCAGGGGATCACGCTGGTTGAGCGGATTGCCCATCGCCCGGCCGACCTCGCGTCCGTCAAACCTCGCCTCGTCCGGCGGCGTGCCGGGTTTCAGAAAGCCCAGCTTGGCCAGTTGGCCGGTGATTGAGTCACGCACGGCCTGAACCTGATCGCGGGGCCAGAACTCCCGCAGGTAGAGGTAACCCTCTTCCTCCATGTCGCGTTGCAGACCGGCGAGCGGCTCGTCGGCACGGGACTCCTTGAGAAAACCAAATTTTTCCGGACTCAGGTCAAGCGACACGCCCTGGGCGCAGAGCTGACCGGGGAGCTGCACAGGAACCGAAGCCGAGCTCGAGATCATGGGGTCAAGGGGTGAAAGAAAGCGCCCAACCGTGCGACAGACCCCCAGCACTCGCAAGAAAAAACGTTTTAGCATCGACCTTTCCGGTCGCGCCGCGCCAACCTGCGTTCGCCGTGCCGCGACGAGAAGTCAGCGGAGCCCGCGCCCCACCCCGCCATGTCGATTCCATCCCCTGCCCTGCCTTCGGCGGCTCCGCCGGAGCTGCGTTTCTTCGCCGGCCTATGGACGCTGCGCGGTTACCCGGCAGCAGATCGTGAATGGACCGTGGCCCAGAAATTTGCCGCGATCCGCCAAGCGGGTTTTGAAGGGGTCGGCGGACGCTTTGTGCCGGAGGCGCCGGCGCTTTGTGCCGAGCACGGCCTCGACTACGTGCTCTATATCGACGCCGATGAGACTGACTTCGCAGAGCAGTTTCGCGAGGCCGTGAAGTGGAAGCCCCGCCGCATCAACGTGCAGCTCTGCGAACACCACACGCCGCCGGCACGGGCGGCCGGGGCCTGGATTCAGATGATCGCGCTCGCCGACGAGCTGGGACTCAAGATCGATCTCGAACTTCACCGCGACACCGCGACCGAGACGCCGGAGAAAGCCTACGAGATCGCCGACCGGGTCTTTCAAGCCACCGGCCGCGTTGTCCGGCTCTGCCTGGACCACTCCCACTTTGCGGTGACGAAGCACCTCGCTCCACCCTTCGCGCCGCGCCTGTTGGAGCGCGCTGATCTCGTCGCGCCTGTCCGACAGATTCACCTCCGGCCCTTTAACGGCCATCACGCACAGGTCCCGATCACGGACGGACGAGGCCAGCTGTCGACCGAGGCCGGACCGTACCTCGAGTTTGTCGACGCGCTGTTCACGCTGATGCTGCAGCAGGCCAAGCCCGGCGACGTGTTCTACGCGTGTCCGGAGAACGGACCGATTGCGCCCGGCGGCTATGGCCTGTCGTGCTTTCCAGACGTCTGGATCGATGCGATCCGGCTGCGCGATGAGGCGCGCGAGCGGTGGAACACGTGTAGCCGGGGTCGTTGACCCCGGGGATCGAGTTTCTCTCGAAATATCCCGGACCGGGGTCGGCGACCCCGGCTACACGAAACCCGCGGCCTCAGACCGTCGTCAGCGTGGGTTTCGCGTCGGGCGAAGCCAGACCCCATGCGGCGAACAACGGCCGAAGTTCATCAACGATGCCACGGTAAAGTTCGCGCGACTGAGGGGAAACCAGCGCCTTGGGCACGCCGACCGCCAGGCCGCGGGCTTCCATGCCGGCCGCGACATTCAGCGGGAACGGCAGCCGGTCAATGACACGTCCGATCACCTGCAGGCGCTCGAAGGCCGCCTGGTGCTCTCCGGGTGCCCCCTCGCGACAGACGCGGAAGAGGTGAACCATGAGATCGGGCGCGATGTTGACCAGGCCGCCAATGCAGCCGGTCGCGCCAAGCGCAAAGACTTCGGGCAAGCGCGTGTCCGCTCCGGAGAAGACCACGAATTTCTTCTGCCGGCCGAGGTCGATGAGCGCCTGGTGGTAGCCAAACTCGCCGCCGCTCTGCTTGATGCCGGCCATCGGCGCACGATCGGCAAAGGCCGCAACCGTCGCGAGGTCGATGCGCGTGCCCGTGAGTTCAGGAAAGTTGTAGAGAAACACGGGCAGGCCCGAGGCATCCGCCGCATTCAGGAAGTGTTCCAACAGGTCCGCCTGCGAACTCGGGAAGAAACCGGGCGCCATGATCGCAACGGCCGGGAGACCGAGACGTTTCGCGAAGCGACCAAGTTCGGCCACGACATGCGGCCGGATATCGCTGATGTTCGCAATGACTGGAAGCGGAGCGGCCAGCTCTGCCACCAGTTGAAGCGCCGCCTTGCGCTGTTCGAGATCCAGATGCGGAAACTCGCCGGTGCTGCCGAGGGCGAGGATGCCATGCGCACCGTGCGCCTTGATGAAGGCGATGTTCTGCGCCAGTTCGAGCTTGAGCAGATTCCGGTTCGAATCGGTCGGAAGCCAGAGCGCCGCGAGAATGCCTTTGGTCGGAACAGGAGGAGTCATGGTAAAGGGGATCAGTCGTGATTGCCGGCCGGCCGGCGGGCCTTGAACAGGGTCATCGCGAGCAGTCCGGTCACCATCAGAATGGCGGTGCCGAGCACAATCGTGAGCAGGCCGTTGAACGGGCTACGCAAGGCCTCGGGCAGCGAGGTCATGCGCGGGGAGAAGGTCATCCAGACAATCAGAGCGATGCCGGCGATCACGCCACTGAGTGCGGCGCGGTTGCTCGCGTTGGACATCCGGCCGAGCAGGAACAGGCCGAGCATGCCACCGCCGAAGATGCCGGCCATTTCCCACCAGATATCGAGTGCGCTCTTGATGCTGATCATCGCAAGGGCGGCCACGATGCTGCAGCCACCAAAGAAGAGCGTGGATCCATAAAGCACGCGCATCGATTCCTTCTCCGTCACCTTGGGCCGGAAGTAGCGACCGTAAACGTCCTTGAGGAACAAGGTCGCCATGCAGTTCAGATTCGAATCCATCGCGGCGGCGCAGAGACCTGCAATGACCAGACCGGCCAGGCCGGCCGGCAGCTGGGTGCTGATGTAATGCGGGAAAACCGCATCAGGCACGGTCCCCGCCGGAAGCAACTCCGGCTGGGCGCGGTAGAAGGCGAAAAGCGCGGTTCCGATGAAGAAAAACGCCGCGCCAATCGGCAGATAAAGCAGCGCGCCCAGCCAGACACTGCGGCCTGCGCCCTGATCGGACTTCGCCGTGATGTAGCGCTGGACGTAACTCTGATCGACGCCGAAATTCTGAAGGTTGATCACGAGCCCGTAGATGAGCACGACCCAGAAGGTCGGCTGGCTGAGGCTGGAACCGAAGCTACCAAGGCTGAATTTGCTCTCGGCCATCGCGATGGTGAAGATCTGCCCCGGGCCCTCCGGCATGCCGATCAGCAGCGTGGCCACCACGGCCAACGCGCCGCCCACCAGTACGATGGCCTGCATCACGCCGGCCCAGATGACCGCCTCCGTGCCGCCGAGCAGCGGGTAAACCATGATGACCAGGCCGGTGCCGATGATGATGACGCGGATATCCCAGCCCGTGAGTGGAACCAGCGCGAGTCCGAGGAGGTAGAGAATGGTGCCCAGGCGGGCGACCTGCGTCATCATGTAGCAGGCCACAGCATACGTCCGGGCCCACGGCCCGAAGCGCTTCTCCAGATGGTGATAGGCCGAGACCTCGCCGCTCCGGCGGTAAAACGGGACGAACCAGCGCACCGCAATCCAGGCCGCGATCGGAAGCGTCAAGGCGAAGACAAACGCACTCCAGTCGCCTGCGTAGGATTTACCCGGATTGGCGAGAAAACTGATGCTGCTCACGTAGGAGCCGAAAATCGAGAGACCGATCGCCCAGCCGGGCAGCGCCCGCCCGGCGGACATGAACTGCTCGCTCTCCCGGTTGCGCCAGTAGAACCAGAGGCCGTATCCGACCACGCCAATCAAGTAGGCCAGAAGAACGGCAAGGTCGATCCAAGAGAGGGTTTTCACGCAGGAGAAATGATCAGAGATAAAATGGGGCGCAAGGATCCGTCGGTGACTTCAGCACGGAAGATCGCAAAAGTCAGAGGCGGGCCGGGTCGACGACCACGTGTTTGATCTTCTCCCGGTTCCAGGTGTACGTGATGTGAACCAGACCATCGCGCGTCTGAATGACCGCCGGGTAGGCGTAGCCATGCTGGCGGGGTTCGTCCTCCAGCGTGACCAGCATCGACCAGTCGGTTCCGTTCTTCGAAACCGAGAGATTCAGCGGCCAGCGCACTCCCCAGTCCTCGTTCGCGTCCTCCAGCGCGACAAAGGCGCCGCCGAGGGCGTTGGACTTCGGGTTGCGCGGCGCACCACCGGCGCGGTCGCGGAGATTATAGATCAGGACCTGCCGGCCGTCGCGCAGCGTCACTGCATCGCTGCCGGAGTTGGGATTGAAAAGACCCGAGGAAGCCATCGGGCTCCACGTACGTCCACCATCGGAGGACCAGCTCGTCGCCAGCACCATTTCCTTGGTCCGGCAAAGCAGCTGCAGACGGCCATCCGGGTAGGTCAGAATGCTGCCCTGGATCGCATTGAACTCCGCCGCGGTGTGGATGGGGCCGACGATCTCCCACGTCCGCCCGAGATCCCGGGTGATCTCGACGTGGGTGAGCCACGCTTTGGTCTGCGCATTCTCCGTGCTGGAAGGCGCGACGATCGAACCGTCGGCAAGTTGGACCGGCTTGTTCTTGATCGGTCCGAGCACATCCTCCGGCAGGCGGCGATGCTCGCTCCAGGTCCGGCCGCCATCCGTCGATGTGGTCAGCATGCCCCACCAGGTTTCCGGGGAGGGTCCGACCTTGTAGAACAGCATCAGCGGACCATCGGCCGGCTGAAACAGAACCGGATTCCAAGTCGGGTACCGCTTGCCCGCATGCTGCACGCCGTCGGCGACACGGACGCCAGGGGTCCATTGTCCGTTCTCGAAGCGGGAAAGCCAGATGCAGACATCCGGATTGGACTCCGCGGTGCCGCCAAACCACGCCGCGAGCAGCTCGCCGCCCGCGGTCTCCACGATGGTTGAAGCATGGACCTGCGGATACGGTCCGGTGTCGTAGATGAATTCCGAACGCACGACCGCCGGATGCGCCGCCGCTGCGAACACGACTGGGGCGGTAAACAGGGCCAAGGTGGCCGCCAGGGCGGGAAGCAGGCGCAGCGTCATGAGAAAAAAATGAGGAGAAGGTTGAGTTTACCGAAAACAAGACCAGGGCGCCGCCGCCGTTGATCGGCGACACCCTGGTCAGGACCTGTGAACACCACCCCCGCGAACGGGGGCAGAAACCAATCAGAACCGACCGCTCAGACCGATGCTCAGGCGGGAGCCATAGAGTTCGGCCATGTCGATGCGGTAGTCGTCCTTGGTGTACCAGGAGGGCGACTTGTTGAAGACGTTGATCACGTCGACGTAGATCGAGAGCGCCGAGCTGAAGCGGTAGGAAACGTTCAGATCCATGGTCGGATCATCGGTCACAAAGCGCGACAGCTGCGGATTTGAGTTCAGGTTGATCAAGTACTCGCTCTTGAAGTTGTAGCGAACGCTGGCCGAGACGTCCTTCCAAGAGAAGGAGACGCCACCGTTGCGCGCCTCAGGCACAAAACCGGCCAGCTGCGTGGAGCCGCCCGAGTAGGTGCCGGAGGTTTCCAGCTTCGTGTAGTTGCCGAAAATCGACAGCCGGTTGAAGGGCGCCGGGAGCATCGTGAGCTGCTGGCTGTAATTGATCTCAAAACCCTGGATCTTCGCTTTGCCGAAGTTGGTCTTGGTCGACAGCGTGTAGTCAACGTACTGGCCGCCGAAGCCGTTGTTGGCACCGGAGCCGACTTCATCCGTGAACGAAGCGATGTAGTCGGAGATGTCCTTGCGGAAGAGACCGACCGAGATGAGGCCAACCGGATTCAGGTAATACTCGGCAGAGAAGTCCCAGTTCTGGCTGTACTGCGGCAGCAGGTCGGTGTTGTTCACCACCACCGTGCCCGGGGAACCGGACTCGGAGCCCACGCTGTGCGTGACCGTCGTGGCCGGCGTGATGTCGCTGATGGCCGGACGCGCGCTCGAGGTCGAGTAGCTCGCGCGGAAGAGCAGGTTCTGGCGCGGCTCGTAGCGCAGGTGAACACTCGGGAAGAGCTTCTGGTAGTCGCCGGTTTGCGTGGTCTGAGGAACCAGCGGCTTGAGCGGGTCGGAGAACGATCCGGTCGCGGTGACCTCCGTCTGCTCGACGCGAAGACCGGTGAGAATCGTCAGCGGCTTCATGTCGATCGTGCCCTGGACATAGGCGGCGTACACATCCTCGCGGGCCTTGCTGGCCGGGGCGCGCTGGCTGACCGTCGTGCCACGAGCCTTGAAGTAGGAGGCGTTGGTGATGCTTAGAGCCTTGACGATGTTGTAGTCGAGGGCGTCCCGGACCGACATGTCACCGTTGAACATCCCGTAGCTGCCGTTGGCATCGATAAAGCGACCGATCTCGTCGTCATTGCGACCCGTTGCCGGATTGAGTCCAACCACGCCGTCGGCGCCGACATAATCCCAAACCGGGCGCCAGCGGGACCAGATGCGGTCCTGGCTGCGATAGCCAAGGCCGGTCTGAACCTTCACCGGATAGCGGAGGTTGTTCAGCTCCTTGGTGTACTCGGTGCCGACGGAAACGATGTCCTCGTCGGTGCGGTCAGGCTGCTCGAAGCGCTCGCCGACATAGAGACCGAAGTCCGTGCCCTTGCTGATCGAGGCGCTACCCATGCTCTGGGTGTAGACCGGACGCTCCGGGTCGGTCGTGTCGATCTTGATGCCGATGCCACGATTGGCGGCCGTGGCGCTGAAACCCTGATAATTGTTGTCGAAGCTCGATGGGTTGAAGGAGGTTGAGAACGAGAGGCTCGAATCAACCCAGGTCTTCTCGACGTCGAAGGCGATCTTGAGCTGCTTGGAGCGCTTGGTCTCCATGGCCGTCTGATTCAGCCAAGTGGCGTTGAGCATCTCGGTGTAACCCCGGCGGTAGTCCGGTGCGATGCCGGCGGCGGCGCCCGACGTGGTGCGCGGGGTGGCGCCGGCCGCAATGGCCTCGCGGCTCACGACGTTGTAGTCGGCCACATTGCGGCCGCCGGTGGCGGAGCCCTGGAAGTTGCGGCGGACCATGTCCTGGTTGTAGCGATTGATGACCGTGTTGAGGGAGATCTTGAGGGTCTCGTCCGGACGGTACTCGAACTTCAGGCCAAGGCCGGAGCGCTGGCGCTCGGCGACGTCATTCAGCTCGCGGGCGCGGGAGTTGCGGTCGTCGCCGGCGAAGAAGTACTCCATCTGCACGCGGTCGCGTGTGTTCGTCGTCTTGGTGTCGCTGAGGGAGAGCGAGACCGCGAGCTTCCGCTCGGGTCCAAAGGTGTCCATGTACGAGAAAGCCATCGTCGGGCCCCAGCCTGGGGACCACTTGCCCTCGCGGTAGGTGTTGATCGAGCCGCCAACACGGTAGGTGATGACGCGGTCGGTGAAATCGAAGGCCGACTTCGTCACGAGATTGACCGAGCCGCCGAGGGAGTCCGCCCACATGTCGGGCGTGCTGGCCTTGGTTACCTCGATTTCCTTGATGAACTCGGAAGGCACCTGGTCGATCAGCGAGGCGCGATCGCCCTGGGGCGAGAAGCCGGCGATGGCGGCCGCGGTGCGCGTGCCGTCAAGGGTCACCGCATTGAGATCAGGCGGGGTGCCGCGCAGGTTGATGCCAACGATGTCACCCGCCTCCTTGTTGACGGAAACGCCGGGGAGATTCTGGAGGAAGTTGCCGACATTGCCGTCGGCCACATTGCCGAACGTGTCCATCGAGACGACGTTCACCAGGTTCTCGGCATTGCGCTGCTTCGTGATCGAGGCGGCGTTGCCCTCGCGGAGGCCCGCGACGGTGAACTCCTCGAGCTGGTACACCTCGGTGCTCAGGTTGACGAGGGCCTGCTGGGTCTGCCCCGCAACGACCTCGATCTCCTGGCTGCCGGCATCCAAGCCGGTGTAGGTGACGTTGAGAATCTGGCGGCCCGCCGGCACGCGCGGCAACGTGAAGCTGCCGTCGCGCTCCGTGACGGCACGAATTGACGTGCCCGCGACGGAAACCTGCGCTCCCTCAAGGAAGGCGCGGGTGTTGGCGTTCTGGACCTTGCCGACGACGGTTCCCTCAGCCCCTTGTGCGCGGGCTGAACTGGAAACGGATGCGAGCCCAAGCATGAGCGCGGCGCAGCCGAGCACAATGCGGGCGAGTGTTCTGTACATGTTCATGGGGTTAACGGAACTGACCATTACGGATTGCTAGGGGGTTACCTGCGCGCCCAGAGGGGGAAATGACGCGGAAAGCAGAGTAATTGCTAAAACGTTTTAACGTTTGAGCAAGTCCTGTCAAGCGATTTGGGCGTCCTTCCAGAACCGTCAGGAAGCCCCGCGCCCCCACCCCAGGCAACCGCGGCGAAATCCCGCGGAAAAGCCTACTCGGTGGGCGCGGTGGATTCGCGCAGCCGTTCGACCACGGGCACCGTTACCCGCGCCGGGCCACGCTTGGCCTGACCAATCCGGCGCAGCAGCATGCGCGCCGCCGCACGGGCGAGTTCGCTGTGCGAAACGCCGACCGCCGAGAGTGGCGGATCGAAGAAAGGGGAAATCTCGTAGTCGCCGATCCCGATGACGGCGATGTCCTCCGGCATGGTCTTCCCGGCCCGTTTGATTGCCTGATAGGCACCGAGCGCAAGGCCATCCGTGACGGTGTAGAGCCCATCGAGCGGGGTTCCCCGGGCGAGGAACTGCGCCATCGCCTCGCGCGCCGCCTCTTCATTCAGCCCGCTGGCGACGATCTCGCCCGCCGGAGGGAGGCCCGCCGCACGCGCCGCCCGCAAAAAAGATTCCACACGACGCTGGGTCGTCTGCGTCAGCGGCTGGCCATACAGCACCCCGAGTTTGCGCCGGCCGGTCTGTATCAGGATCGCGGCCGCCTTGGCGCCCGACTCGGGATCCTCGATCACGCACGGATAGTCGCGCACGGCACGATTCACCAGGACGACCGGGTAAGGAAGGATCTGGTCGTTCAGGAACCGGTCATCGTCGGCCGTCGTATTGGTGATGATCGCCGCATTGAAATGCGTCCCGGTGAGCAGCCCCGGCAGCTCGTGGAGCTTGCCGGCATTGAACATCTCGATCACGAGGGAAAACGATGCGCGCCGGGGGTTGTGCGATTCCTCCGCAGCCGCCTCGCGCAGGGCGAGGATGAAGTGATTGATGACCGGGAGCGGCGCCTGAAAGCTGGTGATGATCGCCAGGACGATCGTGTTCTGCGCGTCATTGCCGCCGCGCAAACGGCGCGCGCTGATGTTGGGAAGGTAACCCAGCTCGGCCACCGCCGCCCGGATCCGGCGCACGGTCTCGGCGGCGATCCGACGCTTTTCATGGTGGTTATTGAGAACAGACGAGACTGCCCCGATGGATACGCCGGCGCGTTCGGCAATGCTGCGAACGGTCACCCGCTCAGGAACCGGCGAACTGTCAGTGGAAGCACGTTTGGGCATACCCTTCCCTGTTGGTACCATTCGAGCCGCTCAAAGCAAGGCACGAGGCACCGTCCGCCGGCGAAGGCGGAGGCCGTCCCGCCCTCCCCGCGATCAGGGCACGCGGATGAGCCAGACTTCGGCCACCTGCACCCCGCGCCCGGTCCCGCCAACGCCCGGTGGGCGCGTCCAGGTCAGCCGAAGCTCGCCGTCGCGTGTCGCCTCGATCGGGATCGGGAATTCCAACGGCCGCACCTCGAGGTCCTTCGGCTGCATCGGATGGACCTCATGCGTGCCGTCCGCCACCAGCCGGATCAGGGAAGCCACCTCGCTTCCGTACACCACCCGGAGTTTGTACTGCGAGCGGGGATCGAGTTTTGAGTAGAGCATCTCCAAGGGTTGATCGTGCAACGCCTCGGCAAATGTGGACGACGACACCCGGGCGACCGCCGGTCCCTGGATGCGGGACGAGACCCCGCTGTGGCGGGGCGCGATGTGCATGAGGGGTGACCGCTGGCCCGCCGGATCATCCGCATAACTCACGTCATAGCGAAGGAGGTGCGGTTGCGCGGCAATATTGCCAAGGTCGTCGTAGAATCCGCCCGGACCGGGGTTGCTCCAGCCGAGAACAGATTCGAGACGCGCCAGACGCTCCGGCTCGGTGGCCAAGGCACGAGTGTCGGCGATCTGGGCCTTTAGCCAGGGACCATTGCCCACGGGGAAATCAATCAGATCAAGATTGGCCGCGCGGCGCGTGCCGATCGCCTTGTACCGGGGCACGCTCAACTGCATGCGCACGCTTTGGTAGAGCGCCTCGGCCAGCTCGAAAACGCGGGCCCGCCATTCGCCACCCGGACGAACCGCCGGCGGCGCGAGCAGAAGCTCGGCCGCGTCCAGCGCCGCCCGGCTGCCGATCTCCCGGCCACGTCGTAACGCGGAGAGCGCCGCCTCCTCCTGCGCCGTCTCGGATAGGAGGCGCGCTCGGATCGTGGCGTCATAGTAGGCCCGGTAGAGCGCGCTCTGAAACCGCCAGTTGGCCAGCACGACCGGCGGAGCGGTTCGCTCCATTTCCTGGAACTGGGCCAGCGTCGTGTAGACCCCGTCATTGGCGATCAGGCGACCGCGCCAATTGCGCTCGAGCGCCAACAGTCCTTGGGCAAAGCCCTCGCCCTGCGCCGTGCCGATGAAATAGCGCCCGTACTCGCGGAGGATCTGCGTGACATCCGCCTGCGGATCCCACCCGAGCCCACTCCACACAAATTTGTTCACGTCATCGGTGCAGCCTTCGGAGTAGGTGAGAAACCCGTGCTCCGCCGTCGGTTGCACCCGGCGAAAGATCGCCGCCTGGTCGAGCGGCCGCGGCATGATCGGCTCGCGGTGCAGCGTAGCCGCCAAGGCGAAGTCCCACTCCGGCACCGGGTACTGGGACGCGAGGGCATGGGTGATGTCGGGATAGAATCGCAGCTTGTAGCGAGCCGGAATGCGCGCGCGGAAAGCCTCGATCGTATCACTCTGCTGCGGCGCGTAAACGATGCCCTCCAGCCAAGGCTGGTCCTGCGCGATCAGCTCGTAGAAGTCCTTCATCCAGTCACCCTGGAAACCTTGTGGCGAAATCCACATCTTCGCCCCGGGGTGAATCTGCTGCAGTTGCGCGGCCTGCTTTGCGACCATCGGGAAAAGCAGCTTCGGGGCGGTGTGCCCCGGATCGCCGCCGGGGACGAACATCGCGTCCACCCGCGGCAGCTGGCGGAGCACATCGCCCCACTCCTTTAGCGCCGCCTCGACGGTGGCCGCATCGCCGTAGTTCTCGTCGAGGGCCGGATACCACAGCCAGAAATCGATGCCGTACTCCTTCGCGATGCGCGACTGATGGGCCAGCATCTGAATCAACGGCAGCGGAAAATGGGGACTTTCCGCGGCATCGTCCGTGCGAGGAGGCATACCCTCGATCGCGTTGGCGCCGAAGATAACGAGATCCCGGATGTACTCCTCCCACTGGGCGACATCCCAGCCATCGTAAGAATTCGTCTTCGGGCGATAACCAAGCTGGTGCCCACGCAGCTTGTAAGCTGGGGCCGTTTCGATCGTGAGGCCCGCGGCCACCGACGCTTCGCCGCGCGCGTACTCCATCAGCCGGAGCAGACGACCCGCGCCGTACAGCACGCCCCGGGCGTCGTTGCCGGCGATCACGATCCGACCCGCATCTGCGGTCACGAGGCGATAACCCTCAGCCTGGCTCGCGCCCGGACCTGCCACGAACGTCGCCAATTCCGGGAAGGCCTGAGCCAGCGCGGCGCGCTGGCCGAGGTAGATCAACGGTCCCTCGCCGGCCGGTTTCGTCTCGCTCACGGGCCACGTCACTTGGCTCCGCTTCTGCGTCTCCTCCACCAGCATCTGGGCCGCCTTGCGCTCCGGGCCCGACATTCCCGGCGCCAGCACCAACCGCGCACCGGCCAGCGCCAGGCGTGTGTCCGCGTCCTGCGCCCGGCCCGGCTGCGCCAGACCGAAAACGATCAGCACGGCCAAAACCGGCAACGTTGCATGACGAAAGCGGAACCAGAGGGAGACGACGTTTTTCATGACCGGCGCGGCAGGGTTAAAGTTTCTTGGGATCGACAATGACGTGTTTGATCCGCTCGCGATTCCACGTGTAGGTGATGTGGACGAGACCATCGCGGGTCTGGATGACCGCCGGATAAGCATAGCCGTGGCGGTTGGGCTCGGTCTCGAGCGTCGCGACCAGCTTCCACGTCACGCCATCGGTCGAGGTCGCGATATTGAGCGGCCAGCGCGTACCCCAGTTGCGGGTATCTGCAGACTCCGGGCCGTCCTTGTGGTTGTAGACGAGAAGCTGGCGGCCATCGGCCAGCGTGACGGCATCGCTTCCACTGTTCGGAATATTCAGGCCGGTCGATGTCATCTTGCTCCAGGTGCGGCCCTGGTCAGTCGACCAGTTCTGGGTGATCACCTTCTCCTGGCTTCGACTGAGAATCTGCAGGCGACCATCCGGATACGTGAGCACGCTCGGCTGGATCGCGTTGAACTCCGCCTTGGTGTTGAGCGGGCCAACGAGCTCCCACGTCTTGCCGACGTCGCGGCTGATCTCGATGTAGACCAGCCAGCCGCGCTCATCATCCTCGATGCTCGAAGGCGAGATGATCGTGCCATCAGCCAACTGCACCGGCTTGTTCTTGATCGGGCCGAGAATGTCCTCGGGCAACCGGCGCGGCTCACTCCACGTGCGGCCATCATCCGTCGAGGTCATGACCATACCCCACCACGTCTCCGGGCTCGGGCCGACCTTGTAGAACAGCATCAAGGGGCCGGTCTTGGGCTGGAAGAGAACGGGGTTCCAGGTCGGGTAGCGCTTGGCCGCGTGCTGCACGCCGTTGGCGACCTCGACGCCCTCGGTCCAGCGGCCGTTTTCGTAGCGCACCACCCAGATTCCGACATCCGGATTGCGCTCATGGGTGCCGCCAAACCAAGCCGCGATCAACGCGCCCGAGGTCGTCTCGACAATCGTGGAGGCGTGGCTCTGCGGGTAGGAGGCCTTTTCGTAAATGAACCCGGACTTGAGAACGGCGGCATCGCCAGGAAGGCTGCTGCCGAGGAGGCGGACCGCCGCCAGGGCAAGGAGGAGGAGCATTCGTTTTTTCATGAGAAAAGCAGTCACGGCCCGGAACGCGCGAAGGCGCGGTGGCCACGAGGCGATCAGCCTCGGCGAGGGATACAGGGTGAAGAAAGCTGAGCGGAGAACCGAGGGGCAGGCAGCGAAGGGGAAGTCGCCGCGGGATCAACGGGGTGGTCGATCACGCATGAAGTGCTATAAAGCTAAAATGTTTTAGCAAGCTCGTTCAAGGGGTGCACGTTGAGGAATTTCCTGACCGACGCCGGGCGAAACTCAGACCGTGCCCGCGCCGGTGTCGACGGATGATTTTTTATCCCCCATGCGGGTGCGCAGGGCGGAAATCTCCGCGCTGATCGCGTCGCGCGTGGCGATGATATCCGAGCTATGGATGAGCAGATTCGCCCCGGCGCGGCACCAGGCCTCCTCGCGCGCGACCGGCATCCAGGTGTGAATGCCCGCCCCCACCCCGGCCGCCCGGGCGCGGCGGAAGATGTCGACCACCGCGGCCTCGAACTCCGGCGTGTCGTAGCGCTCGGGCTGGCCGAGGCTGCAGGACAGATCGTGCGGCCCGATCAGCACCGCATCCAGACCGTCGACCGCAAGGATGCCATCGAGCGCCTCAATGGCCGGCACGCTCTCAATGTTGATGATCAGCGAATTCGCCTGGTTGTGCGCCGCGACGTAGGCCTCGAGTTCAGGCTCGAAACGCGCGCGGCCCTCCACGGCGGCAGCCAGCTTGGCGCCTTTGACCGGCCGACGCTTGACCGCACCCGCGAGCGCGCGAACTTCCGCCACGGTTTCCACGTAGGGGGCAATCAGTCCACAGGCGCCACCGTCGAGGACCTGGCAGGCCGCATACGGATCCGGCGAGGCAATGCGCACCACGGGCGGCAGGCCGGCATAGCGATAGGCCTGACACATCCACGACAGCTGGTGCCGGTCGATCGGCAGGTGCTCCGTATCGATGAAGACGAAATCGAGCGGCATCCCGGCGAGCAGAGGGACCCAGCGGGGCGAGGTCGAGGCCACCATGGTGCCGTAGAGGCGCCGACCAGCACGCAAGTCCTGACGAAACTGGGAACCGTTCATGGGCGATGGGGTAAGGCCGCCGCGACCGGGCTCCGAGAGGCGGAGTCCGAATCACTCATGCCAGCCGAAGTGACTTAAAGTAACGGCGGAACTCGGCCTCAATCTTGACGGCCTTGCGCGCGGATTCCTTCGACACGACCGTCTTGGGCGCGCCCGGATCAAAGCCACGGGCCGCAATGCCGCAGGAAACGTTGAGGGGGAACGTCAGCTGATCGACGATCCGGCCGACCTCCTTCATGCGCGCCTCGGGAATGGCCACATCGCCCGCCGCGCCCTCATGGCAAATCCGGAAAATCTCGAGCATGTACTCCGGCACAAAATTGACGAGACCGCCGATGCAGCCGGCCGCACCGAGGCCAAACACTTCGGGGAGCCGCGTGTCGGCGCCGGAAAAGACGGAGAATTTCTTCTTCTTCCCCAGCGCGATCAGCGCGGGGTGATAGCCGAATTCCCCGCCGCTCTGCTTGATGCCGACCATGTTGGCCCGACTGGCAAACGCGGAGACGGTCTCGAGGCCGATGCGGTTGCTGGTCAGCTCGGGAAAATTGTAGAGGTAGAACGGCAGGTCGACGCGGTCCGCCGCATGGAGAAAGAACTCAAGCATGTCGGCCTGCGACACCGGGAAGAAACTCGGCGGCATCAGCGCGGCACCGGCCGCGCCGAGCTTGCGCGCAGTCTTGCCCAGCGCGACGACCTCGTCGGCCCGGATCGAGCTGAGATTGGCGATGACCGGCAGTGGTCCAGCCAGCTCGATCACCGCAGCCAGGACCTCCTCGCGCTGCTTCAGCGCCATGCGGGGAAACTCGCCCGTGCTGCCCAACGCAAGGAAGCCGTGCACGCCGCACTCGCGCAACCAGCGCATGTGCGCGGCGAGCGCACGCTTCATCAAGCGACCCCGCGCATCGAGCGGGATCCAGAGAGCATTCAAAACGCCTTTACGGGGAGCAGAGGTTCTCATGAGAGCATAACCACCCGACCCACGGCCAAGCGGCGCATTTGCTAAAACGTTTTTTATTCCCGCGCAGTCAAGTGAATTGATGCCGGCCGCGACTCGCGCACGGCCAGCATCGTCGCGCAAACCGCGTGCTCAGCGGGCGATGGGCAGGGAGTAGAAAAATCCGTCTTCCGCCCCAATCACGAGAACCGGTTTACCCTCCCAGTGCGCGATGGTCGGCGTGGTCGAGTGGGCCGCGAGGATCTGCGTATGGACCGGCCCCACGTCCTTGAAGCGCCAGCGGCCCTCGGCATCACGGCCCAAGCCGCGGAGCACGTTGACGTTGGTCGCACTGTTCACGAGGAGGTCCTGCTCACCGTCACCATCCCAATCATGGAACGTGAAGGTGCGGCGTCCGCTGCCTCCGGCGCGGCGTTCGTTCATGCGCAGCAGGCCGGAGACTTCATTCAAGGGACGGCCGCTGCCGTCATACGATGAGACGCCCTCGCCCCAGAACACGCGCTGCGGCGGCAGCAATTCGAGTTTGCCCTGGGCGTTCTTGCGGCGTTCGAAGAGCGCGAGGTAGCCCTCCTGGTCGAGCATCACGAGGTCGAGCAGGCCGTCGTGGTTCCAGTCAATCAGCTTGGGCGTGGTGCGCCACTGCGTGACCAGCGCCTTGCCCTCGGGTTTCCACCAGACCCACGAGGGCTTGGGCGTTTCCCCTGGCCAGGCGACGTCAATCGCCTGCGCCTCGGCGAGGCGGGGGGCGGTCGTCGAGCCGATGTTCTTGTAGAAAAGAATCTTTCCCCAAATGCCGTTGGTCACGACATCAAGCAACCCGTCGCCATCCCAATCCGCCACGTTGGGGTTCGTGTAACCCCACTTCGCCTCGGCCGGGCCCTGAATCGAGCCATTGTAGCCCGCCTGTTCGCGCAGCAGCGTGCTGCCCGCGTTCATGTAAACCGGCGCCGCCCAGCGGATCGGATTACCGCCGAGATTCTTGATGAAGCCGATGTGGCCGGCCGTGTTGCCCGCCACGAGGTCCTCAAGGCCATCCCCATCCCAGTCGACGCTCACCGGCGCGGACAAGGCGCCGAACTTCACGTGCTCCGCCTGCTGGCGGAAGTAGCGCGGGGGCAGAAACTGCGGCACGCCATCGACCACCTCGCCGGTGCCCTGAACGAGGGCGACGCGACCATCCTCGTCACCAACCACAAGATCGTAGTGACCGTCACCGGTGAAATCCACCGCGACCGGAGTGATCATGCAGAGCTCCATCGTGAGCTTCTGCCCGCCGGCCTTCAGCTCGCGTCCCGGGGCAAAGCGCGGCTCGGTCTTCGAGCCGACATTCTGATAGTAGGTGAACCCGTCGACAAATTCGCCGCAGAGCAGATCGAGATCCCCGTCGCGGTCGAAGTCCGCAAAGCTGGGCGAGGCCATGCCGAATACGTCGATTGGCTTGCCCTCGGTGGTCAGGAGCTTGACCGCCTCTCCGTAACGAGGCGCCTCATTAGTGCCCTCGTTGCGCTTGTGGTACACATACCCGCGCAGCGGGCCATTCTTCCACTTTCCATTCGCGTCCCACGCATCGTCCCAGCCGTAGTCGCCCCAGAAGTCGATGCCGACCGCAAGGTCCTGCACGCCGTTGCCATCGAGATCGACGAACTTCCACTGGTTCGCGCGAATCCGGCCTTCCTGTAGATGGACCTTGGCGGGATCGCCGAGCGTGACGGGCTGGGAGAATCCGGCCTGGCGGAAATTCGGGTGGTACGCGCCCGCCGTGGTGATCCGTGGCTGGCCATCGACGTACGAGATCTGGGGCGAGGCTCCTGCCGGTCCCTGATGCTGACCGGGAGCGAACACCGGCAGCTGCGTCATCGGATCGACCGTGCCTGTGTTGAGAAAAACATAAATGCCGTTCGACGGGCGATCGGTACACACAACGACGAGGTCCATCAGCCCATCCGAATTCCAATCCATCGGCAGCGGCCAGGCCCAGAGGCCGACCCCGAGGTCAGTCAGCAAGCCGGGATTATTGTAGGTGAGCTTGGCCATCGCACCGTTGTCAGCCGCGCGGATCACAGGCGTGAGCGCAGGAATCGAGGCAAGCAGAAGGGTGGAAAGGAGGCGTGGAGTGGTCATACGCGGAAAAGACGGAAGGGCCCTTGGCGGACGGCCCCCTGGACGGGTTGTTCGCAGGTCAGCCGGGAAACACCGGTGACGTTAAGATTCAGGCAAGGCATCGGCAATCCCTGCCGATTTTGTATCCGGAAAAGGCGGGCGGGCCCGGGGGGCGCCCCCCCCGGGGGAACAACAAAGGACGGGTTGGCAGA
>CAYWRG010000029.1:0-18280 GCA_964460715.1 uncultured Opitutus sp. | reverse complement strand
CCCCCCCCCCCGCCCCCCTCCCTTTTTTTTTTTTTCCCCCCCCGGGGGGGGGCCGCGGGGCGCCCCCCCCGCCGGTGAGAACCAACTGAGCAGGTGTCCGATCAGAACTGCGTGGTCACGCTGAAGCGGTAGCTCCGGGGCGCCTGGTCGCGCGTGATGAAGAACGGCTTGTCGCCGAGATTCGTCACCATCAGGTCGAAGTTGTAATTCCTCCAGGTGTAGGCGGCACCGACATCGAAGCTGTACTGATTGTCGGGAATCTCGGTCAGACCGAAGTTCGTGATCTGGGAGAACAGCGGGCCGACGGCATTCATGCCGGCCTTCAGTTCCCAACCCTGGTTCGCCTCATCCGTGAAGCTGTACTTTGCGAACAGATTCGCGTTCCACTCTGGCGCGAAGCGGAGCGGGATCGTGCCGGGATTGTTGGTCGTGGTCCAACCGGCCGAGTTCTGCTGGCCGGTGAAGGCCTGGCTCGTCGTCATGTCGGTGAAGTTACCGATGAAGCTCAGGCGGTCCGTGAGCGCACCGTAGACGCTGAGTTCCCAGCCCTTGGACTCGGCACCCTCGATCTCGGTCACGGTGCCAAACGTCACCGGAACGCCCTGGGAGGTGCCGTTGGCGAGGATGTTCACCGTGCTGCCGGTGCGGGTCATTTCCCAGTAGTTGAGAGTGAAGGACAGGCGGCCCTGCAGAACCTCGCCCTTGACGCCGAATTCATTGAGCTCGGTCAGCGGGCTCACGGTGAAGAATTCCGACAGGCGCGGGTCACCGGCGAGCAGGCCGTTATAGCGCTGCAGGGTGCGGGAGGCGTCATTCTGCACGCTCTCGACCGCGTAAACCGCCAGGTTCGGACGCAGCTTGAAGGTCACACCATAGCGGTAGGAATCGAGCGAGGTATCGGCGCCGCTGGCGCGCAGCCCCGTGACCTTGTTGCGGGTCTCCGTGACCTCGTCATCGGTGCGGATGCCACCCGTGAGGAGAACCCGGTCCTTGAAGAATCCGAGATCCTGCTGGATGAAATAACCGAAGGAGTGACCGCTGGTCTCGGTGAAGGCCGTACGCGGCAGGTTCGAAACGCGGCGGCCGTTGAAGTAGGAGCGGCTGTAGCCCGACGCCTTCATCGCGACCATGTCGAGGGTGTTGTACGGAGCGTCCGGGATGCCCGTGTAGTTCGAATTCTCGCTTTCGGAATCGTCGTAGGAGTAGCCGATCATCGTCATGCCGGTCAGCACGTCGCGGAAGCTGTATTTTGCAATCAGGTCGCCTTGGGTCGTGTTGCCGCGACGCCAGCCGATGCTGCCGGTGTACTGGGAATTGACCGTGGTGCGGGTGTTGTCCTCGCCGGTGAAGGCGAAGGTGTTGTTGCTGAAGTAGCGCAGGTTCGCGACCTGGCGGAAATAGAGCCAGTCGGTGAACTGATGCGTGAAGAAGAGCGTACCCGCCGCGGTCTCGGTCTTGTCCTCGTTGCCCGGGCCGGAGATGTTGAAATTCGCTGGCAGGCCGAGGGCGGTGATCGGGTCGGTGCTGACATCAAAGCGCGGAATCAAGCGGCGCAGCTTCTCGGGATAAACGGCGAAGCCATGCCCCTCTTCACGCGAAGGCGTGTTCAGCTTGAGCAGTTCGGCATTGAAGATCAGGTCGGTGCGCGGGCCGATCTGCCACTTGAACGACGGGTAGGCGGTGTAGTTCTTGACCTTCTGGAACTGGATGTAGTCCTCGCCGTCCTGCCAGGAACCCGCGAGGCGGAACGCGATCGCGTCGTTCCAGGCCGGGGCGTAGTTGGTGTCGATCTCGACACGATTCATCATCCCGTCGTACTCGTCGAAACTCAGCGCGTACTTCAGCTGGGTGGAGTTGACGCCCAGATCGGGTTTCTTGAGAATGTAGTTGAGCAGGCCGGTGCCGCCCGCGCGGCCCTGCACGGCGGATGGCGGGCCCTTCACGACCTCGAGGCGCTCGTAGCCGACCATGTCGCGCTTGTTGCTGCCCATGCGGACGCCATCGACGGAGATCGAGCCGTTGGTCTCGAAGCCGCGCAGGTTGACGCCGTCGCCGGAGCCGGCGTTGCGATTGCGGACATAGACGTTGGCGACGTAGCGGAACGACTGGTCGAACGTGGTCGCACCAATGTCCTTCAGGAACTCCTTCGTCACGATATCGACGGTCTGGGGAATATCGATGATAGGCGTGTTGGTGCGGGTCGCCGTGGAGGCAGACGAGACCTTGTAACCGCTCGACTTCTCCGCCGTGACGGCGAAGGGCGTCATTACAATGGTCTTGTCGGATTCATCGGACTCGCCGCCGGAGGCGGGAGCCACGGTTTGGGCCGGAAGCGAGAGCGCAACAGCGGCAACAGAAAGCGCGGAAGCCGCGCGTCGGACAAGTGGGTAAGGATGCATAAGGGCAAACGGAGACAGTCGGACTTGGGTTGGGTAACGGTGAACGGGCCGGCCGAATTGCTTCAGCCTGCCTTGGAGGACGCCGCCAAGGGGAGTGGGCGCCGACCCGGCACAAGACGTAAATCGTTTTAGCAAAGTCAAGCGGTTCAGAACGGTTTCCGTATTCCAAATTCGTCCGCGGTTTCCAAACTTCGCGGCCTTTCCTTACCCGCCAGGCCGACACCGTCGGAGGATCGCTGTCCACGGATTGATCTAACAATTAGAACTTTGCCGGGTGGTAGTGCGTGATTCTTTCATCAAAGTCTCCTCACCCCGCGCTACCCTGAGCTCCAGCGCCCGCATCCCCTTCCGCGCGCCGAGACTCCCGTTTAGCTCCGTTCCTCGGTCTCCCTGCCTGCTTTCACACCTCTCGCATGAAACACCTCAACCCCACCCTCCGGATCGGCTCCTTCATCTTCGCCACCCTTTTGATCCTCTTGCCGCGCGCCCTCGGTGCGGAGTCGCCCGAGGGCGAGCAGATCCTGCGGTCGTTGACCGAGGCCAACGACCGTCTGATTGAGCAGGTCCTGAGCCGCACGGGCACCGGCCCGGGCATGGGTGGCGGCCGTGCAAGCGGCGCCCTCATCATGACGATGGCGGCAGCCCACACCAACCCACTCTCCAAGCTGCATCATGATGCCCGGCTGGTGCCAGCCATGCAGCAGCACGTCACGATCCTCAAGGAGAGCCAGAACCCGAGCGGACTGTGGGACTCGGGCAACATCGATTCTCCCCCGGACTCCTCGTTCGTGCTGAAGACCCTCGCCAAGGGGCAGCTCTACCTCGAACGCGACAACCAAGCCACCACGGCCGCGCTGCGAGCTGAGCTGAAGGAACTCATCCTCGCCACGGCCGAGGGCGTCCGCACCGGCGGCGTCCACACGCCCAATCACCGCTGGGCCGTCTGCACGGCACTCGCCCACGTGAACCTGCTGTATCCCGACAAGAAATACGTCGACCGGGTGGACGAGTGGCTGGCCGAGGGCGTCGACGTCGACGCTGACGGCCTGTGGGCCGAACGCAGCTCCAACTACACCTCCGATGTGAACAATCCGTCGATGGTCGACCTCGCCATCCTGCTCAAGCGCCCCGAGCTGCTGGAGCCCGTGCGCCGCAGTCTCGACGCCTCGGTCTACTTTTTCGAGCCGGACGGTGAAGTCGAGACGGTCGGTTCCCGCCGCCAGGACCAGCGCGCCGGATCGCGCAAGCATGTCTGGGAATACTATTATCCCTACCGTTACCTCGCGATCCTGGACAACAACGCGACCTACGCCGCCATCGCCCGCTGGATCGAACGCGAGTTCATCGACGAGCTCGGCAACGCCGCCACCAACATGAGCTCCCCGCTCAGCGTGATGCTTGAGTTCCCTGAACTGACCCGCGCCATGCCCGCCCCGGCCGCGCTGCCCGCCGCCTACGCCAAGGTCTTCCCGCTCAGCTCGCAGGCGCGACTGAAGAAGGGCGCCTACACAGCCACGGTTTTCGGCGGCACCGACTGGTACCAAGGCATGGGCTTCGGCTCCGGCATCTCCACCAACCCGTCGTTTTTCAAGATGCGCAAGGGCGCCGTCATCCTCGATTCGCTCAGAATGGCCCCCAGCTTCTTCTCCACCGGCTTCTTTTTCAGCCAGGGGCTGAAGCAGGAGAACGGTTCCTACGTCCTCTGGCAGGATCTCGACGTGCCCTATCACCTGCCGCTGCCCAAGGAGAAGCGCAGGGCCGACGGCCAGTATCCGCTGCAGCCTGACATGGGCTCGCAGGGCGTGCTCGCCCGCTACTTCAGCCGCATGGCCTTCGCCGACCGACCCAAGCACTTTGTCAGCCTAAAGACCAAGGTCACGGTCACGGAGAAGGCCGAGGGCTTCGACGTGGCTTTCGACATCAGCGGCGAACCCGGCGTTGCCGTCACGATCGAACTCGGCTTCCGGCCGGGCGGGACCTTCACTGGTCTCGTTTCGGGTTCGGGCTCAGATGGTTCCGGTGCCGCCGGCGCGGGGCGCAATCGCGGCGGCCCACCGACCGCAGGCGACGTGGCCAATACCTATCTCCTGAAGGAAGGCTACGCGAGCTACACCGTGGGCGGCGACCGCCTGGAGTTCGGGCCCGGCGTCTACAGCCGCCCGCCCGGCCGCCTCGAGGGCGAGACGTTCACCTGGATCGGCGGCAGCATGCGCGCCGAGGGTGACCGCGTGTACCTTACCGGCGTGACTCCTTTCCGTCACACACTCACCTTCCGCTAAGCAGGCCTCGCCGCACCGCCCCCGGTTCATGACGTTTCCGTCGTCCCTTTCCCTGCCGATGCTGGCCGCGTCGGGCCTTCATCCGCTGGACTATACCATCGTCGCGGGGTACCTGGTCATCGTCCTGTTCCTGGGCAAGCTCGGCTCCAAGCACAGCGGAAATCAGGAAGGGTTTTTCCTCGCCGATCGCAAGCTGGGGAAGCTCTACCAGTTCCTGCTCAACTTCGGAAACTCCACCGACTCCAACGGCGCGGTGAGCTCCGCCAGCTTGGTCTATCAGCAGGGCGTCTCCGGCGTGTGGCTCGGGTTTCAGATGATCTTTCTGAACCCGTACTACTGGTTCATGAACCTGTGGTTCCGGCGTGTTCGGCTCGTCACCACGGCCGATCTGTTCGAGGAGCGGCTCGGCAGCCGCAGCCTCGCCTCGTTCTACGCGCTCTTCCAGAGCTTCTCGGCCATGGTGGTCGTGATCGGCTTCGGTAACCTCGTGACCTACAAGATCAGCTCCACGCTCGTCGTGAAGCCGGAGGCCACGTGGAGTCCGATCGAGCGCGCCTCGGTCGAGGATCATCGCGAGTTGAGGCGTCTCGAACAAGTGTCCAAGACCGGCACACTCACCGCATCCGAGCGCGCCACACTTGACCATCTGCGCGAACGTGAGGCGCGGGACGAACTGCACAGTTACATCACCGCGCTGCCTGCGCTTCCCTTTTATCTCGCCTACACCCTCATCGTTGGCGCCTACATCGTGATGGGCGGTCTCACCGCGACCGCCTGGAACGAGCTCCTGCAGGGCATCCTCACGGTCCTCTTCTCCCTCATCCTGATTCCGCTTGGCCTCACCGCCATCGGCGGATGGTCGGCGCTCGGCGAACGCGTGCCCGCCGCCATGTTCGACCTCGTGAGCGCCGGCACCGGCGCCCAGAACGTGACGCCCATTGTCCTGCTCGCCATGTTCCTCGTGGCCCTGGTCCAGATCAACGGCATCATCGGCAACATGAGCATCAGCGGCTCGGCGCGGAGCGAGTACGCCGCGCGATTCGGCGCCGTGACCGGCACGTACGGCAAGCGCCTGCTCATGATCATGTGGGCGTTCTGCGGATTGATCGCGGTCGCGCTTTACCAAGGACCTGAGGCGCTTTCCGATCCCGATGCCGCCTGGGGGCTCATGTCAGTCCAGCTCCTCGGCCCCGGTTTGCTCGGACTCATGTTGATCGGCCTGCTCGCGAACAACATGGATACGGTCGCAGCCCAGACTCTCTCCATTTCCGCACTCTTCGTGCGCAACGTTTACCAGCCAATCCGTGGTACGCTGAAGGAATCCGAGGCTGTGCTCATCAGCCGCGTAACCATCGCCATCGTGCTGGGCACGGGCATCGTCGCCGCCATGTCGATGGACAGTGTGCTCTCCGTGCTCGTCCTCGTGCAGACCGTCAGCGTGCCGTTCGGCGCGGCGGTCCTGCTCATGTTCTTCTGGCGGCGGCTGACCGTGACCGCCGCGTGGCTCGGCCTCGTCGCAGCGATCCTGATCAACATTCTTCTGCCGCTCACGCTTTCCCAGATAGAATCTGTGCGGACGAATCCGGACCTCGCCGTCCGCGCCGTCTCCGCCGACGGCGGTTTTACTCCCGTCTTCTTCGAATCCGTCATCCGCCAGTCGCCGGCGGATCCGGCCAGCCCGCTCGAAGGCCGCGGACGCTTCCATCTCGAACTCTACCTGCTCGATCTCGCCGGCCTCGATGTCGCCACGCTCTCCGCCAGCAATCGCTTTGCCGCACGATTTTTCTTCAACGCGATCTCGCCCTTCGTGCTGCTGATCGTGCTGAGCCTGCTCACGCGCCCGCCGGACCACGCACGCGTCGACCAATTCTTCGGCAAGATGAAGACGCCCGTCGCCGCCACGCCCGAGCAGGACGAAACCGAGATCGAGCTTACCCGCCGGGACCCAAACCGCTTCAATCACCTGAAGCTGTTTCCTAACTCTTCCTGGGAGTTCACGCGCTGGGACCGGCTGGACGCTATCGGCTTCCTCACCTGCTGCGCCGTCTCGGGCGCGATCATCGCCCTCTTCTGGGGCCTGCTGCGTTGGGCGGCGCCCTGAGCGTCCGCTAGAGCGGTCGGATCGTTGGCCCCTCCACCCACGAAGCCTCGAGCGTGATCGTCTGCGGCGACGCCGGTACGCCCCGCTCCTGCCGCAGCAACATCGCCACAACGGTCTCCACCGCGGCGGCACCCAGTGGACGTGGCTGCAGATCGAGACCGGCACACGGCCCGGTGCGCTCGGTCACGTTAAGATTGAAGTAGCCCACATCGGCCGGCACGCGAACACCGATCTCCTCCAGCCAACTGACCATGATCTGCTGGTGGCCGACAACGAGGTCCGGCTTGTACTTGCGGTACCAGGCGAGGAACTGCTCGCGGGTCAAAGCGGACTCGATCAAGGCCGGGATGCCTGCATCGCGCGTGTAGCCGCGGAAAAAGGCCAGGAAGCCCGCGCTCCATTTTTTCTTCAGGCGTGAATCCTTGCGCTCCTCGATGCTGAGGCCGATCCGGCGGTAGCCGCGCTGCGTCAGCCGCTCGAGCGCATGCATGATGGAAACATAGTGGTCCGGCAGGATCGTGTGCAGGCCCGGCTGGATCAGGCAGTGGTCCATCTGCACGACGGCGAAGCGTGAGAAATCCATGTCCGAGAGGTCCTGGGACTGGTTGAACGGCAGCAGCACCACGCCGCTGATGCCGCGGGCGGACAGCACACTCTGCAGGCGCGTGTGGGACAGCGCATGGGCACGATCGCCCAGCCAGAACAGCTCGGTATTGAAACCCAGGCTCCGCGCCCGCGCCTCCGCGCCGGCCACGATCTCGCGGTGAAAGAGCATCAGCTCCTTGCGTCCGCCTTCAGCGGTGTCGACCAGCGCCAGCGTGCCCCGATAGTGCTGCTGCGAACCGCGGCGCACCGCCGACAGCGCCGCACAGATCAGTGGATTCGGCTGGTAGCCCGCCCGATCGGCGGCGCGGCGGATGCGCGCCTTGGTCGCAGGCTTGACGCGCGGACTGTCACGCAGCGCCTCAGAAACGGTCGCGACCGAAAGACACAGCTGCCGAGCCAGACTGCTGATCGTGGGGGTGCGGGGCATCGGGATCTAACGGTTAGAAAATGAAGCAATCGCGCTGAGACAATATTTAAACACGGTGGAATCACCGGCTACCCTACCCTCCGGTTTCCAACCCCAAGCCCCGAATGAAAACGTACCTAGCCTGCGGCCGCCGCGCCGCGTGTCTGTTTACGGGCGCAACCCTCGCTCTCGCGCAGAGCACCGTGCCGCCCGCCGCCCCTGCCCCCGTGTCCAACCAGGACACCATCCAGCTCGAGGAATTCAACGTGTCCGCCAACCGGGCCGACGGCTACCGCGCAAGCACCTCGCTCACCGCCACCGGCGTTGGTGCCCGCATCATGGATACGCCGATCGCGATCAACGTCCTCACCGAGGAGTTCCTGCGCGACACCGGCAACACCGAGATGCGCGAGGCCCTCAACTTCGTCCCCGGCATCGGCACCAACCCGCGCAACGAATCCGAGTACACCGTGCGCGGCTTCACCGGCAACATCTCCTACCGCAACGGCCAGTACCGCCGCCAGAACTACACCTCGTGGAACGCGTCCCGCGTCGAGGTGCTCAAGGGCCCGTCGGCCATCTTCTTCGGCAGCGTGCGGCCCGGCGGTGCGATCAACTACCAGACGACACGCCCCGAACTCGGAGCCAAGTTCACGGATCTCACTGCCACGGTCGGCTCCGAGGACTATTACCGCGCCGGCTTCTTCACCAACCTCCCCGCCGGCGAAAATCTCGCCTTCCGCGTGGGCGCTGGCTTCCTCGATTCCCAGGGCAAGGCCGAGTACGACTATCGCCGTGAATCCTATCTGGGCGCGTCCGCCCTCTGGCGCATCACACCCAACCAGCAGGTCGTCGTCGATCTGGAGGAGGTGCACCGCAACAACTTCATGAGCAGCAGCCGCGGCTATGCGATCTCGCGCGACGACTATCTGTTCAATCCGTCGGTCCCGGCCAACCAGACTTCACGGCAGTGGCTCAACGCCCAGGGCCGCACGACCGAGCCGGCCTTCAACATCTTTGCGCCGATCTACCGGGCGGATGATCCCTACGGCCGCTATTACGCGTACTCGGCGGACAGCTTCGAGAAATTCGTATCGCAGGCCGTCGACGTGGAGTACCTCGCCAAGGTCAGCGACAGCATCGCCTGGCAGACCCAGCTCAACTACGCCTACGACGATCAGCCCGGCCTGCGCAGCAACAACGGTGACACGACCCCGTTTGCCAACGGCAGCGTCGCCTTCCGCTTCGAGCAGTTTGAGAACGTGCGCGATTCCTACAACGTGAAGAACAAGCTCACCTGGCGCTACAGCATCGGGCCGAGCAACCACACGCTGCAGATCGGCCAGGAATATCAGAAGGTCATCTTCAACAAGCGCGGGTTCTTCGATTCCGCCAACCGCTACAACGGCTCGCTGCTGAGCAACGTCATCACCTTCCGCCCCGCGATCGACCCGGCCCCGAGCGGCCTCGCCTCCATCGCGGCCTCCGGTCAGACTTACAACATCACCCGCCGCATCGACGAAGTGTCCGAGGCCTTCTACATTGTGAACCAGACGCGCCTGCTCGAGAACCGCATGCACCTGCTCTACGGCGCGCGCTACAACGCATTGCGACGAAGCGTCGAATTCAGCCGCACCGTTGCCAATCCTGATACCGGCGTGGGCACGCCTGAAGCATGGACACCCCAAGTCGGTGCGCTCTACCAGCCGCGTCCGGACATCTCGCTCTTCGCGATGTACAGCCGGTCGATGGAGCCGAACTACTCGATCGACGCAGACGGCAACACGGCCGAGCCGATCGAAACCACCGGCATCGACATCGGCATCAAGACCGAGTTTCTCGAAGGCCGCATCTCCGGCTCCTTCACCTACTACCAGCTAGATCGGACCAACCTCACGTCGCGCGACACCGATCGCGAGACAGCCACGGGGCGCACACCGTATTATTTCTACGGCAACACCAACAGCACGGAAGGCGTCGAGCTCGATCTCAACATGTCGCCGCTTGAGAACTATCAGGTCATTTTTGGCTGGGCCCACTACTTCCAGGCCGAGGTCACCGAATCGACGAATCCCGCCCTCGTTGGCCGGGCCCTGACCTACACGCCCGAAAACACGGTGAGCTTCTGGAACCGCTACGAGTTCAAGGACGGCCCGCTCAAGGGCATCACGACCGCCCTCGGCGGCCGCTGGTCCGAAGCCGCCCGCATGTCGCCCGACCCGGAGCGCCCGATGATCATCCCGTCCTTCGTTACACTCGATGCCATGCTCGCCTACAACTTCAAGTTCGGCGACCGCACGATCCGCACCCAGCTGAACGTCAAGAATCTGGCCGACAAGGAATACCGCGAGGGCAGCCTCGGCATGTTTGCTCCACCCCGGAGCTTCATGCTCTCCTTCTCGACTCGGCTCTAATCCCGGATCATCTCTTCGTAACTTCGCCCGCCGGCCAACTCCGGCGGGCGTTTTAGTCCCGGTACCGCCCTCCCCTCGAAGTGAAAACCGCAGCAGTCATCGGCATCTCCCGCTATGCTCGCTACCACCTGTTCATGGCTCTCGAACAGTCGCTCCACGGGCGCCTACGCGTCGCCGCCGTGGTGGTGGTGAACCAAAAGGAGGAGACGTTCCTCTGCGACCGGCTGCGCAGCCTCGGCTGCGAGATCTTCGAGGACACGGCCACGATGTGGGCCCGCTGGAGCGGGCGCATCGATCTCTGCCTGATTCCGACGGGCATCCATCTGCACGCTCCCATGACGCTCGACGCACTGGCCGCGGGGGCGAACGTTTTGGTCGAAAAACCTCTCACCGCCACGGCGACCGAGGCCGTCTCAATCATCGAGGCTGAACGACGCTCAGGCCGCTTCGTAGCTGTTGGGTTTCAGGACCTCTACACGCCGTCCACGTGGCTAATCAAGGAGCGGCTCCTGGCCGGTGCCATCGGCGACCTCGAGTCGATCACCCTCGTCGGCCTCTGGCCGCGCCACGCTGGCTACTACCAGCGCAACGAATGGGCGGGTCGCCTGAAGCAGAACGGTCAGTGGGTGCTTGATTCGCCAGTGAACAACGCCTTCGCCCACTTTCTCAACCTCGGTCTCTTCTGGGCCGGACGGGAGCTCGCTGCGGCCGCGAATGTCCGTTCGGTCGAATGCGAGCTGTACCGCGCCCAGCTGATCGAGAACTTCGACACCTGCTGCATCCGGGCCGAGCTGGAGGGCGGCCCCTGCCTGCTCGTCTACGCCACGCACAGCTGCGAGGAGGACCGTGTTCCCCTGATGACCGTGAAAGGCTCTCGCGGGGAGCTCACCTGGGTGCAGGAGAGCCACTACGAATTTGCCTACGCCGACGGGCGCCGCGAGCGCGGCAGCGTGCCCGGAAAAATTGAAACCAAGCTCATGATGGCCGACGCTGTGCTCGATCGCTTCGATCGGGCCGATGCGCGGATCTGCGGGACATCGATCGCCCTGCGACATCTGCAACTGGTCGACGCCGTTCATCAGGCCGGTTCGATTGTCGACATCCCCACGAACCACGTCCGGCAGCGTGTAGCCGCATCGGGAAGCTGGCGCGAAATCATCGGCATCGAGGCCGCAATCGATCGCGCGAGTCGCGAAGGCCGCCTCTGGTCCGAGCTGGGCGTACCGTGGGCCCGTTCCGCCGGACGCCACGCGCTGTCGTCGAGCGCGGCCTGAATGCACTGCGGCGACAGACACTGAATGCCCTAGCCGTGGCCGAAAATACCAAACACGCCCTCGATCAGCCGGTGCCGGCGTCCATCCCGACGTTCGTACGGAGCTTGGAGACGTAGGACAACGGCGCCAACCGTGGTGGTTCGAGCGTTTTCATCGGAGAACCGCATTCGCCGGTTTCCACCCTTGGCGCGCCGGATCCAACAGCCACGTGTGCTCCGGGGTGTAGGTAAACCCCTTGTACGGTCTGCGCGGCAGATGGCGGACGATCCAGAGGTAATACATCCCATAGCCCGGAGCGGAGACCTGAGCGTGATCGAGCCCGCCGGGAATCAGTGTCGTGTCGCCCGACCGGACCCGAAACACCTGTTCGCCGATTTCGGCATGGCCGTAGCCCTGTGGCTCGGTGAAGCGGTAATGGTAGATCTCGGGCTGGGGATGGTGGTGAGGCGGATAACTCGACCAACGACCGGGGAGATTGACCACCTCACCGACCACAAAGGCCGAGTCCGGACGTGACGCATGATCGAAGATCGTGCGCACCAACCGGCGGCAGGCATCCTGCGCCAGGCCGGCGCCGCGATCCTCGGACGCAAACTCGCGCGAATGATAAAGCCGGGTGTTGCGCATGCGGGGATTGACCGTGGCCGCGACCGCAAACTCGGCTCCTTCCTGGCCGGCTTGCAACGTGAGCACCGCACCCGGCGCGCAATGCAGCGTCGTGGGGCCTTCATCGAAAACCGATTTCCGGCTGGCTGACGTGGCGGCACCGTTGAGTTCGATCTGCACCTCGCCGTGCAAGAGGATCCAGAGCGTTTCCTTCCCTGTCACCCCACTCAGACGCGCCCCGGGTTCGAGCCGGCGGATGCCAAAATCCATGCGGCCGTCTTTTCGTCCATGCTCGCCCGGACCAGGCTCCTCTCGCGTGAGAGCCGTGTAGCCGGGCGAAAACGCGGGGCCGAGTGACGGAATGAAACCTCCTGACGCTGAGCCGGAATCAGGAGTGGGCGGAGCCCGCATCGGCTTGGCTGCGGTACTCATGACAGTCAGACGACGGATTCGGGTTTGCGCGAGTGCAGCGAGCGGGTGGCTGCGATCGCCACCTTCTGTGCCGCGATGCCATCGTCACAGACGATCGGTGGAGGGCGCCCGAGTTGCAGATTCTCAATGAAGTTCACCAGCTGGGTGATGTACGCCTGCTCGAAGCGCTCGTAGAAACCGGGCACGGTATCATGGGAAATCGCATCCTTGGTCATCACCAGGATCGGAGTTTCGCGCTCGTAGCCGATCTGCAGTGTGCCCTTGGTGCCGACAATCTCGGTGTGGATGCTGTAGCCAAAGATACCGATGCGGCTCAGACTGATCACACCGATGCCACCGCCGGCGAAGTTCAGGGTCGTGAGGCCGTTTTCCACATCGCCGACGTCCGTGATCTCAGGAAAGGCCATCGAGTTGCCGATGCTATAGACGCTCGAGGGCTCGCCCATGAACCAGCGGGCGAGGTCGAAATCATGGATGCCCATGTCGATGAAGAGGCCTCCGCTGTTCGACGGACGGAGATACTCGACTGGCGGCGGCAGCTGGTCGCGAGAGGTCGACTTGAAGATCACCGGTGTGCCGATCAGTCCCTCGTCGATCTTGCGCTTCGCCGCGGCATAAGCCCGGTCGAATCGACGCATAAAACCGAGTTGGAAAAAGATACCGTGACGGGCGACCGCCTCCTTCATTCGCTCGCCCTCGGCGACATCGACGGAAAGCGGCTTCTCGCAAAAGATCGCCTTCTTCGCTGCCGCCGCAGCCAGCACGACCTCACCGTGCAGCTTGGTGGGCGTCATGACCACGACCGCTTCGACGGTCCGGTCATTCACCAGATCGCGGTAGTCCAGATAACCGCGCGCGCCGGTCTCGGCGGCAATGCGGTCGGTTGCGTCCTTATTCACGTCCGACACGGCGACAAGACGCGCGCCCGGAATGCGCGTCATAAAGTAGCGCGCGTAAAGACTGCCGAGCCGGCCAAGGCCGACGACACCGATATTGATGGTCTTGTTCATGGGGTGGTTAGGCGAGTAACGACCTCATGGGCGCGGCCCTCTCCGCACAAAGCAGCCGGCGCGGAGGATCCGGCCGATCACACTGCGGAAAACGGGGCACATGGGGTAGCAGCCGCCAAGGGCGGACCAGGCAAGCAAGCGGCATCGCCCCAAAGCCGTAAACGCTCGCCAAATCTATCTGTTAGAGTCGGTCTTCCTGAGGGGAAAATCGCGACACCATCATACGGAATCCCCTGCAGCCCGGAGCGATTTCGATCCGCCAGATGCCTCAAATCAGGCTTCGGCCTCAGGCGCAGATTCGACCGGCGCGCGCGGCTTGACGGAAACCGAGGCCGCCCCGGCGGCAAACAGCGCGAGGCACACAGCGACGAACCAGTCGCCATGCTTCACGTAAAAACTTTCCTCCCCGATCCAACGGGCGTCACGCGTTACATCGACGGAAGCGGAACCGCGGAAATAGATCGTCCCTTCCGCCGCATCAGCCGGCTTGATCGAGACGACGTCACGGACAACACCATCACCGCCGGCGCGCGCCACCTTCGTCAGCACGGCGCGGACGGCGCCAAACTCGTCGATCCAGCCACTCCAGCCGCCGTTGCCGGCGCGCAGGACCGGACGCCGCGTTTCGACGGCCCGCAGCACGCTGTGCGCCGCGTGCTGGTAGGCCGCCCCACCCTCGCCGAACCAACCGTTGTTGGTCATCACCGTGAGCACATCCGCCCCCGCACGCACGCTCTCGCGCGCGAGCGACGGGAACACGTCTTCAAAACAAATCAACGGCCCGGCCACGAAGGCCGAGTTACGCGTCGCCACGATCAACGGCGACGGGCTTTCACCCGGCTCAAAGTCCCCTCCAATCGGCACGAACTTGCCGATCCAACCCAGGACCGGACGGAAGGGGACATATTCACCGAAAGGCACGAGGTGACGCTTCGTGTAGAAACCGTCGATCAAGCCGGCCTCGGGCTCGACCAGGAAGGCCCCGTTGCGCCACGCATCGCCCTCGGCCCCGCGTTCGACGGCGATCGAGCCCATGAGCAAGGGGGCACCCGCCTTGCGCACGAGGGTTTCGGTCCAGGCGCGAACGGTGTCATCACCCTTAACCGCCCACGGCGTGACGGCCTCGGGCCAGAGAATCAGGTCAGGACGACGGGCCGCCGCGCTGACCACGCCCTTCTCCAGAATATCCAAGACCGCCGGGCCCTGCGTCTCATCCCACTTCACGGTTTGCGGGATATACGGTTGGACAAACGAAACGCGGGCCAGCGGGACCGCATAGGCGTGACGGTTGAACGTCTCCTGCAGATGAATACTCATGCACACCAGGAGGAGGAACATCGAGGCGAAGAACTCCTGGCTGCGGCGGTTAAAGCCACGCAGCGGTTCAAAGATCAGCCGGTGGGCATACGCGGCAAAACCGAGGTTCATCGCGATCAGCACGAAGGAAATGCCACCGGCGCCGGTGAACGCTGCGATCTGCAGAATGCTGGCGCGCTGCCACTGGCTGGCGGACAACGTCAGCCACGGAAATCCGCTGAGGAGCCAGGTCCGGGTCCACTCGATGAACACCCACAGGCCAGCGAGTCCGAAAATCGCAACGATCCGCGTAAACGCGCCGTGGCCCTGCAAGCGCGGCATCAGCCACCAAGCGGCCAGAAACCACGACCCAACCCAGACTCCGACAAATGGCCCGAGGAGCAACAGTCCCAGCCAGGTAACGTTGTGCAGCCATCCAAGCAGGATCGTCCAGGCGACGGCCTGGGCGCCCAGCACGACCGCAGCGTAGAGCCGGAAGGAAGGCCGGCGATAGGCCCAGAGCGCGGCCGGCGCCGCAAAGACGTAGGCCATCTCCGACACATTGTAGGGCGGGAAGGCCACAACCGTGAGGAGCACGGTTGTGAGGAAGACGGAGACCGCGGCCAGCGGGGTCGCCCAGCGCACGCGAAAGGGCGGCGGGGCGTCGTAGGGATTTTCAGCGAGGATAGTCGCGTTGTTCACGCGCCGTGACACTGCTTGAACTTCTTCCCGCTGCCGCAGGGACACGGGTCATTGCGACCGACCTTCGGGGCTTCACGCCGGACGGTGACCTTGGGCAGCTGGACCTCTTCGCTTCCCTCGGGCGACTCGCCCGGACCCGACGAGGTGATCGTCGTGTTGATCTGGGGCGTCGGCAAGGAACGCGTGGCCGGCGGAGGCGGCGTGGCCGGGCCCTGGGTCCGCGCGGTGCGGCTCAGGAGCGACAGCATGTTCTCGAACGACTGGAGGTTGGAGGCGCTGCGGAAGAGCCCGGTGCAGATCTGCAGGCGGACGTTCTGCATGAGCTCCTCGAAGAACTTGAAGGCCTCGCCCTTGTACTCGACGAGGGGATCCTTCTGGCCGTAGCTGCGTAGGCCAATGGAGCGGCGGAGCTCCTCCATCTCGGTCAGGTGCTCCTGCCAGTGGTGGTCGATCGCGTTGATGATGACGTAGCGCTCAAGGGCGCCGAGCGCCTCGGGCACCTCGACCGACTCCTTCACCGCGTAGGCCTGCTGGACGCGGGCGACAACCGACTTGGCCAGCGCGTCGACGTCTGAGCCCTTGAGGTCCGCGGCGGTGACGCCGATCGGGAAATGCGTGTTGATCCAACCCACGAGACTCTCGAGCGCCGCAGGCGTGGGGCCGGATTTGTCATCGAAGCCGGCGGCCTCGATCCGGAGCGCGAGCTCCTCTTCGACCTGCTCGAAGATGATGTCCTTCGGACGGTCGGCGTGGATCGCACCGTTGCGGATGCCGTAGATGACCTCGCGCTGCTTGTTGAGCACGTCGTCGTACTGGAGCAGACGCTTGCGGATAGAGTAATTCTGCTGCTCGACCTTCTTCTGCGCGCTCTCGATCGAGCGATTGAGCCACGGATGTTCGAGCTCCTCGCCCTCCTTCATCGATCCCTCCATGAGCTTCGAGGCGAGATTGCCCTGCAGGAAGAGACGCATGAGGTCATCCTCGAGCGAGAGGAAGAACTTGGTCAGACCCGGATCGCCCTGACGCGAGCAGCGGCCGCGCAGCTGGCGGTCGATGCGGCGTGACTCATGGCGCTCGGTGCCGATGACGTAAAGACCACCGAGGTCGCGGACGCCCTCGCCGAGTTTGATGTCGGTGCCGCGGCCGGCCATGTTGGTCGCGATCGTGACGGCGCCGCGCTGACCGGCGCGCGTGACAATCTCCGCCTCCTGCGCGTGGTACTTGGCGTTGAGAACGGTGTGGACGATGTTCGCCCGCTTGAGCATGCGCGAAAGCACCTCGGACGATTCGACACTGACCGTGCCGACGAGGACGGGTTGGCCGCGCTTGTTGGCCTCCTCGATCTCCTTGACCACCGCGTTGTACTTGTCGCGGCGCGTCTTGAAGATGGAGTCGTTGCGGTCGAAGCGAATGCAGGGCTAGTTGGTCGGGATGACCAGCACCGCGAGACGATAGATGTCGTTGAACTCGGTTGCTTCCGTCTCGGCCGTGCCGGTCATGCCGGCCAGCTTGTCGTACATGCGGAAGTAATTCTGGATCGTGATCGTCGCGTAGGTGCGCGTCTCGCGCTCGATGTTCACGTTCTCCTTCGCCTCGACCGCCTGATGCAGGCCATCGGACCAGCGACGGCCCGGCATGACGCGGCCGGTGTTCTCGTCGACGATCATGACCTTGCCGTCCTGGACGACGTACTCGACGTCGCGCTCATAGAGCGAGTAGGCGCGAAGGAGCTGGGAAATGGCGTGAATCTCCTCGGAGACCGCAGCGTAGCGTTGCTGCGCGGCGAGCTTGCGCTCCTCGCGCTGCTCGGGCGTGAACGAACCGTCCTTCTCGAGATCGGAGAACTCGGTCGCGAGGTCAGGCAGCACGAAGGCGTCGCGGCTGTCGGGGCGAAGCTTGCTGCGGCCCATTTCCGAGAGGTCGGCCTGGTGCTGGCGCTCGTCAATCGAGTAATACAGCTGCTCCTTCAGGCGGTAGAGCTCCTCTTTCTGCAGGTCGGAGTTGAGCTCGGTCTCGAGCTTGTCGAGGCCCTTGCGCCAGTCGCCATTCTCCATCAACCGGAGGAGAAGCTTGTTGCTGGGGTTGCCGATCTTGACCTGAAGCAATTTACGGTAGGCGGCTGCGCGGTCGTCCGCGGTGGCGCCGGCCTTTTCGAGCAGATCCTTGGCCTCGCCCACAAGGCGGTTGCAAAGGCGGGTCTGCTCGTTGACGAGGCGCTCGACGCCGGGTTTGAGCCGGGTGAAGGGCTGCTCGCGCTCGATCGGGGCCGGGCCGGAGATGATGAGAGGCGTGCGGGCTTCGTCGACGAGGATCGAGTCGATTTCATCGACGATGCAGTACCAGTGATCGCGCTGAACCTGGTCTTCCTTGCGCGTGGCCATGCCGTTGTCGCGCAGGTAGTCGAAGCCGAACTCGGACGCGGTGCCGTAGGTGATGTCGCGCGAGTACATCTCGCGGCGGAGATCGGACGGCATCTGCTGCTGGATGCAGCCAACGGTGAGGCCGAGGAAATTGTAGAGGTGCCCCATCCACTCGGAGTCGCGACGCGCGAGGTAGTCGTTCACCGTGACGAGCTGGGCATTGCGGCCGTTCAACGCGTTAAGGTAGAGCGGGAGCGTCGAGACGAGCGTCTTGCCCTCACCCGTCGCCATCTCCGCGATCTTCCCCTGATGGATGGCCATGCCACCGATCAGCTGGACATCAAAATGAACCATGTCCCAGACCAGCTCGTGCTCGTTAACGACAAACGCGCGGC
>CAYWRG010000028.1:23535-55154 GCA_964460715.1 uncultured Opitutus sp. | reverse complement strand
GCAACCCCGGCTACATCTCACCTCAAACCACTCTCGTCGGCTCGGCGAATCTGGTCGTTTTCGGCGGATCCGAAATCCCCAACGTGCTCAGAAGAGCACGTTCCCTCGCGCATTCGGCGGTGCGCCAATGCCAAGCAGGTTGCCGAGGGTCGGGACGAGGTCGTCCACACCCACCTGCTCGCCCCTCACTCCTGCCGGCACACCCGCGCCGTACCAGAGCAGCGGCACGTGCGAATCATAGTTGTAGGGCGTGCCATGGGTCGTGCCGCTCGGGCTGCGGTCGAAGAAGTAGGGCTTGGTCACGAACATGACATCCGGGCTGCGACCCGCATGGTAGCTAAGCCGCATCGACTCGCCGATCGCATCCATCGGGCCGGACTGCTCAAAATCTTCGCGGGTGAACACGCGCACGATCTCCGGCCGGGCAGCCAGGACACCACGCACCACCGCGCTCGCCGCGACCGCCGTGACATTCTTCGCCTTCAGTGTCTCAGGGAAGATATGGTAACCGCTGCCATCGCGCGTCGCCCAGCGCAGCGGTGCCGCCGCCTCGCCGAACGCGGCGTTGAGCCCGGCAATCACAGCGGTGTCGAACGCCTTGAGGTCAAGGCGGCCCGCCTCGATGCCGCGCTGCGTCGCGAGGACGCGCTCGGGCAGCGGCGCGATGCCGTGGTCCGCCGTCAGGACGACGGTGAAATTCCCGGCCCCGACCTCGCGATCGAGGAAGGTGAAGAAATCCGCCAGCACGAGATCGAGCCGGATCAGCGTGTCCATGACTTCCCAGCTGTCGGGCCCGTAGACGTGGCCGGTGTGATCCGGCTGCGAAAAACCGACCCAGAAAATATCCGGTCCCGCGTCCTTGCCGAGCCCTTCGGCGATCAGCGCCTTCTTGGCGAACTCGGCGAGCAGCACGGTATAGGCCGGCGTGTAGGTGTAGGCCTCGTAAAACTCGCTGCCCACGGCCGGTTTGCCGCCGTCGATCTTCTTCGGAAACGTCGGACCGAGGCCATTGATCGTCCCTTCACCGGCCGCATCGTCTGCACCGAGCGCCGCGTAGGCCTCGGGCTTGAGCAGGAGGTTCCATTCGGAGCCGTACGCGGCATCAACACGGCGCTCCGCATTGAAGGCCTCCACCCAGTCCGGGAGCGTGTTGCGGTAGAACGTCGACGTGACAAAGCGTCCGCGATCGATCCAGTAGCTGCCGTCAGAAAGTTTGCCGCCCATAAGAATCGCCGAGCGATCCTTGTTGGCCACCGAGATCACGCGGGAAGCGGCGCCGTAGCGCAGCTTGAGCTGATCGCCGATGGTCGTGGCCGCAGAATTGAGCGGCGAGCGGCCGGCCTTGGCCTCGACCACACCGCCCGGGGAGCGCCCGCCCTGCACCTCGGCGCCGACCAGCGGATAGCGCGGATCCTCGACCGAGGCCATCTGGGTCCAGGTCGTGCGGTCGATCCATTCATTGGCCACGATGCCGCTGATGTTGGCGTGCACGCCCGATGCGATGACCGAGTGCCCGGCGGCCGTCTTGGTCACGCCGTGGCGGTAGTGCGCGTTGCGAAAATCGAGCCCCTGCGCCCGGAGCCGCTTAAAACCACCCTCGCCAAAGTAAGGGGAAAAGCGATCGATATGGTCATAGCGGAGCTGGTCCACGCTGATGACCACGGTCAGCTTCGGGGGCTCGACCGCGTGCAGGGCCGGCGAGAGGAAAAGAGCGAGACCGAGGAGGGGTGTACCGATGCGCATGAGAATGATCGCGACTGAGGTTGAAGGGAAAATCAATGCCAACGGCCCGGGCCGAGGGCGAATTAACCGGATCGAAACAGAGACATAAGTCTGGACGCCGCAGCGCGGTTAGCGCGCCGGGACAGGCAGGCCGCCCGTCAGCGCGTTCGGCCAGCGGCCATCGACCATCGCCACAGGCTCGAGGGCGGCGGGATCGACGACGACGTGTTTGATGCGCTCGCGGTGCCAGGTGTAGACGATGTGCACGCGACCATCGGACGCCTGGATCACGGACGGATACGAGAACTGCTTCTCCGGAGCATCGAGATAGTCCAGCACGAGCGCGGCCTCCCACGCCTGACCGTCGCGACTGACCGCCACGTTGAGGATGCCGCGGCCCTTATGGCCCATGCCCGCTTCCTCGCGTCCGGAATGGTTGTAGACCAGCAGCGTACGACCGTCCTTCAAGCCGACGGCATCGAGACCGGAGTTGTTGTTCGGAACCTTCAGCAGGCCGGTCGGCCCCCAGGTCTCACCGCCATCGGAGGACCACGTTTCGGAGATCTTTCCCTCCTGCGTGCGGCAAAGCATCTGGATGCGTCCGTCACCGTGCCGAATAAGCGTGGGCTGGATGGTGCGGATCACGGCGGCGGCGTTGAGCGGCGCGCTTTGGATCCACGTCTTGCCCTGGTCGCGGCTGCGCTCGACGCGCGCGGTCCACTTGCCGCCCTCGGTGCTGATGCCGGAAAGCCAGGTGCCGTCCGGGAGAACGATCGGCTTGTTCTTCGCCGGGCCTTCGATGCCCGCGGGCAGGCGCACGGGTTTCGACCACGTGCGCCCGCCGTCTGCGGACGTCATCACCATGCCCCACCACGCGCTTGGGCTGGGCCCGACCTTGTAGAACAGGTGGAGATCGCCGCCGGGCGGCTGAAAAAGGACCGGGTTCCATGTCGGCTGACGCGTGCCGTCGGGCTGGACGCCATTGGCGACCTCGACCGCCTCCAGCCAGCGACCGCCCTCGTGACGCGACACCCAGATGCCGACATCGGCATTGCGCTCGGCAGTGCCACCAAACCACGCGGCGACGAGATGGCCCGGCGAAGCCTCGGCGATGGTGGCGGCGTGACACGACGGATAGGGCGCCGTTTCAAAGATGAACTCGGTCTTCACGACCCCGGCCGTACCGGGGACGGCGGCCGCCCAGGATAAACCGCCGGCCGCGACAACCAGCAAAAAGACGGTCAGAACACGCAGGGCAGCCAGACGGCAAAGGGACGGGATCATGCAGAAACAGGGTGAGTCGACGGCAGGCCCGGCGACGGGGCATGGAACGTTCCCTCAACTTTTCGCCGCGGGCAAGCGATTCCACGGGAGGTAGTGTAGCCGGGCTCGCTGAGCCCGGTCCGTAGTCCTGCATCGGGTGACCTAGCATACGGCATCTGACCATACACCGGCCTCAGCGAGGCCGGCTACATCGAACCCCTTCCCTCGCTTTACATGCGCTCCCGCGTCGGCATTTTCACCCGGCATGAAGATCGGTTTTCTTGGAGCGGGCAGCGTGGCGCAGGCCTTGGGTCGGGCGTTCGTCGCCGCCGGGCATGAGGTTCGGATCAGCAGCCGCGATCCCGGCAGCGCCAAGCTGCAAGCTTGGCTGGCCGAAGTCGGCCCGCGTGCCCAGGCCGTCTCGTTTGCCGACGCGGCCCACTTCGGCGAGGTCGTGATCCCGGCGGTGCAGCCGTGGACGATTCTCAAGCCCTTGCTCGACTCCATCGGACCGGACGCCTTTGCGGGCAAGACGGTGATCGATCTGGGCAACGCCGTGGATTGGAGCGTGCGTCCGCCGCGGCAGGCCATTCCCGACAGCTCACTCGGCGAACAGGTGCAGCAATGGCTCCCGGCGAGCCGCGTCGTGAAAACCCTCAACATGATCGCCGCCGCCCGCATGGCGCACCCGCAGTACGCGAGCGGCACACCAACGCTGCTCGTCGCCGGCAACGACGCAGCGGCCAAGGCCCAGGTGCAGGCCCTGCTCGGTCAGATCGGGTGGAGCGACATCGTCGACGTCGGCGACATCCGTCAAAGCCGTCTGCTCGAGGCCTTCATGATGACGTGCCTCTTCACCGAGTTTGCGACCAAGGCGCGAGGCGGCGCCTTCGCGTTTTTGCGGACGTAAGACTAGCGCGATGTAGCCGGGCTCGCTGAGCCCGGTGATTGAGGATTCCGGACCGGGATCAGCGATCCCGGCTACAACACAACCCTCATTGCTTCATCGCCGCTTCGATCTTCGCCAGCCCGGCCTGCAGCTCCGCTTCCGGCAGCCAGCGGCCGCGGACCATGACGCCGGAACGCTTGCTCACATTGTCAATGTCGCTGAGCGGATTGGCGTCGAGCAGGACGAGGTCGGCGCGATGGCCTTCGGTGACCTGACCGAAGTGATCCTTGAAGGCGAAGTACTCCCCCACCCGGCTGGTCGCTGACCGGAGAATCGCATAAGGCGACATGCCAACCGCGGCCATGGCCTTCATCTCGCGGTGAATCGAAAAGCCCGGGACGCTGTACTGCTGCGGCGCATCGGTGCCAAAGGCGATCTTCACATCAGCCTCGTGCAGGGCCTTGAGCACCGCGTTCCGGTTCGCCGCGATCTGCGCAACCTTGGTGGCGCTGAAGCCAGACGCTTTGATGCGTTGATCGTAAACCGTGCGCCAGCGCTCCACCTCGGCCCGCGGCATGTACTTCAACTCGGGGAAGGCCTGCATGTCCTCGTGGCGGGCGGAGCCGATGATCGTTTCCCACAGTACCATCGTTGGCACCACCCACGTGCCTGTATCACGGGTGAGTTTCACGACCTCGGCGAGGCGCGCGCGATCGACCGGCGCGGAATCGGCATGGAGGAGTTCGATGTAGCCATCGATGTGGTCGATCGTCTCCTGGCGGCGCTCGATCGCGTGAAGGAGGCCCACATCCGCGGGCACGTGTCCGGCAAAACGGATCCCGAGTTCATGCGCGGTGCGCGCCATCGCGTCGTAACTGGCGCGACTGAGCCCGGGATGAACCTTGAGCAAATCCCAACCTTCCGCCTTTTGCTGGCGCACGCGGGCCTCGGCGGCGACGGGATTCTGGACCGCGCCACCGCTGAAGCTCGGACCTGCGAGGTAGAGCGCAGGCCCGAGGATCTCGCCCTTCTGGACCTTGTCGCGCAGCTCCAGCTGGCCCGGCCAGCCGAGCATGCCGCGGACCGTGGTCACGCCGTTGGCGACGAAGAGATAATAGGTGTTCTCAATGTACTCCTGCGATGAGCCCACCGGCGGGTTGTGGCCGTGCATCTCGCCCAGCCCGGGAATGAGAAATTTGCCGCGGCCATCGATCCGAACCGCCCCGTCGGGAATTGTCACGGTGGCCGAAGGGCCGACGCGGACAATGCGGTCCCCGCTGACGAGCACGGTTTGGCCAGGGAGCGTGCGCTCGGAGTCCATCGGGATCACCGTCACATCAACAAAGGCCACGGTCGCAGCCCGCAGGCTGGCGGCGGCAGAGACGGCAAGAACAGCAACAACGAGGCAGCAGGCGCGGAACAGCGTTTTCATGGGTAAACGAACAAACCGGGGTTGAGGGGTTGCTAACCCTCGAAATCAAACGCCAATGGCTGGCTGCGTCAAATGAAGGTGTCTGATCACAGGGAACACAACCTGCGGACTGAGATTGGCCTCAATCCATTCAATCCAAAAATCGCGCAGAGCCGCGGAGACGCAGAGAAAGCCGCCAGACAACGAGAGCGTATTTTAAAACTCTGCGTCTCTGCGCGATTTCTGCAATCCGACCCATTCGCTTACTTGCGATCAGCCGGTGCCGGCGGCGGGCCGTCGTGCCAGTGATTGTGACCCGGGGTCGGGTCCCAGTGGCGGTTGTTCACAACGTCATGAAACCAGGGAGTCGGTGTCGCGGCCGTGGCGACCGCCGTGTTTACCGGCAAGCCTGCGACGACGGGTGGCGGGCCGTTGTGCCAGTGGTTGTGGCCCGGCGTGGGATCCCAATGGCGGTTCAGCGTCGTGTCGTAGTACCACGGCGCCGGGGTCGCGCCACCCGGCAGGCCGGTGGCAACCGGGGCTGCGTTGAGATCAGCTGTCACGATGGGAGCCGGCGCGCCCTGGCGGCGATTCGTCACCAGCACCATCACCGCGATGGCCACGGTCACGAGGGCAACGGTGGTGCCGACGACCAGCTTGGCCGAGGATTTCTTCGGCTGACCCGCCGGGGACGTCTCGACGGCCGCAACGGGTTCACGGCCCGCCCCGCAGCAGTGCTTGTACTTCTTGCCGCTGCCACAGGTGCAGAGGCTGTTGCGCGCAGGAACAGGCGTGGAGGAGGAAGACATGAAGCGTTAGTCGGACAAGGAGGAGCGTGGGCAAGGCGTGAGAGCCGTCGCCCACCGGGGCCATTCCCGGAATCAGGTTCCGGCCGTTTCCTGCATGCGCGTGCCGCGGACGGCCTCCGCGATGTTCTGGGGCTGGGCCTCGGGTTCGCCGCGTTCGTGATCGAAGCGCATCGAGACGGTCTTTGAGACACCGCGCTCCTCCATCGTCACGCCATAGATCGCCTGCGCGGCCGAAACCGTGCGCTTGTTGTGGGTGATGATGATGAACTGGGACTCGCCGACGAACTTCTTGAGAAGGTCGGTGAAGCGGCCGATGTTCGACTCGTCGAGTGGAGCGTCCAACTCGTCGAGCAAGCAGAAGGGCGATGGCTTCACCATGTAGAGCGCGAAGAGCAGCGCGACCGCCGTGAGCGTCTTCTGGCCACCGGAGAGCAGCGTGATGCTCTTGAGCTTCGTGCCCGGGGGCTGCGCGGTGATCTCAATGCCGCTCTCGAGGATATCGTCGGTGATGACGAGCTCGAGGTTGGCCACACCGCCGCCGAACAGTGTCTGGAAGGTGTAGACGAAGTTCTTCTTGATCTGATCGAAGGTGACCTGGAACTGCTGCTGCGAGGTCTGGTTGATCTCATCGATCGCCTTGATCAGCTCAGCCTTCGAGTTGGTCAGATCGTCGCTCTGGGTCTTGAGGAAATCGTAGCGCTGCTTGAGCTCCGCGTATTCCTCAATGGCCACGAGGTTGACCGCGCCCATGGAATTGAGGCGCTGGCGCAGGGCGTCAGCCTCGGCCTTGACCTGTTCCCACACGGTGCGGTCGAGGGCCGCGAGATCAGCCTCGGTCGGCTCACCCTTCTGCTTGAGCTTCGTCTTGCGCTTGGTCTTCGCCGGCGCTTCCGGCGTATCGGCGGCGGCAGCCTCGGCGGTTGCCGTCTCAGTCGATTCAGGCACGGAACCTTCGGACGCGACCGCCGGGGCGGGAGCGACTTCGGAGGGAGCCTCCGGCTTGGCGGCGGAGCCCTCGTCCTCATCTTCATCGAGGTCGAGCGGCTTCATGTCCGGCGGATCGTCATCGGCATGCCAGAGGAGCTTCCGCCACTCGAGCGTGGTGATGTCGGTCGAAAATTCACGGGTGACATCCTCGGCGAGGAACTGCGAGCGCGAGGCGCTCTCCGCCAGCTTGATCTCGCAGCGGCTGAGTTCGGACTGGGCGGCGTCGGCGTCGGTGCGCAGCGAATGCTGGGCGGACTCGACGGCGTTGATCTCCTGCTCGACCTCGACGAGTTCGACCCGGATCTGCTCCACCTGCTGGGAGGCAACGACGAGCGTCTCGGAAATCTGGGCACCGCGCGCGCGCTGGCGGGCGGCATCCTGCTCGAGTTCGGACACCTGCTCGGTCCAGACCTCGATCTCCTGCTGGCGCTGGACGAGGATTTCCGCGAGCTGGCCGCGTCGACGCTGCATGTCGGCGATGCCACGATCGAGGACCTCGACCCTCTGGCGGCGTTCCGCGAGTTCGAGGCGGGCCTGCGCGAGCGTGTCACGCTTCACGTCACGGTCGGTGCGGACCTCGACGATGCGGGTCTCAAGCTGGTGAATCTTCTCGCGCTGGGCGGCCGCCTGGCCGTCAGCCTCGGCGAGGCCGGCCTGGGCGCGCTCGAAGCGGGCATGGGCCTCGTTGCGGGCGGCTTCGAGGGAGACGAGCTCGCCTTCCATGCGGCGAAGGCGGTTGCCCACATCCTCAACGGCGCGCTGAGCGTTGCGCTGCTCGGCCTGGACGGACGCGACAGTCTGGGAAGCGATCAGGACCTCGGAGCGCTTTTGCTCAAGGGTCTGCTCGGCCTCGCCCAAGCGGGCGTTGATGCCGTCGATCTGGGCCTTCTGGTCGTCGTGCTGCTTCTGGTCCTCGGCGAGGGCGCGGGACGTTTCGCGGAGATCGATCTCGCGCTGGACGATGCTGTTCGCGGGCTTCTTGTGGAAACCGCCATAAACGAGACCGCGGCGGTCGACGAGGTCGCCCTTGCGGGTGGCCACGGCGAGGAAGGAGAAGGCCGGATTGGCCTTCCAGAAATCGAGGAACGCGCTGAGGTCGTCCGCGATGTAGCAGGCGCCGAGGAGCGCGGCGGCCGGATGCGTGCCGTCGACATCGACCAGGCCGGCGAGCGCAGGCGTGAGGCCGGCCGGCAGCTCGGCCGCGCCGTCGTTGCCACGGGCGCCGATGTCGGCGATCTGGATGACCGCCGAGCCGATCTGCTCGGATTCAAGCTGGGCCAGCACACGCTGGGCGGTGGCCACATCGGCCACGGTGACGGCTTCGACGGCGGAGCCGAGCAGGGCCTCGATCGCCTTGCCGGCTTCGGGCCGAACCTCGAGTCCGTGGGTGATGGCCGAGGCTTTGGCGCCACCGAGGGCGCCCTCAAGCCGGCCTTGCAGCAGGGCCTTGGCGCCTTCGCCGAAGCCTTCCCACTTTTCCTGCAGCTGCTGGAGGAGCTTGAGGCGGGCGCTGCGCTGGGCGAGGCCGCGGTCAATCTCCTGCAGACGGCGCTGCGCCTCGCGGAACTCGCGGGTGAGATCGGTGATCGCCTGCTGGGCGGCGGTCGACTCGTTGTGCAGGCGGGACTTATCAGCGAGCGCCTCCTCGAGGCGGGCGTCGAGTTCGGCGGCGACCTGGGCGGCGGCGGTCTGCTGCTGGCGGACATTCTCGAGATCGGCGACGAGGGCGTCGTGACGCTGGGCGGAGGTCTTCTGGTCGACCTCGTAGCCCGTGCAATCGGTGCGCAGGCGCGCGATCGTGCTCTCCATCTGGAGGAGCTGGAAACGGGACTGCTGCAGCTCCTGCTCGAGCTTGCTCAACTCGCCCTCGACCACTGCGAGTTCGCGGTTGCGGTTCTGGAAGACGGAGTCGGAGGTGCCGAGCAGCGTGAGCTGCTGCTCCTTGTCCTGCGCGCCGGTGTCGACCTGCTCGGAGAGCTCGCGGAGCTGCATCTCGAGTTCGCCGAGATTGTCGCGGGAGGACTCAAGACGATCCTGCAGGCCACTGCGCTTGATCTGCGCGAGGTTCGCGGCGTTCTCGGCCTGTTCCTTTTGTGAGCGGAGATCAAAGACCGCCTGCTGGGCGTCCTGCACGCGCTGGTTGAGGCGGGAGCGGGCGGCCTTCTTTTCCTCGAGAGCCCCCTGCTCTTCCTCGAGCCGGCTGCGGCGCGACTCGGCCTCCGTGCGCAGGGTCGAGAGCTTACCCTCGAGCTCGGCAATCACGGCGGTGAGCTGCGCGTGGTGATAGGCGCTGTAGGCCAGGCTGAGGTGGCGTAGGCGGAAGCTGAGGCGCTTGTAACGCAAGGCCTTCGAGGCCTGGCGGCGGAGGCTGCCGATCTGGCGGCCAACCTCGGCGATGACGTCGGCGACACGGGCAAGGTTCTGCTCGGTCAGCGTGAGCTTGTTAAGGGCCTCGCGGCGCTGGGCCTTGTACTTGGTGATGCCGGCGGCCTCTTCGAAGACGGCGCGGCGTTCCTCGGGCTTGGAGGACAGGATCTGGTCGATCTGGCCCTGGGCCATGATCGAGTAGCTGGTCCGGCCGACGCCGGTATCCATGAAAAGCTTGTGGATGTCCTTCAGGCGGCAGGGCTGGCCGTTGAAGAAGTACTCGCTCTGCCCGTCGCGATAGACGCGACGCATGATCTCGATCTCGTGAAACTCGGAGCCCAGCTGCTTCTCGCACTCGGTCAGGAGGAGGGAGACCTCGCACATCTGCGACGGCTTGCGCGTGTCGGCGCCCTCGAAAATGACGTCCTGCATCTTGCCGCCACGGAGGGCCTTGGCGCTCTGCTCGCCGAGCACCCAGCGGATGCCGTCGGCAATGTTGGACTTTCCGCATCCATTGGGACCGACGACGGCGGTGACGCCGGGCTCGAAACGGAGCGTGGTGGGATCGGCAAAGGATTTGAAACCGTGGAGCTTGAGCGCCTTGAGATACATGAAGGAACCGACGATACAGACGGGGTCAGCGGACGCGGCAAACGCAAAAAACAGAGGTCAGACGTCAGAAGTCAGAGGTCAGCCAAAGAGAACCCGTCGATTGGGTCCGATTCCCCTCTGATCTCTGACTTCTGACCGCTGACCTCTCCTTATTTGTGGTCCCAGGGAAAAGAGGCCTTGACCCGCGGGTGCTTCCAGACCTCGAAAATGGTGAACATCTTGCCCGGGTTGAGGATTCCCTTGGGATCGAGGGCCTTCTTGACCGCCTGCATTGCCCCGATCTCCGCCTCGGAGTGCTGGAGCCGGAGAAAGGGCGTCTTGGCCAGGCCGATGCCGTGCTCGCCGGAAATGGCGCCACCCAGCTCGACCACCTTCTCCATAAGCTGGCGTACGGCCTTTTCCGCCGCCTTGCGCTCCTTGGCAACAGCCTGGTGATACATGATGTTCACGTGCAGGTTGCCGTCCGCGAGGTGGCCGAAGGTCGGGATCGCCAGCCCGGACGACTTGCGCAGGCCGGTGAGGAACTTGGCAAAGGCCTCGTAGGCCTGCAGTGGGATGGTGATGTCCTCGTTGAGCTTGGCGTCGCCCATCTGGAACATCGCACCAGAGCACTTGCGCCGAACCGCCCACAGGGCCTCGGCCTCGTCGCGGCTGGCGGCTTCCCGGTAACCCGCCGTGTGGTCTTTGGCCCAGCCCAGCAGGGTCGGCTTGTGGTCTGCCAGTTCGCTGGCCGAACCGGCGAACTCGAGCAGGATGATCGGACGCCCGGCCTGCCCCGCGAAGAGCGTGGTCTGCATCGCCTTCTCCGCGCACACGACGCTGGAGCGGTCAAGGAACTCGCAGATGGCCGGCTGGATGCGGAGGGCGAACAATTTCCGAACCGCACGGAACGCCGCGGTCTCATTCGGATAGGACGTGAGCAGGGTCCAGCGTGCGGCGGGCTTGGGGATCAGCTTGAGGACGGCCCCCGTGACGATGCCGAGCATGCCCTCGCTGCCGATCCAGAGGTCGCGGAGATTGAAGCCGGCGGAAAATTTCTTGGTCGCCGTGCCCCAGCGCACGAACTCGCCCGTCGGGAGAAACCCCTCGAGCGCGAGAACGAAGTCGCGCGTCACGCCATACTTGCCGCCGTGCATGCCGCCCGCGTTGCAGGCGATGTTGCCGCCTATCGTGCAGAACTCGCGCGACGAGGGATCGGGCGGATAGAACCAACCAACGGCCTCGGCGGCGCGCTGGATGTCAGCGACCTTGGCTCCCGCCTGAACAAAGGCAAAGCCCGCTTCGGCATCGATGTGAATGCGGTTCCAGCCGAGCATGTCGACCACCCAGCCACCCGCGGCCGGGGCGGCGGAGCCCATCAGGGTCGTGCCGCGTCCGCGCACGGTGACCGGCACCCGGTGTTTGTTGGCGAGCGCGAGAACCGTGGCGAGGTCGGACTCCTCGCGCGGCTTGATCACAGCCGCGGGCATGAAGGAAATCCGGCTGCTGTCGAACGAGGCGGCGTAGCGATCCGCTTCCGCGGTGAGAACAACACCGGCACCGAGCTTTCGCTGGAGCGAGGCAGTGGGCTGGGCAAACGACTTCATCAAGCCGTCAACACACACCGGTGAAGCCGGGAAAACAACCCGTAAACGCACCACGGACTAGGATACCAATCCGTTCACCACGAAACACACGGAACACGCGAAATTAAAACGAACCGCGACGGAATCTCCGGCTCCGAACAGTCAGAATTTTCGTGTAGTCCGTGTGTTTCGTGGTGCCACAATCTGATCTCAGGACGCCATCGCCACCTCGCGGCAGCCCTTGAGGTCGAGTTTGCCGGTGCCGAGGACAGGGATCTTTTCAACGCGGCGGATGACACGCGGGACCCAGAGATTCGGCAGACCCGCAGCCAACAGTCGCTCGCGCACCGCATCGGCGGAGAGATCAACGGCGGCCAGCAGGACAAGCGCCTCACCCTTGCTGGCATCGGGAATGCCGACGACGGCGACCGCGTAGCCCTCCGACTGGTCCAGGGCAAAAGCCTCGACGAGTTTCTGCTCAATCGTGCCATGCGGCACCATCTCGCCACCGATCTTGGAGAAGCGGGACAAACGTCCCTCGATGATCAGGAAACCATCCTCATCGAAGCGCCCGAGGTCGCCCGTGATAAACCATCCGTCACGAAACGCCGCGCGGTTCTTCTCGGCGTCGTTCAGGTAACCCGGGAACACATTGGCGCCTTTCAACGCCACCATGCCGGTCTCGAGCGCCGACCGCGGCTCCATCGTATCCGGATCGAGGATGCGCGCCGTCATGCCCGGCATCATGCGCCCGACCGTGCCGGCGCGACGTCCCGGCTGGACCTCGGCCGTCTCGGTCACGACCGGAGGATCCGGCTGGTTCACATTCGCAACCGGCGCGGTCTCGGTCAGGCCGTAACCCTGCATGATCTCGAGGTGAAACCGTTCAAGGAACCCCTCGTAAAGATCCTGCGGCAGGCGCTCGGCGCCGGAGACCACCAGGTTCAGCGAGCGCAGCTCGGCCGACTCGGCCTTCTTGAGGAACGGGCGCAGAAACGTGGGCGCGCCGACCATCACCGAAACCTGCTCCTCCTTGATCGCATCGACGATCTTGCGCGTGTCGAGCGGGCTCGGAACGGTGACGATCTTGCAGCCGCGGATCATGGGGTACCACGTCGTGACCGTGAAGCCGAAGCTGTGGAACACCGGCAGGCACGCCATGAGGACTGCGGTGTCCGGGAGGATGGAGAGGGAGGAAATCTGCCAGCAGTTCGCGAGCACGTTGCGGTGCGTGAGCACGACCCCCTTCGGCTCACCGGCGCTGCCGCTGGTGAAAAGCAGACCGGCCTCGGTGCGGTCGCCGATCTTCGGGAGGCGGAGAAGATTCGCGATCCACTGGTTGGGGAGCAACCAAGCGCCGATCAGCCACGGCAGGATGGCACGCTTGCCACCCATGGCGGCAACCTCCTTGCGAAAATCGACCGTGCGTTCGGGCCACGGAAAATTTGGGACCTTGGCCCGCAACGCGTCGGCCGAGATCACGGTCTTGACGCCGCTCATGCGCAGCGCGGCCTCGACCGCCGCGGGACCGGCGGTGAAGTTCAAATTAACGGGAACCTTGCCGGCACACACGACGGCGAGGTTGGCGATGGTCGCACCTGCACCGGGCGGAAGGACGATGCCGATCCGGTTCTCGGGCACGGTGCGCTGCAGGTGGCGCGCCAGCGCCGCTGAAACGGCGAGCACCTGTCCCGCCTTGATCTCCCGGCGCTCCGCCGTGCGGTCAACGATCTCAACGCGCCACGGCCGGCGCGCGAGGCCACGCACAATCTCGCGACCGAGGTGACGCTTGAGCTGAGGACGCTCCTCAAAGGCCTCGGAGCCCAGATCGAGCAGCGCCTGGCGAACCGCCACGACATCCGCCTGCTCGGGCGGGATCGGGCGACCCCAGGCAACGAACACATGGGTGCGCATCACGCGGGGAGCCTTGGCGAGGTAGCGGCTGCCGGAAAAGGAGAAGATGGAACCCCAGAGACCATCATGCGCCACCGGGATCACCGGGACGCCGGCCTTCCGGGCCATGAGTTCAAAGCCGCGCCGGATCTTCATCAACTGGCCGGTGCGGGAAATCGATCCCTCGGGGAACAAGCAGACGAGTTCGCCGTCCTGCAGGGCCTTCACGACCCGGCGGGTGGTCTCGAGGGCATTGGTGGAGGAGACCGGGATCGTGCCACTGATGCGAAAAAGCCAGTGGTAAATCGGATGGACCTTGAGAAAGCCCTCGTAGCCGACGAAGCGCAGCGGACGCGGACAGGCCATCTGCAGCACCACCATGTCGACATAGGACAGGTGGTTGGCAACGATCAGCGCGCCTCCCGTGGGGATATTTTCCCAGCCGCGGGTCTTTACGCGATAGAGCAGCCGGGCAATGACGGAGGCGATGCGCTCAAGCCACCAAGGTAGGGACGAGCGCCTGAAAGGCAGGGGGTAAGACATGGGGTACCCCTCTATGCGATCCGGGATTCGCCAGGTTTCAAATCTTTCCGTCAGTTCGTGGGGCCGCCCCATCCGGTCGCGGCGCGTCCAGCGTCGGCGGCGGGGCGCTCCAGCTTCGCAGATCACGCGCCAGCGCGGCGAAGCCCGGGTTGTCGTGTTCGATGCGGCGCACATCCCCGTTATGCCGCCGAATCTCGCGCAGCGCACAATCGATCTCATGCGGCAGGCTTGGGCGGTCGGTGCCATAGACGCGGTACTTCAACTGGGCCCGGGTGTAGGGCAGCCGTCCTGACTGTTGTCCCCGGACCCACGCTTCCTCCGTGACCTGCGGATCACGCCCCGCCAGGTACCAGGCCTCAATGGCAGGCACCGCCACGCCGATGCCACGGAGCACGCGCTCGCGCCCCTGGGCCGGAGGCAGCTTCTTTGTCGTCTGCCGGAAGACCGCGCGGAGCTGGCACATCCGGCAGCGCGGATGAAAGTAACCCTCGCGGTCATGATTCGCGTCATGGATGACGGAATCGTCGGCATCGACCACCACCACCAGGGCCTGCGCGTCGGTATTGAAATGGAGATGCCGCAGGATACCCGGCATGACCTGCGCGACATTCGGCCAGCCACGGGCGCGCAGGGCGGGTTCGATGCGCGTGATGGGCCGCTTGATCACGGCTTCGACCAACAGTCGCAACGCCGCCTCGTCGGCGGGGGATTCGCTGAGCAGAGCGACCTTCATTCGCTCTCCGGGACGCCGCCAAGTACACCCGAATACCACATGTCACCCAGCGGGCTTTCCTCCAGCATCGCCGTGATGTCCGGACGATCGGTCAGACGTGAGAAGGTGGCGGCCACGCCGCGCTTTTCCGAGATCACCACCTCCTCGGGATGCTCACGGAACAGGTCGAGCAGATAGGGCGAATGCGTGGTGGCGATCACCTGCACCGGCGGGCGGGTCTCCCCGAACGAGGCGGGATGACTCAGCCGGTAAAGCACGTCGCGAACCTCGCGCAGGAGACGCGGATGGATGCCGCGATCAATCTCCTCAATGCAGACAATCGACGGCGGATCGGGATCGTGAGCGAGTGCGATCATCGCCAGCAGGTAGAGCGTGCCCTGGGACACATTGTCGGGCTCGATCCACGTGTTCTCGTCCTTGAGTTTAAGGTGAAACTGAATGCGGCCGTCCTCCCGTGCCACGGTGTCGATTTCAGTGAACTCCGGCGCGATCCGAATGAAGTCCGCGACCATCCGGGCAAAGGCCTCAGGGTGTTGCGAGCGGCGCACGGCGAGGACCGCGGCAAGATTACCCGCGCTGACGTTGAGCTCAGCGCCCTCCTTCGCAATCGCCGGCAAGGCGATGGCGTGATGGTCGAGCACGTAGCCGCGAATCTTCAGGACCCGCGCCCGGAGGCCCGGCCAGTCGTTGGCGCCATCCCCTTTTGGCAGCGGTGCAATCTGGAGCAGATCGCAATGCTGGTCGGACACGCAGCTCATGATCGCCTCGAGGCCATCGAACGGCGGTTCGAAGCGAAACGTGATTTCCGGTCCTTCCACGGCACGCTCCGAGTCACTCAATTCGGGACGCAACGGGAGCTTTGCCAGCAGGCGCAGTCGGAGGAGCGCCTCGATCAAGCTCGTCTTGCCCGAGCCGTTGGGGCCGATCACCAGGTTGAACGGACCGAGCTTCAGGTGCGCATTGCGCAGGGCCTTGAACTTCTGGAAGGCGACCGAGGCGATCATGCCCGGAAGTTAGGGACCGCCGGCGTCGAAGGCAAACGACGATTCACGATCGGGTCACTCCCAACCGACGATCACGAGATCGTCCGGGTGCAGGCCGCATCGCACGTGTTCGCCCGCCCTGATCGCCGCCCGCAAGGCACTCTCGTTGGCGACGAGTGCAACGAGCCGCAGGCTGGAGCCGGCCACGAGCAGGAGGCGACTGGTCGCCCCTTGGAAGACCACCTCCTCTACCCGCGCCGGGAACACCGTCTCCGCCCCGGCCGCGCTGCCCACCAGGCAAACCTTCTCCGGCCGGACCGACAGGATCACCGTCGTGGCCCCGGCGGGCACGGCGCCGGCGGCGACCGTGATCGCGACGCCGCCGGGCAGGACAGCGTCGAGCTGATCGCCGCGGCGGCCCGTCACGGTCGCACGGAGCACATTGGCCTCACCGATGAAGTCGGCCACGAAGGCCGTGCGCGGCTGGTGATAGATCTCCGCTGCGGTGCCGAGTTGCTCGATCCGGCCCCGGCCAAAGACCGCGATCCGGTCGCTCATGGTCAGGGCTTCTTCCTGGTCGTGCGTCACGAAGACAAAGGTCAGGCCCAGCCGGCGCTGGAGCTGCTTGAGCTCGAGCTGCATCGCCCGGCGAAGCTTGGCATCCAGCGCGGACAAGGGCTCATCGAGCAGGAGCACGGCGGGCCGCGGCACGATCGCGCGGGCCAACGCCACGCGTTGACGCTGACCGCCCGAAAGCTCGGAGGGCTTGCGATCCCCGAAGCCGGCCAGCGCGACCAGTTCCATGACTTCATCCACCCTCCGGGCTGACTCCCCCGCCGGGACCTTTTGCATGCGAAGGCCAAAGGCGATGTTCTCGCGCACCGAGAGATGCGGGAACAGGGCGTAGCTTTGGAAGACCTGGTTCACATTGCGGCGGTAAGGAGGCAGCCCGGTCACCTCCTCGCCGGCGATCCGGATCGAACCCGCATCCGGTTGCTCAAAGCCCGAAATCAGGCGCAGGAGCGTGGTCTTGCCGCAACCGGACGGTCCGAGGAGCGTGAGGAACTCGCCGGCGCGGATCTCGAGGCTGATGTCGTCCACCGCGGCAAAGGAGCCGAAGCGCTTGGTGACCCCGTGGACTTCGATCATCGGACTCATGGTTCCTTCCGGCTTCGCCACTGGGCCAGCGCGTAGGTGAGCACGAACATCAGAGTGAACACCACCCCGAGCGCCGCGCCAAAGGGCCAGTTGCGCGCGCGCAGGAACTGATTCTGGATCACATTGCCGATCAACGGTACCTGCGCACCGCCCATCAGGTCCGTGATCGCGAACATGCCGATGGCCGGAACAAACACGAGCATCACGCCTGCAAGGATGCCGGGACGCGTCAACGGGATGATGACGGAGGAAAACGCGCGCAGCGGTCCGGCCCCCAGATCATGGGCTGCCTCGACCAGCGACGCATCGACCTTCTCCGCCGAGCCGTAGATCGGCAGGATCATGAACGGCAGATAAGCGTACACGAGACCGATGACGACCGCGACCGGAGTGTAGAGCAGGTCGAGCGGCTCGGCGATGATCCGGCCGTACTGGAGCATAGCGTTGAGCAGGCCCTCGCTTTTCAGGATCGCGATCCACGCATAGGTCCGGATCAGGAAGCTCGTCCAGAACGGGATCATGACGAGCATGAGCAGGCGGTTTCGCACCGCCTCGCGCTGCCGGGCGATGAACCACGCCACCGGGTAGCCGACGACGACGCAGATCACCGTGGTGAGCGCCGCATAACCCACCGAGCGGCCGAGGATCCTGAGGTAGATCGGATTGAAGACCCGCTCGTAATTCTCCCACGTGAACGAAAACACCACGCGTCCAAGGTCGTCGCGCTGGCAGAAGCTGTACACGACCAGAATCACCAGGGGCACGACCACGAAGGCCGCCAGCCAGACCAGCAGCGGCGCCAGCAGCAGCCACCCCAGCGCGCGCGGGCGACGGGCGTGGGGATTGGCGGCGGCCGCGATGGGCAGGGACTGCATCTAGAAAAACGCCAAAGGCTAACCGTGACGTTTGAGATTTTGGCGAGCGTCAGCGCGCGTTCTTGAGGTCGGTCACCAGTTCATCGATCAAGGCGCCCGTTTCCCCGAGGTGACGGAAGGTGTCGAGCTTCTGCGTTGGCGGATAGCTCGCGGGGTTGGCGCGCTGCTCGTCGGAGAGCAGCTTGCGGGCCACGCCGTTCGGATTGGTGTACGGGAACTCGTCGGAGATCTGCTTGCTGATCTCGGGCCGGAGAACGAAATCAATGAAGGCGTGCGCGGCATCAAGGTTCTTGGCCCCCAAAGGAATCGCGAGGACATCCACGAACATGTGTGCTCCCTCGGACGGCAGCACGTATTTGAATTTCTTGTCCTCGTTCCAAAGCGTGGCGGCCTCCCCACCCCACACATAGCCGAGATCGACGTCACCGTTGAGCAACGCGGTCTTGGGGCTGTCGGAATCGAAGAGCTTGATCGCCTGGAACCACTCCGCGAGCAGCGGGCGGGCCTGGGCGAGCGTCTCCGGCGTGATGTCGTTGAGTGAGCGGCCCAGCACGTAAAGGGCGGCGGTCACGAGTTCGCGGCCGTCATCCACAACGACGATCCGGCCCTTGTGCGCCGGCGCGAAGAGATCCTTGATGCCACGGATCGGGGTTTTGATGCGGTCGGTGTTCACCACGATGCCGACCGTGCCGGTCATGTAAGGGACCGTGAACCTCTGCTCCAGATCATGCGGCATGCCCTTGTACTCGGCCAGGATGTGGCGGAAGTTCGGGACGCGCGCGAAGTCGATCGGGACGAGCAGCTTGTTCTTGATCAGCGCCTCCGCGATGTAGTCCGGCGGCTGGATGAGATCGTAGGCGGTGCCGCCGGCGATCAGCTTGGCGAGCATTTCCTCGCCCGACGCAAAGGTCTCGTAGTTGACCTGAATACCCGTTTCGGCGGTGAAGGCGTCGAGCACGCCCTGCGGCACGTATTCCGACCAGGCAAAGAGATTGAGTTCCTTGTCGGCGGCGCGAACCGACACGGCGCAGAGAACAGCAAGGGCCAGGGCACGGAGGCAGGGGATCATTTTCATGGTTTCGAAGGTTCGGATGGCCGCGCCAGACGGCGCAGATGTTCGGAGAACAGAACGAAGGCGATGGTCGTGACGATGAAGATCGTCGAAAGCGCGTTGAGCATGGGATTGAGCCCCACCTTCGCCAGTCCGAAGACGCGCAGCGGCAGCGTGGTCGACGCGGGACTGGCGGTGAAGAAGGTCACGATGAGTTCATCAAGCGACAGGGTGAATGCCATGAGCGCCCCGGACAGGATCGCCGGCTTGAGTGAAGGCACGATGACGAGCCAGAACGCCTGCATTGGCGTCGCGCCCAGATCGAGCGCCGCCTCCTCCAACGACGGATCGATGCCCTGCAGCCGGGCCTGCACGGCGACGAGCACGAACGGAAAGCAGAAGGTGATGTGCGCGATGATCACCGAGGTAAACCCCAGGGGCAGGCTGAGCACGGTGAAGAACACCAGCAGACTGATGCCCATCACGATTTCCGGCATGACCATGGGGAGACAGACCAGCGTCTGGATCGCACCCGAGAAACGAAAACGATACCGATGCAGGAGCCAGGCCCCGATGGTGCCGATCACGACCGAGGCGAGCGTCGTCACGACCGCGATGACCAGGCTGTTTTGCAGGGCGCGCAGGATCGGATCGTTCGACCAAAGGCGCTCATACCAATCGACGGTGAACCCCTCCCAGCGGATGTTGAGCCGCGACGTGTTGAAGGAGTACGCGATCAGGACGCCGATCGGCAGGTAGAGAAACGCAAAGACCAACGTCGTCCAGGTTCCAAGTCCCCAGTGGAGGAGCTTGAGTCCCGAAGGCAGCCACGGACGAGACGGAGACGGCGTTGGCATGGGCGCACGTCTATGTGCACGTCCCGGGCCAGCTGAGGCAAGCGGGTTTACAAGGAGCCAGCCCCTCCGAATCGTTCTCGTTCTTCGTTCGCTTTATCGTTCTCCGGATCGGGTACGATTGATCCCGGAATCCGACCGGAGAACGAGAACGGTTACGAGAATGAGAATGCGAATGATGCCCCACCCGGCCCGCCCTACTGCCCGGCCAGGGCCTGGACCAGGCGGTCCTTGAGCATCGTCGTGCCAAAGGCAGACAGGGTGCCGTCGATCTGGAGATTATCCAGCAGCGGCGTGTAGCCCAGCGTGTCGGCGCGATCGGCGGTCAATTTCAGCACTTTCAGGTTCTCCGCCAGCTTGTCCCGCGCACCGAGTTGCAGCTGCAGGGCGAGCGGCTGGTGCCAAACCGCGAGTCCGGGTTCATGGCGAATGCGCCCGGCGCCCAGCAGGCGGACGCTCGGTGAGATCAGGGAAAGATCCGTGATGACGAGGTCGTTGCCCGTGCTGCGTTCGAGTTCGATCGTGAGCTGGTCGAAAGTGACCGCGGCCAGCTGCTGGGCGAGCTCACTCGCGGCCTTGAGCCGGTCGGCGTACTTGAGCGCCCGGGTATCGCCGGTCGCCAGACCGATGAGGCCGGCGACACTGGCGATGCGCGTGCCGGTGCGGCCAAACTCACTGGCGTCAACCGACAGGGCGCGCAGGACGCCCCCGCGGCTGCTGAGCTTGAACGTGCCGGTCGCCACCTCGGCGAGGCCGGCCAAGTCGGCCGCCTGTCCGGTCAGACGCGTGGCGATCTCAAAGCGGCCTTCAATCGGAGGGAGCGCGGTTGGATTGATGCTGCGAAAAAGCGGAACCGGATCGAAATTGGAAACCGTCACGTCCGCCTTGAGGCCATAGGTCCGGGCCTGGCGGGTATCGTAGGCCAGACCACCCGCGACTCTGACGCCTGCGCCCTCCGGGAGACCGGCCGATACATTTTCGAAGGTGATGGCATCCGGTCCCACCACGACGGTCCCGGTCACCGCGTTGGCGGTGAGCGACGGCGAGTAGACGACTTTCTTCAGATTCAAGGTCACCCGGCCGGAGATCCCCGCCCACGGGGGGCCCGACTTCGGATCAGCCTGCGCCGCCGGCGCTGCACCCTCGGTTGCAGGAACGAGGGCGGTCAAAATCTGCACGTCCTCGACAAAGAGCTGCTCGCCCGTCAGCGCAGCCGTGAGCGAGAGCCCGGGAGACACCGGCTTGACGACGCCTTCCAGCATCACGTCGGAATTCCGCCCGTTGCGAACGAAAGTCACCGGCAGGCGTGCCGTGATCGTGCCATCGGCCAGACGGTCAGCCCGCAGCTCAGCCTTGATCGCGGGCAAACTGACGTCGGCTGGCACCGCCAGATCGCTCAGCGCAAGCGTGGCGGCGATCTCCTGCACCGCCGCGAGGCTGGCGGAAAAATCCCCCTTCGCACGTCCGGTTCGCAGGCCGCGGTAGTCGGACAGCACGGGCTGTTCGAGCAGGGCCGGCAATTCGAGTGTGTAGCTGCCGGCCACCTTGACCGGCGCATCGCCGCCTCCCGCCTGCACGGCCTTCAACGCAACGTCAGCGAGCGAAGCTCCGCCGCTGCGCAAGGAGAACGAGGCCACGTCGGCCTGCCATCCAGTCGGCGCATAGTCGAGGGTCACCCGCGTCGACACATCGATCCGCTCAAGAATCACTTCGTTGGCCTGGACCACCGTGAGTCCATCGACCGAGAGCGCGTCGGTCGGCCGCAACACCAGCCGGCCGGAACGCACGCTCGCGACAAATCCGCCCTTCACATCGCCGCCGGTCACAGCCGTTTCGCCGAGCAGCGGCTCCGCCCAGGCCAGCGGCACCCCATTCAATTGCAGACGGAGCAGATCCGACGCGATATCGGCCACGCGCAACTCGCCGGTGGCCCGACTAAATTCCACGCCCTGCAGCAAGGTCACGCCCAGCACGGGCTGGGCCGCGGCAACCTGCAGCTGGAGCCGGTTGAGGCGGATATCCGCGTCACGCGAGACCAGGTCAAAATCGGCGACAATCCGGAGCGCGCCCACCGCCCGCAGGCGCGAGTCAACGGACTCGAGTCGTTGCGTGGTCGCCGCGAGACGGCCGGCGGCCTGAATTTCGCTCAGGCCGCGATCCAGCGAAAACGTGCCGGTTCCCGCGGCGGTGAAATCAGGAATCGGGCGCCCCAGCGCAAAGGCCGAAAGATCCTCCGAGCGGGCATCGAGTGCCCATGTGCCCCGGACCGCTTCGGCGCCGGCCGGCAGTTCGCCGTTCACGCCCAGCAGCACACGCTCTCCGGAGCGGAGCGTGAACCCGTAGCTTTCGCCGGAGGCGACCCGCGTGGCGGAGGTCTCGATGTCGACCCGCACGCCGTTGGGGAACTGGGGACCGGTCGCGGTGGCCGCGCCTGTCATTTCAATGCGATCCAGCGAGCGTGGCGCGTCCATGCGCAGCAGCACCTCCTGCCGCGCGACCACGCGATCGACCGGCGACGAGGCATCGTCGACGGCAATCTCCGACGAAAGCACAAAACGTCCGCTCGAACCCGGCGCGAGTCCACCGCCTGCGAGGCCGATGCGGGCGCGGGCTGGCGATTGGCCGGCGGCACGGGCGAAGCGGATTTCGCCCTCCAGGTCGGTGCCATCGAGCGAGAGATCAACCGGCAGCGCGAGGCGGGAAAAGATTCCGTCAAACGCCACCGCCGCCGGCGCTCCTTGCGCCTGCGCGGAGGTGAGGAACGCCAGGTAGCCGGCCTGGACCGGCGCCGACGGGCGAAACCGGGCCGCGAGCGCGGGCGTGCCGACCAGGTCAAGCGACCACCCCCGGGCGACCAGGCGGCTGACCGCGATGCGACCGCCCATGGCGGCCGAGACGACGGGAAGGTCGATCTCCGCGAGCGGCAGGATCAGTTCCGCTCCCTCCATCCGGATCCGGAGGTTCTCCAGGCGAACGGTCCCCAACCCCGCAGCCACCCGACCGACCTCGGCCTGCAGGCCAGGCTGCTGGGCGAGAACACGACGCACCGCCCAAGTCTGGACGGCCGGCGTGAAGGCCAGGAGCACGGCTGCGACCAACAGCGCGGCCACGATCCCCAGACCGAAAAGCAGGGGGCGGAGAAGCTTCATGAAGCGGGTATCAGGACGTTAGACGTCCGAACCGTGAAAGGGTTGCGTTTTTCCCGACGGAAACGTCAGGGCGCCAGGAACGCATCGCTTTGGCCGATGGCCCGACGAACCGTCGCCAACGCTACATTGTGACTGTAGTTGGCCTGCAGCTGGTTCGTGCGCGCCTCGGTCAGGGCGACCCGGGCCTGCAGGACCTCGAGCTGCGTGACCGTGCCCGCACCATAGCGAGCGTCCGCGAGGCGAACGGCCTCCTCGGCCTGTTCCACGACGCGACGTGCGGACTCGACGAGCTCGGCCGCTTCCTGCAACGCGGAGAGGGCCTGACGGACCTCCACTTCGACGCCGAGCGTCCGTTCCGCCGTCTGCAGGCGGGCCTGCTCGAGCTGAGAGCGGGCCTGAACGACCTGCCCCTTGGTTCGGCGACCGTCGAAGACCGCCCAACTCGACTGCAGGCCGAGGGTCCAGCCGTCGAGCGAATCCTTCAGACGTTCGGAATTGGCCGACTTACGGAACTGATAGCCGCCGACGACGTCGAGCGTGGGCCGGTAGTTGGCCTCGCGGATCGTGACGCCCGCGCGGCGAGCCTCCTCGACCTTGGCGAGACGCAGCAGGTCCGGCCGGTTGATGCGGGCGGAGGAAAGGGCCGACTCGAGTTCGTAGGAGGCCGGGGCGAAGGCGAGTTCACCAACGACTTCGGGCATGGCTGGCGACGATCCGGTCGTGGGCTCGCCATAGCCGAGAGACTGGCGGAGTTGGTCGATCGCGATGCGGTACTGGTTGCGGACGCGGATCAGCGGAGTGCGCGCGTTGGCGAGCGCGACCTCGGCGCGAAGCACGTCGAAGTTCGAGACGGAGCCGGCCTCGAAGCGATCGCGGGCCGTCTGGAGCTGCTCAGTCAGCAGGCGGACATTCTCCTCCTGAACCGTGATCTGCTCGCGCGCGAGCAGCACATCGTAGAAGCGGGTCCGGACCTGGAGCAGCGCGTCGTTGATGACGGACTGGAGCTCAAGCAGGGACGACTCTCGAACGAGACGCTGGGCGTCGAGTGCGGCCTTGACGCCGCCGCCGGCGTAGAGGGCCTGGCGGACTTCCAGCGCGATGCGCCAGTCGTCCTCGCTCGCATCGACCCCGCGGTCCTGCAGGAGTCCGGAATCGGTGCGCGTGTAGCTGGAGTTGACGCTCGCGTTCGGGAGCGCGAGGGCCTTGACCTCGACGATCAGGCCCTCCTGTTCGCGGATGCGCTCGCGCGCCTGGAGGATCGAGTAGTTGTGCTCGACAGCGTAGTTGATCGCCGAGCGCAGATCGAGCTGCGCGGGCAGCGGGGCCACGGTGGGGGCGCCCTGCGCCGAAGCGAAGGTCGAACCGGCCAGGGTCAGGAGAAGGACGGAGAGGGAACGCAGTTTCATGGGACTTACTTGGCGACAGTTTGCGCGTGGTGGAGCGCCTCGTCCGAGGTGTGCGCGCGAACCGGATCCTTGGCGTGGTCGCGGGCAATGAGGACGTAGAAGGCAGGAAGGACGAACAGGGTGAAGACCGAGCCGACGGCCATGCCGATAACGAGGACCCAGCCGATGCTGTTGCGGGCGGCGGCGCCCGGGCCGGTCACGAAGATGAGCATCAGGTGACCGAAAACGGTCGCGGCGGACGTCATCATGACGGGACGCAGGCGGGTCGCGGCCGCCTGGCGGATCGCGTCGAGCTTGGCCACGCCCTGATCCTGGAGGGAATTGGCAAACTCGACGATGAGGATGCCGTTCTTCGCGATCAGGCCGACGAGGGTGATCAGGCCGATCTGGGAGTAGATGTTGAGCGAGGTCTTCCAGAGGAAGATCGGCAGCATCGCGCCCACCAGGGCCAGCGGCACGGAACCGAGGAGGATGATGAACGGGTCGCGGAAGCTGTTGAACTGGGCCGCGAGCACGAGGAAGATCAGCAGCAGCGCGAGGCCGAAGGCCTGCCAGAGGGCGTTGCCCTCGTTGCGAAGCTGGCGCGACTGACCGCCGTAGTCGATCGAGTAGCCGGGCGGAAGGATCTCGGCGGCCTTGGCCTCGAGCTTCTTGAGCGCGCCGTCGATGCTCGGGCCGACGCCCGTGATCTTGACCGCGTTGAGCTGCTGGAAGCGGTTCAGGCCGCGGGGCTGGACCGACTCCTTGAGCGTGGCGATGGTCGAGAGCGGGATGAGCTGCCCGTTGGGACCGGTGATGTGGTAGTTGAGCAGCTGCTCGGGATTGAGGCGCTCGCCGCGCTCGACCTGCGGAATGACGCGGTAGCTGCGTCCGTCGTTGATGAAGCGGTTGACGTAGCCGCCGCCGAGCATCGAGCCCAGGTCGCGAGCGACCGAGCTGAGGTTGAGGCCCATGGCCGCGACCTTGTCCTTGTCGATGTCGACCTCGACCTGCGGAAGGTCAAACTTGAGGTCGCTGTCCGCGAAGTAGAAGGTCGGAGCGCCGCCGCCGGCGTTGGCCTCGGTGTTGGCGAACAGCACGAGCTGGTCGGCGAACTCCATCATCTCGCGGTGGTCAGCCGTCGAGCGGATGACAAACTCGATCGGGAAGTTGCCGCCCGAGGGCAGCGGATCCGGCGTGTTCATGATGACCTGCACGCCCGGGATGCTGGCCGCGGTCGGATTGAGCGCCTGTTCGATCTCCATCGCGGTGCGGGTGCGCTCGGCCCACGGCTTGAGCTTGAGGCCGGCGAAGCCGAAGTTGCCGCCCGTGATCTGGAAGGACGTCTCGTACTCGGGCGTGGCCGCGTACATGGCCTGCACCTGATCGGTGAAGAGCAGCGTCTGCTCGATCGTCGACGTCGGCGCCGCCTGGATGATGGTGAAGACGATGCCCTGGTCCTCCTTCGGGGCGAGTTCGCGCTGGGCGAACATGATGAACGGCACCAGCAGGAGCGTGAGCAGGACCGCGACCGTCAGGGTGACAGGGACCCAGGTGAGGCTTTGGCCGACCACGCGGTCGTAGCGGGTGCGGATGCGGTCGAAGGTGTGGTTGATCACGCCGGTGAGGCCCTTCTCCTCCGACTCCGCGCCGCCGAGCAGGTAGGCGCTCATCATCGGCGAGAGCGTGAGGGCGACGAAGCCGGAGACGGCGACGGCACCGGCAAGGGTGAAGGCGAACTCGCGGAAGAGCGCGCCGGTGAGTCCGCCCTGGAAGCCGATCGGGGCGTACACCGCCGCCAGCGTGATCGTCATGGAGATGACGGGGCCGACGAGCTCGCGGGCGCCCAGGATGGCGGCGTCGAAGGGCGTGCGGCCCTCGCGGATGTGACGTTCGACGTTCTCGACCACGACGATCGCTTCGTCGACCACGATACCGACCGCCAGCACGATCGCGAGGAGCGTGAGGAGGTTGATGGTGAAGCCGAGCAACATCATGATAAAGAGCGCGCCGACCAGTGACAGCGGCATGGCCACGATCGGAATCAGGACCGAGCGGAAGGAACCCATGAACAGGAAGATCACGACCGCGACGATCAGCAGGGTCTCGATCAGGGTGCGCAGGATCTCATGAATGGAATCGGAGATGTACTGGGTGGCGTCGTAGACGATCTCGCCATTGAGGCCGGCGGGCAGGCTGGCGATGACCTCGGGCATGGCGGCCCGCACGCGCGAGATGACCTCCACCGTGCTCTCGGTTGGGAGGACCCACAGGCCCATGAACGTGGCGGTCTTGCCGCCGAAACGGACCTCGGAGTCGTAGCTTTCCGCGCCGAGGACCACGTCGGCCACGTCAGAAAGGCGGATGAGCGTGCCATCGCGCTCGGCGACCACCAGCTGCTTGAACTCGTCGACATTCTTGAGGTCAGTGTTGGCCACGAGGCTGACCTGCAGCATCGAGCCCTTGGTGTTGCCGACAGCCGACAGCGCGTTGTTCGCCACGAGAGCGGCGCGGACCTCGCCGGGGCTGAGGTTGCGGGCGGCCAGCTCGTCGGGCTTCATCCAGACGCGCATGGCGAAGACGCGGCCGCCCAGCAGGTCGGCCCGCTGGATGCCGGCGATCGAAGCCAGGCGCGGCTGGACCATGCGCGTCAGGTAGTCGGTGATCTGGTTCTGGTCGAGGGTCTCGGAGGAAAACCCGAGGTACATCGACGCAAACTGGTTGTCGCTCGACTCGACGCTGATGGTCGGCGACTCCGCCTCGGGCGGCAGCTCGTTGCGGACCTGGTCGATCTTGGCGCTGATCTGCGCAAGTGCGGCGTTGGTGTCGTAGTTGAGGCGGAGATAGACGCGGATCGTGCTCATGCCCGCGAAGCTCTCGGACTCGATGTAATCGATGCCGTCAGCGCTGGAGATGGCGCGCTCGAGCTGGGTGGTGATGTAGCCGCGGACCGTGTCGGCACTGGCGCCGAAGTAGATCGTGCTGACGTTGACCACGGCGCTGTCGCTGCGCGGGTACTGACGGGTGTTGAGCTGGAAGTAGGCGACGACGCCGAGGACGGCGATCGCGATGTTGACGACCAGCGCGATGACCGGCTTGCGGACAAACATGTCCGTGAAACTCTTTTTAAGCATGGAAGGCGGCGCGGGATCCGCGCGTCAGGTGAAGGTTGGGAAGGACGATCCGCCGGGATCGCTCAGGTGTTGCTGGGCTTGGGCGCGGCGCTGCTCGCCGGCTGGACCGAATTGTTGACCTGGACCGGCAGGTTGTTGCGGAGCTTGAAGAGCCCCGAGGAGGCAATCTCCTCCCCGCCCTTGAGGCCTTCGGTGATGACCACGAGGTCGCCACGGGTCGCACCGATCCGCACCGGCTGCTGGCGGACTCCAAGGTACTCGGCGCCATCGGCGCCCTTCATCTTCTCGACCAGGAAAACGGAATTGCCGTAGGAGGCGTAGGAGACGGCGGTCGCTGGAACGACAATGACGGTTTCGGTCTGGTCGAGGCTGACCTCGACCTGGGCGAACATGCCGGGACGCAGGAGCTCACGCGGGTTGGGCAGCGTGGCCTGGATGGCGATGTTGCGGGTGGCGGCGTCGACCTCGGCATCAATCGCGCTAAGCTGGCCGGCGAACGGCGCGTTCGGAAATGCGTCGACCGTGACGCTGATCTTCTGGCCGAGGGCAAGCGACGGCAGCTGGCGCTGCGGGATGGTGAAGTTGACGTAAATCGGGTCCAGCTGCTGGAGCGGGATCAAGGCCTGGCCGGGGGACACATACTGGCCGACATTGACCACGCGGATGCCGACGCGGCCATCGAACGGAGCGCGGACCCGCTTGCGCCCGATCGTGGCGCGGAGGGCGGCAGTCTGGGCGACCGCCTGGTTGTACTGCGCGTCGGCGGAATCAAGCTCGGCCTGGCTGATGGTGTTCTTCTGCCGCAGTTCACGCGAGCGGTCGCGCTCGAGCTTGGCCAGCGCCTCGGCCGCTTCGGCGGAGGCCAGCTGCGCAACCTCGACGGAGGTGTCGATCTCGACGAGCAGGTCACCCTTCTTGACCAGGGCGCCGCTCTCGACCGGGATCGCGACGATCGGCCCGCCGGCGTCGGCACTCACGCTGACACCCTGGACCGGAGCGAGGGTCCCGATGGCGCGAATCTGGGGTTGCCAGGCCTCCACCTTGACCACCGCCGTGGTGATCGCGGTCGGCGGCGGCACGTACAGAGACGACGTCATCTCGGTGATTTGAGCCATCTTGATGGCACCAAGGGAAAAGGCGATGACGAGGAAGCCGACGATCGCGATGATGAACTTCTTGATCATAAACAACGGGAGTTGAGTGGAAAATCAGGTTGAGCTGGAGGAAGCGGAAGTGGCGGAGGTGGGGGCGGCCGGGGCGTCCCGCAGGCTGGCGGCGTGCGAAATCATCTTGTTAAGAAGACGAACGAGGGTGTGGCGTTCGGACTCGGCCAAGGGGCGAACCAGGCTCGCCATGAGCTGGAAGTGGCCCGGCAGCATGCCGTGGAGGAACTGCTCGGCCTTGGGCGTGAGGCGTACCGTCATCATGCGGCGATCGTTTGGATCGGATTCGCGCGTCACGAAGCCATCGCGCTCCAGCGTGTCGATCAGGCCGGTCATGGTCGCGCGGGTGACCCCGGCGGCCTCGGCGAGTTCCGCCGGCGTCCGCGGACCGACCGGGAAGCACTCACCGGCCACCGCCTCTGCGCTCCGCTTGCCGGAATTGAAGAGCAACATCAGCACGCCAAAGCGGCCTTGGGAAATGCCGTGTGCGTGGAAATTCTTTTCCGCCATCGCAAACGCTTCGTCACCGGCACGCAACAGATGCAAGAAGACTTCACAAGCCGACGGATCAAGGTCGGGAAAGGTCTTCGCGGCACCGAGCAGGCACTCGTAACGAGGAAGGTCTTTAAGCATGAGGAGCGGCATGGAACAAAGGATCGGCAAAAATCCCGAAGATAAGGAGGCTGATAATTAGGAGGCTAACCATAAAGACAAGCCTCGTTTGCAAAAACGCCCCCGCGGCGACTCTAATTGTTCCCTAAAAGGTGGTTAGAGTGATTTTTGGATGCAAAAAAAGGGCGGGCCGAGCGGCCCGCCCTTGGTCTGCACAATGCAGCTGGTAAGCTTTAGAGCGCCTGGGCAGCGGCGACCACGGCGTCAGCCGTGATGCCGAGCTCCTTCATCACCGTGCCACCGGGGGCGCTGATGCCGAAACGATCGATGCCGATCGCCTTGCCGTCGAGTCCGACGTACTGCGCCCACGAGGACGTGACGCCGGCCTCGATCGCCACGCGCTTGCGGCACGAGGACGGCAGGATCGACTCGCGGTAGGACGCGCTCTGGCGGTTGAAACGCTCCATCGAGGGAACGGAGACCACACGCACGCCCGCGCCGAGGCGCTTGGCCGCGGCGAGCGCGAGCTGCAGCTCGGAGCCCGTGGCGAGGAGGATGTGGGTGAGCGGGGCCGTTTCCTGAACCGCGATGTAGGCGCCCTTGAGGACGCCCTCGCGACGGGCCTGCACCGGGATCTCGTTGAGCATCGGCACGGCCTGGCGGCTGAGCGCGAGGAGCGTCGGGCCTTCGGTCCGCTCGAGGGCCGCGGCAAACGCGCCGGCGGTTTCCTCCGGGTCCGCTGGGCGGATGACGTCGAGATTCGGGATCACGCGGAGACCGGCGACCGTTTCCACCGGCTGGTGAGTCGGGCCGTCCTCGCCCACGCCCACGGAGTCGTGGGTGTAGATGTAGGTGACCGGGAGATTCGACAGCGCGGCGATGCGCATCGACGGACGCGAGTAGTCGGCGAAGACGAGGAACGTGGCGCAGGAGGCGCGGAAGATCCCGTCGTAGGCGACGCCATTGCTGATCGCGGCCATGCCGTGCTCACGGATGCCGTAGCGCAGGTTGCGACCGGCACGGTTGGTGCGATCGAAGTCCTTGTCGGCGGCGATGTAGTTGAGCGTCGAGCCGTAGAGGTCGGCGCTGCCCGAGATGAGCAGCGGGAGGGCGGCGGCCACGGGCTGGAGGACATCCTTGCCGGCAGCGCGGGTCGCGAGCTTGGCGTCGGTCGGGAACGCCGGGATCTTGGCGAGAAGATCGAGCGCGACCGGCTTGGTCGCACGCGATTCGAGCAGCGCGGCCTTGTCCGGATTCGCGGCGCTCCAGGCGGCGTAGGTCTTGAGCCACTTCTTGTAGCCGCGCACGAGACGCTTCTTGTGCTCGGCGAAGTAGGCGCGCACGTCGTCGCTGACGAAGAAGTGCTGATCGGCGGGAAGGCCGAGGCTGGCGCGAGCGGAGTCGGAGAACTTCGCCCCACCCTCGCCGTGGCCCTTCGACGTTCCCTGAACCTCGGCGATGCCCTTGCCGATGATTGTCTTGGCGATGATCAGCTGAGGACGGCCGGTCTTGGCCTTCTTGGCCTTGGTGATCGCCTTGAGGATCGCGGCGAGGTCGTGGCCGTCGGCCAGCGTCTGCACATCCCAGCCGATCGCCTTGAAGCGCACGCCAGCGTTCTCGCTCTGGCTCTTGTCGGCCATCGCGTCGAGGGTGACGTCGTTGGCGTCGTAGATGAGGATCAGGTTGTCGAGCCCCTGGTGGCCGGCGAACGCGGCGGCTTCCATGGCGACGCCCTCCTGCATGCAGCCGTCGCCGGCTAGGCAGATGACGTGATGACCGAAGATCGGGTGCTCGGCAGTGTTGAAGCGGGCTTCGGCCATCTTGCCGCTCATCGCGAGGCCGACCGCATTACCGACGCCTTGGCCGAGCGGACCGGTCGTGCACTCGACGCCGGGGGTCTCGTGGAACTCGGGATGGCCGGGGGTCTTGGAGTGCAGCTGACGGAAATTCTTCACTTCCTCGAGCGGCAGGTTGTAGCCGCTGAGGTGCAGCCACGTGTAGAGGAACATCGAGCCATGACCGGCCGAGAGGACAAAGCGATCACGGTTCAGCCAACGGGGCTCGTCCGGGTTGTGCACCAGCGCGTGGCCGTAGAGGACAGCGCCAATCTCGGCGGCGCCGAGCGGCAGGCCCAGGTGGCCCGAGGAGCACTTGTGAACGGCATCAATGGCGAGGCCGCGAGCCTGCGCCGAAGCGAGGGAGAGGATCTCAGTGTTCAGTTTCATGGAAAGTATCTGCGTGGGGATGGTAAGGATTGCGCTCGCGATGAGCGCGCAAGCCGCATTCAGGCACAAAAAAAGCGAGCCGGTAAAGGCTCGCTTTCAAAAATCTCTAATAATGATTAGAACCTCAGGAGGAGGCGGCCTCTTCCACGCGGCGTTCCTTGACGGCCATGGCCGCCTTGCCCTGACGGTTCCGGAGGTAGTAGAGGCGGGCGCGCATGTTCTCGGACTCGCGCTCG
>CAYWRG010000028.1:14326-23525 GCA_964460715.1 uncultured Opitutus sp. | reverse complement strand
AAAATATACGCATTGAATACGAGTGAATTGTTATTGGCATAAAAAAAGCGAACCCGGAGGTTCGCTTCTGAAAGACAGGGAGCAGAATCGCTCAAGCCTTGGCCGGCTTCTCGTAGCGCTGTTCCTTGACGGCCATGGCGGCCTTGCCGGAGCGGTCGCGGAGGTAGTAAAGGCGGGCGCGGCCCGGCTCGGAGTCCTTCTCCACCTCGATCTTCTCGAGGTTCGGGGAGTTCACCGGGAACACGCGCTCCACACCCTCGCCGTAGCTGATACGACGGACGGTGAACGTCTCGTGGATGCCATGACCCTTGCGGGCGATAACGACGCCGGTGAAGATCTGGATGCGCTCTTTGTCGCCTTCGCGAACCTTAGTGTGCACGCGCACGCCGTCGCCGACCTTGAACGGTGGGAGGTCTTTCTTCAGCTGCGGCGCAGTGATCTCTTTAATGATGGGATTCATGACTGTGTTTCTCGAATAAATCTGGGCGAACCTGTCGGGTTTTCTCAGTACGCTGCGCCTGCCGCCACTTCTCGATCTCGCCGTGGTTGCCCGAAAGGAGCACTTCCGGCACGGACATACCTCGAAATTCGGCGGGACGCGTGTATTGAGGAAAGTCGAGCAACTTGCCGGTGAAGGATTCGTGCGTCAATGACTTTTCTTCCCCGAGAACACCCGGAATAAAGCGGGCGAGCGCATCGATCACCACCGCGGCCGGCAAGGTGCCGTTGGTGAGCACATAATCGCCAATGCTGATCTCGCGATCGATGACCTTGTCGCGAATCCGTCGTAGTGACCGCTCAATAAAATGAGGTGCGTCTGCTTCGCCAGGTCCTTGGCAATCGGCTCGGAATAAGGAACGCCGTCGGGCGTCAGATAAATTCTCTGGCAGCCGGGCGTTTGCAATTGCTCGATCGCGGCAAAAACCGGCTCGGGCTTCATCACCATCCCCGCCCCACCCCCAAACGGCCGGTCGTCGGCCGTCCGGTGCTTGTCGACCGACCACGTGCGGACGTCGTGAACCTTGACCGTCAGCAGCCCGGCCTCCAGCCCCTTGCCGAGGATGCTCTCGGCGAGGAAGCCCTCGAGCATGCGAGGGAAGAGGGTCAGGACGTCGATATGGAGCGGCATGGCGATCCGGGTTAGTTTTTACAGGAGGGAACGGAGAGAACAGAGTTCGGAATTTGAACCACAGATTCACACAAATAGGCACAGATTGAAGGCCGGCATCTGTGTAAATCTGTGTCCATCCGTGGTTTTCCTCTGTTCTCTCCGTTGCCTCCTGTAAAAACAAAAAGCCCCGGAAGATCCGGGGCCTTCGATCAAACGGTTGTTGGAGATGAACTTAGGCGGCCGGAGCCGCGGCCTTCTTGGCCTTCTTCACCAGCGAGTGCGCGGTGTCGGTGGGCTTGGCACCCTTGCTCAGCCAGTAGTCAACGCGAGCGACGTCCAGCGAGAGCGGGGCGGTCTTGGACTGCGGCGTGTAGGTGCCGAGGATCTCGACGGCGCGACCGTCACGACGGGAGCGGGTTTCAGCGACAACCACGTGGTAGATGGGCTTGTGGGTGGCGCCGATGCGGGACAGGCGGATTTTGAGCGACATGGAAGCTATAAAGTCAGACGAGTAGTTTGGAAAAGCTGGAGATAGCACCGGTCGATAAATGGCTTGTCAAGCCCCGAGTCCCCCCGCTCTGTTTGCCACCTTATGCTCAAAGCCGGCATCGTCGGTCTGCCCAACGTGGGCAAATCCACCCTTTTTAACGCCCTCACCCGCTCCCGCAAGGCCGAGGCCGCCAATTATCCGTTCTGCACGATCGATCCCAATGTGGGTGTCGTCATCGTGCCCGACGAACGCGCCTATGTCCTCAAGGACATCGCCAAGACCAACGTCGTCGTCCCGGCCGCAATCGAGTTCGTCGATATCGCCGGCCTCGTCGCCGGCGCCAGCAAGGGCGAAGGTCTGGGCAACCAGTTCCTCGCCAATATCCGCGAAGTCGACGCCATCGTCCAGGTGGTCCGCTGCTTCGAGGACGGTGACATCATTCACACCATGGGGAGTGTCGATCCCGTCCGCGACATCGAGGTCATCACGACCGAGCTCGTCCTCGCCGACCTCGACGCCGTCGCCAAGCGCATGTCCAAGACGCAGAAAAGCGCCAAGGCGGGCGACAAGGATGCGATCCTTGAGCTGGCGCTGCTGAACAAGCTCGAGCCCCATCTGAACGCGGGCAAGACGGCCAACACCCTCGCCTCCACGCCGGAGGAAGTCGCGCTGATGAAGCTCTTCCAGCTCCTCACTGCCAAGCCCGTGCTCTTCGCCTGCAACGTTGCCGAGTCCGACCTCGCGACCGCCGAGCAGAATCCTTTCGTCATGAAGGTCGCCGAGTATGTCCGCACGCACCACGACGCGGCCTACGTGCCGATCAGCGCCCGCATCGAGGCCGAGCTCATCGACCTGCCGCCCGAGGACGCAAAGGCCTTCCTCAAGGATCTCGGCGTCGACGACTCCGGCGTGTCCTCGCTCATCAAGGGCACCTACAACCTGCTCGGTCTGATGACCTACTTCACCGCCGGCGAAAAGGAAGTGCGCGCCTGGACGATCAAGAAAGGCTGGAAAGCCCCGCAGGCCGCCGGCGTGATCCACACCGATTTTGAAAAGGGCTTCATCAAAGCCGAGATCGTCTCCTACGCCGACCTGACCCGCCTCGGCAGCGTGGCCGCCGCGCGCGACGCCGGCAAATACCGGCTCGAGGGCAAGGAGTACGTCTTCGCCGACGGAGACGTCGCGCTGTTCCGCTTCAATAATTGAAGCGGAACAGAAATCCTAAATCCCAATAACTAAATTCCAACCAGACACCAGGCGGCTGCGCCGCCTCTGTTTTTTAGGATTTAGCTGCTTAGGATTTAGGATTTTCGTCGTCGTCAGATGACGGTTCCGCTCGGCACGATCACGCCCTTGGGCACGACCATGACGCCGTCGCGGATGACCACGCCGTGGGCGTACTCGCCGTCAGCTTTGCCTTCAGTGGAGAGCGTAACGTTATCCCCGATCCGAGCGTTCTTATCGATGATCGCGCCCTTGATCCGGCAGTTGTTGCCGAGTCCGAGATTCGGACGACCGAGCTTCACATTGGTGCGGATCTCCTCCTCCGTCTCGTAGTAATCGGCACCCATCATCACCACATCCTCCAGCTGGGAGCCCGCGCGCACGAAGGAGCGGATGCCCAGCAGGCTGTGCTTAAGCGACGAGTCCTCCACGATCGAACCGTCGCCAATCACGACGTAGTCGATTGAGCACTTGTTGATCTTGGAGGCCGGCAGGTAGCGGTCCTGGGTGTAAATCGGGGCGCCGGCATCGAAGAAATTAAACGGCGGCAGCGGCTGCGCCAGCGCGAGGTTCGCGTCGAAGAACGCGCGGACCGTACCGATGTCCTCCCAGTAACCCTCGAAGACATGGGCGTAGAGCTTCTTGCGACCGAGGAGACCAGGGATGATCTCCTTGCCGAAGTCGGTCATCTTGTTGTCCAGCGCCTCGGCCAGGGCCGCGCGGTTGAACACATAGATACCCATCGAGGCGAGACAGTGCTTCTCCCCGCCGTGCGTGTCATGCAGCTGCGCCTCGAGCTTGGGGCTCAGCGTGAGGCTGTCGATGATCGCGGGATCCTTGGGCTTCTCCACGAAGCGCTCGATCGAAAGATCGTCGGCCACCTTCATCAGGCCCAGGCCCTCGACCTTGGACTTCGGGAAGGGAACCGCCGCAATCGTCACGTCCGCGCCGCTCGCGGCGTGCTCGGCGATGATCTTGCGGAAATCCATCCGGTAAAGCTGGTCGCCCGAAAGGATCAGCACGTAGTCGTGCGGGAAATTGCGAAAGTGCTGCAGATTCCGGCGCACCGCATCTGCGGTGCCCTGGTACCAATCGGCGTTTTTCTCCGTCTGCTCGGCCGACAGGATGTCGACGAACCCGCCGCCGAACGGATCAAAGTGGTAGGTCGACTGGATGTGGCGGTGGAGTGACGCGGTGTGAAACTGCGTCAGCAGGAAAATCCGGTTGATGTCCGAATTGATGCAGTTGCTGATCGGGATATCGACGAGACGGTACTTGCCCGCAAGGGGTACCGCGGGTTTGCAGCGTTCCATTGTCAGGGGATGCAGCCGCGTTCCGCGACCGCCGCCCATGATGACAGCCATGACCTTTTTCTGGGTGCTCATGTGGGGGTAGGACCTATTGCCTTGCGCAACATCGGTTGGTGGATGTAGTTTCGCCAGCACTTTTTAGATAATTTAAGCGTTTGTCTTCGGCTTTATGTCACACGTCCTTGTTACCGGCGCAGCTGGATTTATCGGCAGTCACACTGCAGATCGTTTGCTCGCAGCAGGCTTTCAGGTCACAGGCGTGGATAATTTCCGCACGGGTCGCCGCACCAACCTCGCGAATGCGCTGACTTCGAACCGCTTCGCCCTGCACGAATCCGATATCACGGCCCCAGGTGCACTCGACGCGCTCGTCGGTTCCGTCCGGCCCGACGCCATCATCCATCTTGCCGCGCTCGTAAGCGTGCAAGAGAGCATGAACAACCCCGACCTGAACTACGCGCTCAACGTTCATGCCACGCATCTGGTGGCCGAGGCAGCGCGCAAGCACGGGGTGCGTCGAATCGTCTTCGCTTCCTCCGCAGCCATCTACGGCGATACCACCGATCTGCCCATCCGGGAGCAGACGGAAAAAGCCCCGATCAGCCCCTACGGCTCGGCCAAGCTGGCCAGCGAGGCCATCCTGCTCGGTCATGGCGCGGCCTTCGGTTTTACGGTCCGTTGCCAGCGCTATTTCAATGTCTTCGGCCCAAGACAGGATCCGGCGTCGCCCTACTCTGGCGTGATTTCCATCTTCGATCGGCGCTACCGCGACGGCAAACCCGTCACGATTTACGGCGACGGGCAGCAAACACGCGACTTCATCTCCGTCCACGACGTGGCCCGCGCCAACATGCTGGCAGCAACCCAGCCCGACATCGCGTCCGGCGCCGCCAACATCTGCACCGGACGCGCCACCTCGCTCCTGGATGTGGTTGCGGTCTTTCAAAAGCATTATCCCCAGGCCGCCGCCCCCACCCATGCCGCGCCGCGCGGCGGAGACATCCTGCATTCGCGCGGGACGCCGGACAACGCGGCTTCCGCTCTGGATTTTCGCGCTGAGGTCACCGTCGCCGACGGTCTGGCCGAGTTGATTCGGGTGGGATGAAACGCAGCATTCTCCTTTCACTGATGCTATTTCTAGCCGCCGGCGTGATCCGTGCGGCGGAGCCACTGTCGTTTTACGTCAACTATGACGCGAGGGTGCCCACCGCCCCGCTCATTGCTCATCCACTCTCCATCGTCCATCCAAACGCGACCGTCGATCTCGCTGCCGCCCATCGGGCCGGCAATGCCGTCCTCGCCTACATCAGCGTAGGCGAAGTCGCCGCCGATGCTCCCTATCGCGGCGAAATCACCCTCCAGGGCCTGCCCTACGCCGGCCGGAACGAACTTTGGAGATCCGACCTCATCGACCTCACCGATGCACGCTGGGGCGCTTTCCTCGTCGACCACCTCGCCGCCGATGCCGTGCAGAAGGGCTTCGATGGCTTCTTTCTGGATACGCTCGACGCGGTTGAGTTGATCGCACCCGGCGATCAGGCGCGCACCGCCGCCGCCAAAGCCGGGTTGGTCGCCGCGATCAAGCGCCTGCGCACGACCTATCCGCAGAAGAAAATCGTGATCAACCGCGGATTCTTCGCCTTTGCCGAACTGCGCGACTCCGTCGACGGCGTCCTCGTGGAATCCGTCTTCTCAACCCACGATTTCACCACCAAGGCCTATCGCCCGGTTCCGGCCGGGGACACCGCCTTTCTTCTCGGACAACTCGCGCCGGTCACCGCCGCCGGCCGCGACGTCTACATCCTCGACTACGTCGACCCGGCGGACATGCGCCGGGCCGACGACACCGCGCGCGAGATCCGGGCCCGGGGCTTTCACGCGTTTGTTTCCACCCCCGAGCTTGATGGCATCGCGCTCGCACCGCTCCGGCCGGTCCCACGTCGCGTCGCGTCGTTCTATGGCAACCTGACTTCCGTCCAGGAAGACCAGATCAAGTGGCCGGCCGAGTCCTTCACCGCCCTGCGCCTTCAGCTTCCGCTCGAGTATCTTGGTTACGAGGTGGATTACTTCAAGGTCCTCACGCCCTCCGACCTGCCGCGGCTGGACGGGGAATACCGGGCAATCGTCATTCCCCGCTTCTGGGAAATCCCGTCCACCACCGAAGCCGCCGTGGTCGACTGGCTGGTTTCCGAGCGCAACCGCGGCAAAAAGATCCTCATCTTCGGCAACCTTCCGTTTCGCGACCGCGAGCAGCGCGCACGCTTCATCGAGCAGTTCGGGCTCGTGGGCGATGGTTCCGTGGTCGCGCCACCCTTCACCGCCGAGTTGGTTTCGCGCGACACGGCCATGATCGACTACGAAGCTCCGGTCGAGCCGCTGCAGACCGGCCATCTCAATCTGCGCGCACCGGCCGGTGCGAAGAAATTGTTAACCGTCCGCTCACACGATGCGGACGGAAAGACCGTGGTGTTCGACCCGATCTTCACGACGTCGTGGGGCGGCGTCGCGCTCGATCCCTACCTGATGTTCCGCCGCGCGGATTTTCGCGATTTCTGGCACGTCGATCCCTTTGCGTTTCTTCGCGCGGCGCTTGGCGACATCGGAGCTCCCGTGCCCGATACGACCACGCGCGACGGTCTGCGCATGTTCATGAGCCACATCGACGGCGATGGCTTTTCCAATCAGAGCCGCGTCGAACCCGGCCGGCGATCGGCCGAGGTGGTGCGCGACCGCTTCCTCAAGAAATACCCGCTGCCCGTCACCGTCTCGATTATCGAAGCGGAAATCCGTGCTCTCGTCCGCAATCAGGCTGGCGAGGAGCAGCCCCTGCTCGAGGCGATCGCCCGCGACCTGTTCGCACTGCCCCACGTCGAGATCGCCTCGCACACGTTTTCCCATCCGTTCTTTTGGATCGAGGGTGATCGCACCGAATCGTTTTACGATGAGCAGCGGCTTGAGCTGAAGATCGACTACGCGAAATTCGATCTCGAGCGCGAGGTCGACGGTTCGGTGCGCTACATCAATGAACACCTGGCCCCGCCCGGTCGCTCCGTGAAGGTGTTTCTCTGGTCAGGCAACGGGCGTCCGCCGCCGGAAGCGCTGGCGCACGTGCGACGGCTCGGCTTGGAAAATCTCAACGGAGGCGACACGCTCATCACCCAACGCAACCAGTCCACGACCGTGGTGGCGCCACGCACAATGCCCTGGGCGGACGAACTGCAGATCTACGCGCCCAACCAGAACGAGAACGTCTACACGAACAACTGGCGCGGTCCGCTCTTCGGAACGTTCACGCACGTGATCGATACGTTTCGCCTGACAGAGTCACCGCGGAGGCTGAAGCCGGTCAACCTGTACTACCATTTCTACTCCGGCGACTACCCGGCATCCGTCCAAGCCCTGCAGACCATCTATGATTGGGTCATGACCCAGCCACTTCACGGCGTAACCATCTCCCAGTACGCGCGCATGGCCCGGGATGCGCGGGCCGCCGCCCTGTTCTCCGCCGGACCCGGTCGCTGGCTGGCCGTCACCCAGGGTGAATCGCGCACCTTCCGCCTGCCGGCCGACCTCGCCACCCAAATCGATCTCAGCCGTTCCTACGGAGTCACCGGCTGGAAGGTCGAACACGATCAGGTCTACGTGCACACCGACGGGACACCGGTGGTCACACTCGCGCTGGCCACCCGCCCCGTCAACGGGCCGCGGCTGGAAAGCTCAAGCGGAGAAATCTCGTTCCGCGAACGCACGTCCGCGCGCTGGCAGTTTTCGGCCCAGGATCTCCGCGAGATCTCCGTGATCCTGGCCGGGCTAAAACCCAACGCCCCGGTGCGCGCGATCATCAACGGACAATCCCGTACGATCCCGGCCAGTACGGACGGCCGGCTCCCGCTCACCCTGCCGCTGACAGCGGAAGTCACCCTTGAGTTCGACGTTTCCGCGCCATGAGGCGTCCATCGCGCAACCAATCAATCTTTCCACGCTGGCAACTCGGCCTGCTGGTCGCGGTGTGCGCGGGCGCCATCTGGTACCTGCTGCCCAGCGACCCCAAATTGATCGACGATCTGATGCGAGATGGTGCCTATGCCGAAGCGCGGCGGGAACTGGCCCAGATCAGCCCAGCGGACCGCAGCAAAAATCCCGCCTATTTCCGCCAGCTGGAGGTGAGGCTCTCCAAACTTGAACTCCAACCAGGCGATCGGGTTGGTCTGGACGCCTTCTGGCGGGAAGCCGTGACCGCCTGGCGCGAGACCAACTACTCCGGTCCGATCTTCCTGGAATTCACCCCCGTCATTCCGCAATTGGCGGATCCCGCCTCGGCTTGGGCCGTGCTGACTCCCGCTTGGGCGGAGGCACCGGAAACGCAACGCGCGCGCCTGGTGAGCGACTTCACGCGCACCGCCCTCGCCGCCAATCAACCGGGCTTGGCCGCGGAAATCTTCGCGGCCGGTCACCCAGTCCCGCGCCGCCCTGACGACGCGGCCGAACTCGCCCGTCTCTGGCAGCTTGCCGGCCGCACCGCCGACGCCCTCGTCGCGCTGGACGACGATGCCAGCCCCGCCTTGCTGGGGCAGCGCGTCGGGCTGCTGCGCGCGCTCAATCGCAATCGCGAGGCCTTCGCCCTGCTCAGGGAAAGCGTCGAAGCCAGCGGAGGGACACCGGACGCCGCCCTCGCTGCGGAAATCACCACCGTGGGCCTCGCGGCCGGCCTCGCCAGCGAGGCCGCCGTGCTCGTCGAGCGATACGTCGATCGCAATCCCACCGACCTCGAGGCCGTGCGCCATCTGCGAAATCTCCATCTCACCGCGAGCGAGATTTCTTCCGCCGTGCCGCTCGCCCTCCGTGCCGTGCAGCTGAGCGAGCGGGCGACGGACGACCTTCGCGAATTCGCCCGCATCCTTGAATTCGCCGGGCAGCCGGCCGCCGCTTTCAACGCCTGGCTCGAACTCGCGCTTCGCCGCGACGTCCCGGCGGTTGAGAGCCCAAATTGGGGAAAAACCCCCAAAAAAAACAATCCCTGACAACCACGACTCTACCCCGTCTATAAATACGGACTCAGCTATT
>CAYWRG010000028.1:0-14316 GCA_964460715.1 uncultured Opitutus sp. | reverse complement strand
AAGTGGCGGTTCGCGGGGAGGTCCGGGGGGTTGAGCGCCTTTGGGCGCTCAACCCCGGACTCTATCGCGACGAAGATCTCACGAATGCACTGGAGGCGGTGGTCCCGGTGGATGGCCATCCCGAGTACACGCTGCAGCTGGCGCGAGCCGAGGTTCTGCTGGGCCGCTACGAACGGGCCCGGGGGTATTTCGAAACCTATCTCTCGACCGAGCAAAATGCCGACGCCCTGATCGAGTTCGCCCACCTGCAGTTCGAACTCTATCGTTTTGCCGAGGCCGAGCAGCTCTTCCGGCGTGCCTCGGCCCTGCGGCCCGGTGATCTCACTCTCCGAATCGAAATCGCAGAGAGCCTGATGCTGCAGAACCGTGCCAATGAAGCCCTGAAAGTTTACGCAGAACTCGCGGGCGAGACCACGTCGGAGGACGTCCTGGGGCCTTACATTCGCCTCGCCGAATCCCTGGGACGGTACGACGACTTCACCCGCGGCCTGCAGCGCCGGATCGAGCGTGATCCCACCAACGCCGGTCGCGATCACCTGATGCTCGCCTATGGCTACGAGCTCGCGAACAATACGGAGCGCCGTGGCGCAGCCTTGGAGGAAGGCCTGCGGCTGGCCCCGCAGAACAACGACCTGCGCCTGCAGCTGGCCTTCGCGCTGGCCAACGAGAAAAAACACCAGGCGGCCCAGGCGGCGCTCGCCACGCACACCAGCCTGCACGAGGACGCGGTCAGCGCCGTGCTTTACATGGAGCTCATGCGGTTGAACAACGACACCGCCGCCGAACGCGCTTTTCTGGCCACGCCGCTCGCCCCGGCGCTTGCCGCGGACGAAACGGTCCGCGAACACCTCGCGCGCGCCTACGAGGCACTGAGCGATTTCAAGGCGGCCGAGTCCGTCTGGCGCGATCTGCTCGCACATCGTCCGAACGATCTCGACCGCGCCTCCTCGCTGGCTCGTGTGCTGCTCACTCGCGGAAACACCGCGGAAGCCAGCCGGGTGCTGCAGCCTTTCCTCGCCGAGCCGACTCCAACGGCCCTCCGGCTCGTGGCCCAGATCGCCGGAGCCGCGGGCGATCACCGCACCGCGGAAAAGTACCAGCTCGCCTATCTCGATGCCGTGCAGTCAGCCACCGCAACCGAATGGGGCGCGCTGGGTGACATCCGCCTCTCCCGCGGTGATCGCACCGGCGCCAAGCGCGCCTACGCCGAGGCGCTGCGTCGGTTGCAGGCGCAGATCGTCCAAAGCCAAGGCTCCCCGCCATGAGCCGCCTTTTCCCTCCGTCTGCCGTGCACAGGAAGATCCGCACGTGCCGGTTCCGTCGCTGGCTCGCCGGTTTAATCCTGGCCGTCGCCGGCTGGAGCAACGGAGAGCTTCGCGCAGCCGACATCCCAGCGGACTTTGCTTTTCTGCCTGACGAACAGGTGCTCGAACGGGCGGCCGGCCTGTCGCTGGAGGATCGCCGCTACCTGGTTTACCTCTATGCCCGGTTGAACAAACCTCATGTCGCGCAATCCCTCGCGACCGGGATTCTCGCCGAGAATCCCTCCGACCGCCAGACGCTGCTCGTGCTCGCCTCGATGTCGGTCGAACAACAGGACCCGCAGGAAACGCTCCGCATCGCCCGTCTTTTCCTCCGCTTCTATCCAGGGGATCACCAAGGCCGTTACTTCCTCGGCGCCGGTCATTACCTAGCAAAGCAGTATGCGCAGGCAAACGCGGTGCTCCGTGACCTGAAGCAGGAACAATTTTCCTCCCGAAAATATCCCTACGAAACCGATCTCGCGGCCTCGGCGTACGCGGCGGGCGACTGGTACCGGGCGATGCTTTCCTACCAGGAACTGCTGCGTAATCATGAACTGGGCGATGAATTGCGCGACGAGGTCCGGCGCGTACTCGACAGCCTTTACCGCGAACATCGGTCACGCGTCGACCTCACCGCCTCCACGGTGCAGCTCGAAAGATCCCGTATCTGGCGCTACGGCGCGGCCGAGGCGTCGCACGTGAGCGACCAGCACTGGCTCGCGCTCAGCTACACACGGGACGACATCACGCTCGAAGAGGCGCCTTCGCTTCGAGCCACGCGCAGCCCGCGGGCTGAAGCCGCGGCCACCCTGACAACCGTGCATGACCGCCGCTGGACGTCGGACAAATGGATCGGCGCTTCCGGCGATGGCGTGCTCGGGGGCATACGCCTGCGCTACCTGTTCGCACGCGAGCGCATGGTCTCGTTCGAGGTGTCAGCCAATGCCCGGGCCACGGACAGCCTTGCTCTTGAGTTTCTCGATGGCCGTGAGAACCGGACCTCGCTCGGCGTGTTCTGGCGTATCGAGGCGGATCTCGTCCTTGGCGCACGCACCTACTTCCGGCAGGTCTACGTCGCCGATGAACGTCTCGGTCAGGGCGCGGGCGTTGAACTCAACCTTGATCAGACGTTCACCCGCCAGGGCCACGGCCCGCAGATCATCGTCGGCTATCGCGGCGCTTTCGCCGAGTTCAGCGCGGAGGACAACCTCAACCCGGCCTTGGTGGAGCCGATCATCGATCCCATCGCGGACTTCAACAGCCGGGTCGGACTCGCGTCCGCCCTCGTCAGTACCCGGCTGAACCGCCATGGCTTCGGCTTTATCGTCACGGACAATCTCCGCCAAGCCTGGGTTTACCGGCTGTCCGGCGGGAGCGACTACGATTTCGAGCTTTCCTCGCTCTCTTGGAACGCCGCGCTGGCCCTCACCTTCTTTCCCCGCAAAAGCATCGAGCTGACGGGCGAGTTCGGCTACACTTCCAGTGCCTCGGCGAGCAATGCGGGTTCGTCTGCGACCATCGCCAACCTTTTTCTCCGTTCTTACTACTAACCCGTCCCCATCATGATCCGAATCCTCACCTCCTGCCTCCTGCTGCTGACCGCCGGCTGCGCCACGACCGTCACCGACGGCAACCAAGCCGCATCCAACGTGAGCGTCGCCCGCCTGCTCCTGCCGCCCTTCGTCAACGCAACCGATGACGAACACGCCAGCCGGGCGCTCACGGAGATGACCGGCAGCGCGCTGGTCGAGGCTGGCATGCCCCTTTTCCAGACTGAGGAGACGCTGATCCGCTCCTCCGGTGACAAAGCCCAGGGGCCTGACGGTCGCTACGCCGAAGTCGCGCGGACCGTGGGCGCCACGCACCTTCTCATCGGCACGGTCCACGAGTACCGCTACAAGACCGATCTCGACGGCGACCCGGCGGTAGGCATCACACTTCGTCTGGTCGAGGCCGCGACCGGCCAGACAATCTGGCAGGGCACAAGCGGGAACGTGGGCTACGCCTTCGCCTCCGTCACCTCCGCCGGACAGAAGGCGGTACGCGCCCTCGTCAAAGAGATGCCGGTGAGCGGCAATCGCCTCAACCGCAGCTCCCGGCGCTAAGCAGTCGTTCATGAGCTGGCGCGAATCCCTCCGACCGAAGTCAGTCGCCGTCGACGCGGCGCTGGTCGCCGGCCTGTTGCTGGCCATCAACCTCGTGTTCGATCGCGCACACGCGGGCTGGGCCAACCTCAATCCATCGCCCTACCTACTCCTCCCGGTCTTGCTGGGTGGGCGCTACGGCTTCACCGTCGGCACCCTGTCTGGGGTCCTCGCGACCCTGCTGGTCGCAGGTCAACAGGTCCTGGTTGGCGCGTCCTCGCTGCGCCTGGCGCTGGCCAGCGCTCCCTTTACCTACGCGAGCTTCATCTTTGTCGGCGGCCTCTGCGGCGAACTTTTTGCCTGGTTCCGGCGCGATCGTGAGCAGAACACCGCCCAGATCGACAAGCTGCAGGGATCCGTCCGGCGGCTCGACAACGACGTCCGCTACCTCCGAGGCGTGAAGGACGAGCTTGATCGCGTGGTCGCGGCACGTGACGGCGAGATGAGTGCGCTCGATACCGAACTCCGCCGGCTCAGCACCTCCAGCGAGGATGACCTGCCCGGCGATGTTCTTCAGCTGCTCAAGCGCCAGGTGCGTCTCGCCGATGGCGCGATCTACGCGATTTCGCCCAAGGGCGGGATGCTGACCCGCCTCGCCGTCGTCGGACGCGAGCAGCACCTTCCGGCGACCCTCGACCTTCAAGCCAGCACGGTCGTGCGACTTGCGGTCAATCGCTCTTCGCTGGTCACGCTGCCCGAGATTCTCCAACGAACTGAGCCACCGAGTCATGAGGCCATCCTGCTGGCCGCGCCCTTGCTCGATGCCGAAGGTCAGGTCCGCGCCGTACTGGCCGTCTCCGGTCTGCCCTTCATCATGTTCACCCCGCAGACCGCCAATCTGATTGCCATGATCTGCGACTGGGCGGGCGAGGCGCTGGACCTGGCGACCATGGCGGAGGGCCGCTATCGCATCGTCGCCGGCCGGGGAACTCAGCGTGTGTTCACCCGCGCTCATTTCCTGCATCTGCTGCGCCTCTCACTTCAGGCCCACGAGCGCCACCACCTTCCCTCCTCCGTGGTCATCTTCTCGCTGCCCGGCGCACCGGCGAGCGAGCGCGCCCGCTTCGAGCAGGTGCTCCTCGGCGCAGTCCGCACCGGCGACTACGCAGCCGAGCTGGACCGGAGCGAACCCCATCTCGCCGTGTTGCTTCCTCTCGTGGGCGAACGCGGTTCCTCCATTTTCATCGAGCGATCCAAGCAGTTTATCAAGAACAACGGTCCGTGGTCGGCGGAAGTGGCCGTGCATCGAATCGAACTCGGACGCACCGAGGATTTTGCCGCCTTGGTGGCTCAAATCGACGCGGCGACATGAAATTGCTCCGCTTTCTTGCCCTGATCGCTGGTGCGGTGTTGAGCGCCGTCGCCATGATCCTGCTGTGGCAGGAGCGCTTCGTCGCATGGACACTGACCGCTCATCTCGTGAGTGCCGCGCTCTGGGGCTGGGGACTCGCACAGTTTCTCGGCTTGGAGCAACGCTCAGCATGGTGGTTGCCGGCCTCCACCGCAGCCATCGCTCCGGTGGCAGGGCCGCTTGCAAGCCTTGCACTGGTCTGGCTTTTGCGCCGCCCGCCGCAGGATCACACCGAGCAACGCTATCTGGTCTGGAACGAACAGCCTGTTTCCGAGAAAGGCGCAGCCCTCCCTTCTGGCGGGGCCGGCCAGTCCATCGTGGCAATTTTACAGAGCCCGCGCACCGAACTGCGTCGGCGCGCCGTTCTCGCCCTGCGTGAGCTCGATCCCCAGCTCGCCATTCCGCTTCTGCGAAAGGGTCTGCAGGACAGCGATGAGCAGGTCCGGATCTACACGCAAAACATCCTCAGCGCGCTGATCGAGCGGTTCGAGGGTGGTCTCAAGGAACTGGAGCAGCGTTTCGCCGCAGAACCCAACATCGCGATTCACGCGGTGCGTGTGGCCGAGCAATACTACGAACTCGTCTATCTCAACGTCGCAGGCGATGAGCAAACCGCCGGCCACTACCTCACCAAGGCGCTGGCCCTGTTGACACGGGCCGCCGAGCTGGCGCCCGATGATCGCGAGATCGGCTTCCTCGCGCTCAAGTGCGCCTTGCGCGCACGTGACCTGCCCGCCGCCCAGACATGGTTCAGGTACCTTGAAACCCACGGCTATGACAGCCGTCAGGTTCTCCCGTGGCAGATGGAATTGATGTTTCTCCAAGGCGATTGGAAACGCCTGCAGGAACTGTTTCGCGTCCTGCGCCGCTCCGGCACCGTCAACCCGCGGATCGAGTCGCTCGCTCAATTCTGGCTGGGACCCGCCGACAAGGCCGCCGCATGAACGCACCCGCCACCCGCGATGTCCCGGTCGCAGATGTCTGCCTCGTGCTCGAGGGGACCTATCCCTACGTCCAAGGTGGCGTGTCCTCGTGGGTCCACCAAATCGTGACCGAACTGCCTGATGTCACCTTCGCGCTTTTCTTCCTCGGCAGCACGCGCGAGCAAGCCGCCAAGAAGCGCTACACGCCGCCGGCGAACGTGATCTCTCTGATCGAAGTTTTCCTCTTCGAGCCACTGCCGCCGGAGGAGCTGGTGCCCGCCCCGCTCGACGCGAATTCGCGCCAGCGCCTGTTTTCGGCCCTGAGCCATTTCTACCTGAAGGCGGAGGGCGAGGCGCAGTTGCCCGCATTCTGGGATGTCGTGGACACGCTCGATGCCTTGAGCGCCGCCGGGAAGCGCTGCACCTTCGGCAACCTGGCGCACGATCTGGAAGCGTGGGATTTACTGACCGAGGTTTGCGAACGGTTCGCTCCCGAGGAATCGTTCATCGACTTCTTCTGGGCCGCACGCTTCGTCCATCTCCCCGTCTGGACCGCGCTGCGCGCGCGTGAACAACTGCCCCGCGCCCGGGTTTACCACAGCGTCTCGACCGGCTACGCAGGGCTGCTGGGCGCCTACGCTGCGCGCCGTTTCTCGGTTCCTTACCTGATCACTGAGCACGGCATCTACACCAAGGAACGCATCGCAGAAATCAGCCAGGCCACCTGGATCTACGATCCGCCAAGCCGCTATTTCAACGTCGGCGACGGCATTGGCGCCTTCAAGCAGTTCTGGATCAATCTGTTCATGTTTCTTGGCCAGATCTCCTACGATGCCGCCCAGCGCATCGTCTCTCTTTTCGAGGGCAACACGTACCTGCAGATCGAGTTCGGTGCGGAAGCACGCCGCCTCGAGGTGATTCCCAACGGCATCGATCCGGCCAAGTTCGATGCCGCCCTCGCCCGCCGCCACGAGCGTCTCGCCAAGGGACTCGGCGACGAGATCGTCATCGGCTTCATCGGCCGCGTTGTGCCCATCAAGGATGTAAAGACCCTGATCCGGGCCGCCCGCACGGTGGTGGCGCGCGAGCCACGTGCGGTCTTTCATATCATCGGCCCGACCGAGGAGGACCCGGACTATTTTGCCGAATGCAGGCAGATGGTTCAGCTCATGGGACTCGAACAAAAGGTTCTCTTTCTTGGACCAAAGAATGTCCGGGAGATTCTGTCCGGTCTCGATGTCTGCGTGCTCACGAGCATCAGCGAGGGTCTTCCGCTCATCATCCTCGAAGCTTTCGCCGCAGGCGTACCCTGCGTCGCCACCGACGTGGGCGCATGCCGTGAACTCATCTTCGGCCGGACGCCGGAAGACAAGGGCATCGGCCGCGCGGGACTGCTGACAAAAATCTGTTCACCGCTCGACACGGCTGACGCGCTCCTGCGCGTCACGTCGTCCGCCACCCAGTTGATCGGGATGGGTCAGGCCGGCCGGCTTCGCACCGAACAGCATTACCGCCAGGCTGAAATCATGGGCAAATATCACGCCTTCTACACCCAGCATGCGTGGGCCGAATCACGCTCGCCTGCCGCCAAAGGAGCCTCCTGACCATGGCTGGCATTGGATTCCAACTCACGAAGCTGATGCGCAACCGCACCCTCGCGGGCGGGGTGCAGGCCTACGGTTACGCCGCGCTCATCGGCAGCGGACCATGGGTGCTTTCGATGGTGACGCTTGCCCTGCTCGGCACCGTGCTTCACCGCGCAGGCGCACAACGGGAGCTGGATCTCTTCTTCGTCGCCGTGACCCACATCTTCGGATTCTCGCTCGTGGCCACCGGCCCGCTGCAATTGCTGCTTTCCCGGTACGCGGCCGACAGTGTTTTCCTGAAAAAGCCCGAGCAGGTTTTTCCGTCGTTCCTCGGCGCGATGGCGCTCACGTTCGCAATCAATGGCGCACTCGGACTGATCTTCTTCCTCGGCTTCGTACCTGCCCCTCCGCTTTTCCAGTTCGCTTCCGTGGGCGTGCTCATGGTCGTCTCGACCATCTGGATTGGATCGGTCTACCTCACCGCTGCGCGCGACTATGAGGCCGTCGTCCGCTGTTTCGCGGTCGGCTATGCCGTCAGCTTTTTCGCAGCCTGGGGACTTGCGCAACTAGCGGGGATCGCGGGGACCATGGCAGGCTTCCTTATTGGCCAGGTTGTTCTGCTTCTGGCCATCACGCGGGTGATCTACCGGGAGTTCGGCACGCAAACCCGGCCGAGTTTCGCCTTTCTCTCCTATTTCCGCCGTCATGCGGATTTGGCCCTGTGCGGTCTGGTCTACAATCTCGGCATCTGGATCGACAAGCCCTTGCATTGGTGGCTTTCGCCGCATGCGTATCAGGTAGCCGGCGCATTGCACGCCTCGCCCCTGTACGATCAGGCGGTATTCCTCAGCTTCCTGACCATCGCTCCGGGCATGGCGGTATTTCTGCTCACGCTGGAAACAACTTTCGCCGGGCGTTATGCGGAATTTTTCCGGCTGGTGGTGGAAAAAGGCACCTTGCACGAACTGCAGCGTACCAAGGCCGCGATGGTCGAGGCCTTGCGCGACGGCCTCGCGCGATTGCTGAAATTCCAGGGGGCCGTCACCCTTGCGCTTGTGCTGGCCGCAGACACCTTGCTGCACGCCTTGGGACTCGGAGCGGTCCAGACTCTCGTGTTTCAGGTCACGCTCGTCGGAGTCTTCCTGCTCGTGCTGTTTCTCGCGCTCCTGACGGTGCTCTTCTACCTCGATCGCCTGCGCGAGGCGCTGCTGAGTTGCATTCTTTTTACGGTCGTGAACTTTGCCGTGACCCTCGGCGGTCTGATGGCCGATGAGCGCTGGTACGGCCTGGGGTTCACCGCGGCCGCCGCTTCAGCGATCCTGTTGGCGGGATTCTACGCCGAGCGCGCTCTCATCCGGCTGGAGTTCCAGACTTTTTCGGCCCAGCCCGTTTACCCGTAAGTAAATGTTTCGCTGCGCATACCCTTTACCTTAATCGCAAACCCTCCAACCCTACCCTTCTATGTGTGGCATCGTCGGCTATGTCGGAAAACAAAAAGCGGCTCCTCTCATCATGGAGGGCCTGAAGCGGCTTGAATACCGTGGATACGACTCAACCGGTGTGGCCGTCCTCCAGGATGGCGCTTTCACCGTAGCCAAGAAGATCGGACGCGTCGCCAATTTGGAGAAAGAGGCGGCCAAGCACAAACTCACTGGCACGTGGGGCATCGGGCACACGCGTTGGGCGACGCACGGCGGTGTCACGGACGCCAATGCCCATCCGCACGTCAGCAGCGACGGCAGGATCGCGCTCATCCACAACGGGGTCATCGAAAATTATGTCTCGATGAAGAAATTCCTGCTGGAGAAGGGCTACACCTTCCTGTCGGAGACCGACTCCGAGGTGCTCTGCAACCTCATAGCCTATCACTACGCCAAAGAGCCACTTCCGACCAGCTCGGACGATGAAAGCCGCTTTGTGGCCAGCGTGCGCAAGACCCTGCGGCATGCCGAAGGCACCTATGGCATCGTCGTCATGGCCGTTGACGCCCCGGGCGAACTCGTCACCGCGCGCAAGGGCTCCCCGCTCATCCTCGGCATTGGCGACGGCGAGAGCATCGTGGCCAGCGATGTGGCCGCGATCGTCAGCCGGACGCAGAACGTCGTTTACCTCAAGGACGGCGAAATCGCCCACCTCACGCCCAAGGATTTCTCCATCACCACGCTCGATGCAGGCGAGGTCGAGCCGGTCATCGACAAGATCACCTGGTCGATCGCCGATGCGGAGCTCGGCAACTATTCTCACTTCATGGAGAAGGAGATTTTCGAGCAGCCGACGGCACTCGAGAACGCGATGCGCGGCCGCTTCTCCGAGGACGGCAGCACCGCCCAGTTCGGCGGCCTGAACATTTCCGCCAACGAATTTCGCGGGATCGAGCGCTTCATGTTCTGTGCCTGCGGCACTGCGCTGCACGCCTGCATGGTGACCGAGCACCTGATTGAGCGTTTCGCGCGCATCCCGGTCGACTGCGACTACGCTTCCGAATTCCGCTACCGCAACGTCCCGCTCTTCCGCAACACGCTCTTCTTCGTGATGAGCCAGTCCGGCGAGACGATCGACACGCTCGCCGCGATGCGTGAGGCCAAGCGCAAGGGCTACAAGGTCCTCGCCGTGAACAATGTCGTTGGCTCGACCATCGCCCGCGAGGCCGACGGCGGCATTTATCAACACGTTGGCCCCGAAGTCGGTGTGGCTTCAACCAAGGCTTTCACCTCCCAGCTCCTGATCGGTGCCATGCTTGCTCTCTACATCGGGCGCATGCGCGATCTGAGCTTCGGCGCCGGCGTGCGCTATGTGAATGCGCTCAAGGGCGCGCCCGATCTCGTGCGCAAGGTCCTGGAGCAGGCGCCGCACATCCGCGAAATCGCCAAGCGTTATGCGCACTACACGGACATGCTGTTCCTCGGCCGTCTTTCGCTCTTCCCGATCGCGCTCGAGGGCGCGCTCAAGCTAAAGGAGATTTCCTACATCCATGCCGAGGGCTACCCTGCGGCCGAGATGAAGCACGGCCCGATCGCGCTCATCAGCGAAAAATGCCCGGCGGTCTTCCTCGTGCCGGCAGGCGAGATCTTCGCCAAGATCGTTTCGTCCATGCAGGAGATCAAGGCACGCAAGGGCCCGATCATTGCGATCGTCACCGAAGGGGCGGAACTGCCCCCCGGACTGGCCGACGAAATTATCACGATCCCGGACTGCCACGAGGCCGTGATGCCGATCGTCGCCTCAATCCCCGTGCAGCTGCTGAGCTATTACATCGCGGTTGAGCGCGGCTGCGACGTCGACAAGCCGCGCAACCTGGCCAAATCAGTCACGGTGGAATAATCCAGGAAGTCGGAATTCAGCAGTCAGGATTCAGCATAAGAGCCCTGCCTCTGGCGTCACAGTTCGCTCGCGGCTGAGTTCTTGCCTGTACGCCGCGGCCCGCTTCTTCTTCTGGATTCTGTCTCCTGACTCCTGTCTCCTTTCCAGCATGACCATCTTCCCGTCACGCGAGGCCTTCCTCGACCTGAGCAAGCAGGGCAACGTCGTCCCCGTGTACACGGACCTGATGGCGGACTTCGAGACGCCTGTCTCCGCCTACGCCAAGCTCAAGGAATCTGGCCCGTCCTACCTCCTCGAGTCGGTCGAGGGCGGCGAGAACCTGTCGCGCTACAGCTTCATCGGCTGCCGTCCGCGGAAGATCTTTGTCTGCGGTCCCACGACGACGGAGATCCGCGTGCCGGGCCAGCCCAGCAAGACCGTCGCGACCCCGGCCGATCCGCTCACTCTGATCGAGGCCGAGATGAAGGACCACAAATCCGTGCGTCTGCCCGGCCTCCCACGTTTCACCGGCGGTGCCGTGGGCTTTATCAGCTACGAGTACGTCACGCGCATCGAACCCTCCGTCCCGGCCGCCAAGGTCGATGAACTGGGTATGCCCCTGCTCTACTTCATGCTGTCGGACTCGCTCCTGATCTTCGACCGCGCCAAGCAGACCCTCCGGCTCTGCGTGAATGCCCATATCACGGATGGCAACCCCACCGCGGCCTACGACCGGGCTGTGACTGAGCTGGAACACCTTTTCTCTCTCCTGCGCCAGCCGCGCTCGCTTGCCCCAGCTCCGTTGGTCGAAGTCGCCAAGGTCACGGTGCCGCCCGGCAACTTCACTCGCGAGCGGTTCGAGCAGGTGGTTGAAGACACCAAGGAGTTCATCCGCTCGGGTGACATCATCCAGGTCGTCCCCTCCCAGCGCTTCACCACGCCCTTTGCCGGCTCCGCGCTCGATCTCTATCGCGCCCTGCGCACGGTCAACCCGTCGCCCTACACCTTCATCCTCGAGACGGGCGACTTCGCGATCGTCGGTGCCTCGCCCGAGGTTCACGTTCGCCTCACCGATGGCCTCGTCGAGATTCGCCCCATCGCCGGCACCCGCAAGCGCGGCGCCACGCCGGCGGAGGACCTCGCCCTGGAAAAGGATCTGCTCGCAGACGACAAGGAACGCGCCGAGCACCTCATGCTGGTCGACCTCGCGCGCAACGACATCGGCCGCGTCTGCGAATTCGGCAGCGTCACCGTGCCCGAGATGATGATCGTCGAGCGCTACTCGCACGTCATGCACATCGTGTCACAGGTCGAGGGCAAGATCGCCAAGGAGCGCTCGGCCTACGACCTCATGCGCGCCACCTTCCCGGCGGGAACCGTGAGCGGCGCGCCCAAGATTCGCGCGATGCAGATCATCGCCGCCAACGAGCCGTCCCAGCGTGGCTTCTATGCCGGCGCCCTCGGCTACTTCGGCTACGACGGCAATCTCGACTCCTGCATCATGCTGCGCACGTCGCTGCTCAAGGATGGACGCCTGCACATCCAGGCCGGCGCCGGCGTGGTCGCCGACAGCGTCCCTGCTTCTGAATACCAGGAGACGGTCAACAAGGCCTCCGCCTTGTTCAAGGCCGCCGCCATCGCGAGCCAGCTCTGAGATAGCGGCCTCTGATTTTTGAACCACAGATTGACCGGACCCGCTGGGAGGACCGTATCTGTGGAAATTTGTGATATCTGCGGTTAACGTCCGGCTTCCTGGCCGTGGGCTCGCGTAGCGCCGTCTAACGCAAGGGCACACCGCGTGCATCCAAATGCGTGGGGCATTCGTTTCATTCTGCGAACTCCCCTCGCCTGTGTGCCACGCCTGCCTCCCTGTCCCACCACTCCGGGCCAACCTGACCCGGAGCGCCGCGCGCCCAAGCCTGGCCCACGAGGGAAAAACCGTTTGGCACGAGTTGGAACGATTCAGGCTTGAGCAGGTCACAACTTAAATTGGCGCCGTTGGGAATTTTCTTTCCGCACTGTTCTCTCACCTGAGCGCCCCCCACGTCATGGCTTCAATCACGACACACGCACGTTCGACTTCCGATGAGGGTGAATCCCTCGAGTCGACCACCTCGGCCACCCTCACCACGGCGCCGGATGCGCCTCCGTCCTTCCTCGAACGCGACAAGGCCGAGCCCGGCCAGCGCGAGACCCTGCCCTCGTCCTCCGACCGGTCCAATCTTCAGCTGTACCTCCAGGAAATCGGCAAGACCGCCCTCCTGACGCCCGCTGAGGAAGTCACCCTCGCGCGTCGCATCCGTCGCGGCGACAAGGCCGCACGCGACCACATGATTTCAGCGAACCTTCGCCTCGTGGTAAAAATCGCGATGGATTATAAGGACTTCGGTCTGCCGCTGCTCGACCTCATCAGCGAGGGCAACATCGGCCTGATCAAGGCCGTCGAGCGCTTCGACCCCCGCAAGGGCGGCAAGCTCTCCACGTACGCCGCCTGGTGGATCAAGCAGTCGATCAAGCGCGCGCTCGCCAACCAGTCTAAGACCATCCGCCTGCCGGTCCATCTCGTCGACAAGATCGCCAAGATGCGCCGCACCGCGATGGCCCTGACTGAGGAACTCGGCCGCGAGCCCACGGACGAAGAGTTGGCCATCGAGCTCCAGATCCCGACCAACAAGGTCGCGCATCTGAAGAGCGTCAGCGTACGTCCCACCTCACTCGATGCTCCCATCGGCGAGGACGGTGATTCATCGACCTTCGGCGACATCGTCGGCGACGAGAACGCGGCCAGCCCGTACGAGTCACTGAGCGAGCGCTCCAAGAATTCCGACCTGCACCAGATGATCGCGTCGCTCGAGCCACGCGAGGCGGAGATCATCCGCCACCGCTTCGGCCTCGACGGCTACGACGAACTCACGCTCGAAGAGGTCGGTCGCAAGTTCAAGGTGACCCGCGAACGCATCCGCCAGCTGCAAAACATTGCGCTGTCGAAGATGCGGAAGGCGATTCACCGGAACGAGACCCAGCTCACCAAGGAGGAGATCGAGGTCGAGGACCGGCAGCGCAAGCGGATGGAAGTCATCCGCGAGTTCATCGAGACCCGCTCCGCCAAGCCGGCGAAGTCAGCGCGGAACTGATCCGCATCGCCATCAGCACTCTCAGGCCGGCCAGCAATGGCCGGCCTTTTCGTGCCCAAACCGTTTTAACCACGCATGGACACGGATTCACACGGATAAAATCCCCCATCTCCGAAGCTCCGGATCCGTGTTAATCCGTGTCCATCCGTGGTTACTCTCCTTCTGAAGATAGTGTCTGTGTGGTCTGCTGGCGGTGATCGCCCGCCGCATCCGCCCACAAAAAAAGCCGCCCCGATTGCTACGGGCGGCTTTTAAATATGAAGGGTAGCGAGGACTTATTACTTATTTGCGGCCTCGTCGAGGATGTCGCCGAGGTTCATCATGTCGCCACTCGAGTCGCGGTTGAGCGCCTCGTAGGTCGCCGTCTCGGCGGCCAGCTGGTCGGCCGAGTAATTGGCGGCCTTGATCGAGAGCCCCAGGCGGCGCTCGTCGCGGTCGATCTTGATGACGCGGGCCGTGACAGCCTGGCCCGGCTTGAGGATGTCCTTCACCTTGTCGATGCGCTCCTCGCTGATCTGCGAGATGTGCACCAGACCGTCGATGCCGTCCTTGAGCTCCACGAAGGCGCCGAAGG
>CAYWRG010000027.1:2986-56596 GCA_964460715.1 uncultured Opitutus sp. | reverse complement strand
ATCGCGATGTCGGCCGTCTTGGTCCGCACCAGCATCACCAGGCTGGACACGATGTTGAAGGCGGCGACGAGCACGATCATCGTCAGGACCAGGAAGATCATGTTGGTCTGCGCGACGACGGCCATGAGCTCGGCGGCGCTGATGCGCAGCTCGGCTTCCATCTGCTTGAAGCGCGCGTTGATCGCCTTGGAATCAATCGCTGCGTCCTTCTTTGTCTTCGGGTGCTTGGCGCGATCCATCAGCGCGTTGAGCGACTCGATTTCAGAGAGGATCGGGCGCTGCTGCTCGAGCCACTCCTCGTAGACCTTCAGCTTGAAGTAGAACTTGGAGAAGTTCGCGCGGAGCGCAGACTCGCGCTTGCGGTGCTTGGCCAGGACCTTCTTGCGCTCGGCTTCGTTGCGCGCATCGAGGTACTCCTGCCAGGAACCGGCGACGGACTCCTCGGCCTTCTGCGTGAGCTCGACGAGCTTGGGCAGCGATTTGAAGTAGGCGTCGCGGCTCTCGATCTTCTTGTCGATGACGATGCGGTCAAAGCGCTCCTCGCGGTTGAGCAGCTTGGCGCCGAGCGTCGCGATGTACTTGCCGACGATCGCGGCCTGGAAAAGGGCCTCCTGGGCCTTGAGCTCCGCCGTCTCGATGCGCTTGGAGATTTCAACTTCCTGCTCGCGGGTCAGCAGCGGGACCTGGCCCATCTGCTTGAGGTACATGCGGACGGGGTCGTCGAGAATGTCGTGCTGCGACGAACGGGTCTCCTCTTCCTCGGCCTCTTCCTGACGCTGCTTGTAGTCGTCAACCTGATCCGGCTCGAGGATCTCGACCTCGAGGTTCTGCAGGATGGAAATGATGTTATCGAACTCTTCCTGGTTCTCGACCGACTCGGGCAGCGCCTCGTTGATGTCGTCCCACGTGAGGTAGCCCTGCTCCTTCGACTGGCGGATGAGCTGGCGGATGCGCTCGTTCACACTGCCCGTGGCGCCCTCGGCAGGAGCGCCCGCGGCGGGCGGGTTCTGCGCGATGACGGCCTCGACGGCTTCAGACTGGGCATCAGAGGGAGCGGCGGACTTGGCTTTGCGCGGCATAGTGCGTTCGGAGAAAAAAGGTCACGCCGCATCCGGCAGCACAAGAGGCTGACGGAGCTGGCGTTGAAGTTCTGAGCGTTCTTTTAAGAGGGAAAAAGGGTCAACCTTACTCTCCGTCTGGTGGTTGGCGAGTGCAAGTTCTATTTCCCTCAGCCGGGGCTCCAAAGCCCGGGTCCGGATCTGTTGCAAACCCTCGATTGCCACCTTCTTAGGATCGTCGAGGGTCGGCGGGGCGAAGAGGAGGGACGCCACCAGGGACTTCTCGGCTTCGGTCTCCAGCAGGGGGTCGAGGTGCTGCGTGCCCGGCCAGGCGCCTTGCTCAAATTCGGCCAGAAAACGGTTCAGCAGCGCGCCGGCGGGGTGGGTGGTGTCGATCCAATCGTGCGGCACGACATGGCTGAGCGCGCGTCCGATCGTCTCGAAGTGCAGACAGATCAGCAGCAGATCGTGCTCCGGCGGAATGCCATTGGTCGCTGGCTTGGGTTCGGCGGCGGGCACAGCGGGGGCGGCGTTGACACGCGGGCCGCCCTGACGAAGAAACGCCTCGAAATCACGGAGCAGCGCGGCCGGAGGCAGGCGCAGGGCCTGCGCGGCCTCCTGGATAAAACCGGTGCGGGCGACTTCGGATTCCGCTGCGGCGACGATCTCGAAGATCGCCCGGGCTGCGCGCGCCTGCTGCTCGGGCGTGGCGGTGGCGCTGTCGGGAAGAATGGCCTGGCTCGCATGCGCCATCGCCGAGCGCGAACTGCGCCGCACCTCCTCGTAACCAGCGAGGCCGCGCTCGAGGAAGAGCAGATCAGGGTCGAGTTTCTCCGCACCGCTGAGCGTAAGGAAGCGTAGCTCCAGTCCGGCCCTCAGCGCCATCGGGAGAAAACGCAGCGCGGCTTTCTGGCCGGCGGAGTCGCTGTCGAAGAAGCACTCCACCTGCGTGTGATAGCGACGCAGGAGCACGAGCTGGCCATCGGTGATCGACGTGCCCTGCGGGGCGATCGCGGTCTTGAGGCCGACGCTCCAGGCGCGCAGCGCATCGAGCTGGCCTTCGACCATGACGAAGGGTTTGCCTTCGCCGACCTGCGTGCGGGCGCGGTCGAGGTTGAAGAGGAGATTGCCCTTGGTGAAGATCGGCGTCTCGGGCGAGTTTACGTACTTCGCCTCGCGCGCCGGATCGTCCTGGGGCGTGAGATCAGTCTGGCGGGCCGTGAACGCGACCACGCGGCCCTGGTGATCACGGATCGGGATCATCAGCCGTCCGCGGAAACGCGGCTTGAGCGAGCCGAGCGAAAGGATGGAGCCCTCGCGCAGGAAGAACAGCCCGCACTGGCGCAGCGCCTCCTCGGAAAATTTCCGTTTCAGCAGCAGCGCGCCGAGGCTGTTGTCGTTGGGCTCGGCGACGCCGATCTTGAATTCGTCGGCGAGCTCAAGCGCGAAGCGGCGCTTGTCGCGCCAATACGCGCGCATCCAGTCCCCCGCCGGGGCGCTGGCCTTGAAGAGTTGGTAATAGTGCTCGGCCGCCGCCTCGTGGAGATCGAAGAGCTCCTGGCGCAGCGAGCGCTCCTCGCGCGTCGGGCCGGCGCCATCCTCGTACTCGATCGGCACGGCGAAGCGCTGCCCGAGCGCCTCGACCGCCTCGTTGAAATTCAGGCCCTCGGTCTCGCGGACAAACGTGATGATGTCGCCTGATTTTCCACAGCCGAAGCACTTGTAGACGCCCATGTCGGGGTTCACGTGGAACGAGGGCGATTTCTCGTTGTGGAAAGGGCAGAGGCCCTTGAAGCGCGATCCGGCCTTCTTGAGCGTCGCGACGCGCGACACCACGTCCACGATGTTCACACGACTCCGGAGGTCGCGGACACAGGTGGGTTTGATCATGGGCATGGCTGGAGATCGGAACGGAAGCTGGTCAGGCTGAAAATCGTTCTCGTTCTTCGTTCTCTTTATCTTTCTCGCATCACCGGATCGGAGGGAGAAGGAGAACGATAAAGAGAACGAGAACGATTCGACCACCGGACCGACTGCGCCCCGACAGGACGGAGATTGGACATTTGGGCCGCCCTGTGCTCTGTCAAGGCCGGCTCATTCAGGAGGAAACATTCCTTCGTGGATGGGTTCTCATCTTCCATGCGCCTCGTCCTTTCCCGCTTCTTCCACTCGCGCCGCCTGGCCGCACTTGCGCTCGTCGCAGCGGTGGTTGCCCCCGTCCTGCGCGCCCAGATCCCGCCGCCGGCCGCGCCGGTCCCGGTCTGGGAATCGACCCTTCCGAGCTTTGAGCTCACGGACTATGCGCGCGAGGTCGAGATCCTCATCAAGAAGTACGAGGACTCGCTGGGCCGCCCCATTGTGCCGGGCGAGAAGCGCCGGGTGGGCATCAAGATCTACACCGACTCGGGCCCGGGCCTCGCCACGCCGGTTCCCTTGGTCAAGGCGGTGATCGCCGCCCTGGAGCGCCGCGGGTTTACCCGGGACAATATCTTCCTCGTCGGTCTCAATCAGCTCCGGCTGCGTCTGACGGGATTCCTGCCGTCGCTGGTGTCGGGTCGCACCCCGTTTGAGGGTCACCCGGTCTATGTGCTCGAGTCGGGTCGCTATTATGACCCGGTCTGGTTCTACGACAGCCCGCTTCCTTCCCGTTTCGATCCGGTCTTTGCCGAAAAGCAGGTCGAGGGCATCGACGGTGACACGAGCGTCGAACAGGACCGCAAGAGCTTCCTGGCCACGCCGCTCTTCCTGGAGGCCGATTTCTGGATCAACCTGCCGGTCTACACCGATCATCCGGTCCTCGGCGTGAACGGCGCGCTGGTCAATGCGACCCTCTGGAACGCTTCGAATACCGCCCGGTTCTTCCGGTCGCCCGCCAATGCACCCGCCGCGGTGGCCGAGATGAGCGCCATTCCTGAACTCCGCCAGACCTGGCTCTTCACCATCGCCAGCCTGGAGCGCTATCAATTCATCGGGGGGCCGTACTTCAACTCACTCTACACGCGCTCCGAACCCCGGCTTTGGTTGAGTTCTGACCCCGTGGCTTTGGACACATTGATGCTGGGTCGGATCAATGAGTGGCGGAAGCGGACCGGCTTCCAGCCGGTTTCGGAAGAGATCCGCACCCTCGAATTCGCTGAAATCCTGGGGGTCGGCACCAAGAATACACTGGATACGCGCATGGTTAAGACCGCGCCGTAAGGCGCCGTATGGCAGCATTTTTGACCACCGATGGAGAGCGGATTCACCCGGATCCGAAAACAGCAAGGAACTGTGTTCGGGGCCTTGGTTTGATCTCTATCCGTGTTCATCTGTGTCCATCCGTGGTTAACAGGATTTGTTCTCTGCGGCTTGTTGTAAAAATCCCCTTGTCACCCGCGCGCGGGTGCTTCCTTTTTGGGCCTGCATGACGTCTGCCGCTTATCTTCCGATCCTGATCCAGGTCATCCTCGCCACCGGCGTGGGCCTTGCGATCCTGACCGTGAATCGCGTGCTCGCCCAGCGAGTCCGTACGAAGAATGCGATCAAGGACTCCGCCTATGAGTGCGGCGTGAAGGCCGAGGGCGTCATCCACACCCGCTTCTCGGTGAAGTTCTACGTCACGGCGATGCTCTTCATCCTGTTCGATATCGAGGTCGTGTTCCTGATCCCGTGGTCGTTCATCTACCGCGACTTCCTCGCCAACAACATCGCCATCCTTTCGCCGATTCTCTTCTTCCTCTTCGTGCTCGTGCTTGGGCTCGTCTACGAGGTGAAGAAGGGCGCGCTTGAGTGGGAAAAGTAAGGCGTGCCCCTTTGCGTGACACGAGAACACCTCTCCGTTTCACGACGAATGACGTTCCTCCCGGGTCCTTGCCGCTGAACCGTTCCTGGCAATGAGACTCGACAAGATCATCGCCCGCGGGCGCATCATCGACCTGCGCAGCTCGGACATGCGGGGCGCGCTCGACGAGCTGTTGGGCGTTTCCATCTCGAAATTTCCCGACCTGAAGCGTGACTCGCTCCTGCGCGGCCTGCTGGCGCGCGAGAGCACGATGACGACTTACCTGGGCTTTGGCGTCGCGCTGCCGCACGTGCGAGTGAAGATGGACCGGCGCTACGTGCTGGCGATCGGTCGCAGCCGCGTCGGCATTCGCCATGACGGAACCAAGGACGAGGAGCGTGCCCACCTCGTGCTCATGCTGATCGCGGACGAGAAGGCCCGCGATTACCTGCAGGTTCTCGCCGCCATCGCGCGGCTGGTGAAGGAGCCGGAGCTCGTCCGAAGCCTGCTGGAGGCACCGACGACCGACGACGTTTATGAGCGCCTGCTCGCGGGCTTTGGCGGCATTCTTTCTCGTCCGGTCCAGGCGCAGCAGAACCGCATCAACCGCCTGATGATTCGTGAGGCCGATCGCGTGGCCCGTGGTGCCGATTGCCAGGCGATCTTCGTGTTTGGCGACACCTTCATCGGCGGTCTCGATCCGGGCCCGTGGTTTCCCAAGACCAAGACGATCCTCGTGACGCGCAACCTGGTGGAGCCCGGCGATGACCAACGGGGTTTCACCGAGGTGATCCAGGTGCGTTCCTTTTCCCACCAGCGCATGGCCCAGCTGCGCAGCGCCATCCTCGTGGCCCTCACGCGCGGCATCATCACCTTCACCGACCGCATCTGCTGCGTCGGCGGCATCAGCGGAAGCAACCAGTTCGACACCGTCGGCGTGGTCGATGTGGAGCGCGAGTTCCAGACCCTGCTGACCGGCCATTCCGACCTGCTGCCCGAGGATGTGAAGCCCGAGGTACTCGAGCGCGTGCTTGCCGTCGCCACCGAGCTGGCGGTCGAGGGCCGCGAGGGCCGTCCGGTGGGTTGCCTCTTCGTCGTGGGCGACACGGCCCATGTGGAGAAGCTGGTCAAGCCGCTCGTGTTGAATCCATTTTTTGGCTACAAGGAGGAGGATCGCAACATCCTCAACCCGTTCATGGACGAGACCGTGAAGGAGTTCTCCTCGATCGACGGCGCCTTTGTGATCCGGGGTGACGGCGTGGTGGTTTCCGCGGGCAGCCTAATCCAGGCCACCGATTCGGAACATCTTCTGCCCGGCGGGCTGGGCAGCAGGCACGCGGCCGCCGCGGCCGTCAGCGTGGCCACGCAGTGCATTTCCCTCGTGGTTTCCTCCAGCACGGGCCAGGTCACGCTCTTCCGCCGCGGCGTCATGCTGCCGATGACGGAAAAGCGGATGAGCGCGAGCGGGTGAAGACGGACGGAGTGGTCACCACGGAATACGTGGAAGTCTGATTCGTCAGGAATGCGGCCGCGGCATGAGGCTTCTCATGTTCGCTTGGCATGAACTGCACCCGATCCGTTACCCGCGAATCCACGCGAATTTCCGCGAATCTTGAAACCCGAGTCCGCTCTGGGTTCACCTTCGCATTGATTCGTGCGATTCGCGGGCGAGTTCGGCCTTAATGGCTGGGATGATTATTTCCGTGTATTTCGTGTATTCCGTGGTTTCACCCTCTGATTCGGTGGTTGCGTAACGAACCTGCGCCGCCGTCGTCTTACGCCCAGCGCCCCTCGATGACCCCTTCCTCGCCCTCCGACGCCCGCACCTCCCGTCTGCCCTGGCTTTTGCTGCTCTTTGTCGGCAGCGGCGCCGCCGCCCTGATCTACGAGATCGTGTGGTTCCAGCTGCTGCAGCAGGTGGTGGGGGCATCCGCCGTTTCGCTGGCCGTGCTGCTGGGCACGTTCATGGGGGGCATGTGCCTGGGCAGCCTCTGGTTTCCCCGGGTGGTGCCGACCCGGTTTCATCCGCTCAAGGTGTACGCGGTGATCGAGGTGCTGCTCGCGGCCTTTGCGCTGGTCGTCATGTACGGCATGCCGGTGGCCGAGCGGGCGTACCTTGCTGCGGCCGGCCACGGCATGCCTTCGATCGCCTTGCGCGCGGTGATCTGCGTGATCTTCCTCCTGCCGCCGACGCTGCTGATGGGGGCGACGCTCCCGGCCGTGGCCCGCTGGGTCGAGTCGACGCCCCGCGGCGTGGCTTGGCTGGGCTTTTTCTACGGCGGCAACATTGCAGGTGCGGTCACCGGCTGCCTGCTGGCGGGCTTTTATCTCCTGCGGGTGCACGATCTCGCGACGGCGACCTTCACCGGCATGGCGCTCAATCTGGCGGTGGCCGGCATCGCCCTGCTCGTGGCGCGCGGAACGGTCGGCGGAGCGCGGACCGACGAGGTGGACCAGGCTCCGGTCAGCCACGCCGGCAGTCTGTATGTCGTGGTCGCCCTCTCCGGCCTGTGTGCGCTGGGCTCCGAGGTGATCTGGACGCGTCTCCTTTCCCTCCTGCTCGGCGGCACCGTCTACACCTTTTCCATCATCCTCGCGATGTTCCTCACCGGCCTCGGCATCGGCAGCACGCTGGGGTCGTTCCTCGCGCGGGTCGTGGCGCGGCCCGGGTTGGTGCTGGCGGGCTGCCAGCTCGTCGCGGCGGTGGGCATGGTCTGGACGGGCTACATGATCAACCGCTGGCTGCCGGCCTGGCCGGTGCAGGCGAATCTTACGTCGAATCCGTGGATGCTCTTCCAACTCGATCTGGTGCGCAGCGCGCTGGCGGTGCTGCCGTCGGCGATCGCCTGGGGCGCGACATTTCCGCTGGCGCTGGCAATCCTGGCTCAACGCGGGGCCGAGCCCGGCCGGCTGGTCGGCCGGCTGTACGCGGCCAACACGGTGGGCGCCATCCTGGGTGCCACGCTGATCGGGCTCGTGCTCGTGCCGGCCTTTGGCACGCAGCAGACCCAGCGTATCCTCGTGCTGGGTGCGGTGGGCGCGGGTCTCGTGCTGCTGGTCCTGAACTGCTCCCGCCAGCGGGCGATCCCGGCGGTGGTGGTGATTGTGCTTTACGGGGTGGGGCTGGCCTGGCTGATGCCTCCGCTGGCCGAGGGACTCGTGACCTACGGCCGCTATTCGGCGCGCATGGATTTCACGCCGGTGATGCTGTACATGGGCGAGGGCATGAACTCCTCGGTCGCCGTGACCGAGCGGCCGGCGATGGATTCCGGCGTGTATCGAAATTTCCACGTCAGCGGCAAGGTCGAGGCCTCGACCGATCCGTATGACATGCGCCTGCAGCGCATGCTCGGTCACATGCCGGCACTGGTCCATCCTGCCCCCAAGACCGTGCTGATCGTCGGCTGCGGAGCGGGCGTGACGGCGGGGTCCTTCATCGTGCATCCGTCGGTCGAGCGGATCGTGATCTGCGAGATTGAGCCGCTCATCCCGGGGGTGGTGGCCACGTATTTCAGCAAGGAGAACCATAACCTGCTCACGGATCCGCGCGTGGAAATCGTCTATGACGATGCGCGCCACTACATCATGACGACGAAGGAGAAATTCGACGTCATCACGTCCGATCCCATTCATCCATGGGTCAAGGGCGCGGCATCGCTTTACACCAAAGAGTACCTCGAGCTGTGCAAGGCCCGCCTCAATCCGGGCGGCGTCATCGGCCAGTGGGTGCCACTGTATGAGAGCAGTTCCGAGGTGGTGAAGAGCGAGGTGGCGACTTTCCTCGAGGTGTTTCCCGAGGGGAGCATCTGGGGTAACCAGATGGATGGTTCGGGCTACGACACCATCATGCTTGCGCGCCTTGAGCCGATGAAGATCGACATCGATGCGCTGCAGGCCCGCCTCGAGCGGCCGGACCATGAAGCCGTGCGTGCCTCGATGTACGCGGTCGGGTATTCGAGCGTATTCGACCTGTTCGGCACCTTTGCGGCCAAGCGGGCGGATCTTGATCTCTGGCTCGCGGGCGCGGAGATCAACCGTGAGTCCAATCTCCGCCTCATGTACCTCGCCGGCCTGTCCGCCAACACCCAGATGGCCGACACCATCTACCGCGAGATCACCTTCAATCGGGCGTTCCCGGACGACATCTTCGCTCCCTCCTCGGAGGCGGGCCGGACGCGTCTTCGGGATATCATGGGACCTTGAGCGACCTCCTGCAGAGGCCCGCCAGCAAATCGCGCGAATCGACACGAATGAGCTGACAGTGAAAGGGTTAGTTCCACCATGGATCTAGGCCCCCATCGAAACGCCGCTGGGTTGAGGGATTCCGCAATCCGCAGTCCAAAATCCGCAATCCCTGCCACGGGCGGCCCGCCCACTTTGGGGTTGCGCCGGGCGGGCCGGCGGCTTTCCTCTGACCCTTCAATCCATTTAAATCACCATGCAAGAAGTCGTCACCCTGGAATGCACCGAGGCCAAGAAAGAGGGCAAGCCCGCCTCCCGCTACCTCACCAAGCGCAACAAGAAGACCGTCACGGAGCGCATTGAGAAGAAGAAGTACAATCCGCACCTCAAGCGCCACACGCTCCACAAGGAGATCAAGTAACTCGTCGCGAGTCACTTAGCTGATTTTTGGCCGGATCGCCCTGCGGTCCGGCCTTTTTCGTGCCCGAGGGAGAGCGGGCAGAGACCGGATTTTGACCACAGATAACACGGATTTACACAGATTAAGACAGAGGGGAATGAACCCGCTGATATCTTATCTGTGCCAATCTGTGATTAAACGGCTTGATCTGACTCAGGACGACTGACCCGAGGAGGATGAGGCCGCCTTGGCCTGGGCCTGCTGCAGCTGTTGGTGCTGCTGCACCTGCTGGATCTGGGTGCGGCGGGCGGCGCGCCAGCCCTCGCGGTGCTTGCGGATCCAGTCGAGGAGGGCGCGCTCAAAACCGATGTCGTAGCCGAGCCGCTCCGACTCGAGCCATTTGTGGCGCAGGATCTCTTCACGCTCGGCCAGGAATTCCTGGTAGAGCGACGATTGCTTCACGAAGTCGCGCGAACTGGAGGCTTCTGGCAGCGGGTTCGGAGATGACATGGCAACCACGGTGGAAGGGGATAGGAAGGGCGGATGCGTCACGCAAGATTCAGATGCTTTCGGCCCTCGGGCGTGATCATGTCGGGCCGCCACTGCGGCTCCCACACGATATCAACCTTGGCCTTGGCTACGCCGGGCAGTTCAAGCAGACGCTGGTGAACATTGTTGGAAATGGCGTGCGACATGGGACAACCGGGTGACGTGAGGGTCATTTTGACGGTGACTTCGCTGCCCGTCGCAGGCCCCGTCTTCATATCGGTCAGATCCACCGCATAAATGAGGCCCAGATCGACGATATTGACCGGAATCTCAGGGTCCACGCAGGTGCGCAGGGCGGAGACGACGTCTTCTTTCGTGAGCGCCATGATAGTCGGTGGCCGTACCGTAGGTTCGAAGTGCGGACTGTCAATGCCCGGAAAACGCGACCTGGGGTAGTTGCGCTTTTCAAGCGCAAGCCGGCGGCGTCAGGAGCTCGCGCGGCCCGGGAGGGGCTTGGCCAAGCGGGCAAGGAGCGACTCCGAAATGTCGCGGAACACCTTGCTGGCGAGACCTTCCGGATCCGTGACGGTCACCGGCTTGCCGGAATCACCGCCGGCCCGGATTGCTGAAATCAGCGGGACCTGGCCAAGGAGCACGGTCCCCAGCGATTCGGCGGTCGCCGCGCCGCCGCCTTCGCCGAACAGGGCGTGGCGTTGGCCCGCAGGATCGACGAAATAGCTCATGTTCTCGGCCACACCGAGGAGCGGGACATTGACCTTCTGGAACATCAGGCCGCCCTTGCGCGCAACGTTGGTCGCGGCGGGCTGCGGGGTCGTGACGATGACCGCGCCGTCAAGCGGCAGGGTCTGCACAAGTGAAAGCTGGGCGTCGCCCGTGCCGGGCGGCAGGTCGACCAGCAGCACATCGAGTTCGCCCCATTGGACGTTCTGCACGAACTGCTGGATCGTCTTCATGATCATCGGCCCACGCCAGACGACCGGGGTGTTCTCATCGACGAGGAAACCCATGCTCATCACCTTCACTCCGTGCTTTTCGAGCGGGATGAGGTTGTCGCCCTGCACGTTGGGGCGTTCGCCATGGAGTCCGATCATCAGCGGCACGCTCGGACCGTAGATATCGCAGTCCATCAGGCCCACCCGCCCGGGCCGGCCTTGGGCGGTCAGGAGCCGGGCGAGGGCGCAGGCGAGGTTGACGGCGAACGTGCTCTTGCCGACGCCGCCCTTGCCCGAGGCAATGGCGACGGCGTGCTTGATCGTCTTGGGCGCGGCAGCGTTGCCGCCGAGATTGCCTCCGCCAGCGGCCGCGGGCTTGGCGGGCGTAACGGCAACGTCAATGATCGTGGCCGTCACACCGGGCAGGGCGCGCAGGCACTTTTCGACCTCGCCCTTCAGGTGCAGCGGGATCTTGGGATCCGACGTGGTGAGTGAAAGGGCGACCTTGGCCGTGCCGTCGGCAAACGCCGCGGTTTTCACGAGTCCGAAGGACACGATGTCGCGGCTGAAGCCGGGATACTTCACTTGCTTGAGGGCTTCCTTGATGGCGTCGGGCGTCACGGGCGTCAGGTTTTTTGGAACGGAAAGGTTTTTACGTTGTTAAGGACAGAGAGCCTGTAAATAGAAATGCCAGGAGCATAACCCTCTTTCTTCCGATGCACAAACGTCTGATTTTCATTCTCGGCGCGGCTTTGGCCGGCCTGCTGGGCGCTGCGGCGCCCGCCTTTGCCCAGGTTCGCGAACTCGGCCCGATCGACATTGCAACCGACGTGAAGACCATCGCGGTCCGCGTCACCGGCAGTCCGGCGGAGATCGACCAGCTGGCCAACATCGCGTTCAACGCCCACGGCCGTTACCGCCGCGTCGCATCGGGCCAGGCGTTTGACCTCCGCTTCACCGCGGTCGCGGCGAACCAGGTGCGTGTCGAGGTGCTGCGGGGCACGACGCCCGTGACCAGCCAGGTCGTGACTGGCTCAAGCCAGCGCAATGCCCTGCTCAAGGCGGCGGACGTCGCCGTCAAGGCGACCAGCGGCCTCAACGGTTTCTTCGCCTCCAAGCTCGCCTTCATCAGCGAGCGCACGGGCAAGCAGGAGATCTACACCGGCGACCTCTTCTTCGGCGAAGTGAAGCAGATCACCCGTGACAACGCGCAGGCCATGACCCCGCGCTGGGCGCCGGATGGCAGCAAAATTGTCTACACGTCATTCTACAAGTCGGGCTTCCCTGATATCTTCCTCATCGACCTGGCGTCATTGCAGCGCACGACCTTTGTCAGCCTCAAGGGCACGAACAGCGGTGCGCGCTTCAGCCCCAACGGCCAGCAGGTCGCGTTGATCCTGAGCGGCGAGGGCAATCCCGAGGTCTACGTGGCCAACGCGCAGGGCCGGAACATCTCGCGCCGCACGCGCACGAGCGCAGTCGAGTCGTCTCCGAGCTTCTCGCCCGATGGTTCCCAGATCGTGTTCACGTCGGACTCGGCCGGTGGTCCCCAGCTTTACGTCATGCCGGCCGGCGGCGGCTCGCCCCGCCGACTCGCGACCAACATCAGCGGTTACTGTGCGGAGCCGGACTGGAGCCGCGGCAACCCGAATCTGATTGCGTTCACGATCCGCTCGGGTCGCGGGTTCCAGATCGCGACGCATGACCTGTCGGGCAAGACGCCGACCAAGGTCGTGTCCAAGGCGCCGATGGATGCGGTCGAGCCCTCGTGGCTCGCGGACGGTCGCCACATTGTCTACACGCAGCGCGGGGCCAACACCCGCGCGCTCTACCTCCTCGACACGGAGACGGGCAAGAGCACGCGCATCAGCCCCGAGGGCATGGGCCAGACCTCCCAAGCCAGCGTCCTGGCGCCGTGATAGCCGGCTGATTGAGAGAGTGGGTCGATCCTTTCGGCCTGCAAAAAGCCGCACCGGATTTCCGGTGCGGCTTTTTGTTGAAACGGAGCGAATCGCTCAGGCGATCGCGGCGAGGTAGTTCTTCTCGGCCGCGTCCCAGTCGACGACGTTCCAGAACGCGGTGACGTAGTCCGGGCGGCGGTTCTGGTAGTTGAGGTAGTAGGCGTGTTCCCAGACGTCGAGCGCGATGACGGGCTTGCCCTCGATGCCGGCGACGGCCTTGCCCATCAGCGGACTGTCCTGGTTGGCGGTGGAGCCGATCGCGAGCTTCTTGTCCGCGCCGACCACGAGCCATGCCCAGCCGGAGCCGAAGCGGGTCGCGGCGGCCTTGCTGAAGTCTTCCTTGAACTTGGCGAAGCCGCCGAGCTCGGCGTCGATCGCCGCGGCCAGCTTGCCCTTGGGAGCGCCGCCCTTGCCCGGACCGATCACGGTCCAGAAGAAGGCATGGTTGCTGTGACCGCCGGCGTTGTTGCGCACGCCGCCTCGGATGGCCTCGGGCACCTGGGAGAGATCCTTGATGAGGGCGTTGACATCGAGGGCGAGCAGCGCGGCGTGATCCTTGAGGAGGTTCGTCGCGTTGGTGATGTAAGCCTGGTGATGCTTGGAGTGGTGGATCTCCATCGTCTTCGCATCGATGTGCGGGACGAGAGCGTCGTAGGCGTAGGCAAGCTTCGGGAGTTCGTAGGCCATGGTGGGATGAGTTGAGGTTGACGTGAAAAAGGGAGGGTAGGGTGTGCCCACCGAGCAGAGGCGTCAACCGTGGACGCCGGATTGACCCACTTCTGGAATCGTTCTCGTTCTTCGTTCTCATACTCGTTCTCGCTCCGAAATTCGTCCGATCCGGGGAACGAGAACGATGACGAGAAAGGGAACGATGCTTTTCCGGGCCCAGACGATCCCTACGGGTCGACCGGTTCCGCGGAGATGGGTTCCATCCAGGACTTGCGACGGTGATCCGCGCCCGCTTGGCTCGCCCGGCATGAACAATCCGGCTGACGAGGCGGCCATTCTCGCGATCGAGCGGCCTCACCGCAATCTGTGGACGTACTATGTCCTGTTCAGCCTGATGATTCTGCCGGCGGCGCCCGTGCTGCTGGTGATCCACTGGTTTCGCTACCAGACGCTGCGCTACCGCTTTACCGACGAGGGACTTTCGATGCGCTGGGGCATCCTGTTTCGGCGCGAGGTGATCATCCAGTATGCGCGCATCCAAGACATCCACCTGCGCTCCAATGTGGTCGAGCGCTGGCTCGGGCTCGGGCGTGTGCTGGTTCAGACCGCGAGCGGCAGCGCTTCGGCGGAGATGACCATCGAGGGACTCAAGGAATTCGAGGCCGTGCGCGATTTTCTCTACGGTCGGATGCGGGGCGTGAAACAGGTCTCGTCCCCGTCGCCCCGGGTGTCTGCGGCCGCGGCGGGTGCCGAGGCGGAACTCGCAGTCACGCTCCGGGAAATCGCGGTGGAGCTGCGCGGGATTCGCGCCGCGCTGCCGCCGCCACAGCCGGATCCGGCGAGGACGGATCATGTTTGATCTGCTGCGCGAATGGATTCTGAAGCTCCTGCGCGTGCCGCCGGAGCCGCAGGCGCCGGCCGGAGCGCCTGGTTCGCTGCGGACATTTCGCGCGGCGAGAAATTTCTATCGCTTCCGCGTGATGGCCTGGGGTGTCACCCAGATGGCGACGATGGTGGGCATCCTGTTTTCGCTGCAGTTTCTCCGCTGGCTCGACGCGGATATTTCCGCGGCCCGCGCGCGTCAGGCTGAACCTGAGCCCGCGCCGGTGGCCGTGCAGCCGGCCGATGGCCAGGCGACGCCTGCTCCGGCGCCCACGGAGTCGACGCGGCCCGCACGCAAGCGGGGCAACGGGCGGGTGAATCTGAGTGGGATCGCGACCAGGGCTGCCGGGTTGCCGGAGTGGACGATTCTCCTGATCAAGGTGGCCGAGGGCGTGGCGATTGCCGGCTTTGTCCTGTTGATTCCCGCGACGTTCGCCGCCGTCCGTCTCGATTATGATTATCGTTGGTACCTCGTGACCGATCGCAGCCTGCGCATTCGCACCGGCATCTGGAAGCTGCAGGAGATCACGATGAGCTTCGCGAATCTTCAGCAGGTCGAGGTGTCGCAGGGGCCGTTGCAGCGGCTGCTGGGTATCGCGGATGTGCGTGTGACCTCGGCGGGCGGTGGCGGGGGCAAGGGCGAGGGTGGGGGCAAGGATCACGACTCGATGCACGAGGCGGTCTTTCACGGCGTCGACAACGCGGTGGAGCTGCGCGACCTGATTCTCGAGCGGTTGCGGCGCTACCGTGAAGCGGGTCTGGGTGATCCGGATGATCACCCCGTGGAGGCTGCGGCGGAGGTGACGGATCGCGCCGACGAGGGCGCCTTGGCCGCAGCGAAAGAGGTGCTCGCGGAAGCGAAGGCGCTACGCGCGGTCATGCGCGGGTGATGGATTTCCGCTGGGAGCGCGGGCTGCTGGCCCGCTCAGATCCGGATTCGGCGTTTAGCCACGAAAAACACAAAGAAACGTTCGGCGAATGGCTACTGCGTTGCGCCTATAAGCGCTCGGACGGGGTTCGCGATCGAACTCAAACCCTGTTTCGTGTTTTTTGTGGCCATTCTCCGATCCGTTTCCGCGGCCGATTTCTTTGCGGAGCGGGGCTGGACCCTTACTCGGCTCGCTTCAGCTTGAAGAAGGCCTGCAGGAGTTCGCGGCACTCGGTTTCGAGCACTCCGCCGACGGTGAGTTCGCAGTGGTGATTGACGCGCGGGAGGGCGTTGAGGTCCGTCGCGCCGCCGAGGCAGCCCATCTTCGGATCCGGCACCGCGTAGCAGACCCGCTTGAGCCGCGACATCAGGGTGGCGCCAGAGCACATGGGGCAGGGCTCCTTCGTCACGTAGAGCGTGCAGCCCTCCAGCCGCCAGTCACCGAGCTTCGTGGCGGCCTGGGTGATGGCGAGGATCTCGGCATGGGCCGTCGGATCCTGGGCCCCCTCGACGCGGTTGTGGGCGGAGGCGATGACCTCGCCGTCGCGCTCGATCACACATCCGATCGGTACTTCATCGCCCCGCCAGGCATCGATGGCCTGATTATAGGCCAGGCTCATGTAAAAGACGTCATCCCGGACCAATTGGGACGGGAAACGCTTCTCAAACGGGCAGGCGGGCGGGGGATTGGAGGGAGCTGACATGGAAGGGTGGCCGCGGTAGGAAAACCTTGCTTGCGGTCGTGAAATCAGGCTTACACATGGTTTTTACGCACCACAATTGGATACCACACGAAAGAACTAAATGGCCCGCCGACCGCTTCCTATGCCAGAATCCGACGGTAAATCGATCGAAGTAGAAGGTAAGATTGTGGCGGTGCTGCCGGGCACCATGTTTCGGGTCCAGTTGTCCAACGGGCACACGGTGCTCGCCCATATCTCGGGCAAGCTGCGGAAGAATTTCATCAAGATCGCCGCAGGCGACACGGTGAAGATGGAGATGAGCCCTTACGATCTCGAGAAGGCGCGCATCACGTATCGCATGAAGGATACGAATCCCGCGCCGCGTCCGCCGCCGCGTCGGCGTTACTAAGCGTTTCCCGCTCTTTGCCGGATCGGTCCCATGCGTGACGAACCGAGCAGGGCGGCCCCGGCCTTTGCCGGCGATATCGACGACTTCGTCGGCTTCCTGAAGCTCGAACGCGGGTTGTCCGTGCACACGTGGCAGGGCTACCAGAGCGATCTCGACCAGTGCGCCGCGTTTCTCGCCCGCAAAGGCACGAAGGATTGGCGCACGGTCGAGGGCGACGAGGTCGGGGCGTGGATCCGCTCGCTCAGCGGCGACGACTACACCGTGGCCAGTCTGGCGCGAAAACTCACCGCGCTCCGCGGCTTGGCCCGGTTTCTCGTGCGTTCACGCCACCGGGCGGACGACTTCACCGAGCTGCTGAGCGGCCCCAAGCTCACGCGGCGCATCCCCGGTACCCTGTCGGCGAGCGAGGTTGCCAAACTGCTGGCCGCGCCGGCCGGCGGTGATCATTTCGCCCTGCGCGACCGGGCGATGCTGGAATTGTTCTACTCGAGCGGCCTGCGCGTTTCCGAACTGGGTGGGCTGCTCCTCCAGCAGGTCGACCTCGAGAACGGTTTCATCCGCGTCTTTGGCAAGGGTTCCAAGGAACGTGTGGTCCCGGTCGGCCGCCAGGCCTCGGCGGCCCTGACGGTCTACCTTGCGTCGGGCCGGCCCCACTTCGTCAAACCCAAGACGGGCAGCGCCCTTTTTCTGAGTGAGCGCGGTGGCCCGCTTTCCCGCAAAACGCTTTGGGTGATCGTCCAGAAGTACGCCAAGCGCTCCGGCATCAACAAGCCGGTGAAGCCCCACTTGTTGCGACATTCCTTTGCGACGCACCTCCTCGCCGGCGGGGCGGATCTGCGGGCAATTCAGGAGATGCTTGGCCATGCGAACATCTCCACCACACAGATTTACACGGCGGTTGATGAAAAGCGCCTCGTCAGCCATCACGAAAAATTTCACCCGCGAAACCGCACGGGAAACCCCGTGAAATGAACGTCCCGAGGGTTCGGGCGGAGAAAGCCGTTGACCATTGCCACCGCGTCCCCGAGATGGATGCCTTTATCGTCTGTGAGGATCACGTCTAACCCATCAGCACGCTGCCCGGTCGGAGTCCCGGGCGATTTCATGCGAGGTTTTCTGCGCCCAGGCTCCGGGCTCACCTGCTCATGAGCGATCGGATCACCCACGAATGCGGCATCGCGCTGGTCCGGCTCCTCAAGCCGCTCTCCTACTACCAGGAGAAATACGGCACTCCGCTCTGGGGGTTCACCAAGCTGTTCCTCCTGATGGAAAAGCAGCACAACCGCGGCCAGGATGGCGCGGGCGTGGCTTGCGTGAAGCTCGATGTCCCGGCCGGCGAGCCCTTCATGTTCCGTGAGCGGTGCGTGAAGGCCAATCCGCTCGACAAGATCTTCAAGACCCTGCTCGCGCAGTACAACGAGAAGCTCGACAACGGTACGATCCACCCGGAGTTCGCCGACACGGTGAAGCGCAACTTCGACTTCGGGGGCGAACTGCTCGTCGGCCACCTGCGTTACGGCACCAGCGGCGGCTACAACATCTCGTCCTGCCATCCGTATTTCCGCCGCTCGCCCTGGCCGACGCGCAACCTCGCGCTCTGCGGCAACTTCAACATGACGAACACAGAGGAGCTCAACCGCTCCCTGATCGGCATGGGCCAGCACCCGATCTTCGCCACCGATACCCAGGCGCTGCTCGAGAAGATCGGATTCTTCCTCGATGAGGAGCACGAGGAACTTTACCGCGCCCTTCGGGCCACCGGTCTCCCGGGCGATGAGATTTCCCGCCAGATCAGCGAGCGCCTCGATCTCGGCCGCGTCATCACCCGCTCCGCCCAGAAATGGGACGGCGGCTACGCCCTCTGCGGCCTGATCGGCAATGGCGATGCCTTTGTTGGGCGCGATCCGTCCGGCATCCGTCCGGCCTGGTATTTCCAGAATGACGAGGTGGTCGCGTTCGCCTCCGAGCGCGCTCCGCTGATGACGGTGTTCGACCTCGCCGCAGAACAGGTCAAGGAAGTGCCGCCCGGTCATGTGATCGTGCTCAAGAAAAACGGCACCGTGACCGAGACCCAGTTCACCGCGCCGCTCCCGCGTTCGTCCTGCTCGTTCGAGCGCATCTATTTCTCCCGCGGCAACGACGTCGACATCTACAAGGAGCGCAAGGCGCTCGGCGGCCGTCTCGCCAACCAGGTGATCAAGGCGATCGACGGCAACTGGGCCAAGACGGTCTTCGGTTTTGTCCCGAATACCGCCGAGGTCGCGTACTACGGCCTCATGCATTCGCTGCGCGAACGCCGCCGCGACGAGGTCAAGACGGCCATCATGGCCGCGGCAAAGGCCGGCACGCTCGATGAGTCGATGCTCGATGACCTCATTCTCCGCAACTGGCCGCGCGGCGAGAAGGTCGTCTCCAAGGACATCAAGCTGCGCACCTTCATCGGCCAGGAGAGCATGCGCAACCAGCTCGCGAGCCACGTCTACGACATCACCTACGGCTCCGTGCAGCCGGGTGACAACCTCGTGTGCGTCGACGACTCGATCGTACGTGGCACCACGCTCCGCCGCTCGATCCTCCGCATCCTCTCGCGCCTCAACCCACGCAAGATCGTCATCGTCTCGACCGCCCCGCAGATCCGTTATCCCGACTGCTACGGCATCGATATGTCGGAGCTGGGCAAGTTCATCGCTTTCGAGGCCGCGGTTGCGCTGCTCAAGGAACGCGGCAAGGCCAGCCTCCTGGAGGAAGTGTACCAGCTGTGTCGAGACGCGGTCAGCACGGGCGACTCGACCAATCACGTCCGCAAGATCTACGAGCCGTTCACGCCCGAGGAAATCTCCGCCCGCATCACCGAGCTGGTGCGGCCGAAGAACATCGAGTGGACCGGCGAGATGGAAGTCATCTTCCAGACGATCGAGAACCTCCATGCCGCGGTGCCGGATCACAGCGGCGACTGGTACTTCACCGGCAAGTACCCGACGCCCGGCGGCTACCGCGTCGTGAACCAAGCCTACGTGAACTACTACGAACAGGCCGAAGGGCGGAGCTACTGAAATGACCAATGGGCAATGTCCAATGACCAATGGTGGCGGACAGCGTTCGGGCGTTGCGTTTCAGGTGAGCGCTCTCGAGCGTCGCGGTCTTTGCCCGCTTCGTCATTCGGGCTTCGTCATTCGGGATTGTCTCATTGGACATTGGACATTGGTCATTGGTCATTCTTCTCTCCGCTGCTTCCTGTAGTCTCATGTCCCTTTCCTACGAATCCTCCGGTGTCCGTTACGATCAGCTCGATGCCTTCAAGCGCGCCTGCCAGAAGGCGGCGCGCACCACGGCTGGTCAGCTCAAGGAGCACGGCTACTCCGAGCCCGCGAGCACGCGCGGCGAGAGTGCGTACCTGATCGAGGCCGCCGACCACTACCTCGCGCATGTCGAGGAGGGGCTGGGTACGAAGAATCTCGTGGCCGATGCGGTCTACGCGCAGACCGGCCAATGCTTCTATCGCGAGATCTCGATCGATACGGTCGCGACCATCGTCAACGACCTCGTCACCTGCGGAGCGCTGCCGATCTCGGTCGCGATGCATGCCGCCGTTGGCGACTCGGGCTGGTTCACCGATGAGAAGCGCGTGGCCGGACTCGTCGAGGGCTTCGCTGAGGGCTGCCGTCAGGCCGGTGCGGTCTGGGGTGGCGGCGAGACGCCGACGCTCAAGGGCCTGATTGAACCCGCGACGATCGTCCTCGCCGGCTCCGCCGTCGGCAAGATTGAGCCCAAGAGCCGCCGGATCACCGGTGAAGTTCGCGACGGCGACGCCATCGTGTTTCTCGCGTCGTCCGGTGTGCAGACCAACGGCCTGTCCCTCTGTCGCCTGATCGCCGACAAGCTGCCCAAGGGCTACCAGACCCCGATCGGCCATGGCGACGCCCGTACCTACGGGCAGGCGCTGCTGGCGCCGTCGGTCATCTATGTGGCGTTTGTGAAGGAGTGCCAGCGCCGTGGACTCGACCTGCGCTACGTCGCGCACGTCACGGGTCACGGCTGGCGCAAGCTGATGCGTCTGGAGGAACCGTTCGTTTACGAGATCACCGATCCTCGTCCGATCCCGGCGCTGTTCCAGTTCCTGATGGAGGCCGGTCCGATCACGCTGCGCGAGGCCTATGCGACGTTCAACATGGGCATTGGTTTTGCCGCCTATGTTTCGCCGGCCGATGCCGAGGCCACCGTCGCCGCAGCCAAGGCTGCGGGCTACGACGCATGGGTTGCGGGCAAGGTGAAAAAGGACGGCAACCGCAAGGCCGTCACGATTCCTTCGCTGGGCCTCGAATACTCCGGCGAGACCCTCCAGGTCCGCTGATCGCTTGAGGTGTAGCCGGGGTCGCTGACCCGGTCCGTACCGCTTCGCGCGATTTTCCGATCTCCGGCCTCAACGAGGCCGGCTACATCGAACCCGGGTCACGACCTTCCTCGTCAGCGCGACAGCACGACGAGGTAGCGCACCGGCCCGGTGCCGCTGCCGATCAGCCCGTGCATCCGATTGGGATCGAAGATCACGCCCTCGCCCGCGCGGAGGACATGGCGCTCGTCACCGATTTCAAACACGGCCTCGCCGTCGAGCACATGGACGGCTTCGTAGCCGCCGTGCTGGTGGGGCGGATGGGAGCGCACACCTGGAGCGACCTCGGAAATGTGATAGTGAAGCGGCTCACCCTGCAGATTTGTGTCCACAAGGCAGCGGCCGACGCCTTTAGCTCGCTTGTCGGTGAAGATCATGGCCCCGTGATGGCGCCCTCCGCCGGTGGTTTCAATGGAATCCCTCTCCCTCGCTTCTCTCTCACCCACGACCCACACGGCGGCCGAGGTCGTGGCCTTGCTGGGCTTGCAGCCTCTTGATCAGGAGGGCGGCTGGTTTCGACGCACTGCGGAATCCGCGCTCGTGATCCCGGGCGCGGCGTTGGTCGGCAGTCATGGCGGTGAACGCCGCGCGTATTCAGTCATTCAGGCCTTGTTCACTCCCGAAGGCTTTTCTGCGCTGCACCGGCTGATCAGCGACGAGATCTGGTGCTTTCATGCCGGTGATCCGCTCGAGTCGTTGCGCCTGCATCCTGACGGCCGCGGCGAGTGGATCAGGCTTGGGCTCGCGCCGAGCGCCGGTCTGCGGGTGCAGGATGTCGTGGGTGCGAACGTCTGGCAGGGAACGCGGCTCGTCGCCGGTGGTCGCTGGGCCCTCGTGTCGTGCACGGTTGTGCCGGAGTTTGTCTGGACGGATTTCGAACTCGCGGACCGCGCCGCGCTCACGGCGAGTTACCCGGCCTTCGCCGATGGCATTGCCAGCCTGACCCGTATGGCGCCGCCGGCGGGCCAGCGTTGAGGCTGGCTTGGATGGCCCGGCGCGTAGCGTCCCCGTGGAACTAGCCGACGGTGACGTCGGACTCGATCCGTCCGTCTTTGAGGGTGATGATCCGGTCCGCGCGCTGGGCGAGTTCGTGATCGTGGGTCACCATGATGACCGCCTTGCCCGATTCACGCGTGAGCGCGCGCAGGAGTTGAAACACCTCGTTGGCGTTGCGGCTGTCGAGATTGCCCGTCGGTTCGTCGGCGAGCACTAGCAGGGGATCATTGGCCAGAGCGCGCACGATGGCGACGCGTTGCTGCTCACCGCCGGAAAGTTGGTGCGGGCGTTTGGCCAGCTTGTCGCCCAGCCCCACGCGTCCGAGAAGGGCGCGCATGCGGGACTCCTCGCGTTCGGCCCGGTCGTTGCCGGCCACCCGGCAGGGCATGAGGGCGTTCTCGAGCGCGCTGAACTCCGGCAGGAGATAGTGGAACTGGAAAATGAAGCCGAGTCGTTCACAACGCAGACGGGCGGCCTCGTCTGGCTCTAGTCGGGTCGCGTCCAGGTCATCGAGCGTGATCTGGCCCTCTGACGGCGTATCCAACAGGCCCAGCAGATTGAGCAGCGTGGTCTTGCCCGAACCGGACGAACCGACGATGGCCAGGAACTCGCCCGGGCGGACGGCAAAGCTGATGTCGGCCAGAGCGCGGGTCTCGATTTCGCCGGTGTAAACCTTGCCGACGGAGTTGAGGACGAGGAGCGGGGACGGTGAGGGTGAGGTGCTCATTGGCCGCGGATGACCTTGATCGGATCGACGAGCGACGCGCGCCAGGCCGGGTAGAGGGAGGCGAAGAAACCCGTGACGAGGGCGAGTCCGTTGCCGATCAGGAAATTGCCCCACGTGAAGGCGATCGGGAAGAGGTCGGAAGCTTTACCCGTCGTGGCGGAGACGGTCTTGAGGCTGCCCAACCAGGCGAGTAGTCCGACCGAAGCGAGTGTGCCCAGCAGCGCGCCGATCAGGGAAAGGATCAGGCCCTGCAGGGTGAAGATGCGCAGGATCTGGCGCGACGAGGCGCCCATGGCCTTGAGGATGCCGATCTCGCGGTACTTGTTGGTCACGGCCATCACCATCAACGCGGCGATCGCGAGGCCGGCAGAGAGGGTGGTGAAGGCGACGATCATCTGGGATGAACCCGACTGGGCGCGCAGACCGCTGAGGGTGCGCTCATTGTCCTGCATCCAGCTCTCGATCTTGAACGGCAGTTGCTGGCGCAGCTCGGAGGCGACGCGTTCGGCCTGAAAGACCTCGGTGACCTTGAGACCGAAGCCGGTGATCGCGTTGCCAATGCCGAGCAGCGACTGCGCATCGCGCGCGGGCATGAAGACCGCGCCGCCGTCGACGGCGCCAAAGCCGGTGTCGAAGATGCCGGCGACCGTCACATTGCTCACATTGCCCTCCGCGCTGAGCAGCCGGACGCGATCGCCGAGCGCGACGCCCAGGTCATTGGCCAGACGGAGGCCGATCGCGACTTCACCGCCGTTCAGCCCGTAGAAGCGGCCGCTGACGAGGTTGGACTGGATATCGACGATCCGATTGTAGTCCTCGGGCACGATCCCCAGCAGGCGACCGGGAATGCGCTTGGTCTCGCGGGAAATCACCACGCTGCCCTCGGTCGACGGAACCAGCACAAGCAGGTCCTCGCCGGCGAGCGTACGGATGCGCTCGAGCCAGGGCTGCCAGCCTTCGATCTTGCGCTGGCGTTGCTCGAGCTTGGCCACGCGGCCGACGGCGAGCGGCTGGCCCGCGACGGGCTCGCGCTCCCACAGCGCCTGCGGCTGCCGTTCCTCCGGCATGATGCGGACGTGCGCGATGGAGTCCGTGACATTGTTCACAATGCGCACCTGCAGGCCGTTGATCAGCGACGAGATGAAGATGATCAGCGTGACGCTGGTCGCGACCACGCCGATGGTCAGGAGCGTCTGCCCGCGATTGTGCGCGAGCTGACGGAGGGCGACAGAGAGGGTGAAGGGAGTGGCCACGCGCCGATGCCGTCAGGGTGATTCCACGAAACGATAGCTGCGGTCGGCGCTGACGCGCGCGGCCTGACGGGCCACGCGTTCGCTGGCGGTGACCCCGGTGACGGCGATCGCGGTGGGATTTTCGCCGAGCACAGTGATCGCGACGCGTTCAAAGCGGTTGCCCCGGGCGACCCAAGCAAACGTGCCTTCGCGCGAGCGCAGCACGGCCGAGGGCGGAAGGGTGGTGGCGCCAGCGTAGCGCCTGACCTCCACGTTCACGTCGACGGTCATGTTGGGCAGAACAAAGCCAGGCAGAACCTCAGGCCGTAGTCGTACGCCAACCACGCCGCGATCCCATTCCACACGGGGACCGACCTGGGTGAGGCGGGCCTGAAAGGGCTGGTCGCGAAAGGCCGGTGCGATGACCGTGGCTGGCTGCCCGGCGCGCAGACGCCCCACGTTGTTCTCATCCGTCTCCGCATAGATCTCGGTCTCGGTCATCTCGGCCACGAGGTAGAGTGCGGTGCCGGGACCGACGCTCTGGCCGGGCTCGACCGAGCGGCGCGTGATCACGCCCGCGAAAGGCGCACGCACCACGCGCTTTTCGAGCTGACGATCAAGAAGCCGGACCGTGCTCTCATCCTCGGCCAGACGTGCGCGGGCGGCGGCTTCCGCGGCCCGTAGGCGTGCTGCCAGACTGGTGGCCGCTTCCAACTCGGCCGGGCTGTTGACGCCGGAGCGGGCCAGTTCCCGGGCGCGCCGGAGATCCTTGTCGGCCTGCTCGGCGGACAAGGCTGCTGCTTCGACCTCGGCCACCTGGGTGTCGCGACGGGCGAGGGCCTGCTGTCGCTGGGCCTCGAAATCAATCAAGCCGACCCGGAGCAGCGGCTGTCCGGCGGCGACCTGGTCGCCTTCGCGGACCAGGGCCTCCTCCCCCAAACCTCCCCGCCGACGGCGGCTTCGCGCACCGCGCGGAGACGGCCGCTCACGACCACCAAGTCGACCACGTCCTGGATAGAGGGCGCGACGACCTCCGCGCGATCAGGACGAGCCAAGCGAAGCCCGGCCGCGGGAATGGCTGCAGCCAAGAGCAGGATCCAGATCCACCGGCGGCGTTTTTTTGAAGGTGAAGGCGAAGGCATGGCAGGAGTGATACGTTCCAGACCGGGAAGAGGTTGCGCCGAAGCGGGTGATTTCCAGCGGGATAGGCTGAAGGCAGGGTTAGGGGCTTTTCCCGACGGGGCGGCACGTTGGGCAGCTCGCAGCCGTGAGTCGCTTGGAATTCGTCCAACGGTCGAAATGAGGGTTTTGGCGGCCTTGGGACCAACCGTTCGCCGGCCAAGGCCGACCACTCGTGAGGAAATGCCTTCGCCTTCCTGTCGGCAGCCCTAAGGTGGACGGGCAGCCAATGTCCGCACCGCATTCGTCTCCGACTCCGCGCTCGTTCGAGCGCAAGCATCTCCAGTTCCAGCTGGTGGCCTGGATCTTTTTCTTTGTGGTCGATGTGCTGATGCTGACGACGTACGGGAGTCCGTCCGGGTCGAAGGTGCTCGGCCTTGCCGTGAGCATGGTCGTTCTCGCCGGCATCTCGGAGGGCATCTGGCGGGCGGCGGGTTGGATAGGCTGGGATGAGGAGGCGTGGCTCCGGCTCCCACTTTTTGTCATGCTGGCCTGCATCGGCGGCGGCGTGCTGGCGGCCAATCTGGTCCTGCCGATCGAGCAGTGGCTCGCGGTCTCGGGTCCGGAGCCGAGGAATCCCGCTCCGCGCTGGTCGGCCCTCGTCGTGTTTCACAGCATGATTCTGCTGCTGTGGTCCGTGTTTGCCGCGGCGTTCTACTTTTACGATCGGGCCCGTCAGGCCGAACTGGAGCGGGCGGACTTTGCTGCCGCCGCCCGGGACGCCCAGCTCCAGAGCCTGCGTTTGCAGATCAATCCGCACTTCCTCTTCAACAGTTTCGCCACCCTGCGGGCCTTGGTGGAAATCAATCCCGAACTGGCCCGCGATGCGATCACCCGGCTCTCCGGCATGATGCGCTACTCGCTGCAAGGCGCGAGCGCCCGCACCGTCGCATTTTCCGAGGAGCTCGAAATGGTCGAGTCCTACCTCTGCATCGAAGGACTGCGCCTCGCCGACCGGCTCCGGGTGGTGCGCGATATCGCGCCTGACGTGGCCACAGTCCGTGTGCCGCCGCTCTGTCTCCAGACTCTGGTCGAGAACGCGGTCAAGTTTGGGGCCGCGAATCGCCGGGGTGGCGGTGAAGTGCTCATTTCGGCGCGACGCGAGGCTGGAGAGTTGCACCTGCGGGTCGTCAACACCGGCGCGATGAATGCCCCGTCTGAATCCACCGGCCTTGGCCTCGGCAATCTCCGTGCGCGGCTGACCCATCTTTACCGCGGTGCCGCCTCGTTTGACCTGCGGGCAGACGGTCCCGATCGTGTCGTGGCTGAATTGATTCTTCCCGTTACCCCACCTGCTGCATGAAGACCGTGCTGATCGATGACGAAGAGCTCCCGCGCCGCGAATTGCGTCGCATGCTCGAACGCTTTCCCCAGATCGAGGTGGTGGGCGAGGCGGCGGATGCGACCGAGGCCCGCGCGCTGATTGCACGGCTGGAACCCGAGCTCCTCTTCCTCGACATCCACATGCCGGAGGAGTCAGGGCTCGATCTCCTCGCGAGCCTGCCGAGGATTCCACGCGTGATCTTTGTCACGGCCTATGACCAGCACGCGCTGCGCGCTTTTGAACTGGGGGCGATCGACTACCTGCTCAAGCCGGTCGAAGCCGCACGACTGAACAAGGCGGTGGAGCGGCTGGGCGCGGAAATGCCCGAGACCGAACCCGAAACGCCGAGCGAGGCGTCCGACGAAATTACTCCGCTCTCGCTGGAACAAAAGGTCCTGCTGCGCGATGGCGACCGGACCTGGTTTGTGCCCGTGGCCGCGATTCAGGGGGCGGAGTCCTGTGGGGCTTACGCCAAGCTCTGGCTGGAGAACGACAGCCCCGTGATTCACCGCTCGCTCGCGTTCCTCGAAAAGCGGCTCCCGCCGACGCTCTTTTTCCGCGCCAGCCGGACGGAGATGGTCAACGTCCAAAGCGTGATCACGGTCGAGCCGTGGTTCAGCGGGGGCCTGCGTCTTACCCTCAAGTCCGGGCGGCAGGTAGAGGTATCGCGCCGCCAGGCCCGCGCGTTCCGCGAGCGTACGCAGCTTTGATTTTGCCGGTGGCAAAAAGGAAACGAGCCGACCCGGAAAGGGTCGGCTCGCGGCAACCGAAGATGACTGAGGGCGAACTCAGCCGCCGAAGCACTCGAGGTACTTCAGGCCGGAGCCGGTGTTGAAAACGACCACGCTCTCGTCGGGGCTGATGGTCTTGTCGGCCACGAGATGCTTGAGGGCCGCGTAGCAGGCGCCGCCTTCGGGGGCGGTGAAGACACCCTCGGCTGAGCCGACCTCGCGGGTGGCCGACATCATCTCGGCATCTGGAATCGCGATCGCGCCGCCGCCCGACTTGCGCAGGACGTCGAGCATGATGAAGTCACCGACCGCCTTCGGTACGCGCAGGCCCGAGGCCTGGGTGGCGGCGCCGAGGTGCTCGGCCGCGAATTTCTCGCCGGCCTTGAACGCGCGCACGATCGGCTGGCAGCCGTCGGCCTGCACACTGTACATGCGAGGACGCTTGGAGCCGATCCAGCCCATCTTTTCCATTTCGTCGAAGGCCTTCCACATGCCGACGAGGCCGGTGCCGCCGCCGGTGGGGTAGAGGACCACATCGGGCAGGGTCCAGTTGAGTTGCTCAGCGAGTTCGTAGCCAAGGGTCTTCTTGCCCTCGACGCGGTAGGGCTCCTTCAGCGTGGAGACATCGAACCAGCCCTCGGCCTCCTTGCGGCGCGCGACTTCGGCGCCGCAGTCGGTGATCAGGCCCTTCATGAGCGTCACGTGGGCACCCATCTCGCGGCACTCGATCACGAACGCCTTGGGCGTGTCGATCGGCATGAACAGGTGGGCCTCAAGGCCGGCGCGGGCCGCATAGGCGGCGAGGGCGCTGGCGGCGTTGCCGGCGGAGGGCGCGGCGAGCTTCTTCACGCCGAGTTCCTTGGCCATCGAGACGGCCGCGGTCATGCCGCGGGCCTTGAAGCTGGCGGTCGGGTTCTGGGCCTCGTCCTTGATGTAGACGTGCTTCATCCCGTGCTTGGCGCCCAGGCGGGGGGCGTGGAGCAGGGGCGTCCAGCCCTCGCCCAAGGTGACAATGTTGGCCTCGTCGCGCACCGGGAGCACCTCGCGGTAGCGCCAGAGCGACTTCACGCGGGTGCGAAGCGCGTCCTTGGTCAGCGTACGGGAAGCGGCCGTCAGATCATACTGGGGGTACAGCGGCTTCGCACATTTGGTGCAGAGGTTCTGAAGCTTGCGGTGGTCATGGTCCGTGCCGCAGGCGGTGCAAGTGAGTTTCGTGAGGTACACGGGCGCAGCCTAGGGGGTCGGCAGGGGGGCGGAAAGGGCGGATTTTAGTGCTCTCCTTTTATAAGCGGGAGCGCATCCTACCTTAATGGAAAAACGTCGTTTCGCCGAGCTCGGCCTGTCTCCCGAGCTGCTCAAGGCCGTGGACAAAATGGGGTTTGAGGAAGCCTCCCCCATTCAAACCGCGGTCATCCCGGTGCTGCTCACCGGCCGGGATGTCGTGGGCCAGTCTTCGACCGGCTCGGGCAAAACCGCGGCATTTGGCCTGCCGGCGATCGAGAAGGTCGATCCGGCCCTGAGGGCAGTGCAGGTCCTGATTCTCTGCCCGACCCGCGAACTCGCGGTCCAGGTCGCGGAAGAAATGGCCAAGCTGGCGCTCTTCAAGCGCGGCGTTCACGCCGTGCCGATCTTCGGCGGGCAATCGTATGAACGCCAGTTCCGCGCCCTCGCGGCCGGCACGCAGGTGGTGATCGGCACGCCCGGTCGCGTGATGGATCACATGGAGCGCGGCACGCTGCGACTCGACAAGCTGTCGATGGTCGTCCTCGACGAGGCCGACCGCATGCTCGACATGGGTTTCCGCGACGACATCGAGAAAATCCTCTCGGCTGTTCCGGAAAAGCGCCAATTGCTCTTCTTCTCGGCCACGATGCCGCGCGCGATCCAGGACCTCATCGGCCGCTACAGCCGTGATCCGGCCTGGATTCGCATCGAATCGCTCGCCCAGAACGCCCCGCAGGTGGACCAGGTCTACTTCGAGGTCGACCGTCGTTCGAAGATCGAGGTGCTGACGCGCCTGATCGACATCCATGATTTCCGCTACGGGATTATTTTCTGCAGCACGAAGATCATGGTCGATGAACTCGACGAGCACCTGCATGCCCGCGGCTATGCGGTTGATCGTCTGCACGGCGACATCACGCAGGCCCAGCGCACGCGCGTGATGGAAAAGTTCCGCCGGCGCGGCTTCGAGTTCCTGATCGCGACGGACGTGGCTGCGCGCGGTCTCGATGTCGACGACTTGGAAGTGGTCTTCAATTTTGATCTGCCCAACGACGCTGAGGACTACACCCACCGGGTCGGCCGCACCGGTCGCGCCGGCAAGTCGGGCCGGGCCTACACCTTCGTTTCCGGACGCGAGATCTACAAGCTGCAGGGCATGGTCCGCTTCGCGAAGCTCAAGATTCGCCGCGAGAACGTGCCTTCCCTCGATCAGGTCGAGGAGGCGCGCGAGAATGTGTTCTTCGAGAAGCTCCGCGCCACGCTGGAGGCCGGCTCCTTCCGGGCGCAGGATCGGATTGTCGACCGCCTGCTCGAACAGGGCTACGCGAGCACGGACATCGTGTCGGCGCTCATTCACATGATGACGGCGACGCCGTCGGCTCCGGCGCCCGAGCCGGCCAAGCCAGCGCAGTCCTACGCTTCGTCGGGCCCATCCTCCTCGGCGGCTCCCGCCTGGGTTGAGAAGCGCAGTGCGCCCGCGGCGAAGGTAATGCCGGCGCCGGCGTCCGAGTCCGGTGGTGACGCTGCCGGTGGACCGACGGCTGCACCGCGCAAGCCGAAGTTCGATCGCGCAGGCCGCACCGGCCGCGAGCCCGGGTTCACGACCATTTTCCTCAACGTCGGACGCAAGCAGCTGATCACCCCGGCGGATGTCGTCGGCAAGATCGCGGGCGTGACCCGCCTCCCGGCCAATGTGGTGGGGGCGATCGACATCCATCAGCGCCACTCGCTGGTTGACGTCCTCACTGAGCACACAGCGAAGATTCTGGAGAAGATGGCCGGCGTGCGGGTCAAGGGCGAGATGCTCAAGCCCGCGCTCGCGACCGACGCGGATCGCTCTGAGGAGTGATCCCGAAAGAGGTCAGAAGTCAGAGGTCGGATGTCAGAAATGGACTGTCTTGGAGCGGGTCGGACTGACCGCTGATCGCTGACACCTGACCTCTTCCGGTGTGCCGTCACCCCGGTGTCATACCGCTCCGCTTGACACGTCTCCGGCGGGTCATTACGCCGGAGCCCCGAATGGAGGCCGTGCTTGATCAACCCGTGCTGGTCCTCAACCGCCTGTGGCAGGCGGTGAATGTGATCGGCGCCCGACGCGCGTTTGCGCTGCTCGCGCGAGGACATGCCGCCGTCGTCCACCACCATGCGGACGACTTCCGGGTGTTCTCGCTGTTGGATTGGATGGATTTCTCCCGCAGCAACCCGCCGGTCGATGACATCGACGCGGTTCATACCCCACGCACCGTGATCCGGCTGCCACGGGTGATCCTGCTGACGTGGTTCGACAAGCTCCCCTGCAAGGAGCTCAAGCTCACCCGGAGCAACGTCTTCGAGCGCGACAAGGACACCTGCCAGTACTGCGGCAACGTGTTTGATCGCGAGGACCTGAATCTCGACCACGTGATCCCCCGCGACCGCGGCGGCAAGACGACGTGGGAGAACATTGTCTGCTCCTGTATCCGCTGCAATTCCCGCAAATCCAACCGCCTGCCGCACGAGGCGCACATGCGCCTGATCCGCAAGCCGGTCCGCCCGAAGTGGCGCCCGGTCATCACGCTCGTGCTCGGCAACCAGCAGCGCGAGCGCTGGAAGGACTTCCTCGATCTCGCCTACTGGAACGTCGAGCTCGAGGAGTGAGCGGCCCCTGACCGGCCGGGCACTTGTGCCACGGTTGCGAGCCTCTAAAGTTCAGTTGTAGCCGGGGTCGCTGACCCCGGGGATTGGAGTTTATCTCTGAACTCTCTCAGACTGGGGTGAGCGACCACAGGCGACACTTCAATTTGAACCGCTCTGGGGGAGCTTGGCCACCGCTTGAACGCCGACGTCGGGCTGGTCGATGAAGAGGCCGTCAACCTTTGCCTGGTGGATGAAAAGGTCGAGGAGCGCACCGATCTCGGTGACGCCTTTCGGCAGGGCGTCGCGGCGGAAGGTGTAGGGGTGCACAACCAGGCCGGCCGCCTGCGCGTCGCGCACGAGCGAGGTGAGCTGAGGCGCTCCGGCTGGATTCGGCGCGAAGACCTGGCCGAGCGAGGGTCCGATGCCCTGGGCCCAAGTGGCGAGATCCCGCAGTCCCTCGGGCGTGAGCAGAGCGGCATACTCGGGTCCGCCGCCCGTGAGCTGCACGAGTTTCAGCTCGGTTTTCAGTTCGGTCCGCAAGCGCCGGAGGGCCGCGGGATCGAAGCACTGCACGAAGACCGACTGATCGGCCCGGGTGTAGCCGTGCTTCGTGAGGGCGGCGAGCAGCGCGCGCCCGAGATCCTTGCCCTCGGTCGCGTGGAAGGCCGGCTCCTTGAACTCGACGTAGATCCCGGTCTTGCGGCCGGTCGAGTGGTTGAGTCCGGCGATCAGGTTCACCTGCTCGTCGAAGGTGCACAGGCGGAACGCGCCGCCCTTCGTGGGGAACCGATCAGGAAAAACGGCCTGGCCGGTCTGTGGGTTGAAGCGCTCGCGGACGTTCAGCGTCACCAGTTCCGCCCAGGTGAAATCGATCGCGTAAAAGCGTCCGTCGGCGCGGGCACGTCCGGGAAAGCGGGTCGCGACGTCCGTGGTCGTGTCGAGGTGGATGTCGTGGATGACCACGAGCACATCGTCCTTCGAGAGTACGACATCCTGCTCGATGTAATCCGCGCCGAGGGCATGGGCGTAGGCCGCGGATTCGAGCGTGTGCTCGGGCAGATAGCCGGAAGCGCCGCGGTGCGCGATGACGAGGGGCCGGGCGGTCAGCAGGGTGGCGGTGGTGAGCATGGTCAGCAGGGCCGTACGAACGAAGCGCATGGAGCCAGTGTGGCCACCGGAGCCAGCCGCGACAAGCCGCCCGCGACCGGCGCACGAAAGTTCACGGGACCGTCACGCGACGGTTGGGCAAAATCACCCCCATCCCGGCTTGAGGCCGGATCAGAACTTCACCGACGCGCTGCCGCCGAAGAGCAGGGGCTCGCCGCGGATGAAGGTCGGGATGCCGTAGTTGGCCCCGAAGTTACCGGCGTCGACCAGGTAGTCCTTGTCGAAGAGATTGTCGGCGAAGGCGGAGATCTCCCAGCGGCCGGTCTTCGAGCGCCAGCCGGCCTGCAGGTTGACGACGCCGTAGCCGTCCTGGCGGAGCGTGCCGCCGAAACGGGTGTTGTCGTCATCGAAGAAGTGCTCGGACTTGTACTGGTAGACCGGGGTGAGGGTGAAGGTGCCGTTGGCCGCAGACGACCAGCTGAGGGTGGTGCCGAAGGCGAACGTGTGCTCGGCCGTCAGGCGGAACGACGAGCCGGCATAGCGCTGGGGCTGGCCGTTGTCGTCCGTGTCATCGAAGGTCGCATCGGTGTAGCCGTAGGTGCTGAAGAGGCTGACGGTGTCGTTGAGGCGTCCGCGCACCGCAGCCTCGGCGCCGAGGCCGGTGGCGTTGCCGGCGCTGACGACGATGAAGCGGGCCGCGTTGTTGGGATCGCGCACGGCCGTCTGGAAATTGCTGTAGTCGTAGCGGAAGACCGAGGCGCTGTAATCATAGCGGCGGTCCTTGGTGCCGCCCTTGATGCCGACCTCGTAGTTCCAGATGATCTCTTCATCCGCCTGCGTGACCGTCGTGCTGTCGATGATGATGGCGGCGGGCAGGCGGCCGCGGGCGACGCCGGCGTACACGCTGAACTGGGGCGAAACCTCGTAGCGACCGATCAGGCGGCCGACCCACGAAGTGTCGCTCAGGCTGGCCTCGCGATTGCCGTTGGTCGGGACGAAAGCGAAGTTCGGCGCGGCGCCGAGCAGGAAGCCAAGGGTGCTGGCCACGGGCGCGCGGCGGGCCTCGTAGCCGCTGGTCTGTTCCTCGAATGAGACGCGCACGCCGGCGGTCAGTTCAAAGCGGTCGGTGATCGCGTAGGTGCCGTCAGCAAAGAGGTCGGTCGTTTGCTTGTCCGCCGAGTTGATGTACTCCTCGGTGTGGTAGGCCTTGAGCGGGGCGTTGGCGAGGAGGGCGAGGCTCGACAGGCTGGGGATCGCGGCAAAGGCGGCGAAGGTCGCCGGCAAGCGATCCTGCGCGACAAACGGGTTCATCGCGGGCACGGCGGTGTTGACGAACGCGGCCGGCAGGCCGGCGGCGAGGAGGCCGTTGCGAAACTCGCCCGAGAGGAACGGCCAGACCTGGCGCTCGTCGGTGTAGAGCGGCACCCGCTGGGTGCTGTCCTCGGAAACATAGCTGGCGCCGACGAAACCGGTGAAGCGACCACCGGTGTCGAAGTTCAGGCGCACCTCCTGGCTGAAGTGCTTGCCCTGGGAGTCATCGGCGAGCTCCAGTAGGTACAGGCGGCTGCCATCGGCGTCGAACTGCTCAATCGAGTCGTACTCGCGCACGCCGGTCGTGGCGGTGAGCGACCACGCGTCGTTGATCTCGTGCGCCACGATCGCGGTGCCGCCCCAGACCGTGCGGTCGATGGAGAGGTCGCGGCCGCGGTTGAGGTCGGCGGCCAGGAAGGGATCGGTGTCGCCGTTGCGCGTGGGAATCACGCCGCTCTTGAACGCCGTGCCGGGAGGATTGTCGCGCTGGTAATTGAAGATCAGGTCGACCGTGGTGCGCTCGCTGGGGAGCCAGCGCAGGGACGGGCGCAAGGCGAGGGTGTCGCGGCCGTTGAGGTCGGAGCCGTCGGCCAGGTTATCGACGATGCCGTCACGCTGGCTGTAGCTGAAGGCAAAGCGGCCGAGGAACGTGCCGCCACCGATCGGGCTGTTGGCGAAGCCCGACGCCGTGAAGGCGCCGTAGTTGCCGAAGCCTGCGGTCAGGCCCGACTCGGTCGCGGCGGTCGGCTTGCGCTGGATGATCGAGATCGCGCCGACCTCGGCGCCCCGGCCGAAGAGCGTGCCTTGCGGGCCCTTGAGCACCTCGATGCGCTCGAGGTCGAAGAGTTCGGTCACGCTGCCCGTGGCGCGATTGATCGACACGCCATCCTGGAAAATGGACACGCGCATCTCGGCGCGCGGATCGGTGCTGTCGGACGTGACGCCACGGATGTTGATGCCGGGATTGTTCGGCGACTGCTCCTGGATGAACACGCCCGGCACGAGCGGGGCGAGGTCCTTGTAGCGCTCAATGCCGGCCGACTCGAGGAAGGCGCCCGAGTAGGCGGTGATGGCGATCGGCACGTCCTGCACGGCCTGCACGCGCTTCTGCGCGGTGACTTCGACCGCCTCAAGTTGGATCACGCCAGGTGCGGTGGGCGTCTGCGCGATGAGCCCGAGCGGGGCAACCAGAAGGACGACGGCCGGGCGAAGAGACGATGGGGTCAGCATGGGCGGAGTGGGAGGGACGAAGGTCCCAGCCTCAGGCAACGAAGGTGCGCCGTCAATCAGCACGCAGGGCGGGTGCGTGCTAATCCGTGAATGTCACACCGGTTTGACGAAGTTTCCTCAAGTCGCATGCATCCGACCTGAAGCGTACACCCCAGAAAATCAGCGGCGCGTCAGCGCTGGCTGTTTTGGCGCAGGAGCAGCGCGATGATGGCGGCGGCGATCAGATCGGTGAAAATGACTCCGAGCCGCACAGGCCAGGGCAGGCGCAGGGGAAGCACGAGGATGACGATGGCGCTCAGGATGAGGAAGCCGATCGTAGCGGAAAGCATAACCTTGCGGCGGGCGTTCGCGATCACGATGGGATCGTCTTCGGGTGGGAGCGAGGGCAGGGCCATGGGAATCAATCAATGACGCGCGATCGGCAGCGTGAGGCGCAGAGTCGTTCCGGCCGGACTGGTCGAGAGCAGGGTGATGTCGCCGTGATGGCTCAGGAGAATGCGCTTGGCAATCGCGAGACCGAGTCCGGTGCCGTCGGGGCGGCCGGAGAGGAAGGAATCAAAGATGCGGTCGCGGATGCCTTCCGCGATGCCGGTGCCGGTGTCCGCAATGTCGATCACCGCGAACTCACCGCCGCTTTCGCGCACCTCCGAGGTGCAGCGCACGGTGATCGTGCCGCCCTCGGGCATGGCCTGGGTCGCGTTGATCAGGAGATTGAGCAGGACCTGCTGAAGCTGGCCCTTGTGCACGTCGACGATGATCAGCTTTTCCGGCGGTTCGAACTGCAGCTGGATCTTGCCCTGGGCTAGCTTGAGGCGGATGAGCAGCAGCGTGTCCTCGATGATGTCGGTCACCGGCCAGCGCGAGTGCAGGCTGGAGGGCGCCTTCGCGAACGTGAGCACGCGCGAGACGATGGCCTCGAGCTGATCGATCTTCTCGCCGATCACGCGCACGTCGGTGCGGCGCGGATCGCCCTCGGGGAAATCGAGGCCGAGGTAGCTGAAGAGGAGCTTGATGACCGTGAGGGGATTCCGGATCTCGTGCGCGATCTCGGCGGCGAGGAGGCCGAGGGTCGTGAGCTGCTCGTTCTTGCGGAGCGACGCCTCGCTCTGGAAGACGCGGGCGTAGAGGCGGGCGTTCTGGAGGGCGACGGCGCCGAGGCTGGCGAGGGCGCTGAGCAGGCGCTTTTCGTCGTTGTTAAAGCGGTGAACCGTATCGGTGAACGCGGCGAGCACACCAATGACCTCGTTCTCGTAGATCAGCGGCGTGGCGAGCAGAGAGCGGAGGGCCGGATCACGTGGCAGGTCGACCACGTCGATGAACTCGGGCGACTGGATGTTGGCGTACTCGACTTGACGGCGGGTGTGGATCGCCGCGGAGACGAGGCAGGAGTCGAGTGGCATCGGCCCGGTCGGTGCATCTGCGGACGCATGGCTGGCAAGCGACGCCAGTTGCACGGAGTCGCCGGGGGCCTCGCAGAGGTAGAGTGCGCACGCGTGGGTTTGCGTGATGCGCCGGGCGTCGCGCGTGATCGTGTTGAAGAGTTCCTGCGGCTCGAGCTTGGTGACGAGCGACTGTCCGGCCGCGATCAGCGACTCGAGCTGCCGGGCCTTGTCGCGCAGTTGCTGGAGCTGCCAGAGACGGCGGATGACGGAGGTGGCTTCTTCGGTGAGGCGGACGAAGAGGGCGAGGTCGGCCTCGGCGAAACCGCCAACCTTGTCGCTGTCGACATTGATCACGCCGAGGGTCTGCCCACCGGGCTCGAGCATGGGCGCGGCCATCTCGCTGCGCACATCCGGGCGCACGACGATGTAGCGCGGGTCTTGACGAACATCGGTGACCAGCTGCGGCCGGGCATGAAAGGCGACCCAGCCGGTGATGCCTTGGCCTAGACGGAGCGACAGGTCGGCGTTTTCGGCCGGCATGCCTTGGTGGACCTCGATCTCCAGTTTGCCGCTGTCGGGATTGAGGAGGGAAATGGAGCCGCAGGATGCGCCGAAAACATCGATTACGACGGCCAGAATCGCGGCCAGGGCCTCGCTTGGCTCGTCGGTGCGGCCGACCAGCGACGCGACCCGATAGAGCGCGGCGTGGGCGTCCAGGCTCCGCGGAGCGGGGGACGAAGCGGAATCCGGCCTGGTGATGTCGCTAGACACAGCGCGGAGCTTTGGTGTTCACCGGCGTCATCTCAATTGCGGAATGCGGATTTCGGAGTGCGGAATGACTGAGCCGACGGCGCAGGCGCAGAAGTGTTTCACGTTTTGGTGCAGCCGGGAGTCGCTGACCCCGGTCCGATTTCTGCAACGGTCATTTCCTGACCGGCCTCAGCGAGGCCGGCTACATTCCGCAATTCCTCACGCCGTGGCCGTCGCGCGCTGGGGCGGGCTGATCACGGCGGTCAGGGCCTCGCGCAGGTCGCGCAGGCGGTGCGAGTCGGTGACGGGCGCATGGGCCTCGTCCTCGATGTAGAAGGTGTCGATCGCGATGCCGCGCTCGGTGCCGATGCGGGCGAACGTGATGTCGAAGCCGTGCGTGCTGATCGTCTTCGCGAGGCGGAAGAGCAGACCGATCTGGTCATGCGCCTGGATCTCGACGATCGTGCGCTCCATCGACAGCTCGTGGTAAACCTCGACCGTGGGAGGGAAGGAGGACTGCAGGGTCTCGTTGGACCCACCGAGGCGGAGGCCGGAGTGCTTCTGGGCCTGGGCGATGATCTCGGGCAGCAGGTCCTTGTTGAGGGCCAGCGCCTCGTTGACCGTCCGGGCGAAGATTTCCTGGGCCTTGGCGCTTTGCACGACGCCGCGGCCGGGCTCGACGACATAGAAGGTGTCGATCGCGATGTGATCGCTGCGCGAGATGACCTTGGCGCCGAGAATCGACAGGCCAGCCACGCTGAAGGCCCCCGCGAGCTTGTAGAACAGCCCGGCGCGGTCCCAGGTCACGATGTTCACCACCGTGAGGGAACGGTTCAGGTCGTCCTTCCACTCGATCACGGGGTGCAGCGAGCTGACGGAATCGGCGCCGGTGATCGACTGGAGCAGCCGGTTCACCATCTGGATGTGGAGGGCAATCTCCGTGGTATCCGTGTGGATGAAGTAGCGCTCCGGCAGCAGATTGAAGTGCGCGGTGATCTCGTCCTGGCTGATGCCGGGAATCTTCTGGGAGACGAGTTCCTGATAGGTCATTTGCAGACGTTGGGAGTTTTGGGTGGCGATGGCCTCGCCATGGATCAGACGGTCAAGGGTGGCCCGGTAAAGGGACGTGTGCAGGGTATCCTTGTAGCCGTTCCAGAGGTTGGCCGATGTCCCGCGCGCGTCGCAGAAGGTGTGCACGTAAAGGTAGCGCAGGAGGTCTGCGTCGGGGACCAATTCGGCAAAAGCAGCGGCGGTGTTCGGATCATCGACATCACGCTTCTGCCAAAAGCGTGCCATAATCAGATGATTTTTGATGATAAAGGTGACTATCTCGCGACTGGAGGCGTCGATTTCGAGCCGGGCGAGCAGGGGGAGGGCGATTTCGACCCCGCTTTCGGCGTGGCCTTGGATGCCCTTGGCCTTGCCGATGTCGTGCAGGAGCAGGATCAGGTACAGCAGCACGGGGTTGCGCGTTTCGTGCAGCGTGGTCCGGTACTTGAGGGTGATCGGCTCGGCGTCGGTGAAAATCCGGTCAAGTTCCCGGATGGTATTCAGGGTGTGGATGTCGGCCGTGTACCGGTGATAAAATTCGTGCTGCACCAGGCAGGTTAGCGCATCGAATTCGGGGATAAACCGGCCCAAAACCCCCAATTCGTGCATGAGGTGCAGGGTGGGGAAGACCGCGCCGGCCTCGTCGAGGATCGCCCGGAAGCTGGTGTTGGCATCCCGGGATTCGACCACCTTGCGGGTGATCAACGGCAGGGACTCGCGAATCAGGGTCTGGAGGGCGAAATCCGGCGTCGCTCCGAGCTGCTGGCAGTGGCGGAAGACGCGGATGAGGCGCGCGGGCTCAGCCCGGAAGACGTCCAGCCCCTCGGCGCACAGTTCACGGCCGCGGAGGACGAAGCCGTCGATCCGCTTGCTGCGCTCGTGGCGCCGCGCCCGGATGGCTTCGCGAAAGGAGATCTTCTCGTCGGACATCTGCGCCAGCGTCAGCGCGAGTCGGTTTTCGACCAGTTTTGAGATCCGGTAGATCGTCTGCGCCGACTGGTAGTAGTCGCGCATGAACAGCTCCACGCGGGCGAGGAGTTTGGGCTCGGTGTAACCAAGTCCCAGCGCGATGCGCGGCTGGGCCTCGAGGTCGAGCACGTCCGTGGCGCGCTTGCTCGCGAAATGGAGTTCATTGCGGACCTGGTGCAGGAAATCGTACGCGCGATTGAAGGCCTTGAGCTCGTTCGGACGCAGGTAGTTGAGCGTGACGAGTTCGTCGATGCGGCTGATCGCCAGCTTCACCCGGGCCATCCACACGGTGTTCTGGTAGTCGCGCAGGCCGCCGACGCCGTTCTTGATGTCGGGCTCCTGCAGGAAAACGGTGTGCCCGAATTTCGCGCGGCGGGAGGCCTGGTCGTCGAGGCGGGCCGCGATGTAGGCGCGGGGGTTCTCCGTGGTGTAGAACGCCTTGTAGGCCGGGGCAAAGGTCTCGTACAGGACCTGCGAACCCGCGATCAGGCGTGATTCCAGCAGAGCGGTCTTGGTCTGGATGTCCTTGCGGGCCTCGGCAAAGACCTCGTCGACCGTGCGGGTGGAGTGGCCGACCTTGAGGCCGCAGTCCCAGAGCACGTAGAGGATCTCGTTGGTGAGATGCTCCTGCAGGGGTTTCACATCCGCCGGCTTGGCCTTCGACGGGTAGAGGAACATCACGTCGATGTCGCTCAAGGGACTGAGCTCCCCGCGTCCGAATCCGCCCAGCGCAATCAGCGCGACCGGGGCCGGCAGTTCGCCGTGCTCGCGGACGTAGCTGACAAGCGCGTAGTCGAAGAGATGGGCCAACATCACGTCGACCATGGCCGATCGGGCATGGACAACCTCAAGCCCGGGCGCGCCGGCCTCATGGCGCATCCGAATCATGGCGCCCTCCAGGCGCAGGAAGGCCTTGCAGGCAGCCAGCCGCTTGGCCACCGGGACTTCACCGGTGAATTGCAGGCGTTCGCGCGCGTGTTTCTGGGTGCGACTGATCACGTAAACCAGCGATTGAAAGCGATTCCCGTGCCCGCGCAAGACCGGCGCGGAGCGAGGAAGGTACGGATAGGACTGATGGGACCTATGCGACGGATGGCTTTCCGACTCCCCTCATAGGACCTATCCGTCCCATTGGTCCCCTCGGTCCCACCTCCGAAGCCGACGCAGGCGTTCGACGTACGGTTGGCGGCGGTGACGGACGCCATCGACCGGCACGGCGTGTACCTCGAAAACTATCTCATGAACCTGACCCGCAACCATGCTGATGCGGAAGACCTCGCAAGTCAGCTATGGGTTCATGTTCTGCATAAATTCAAGGCCGAGCAGATCGGCAGTCTTCCTCTCATTCGCCGGAAGGCGTATCAGCTATTCGTCGACCACTACCGGAAGAAGATCAGACGAAGGGAAGACATCCGCGACGAGTTGCCCGAACAAGGCATCCGGCATGTCGGCAAGGAAGCCTACACCAGCGCAGAAGAGGCGGCCCTGCGGGAAAGATTCTGGGCGGAATACCCGATCGATCTTCCTGCGCCGCAGCGTGAAGTGATCTGGCTTTCTGCCCGTTACGGATTCACTATCGAGGAAATCGCACAGCGCATGAAGCTACCCACTTCCACCGTCGGCGACTGGTTGCAACGCGGGCGGCAGAAACTGGCCGATCACCTCAATACGCTTTGACCATGAAAAAGACCGACGCACCCACGCAGGGAACCAAGTTTACCGGAAAGGATGCTGACCGCCTGCTGGCCGGGTATGGCCGCGCCATGTCACCCGAGAAGAAGGCGGCACTTGTTTCCAAGCTCCAGGCTGAGCGCGGAACCTTCGAGAAAGAGCCTCGCCAGATGGCCGGAGGAGAGAAGCATCCGGGCAAAGAACGCTGATCTCTATCCGTCCCCGTGTTCGCTGGATCGTTAACCAGGCGTCATCCGCACGGGTGACGCTACCTCCCAAGGGTGGGTATGAATGGCAAATAAGGCGTGAAGCCACATCGAAGATGTGGACCGTTTTGCCGTCATGGGTGGGAACAGGGGACTATCGTTTTGCTGCGGTGCGCCCATACTTTAGCGTTCAATCCAGGAATACAGGCGCATGGCCAACCTGATGACTAAACCTGTAGTTTTATGTTAATCTGAACATATGCTGTGGTTGCGCGAGGGGTAGTATCGAAGCCAAATCAGGGGAGTAGCGTATGAGCCTTTTCCTGCATTCTAAGAGTCTCACTGCCCACTGGAACCATGCACAAATTCGCCATCTGATTTCTCCTGCCTTAACCGGGTACATCACCGATCCCATCGCGCTGCGGCTGATGATCAAGTCGCTGCCAAAATCACAGGTGCAGATGCTGGCCGAAAGTCTCTGGCACAGCCTATCGTCCTTGAGTAATCGCATGCTGACCAAGAAGGATGTCGCCCGCCACGCGGGTATGACGGTTTCGTGGCTTGATAATAGCGATAGCGAAAAGGCTCAGAAGCTCAGAGCTACAGGCGTTCGCTACGGCACCAGCCAAACCTCTCCCGTGCGCTATCCGTTACTGCGCGTGCTTCAAATCTGCCGCGAAAACGAAGCACTTCATCCGTAGACTATTTAACCGCAGGCGATTGTTGCGCGATGTTCTTGTCGCCCTTGTCTGCAGGATTGAACGCAACCTGATAGCCCTTGGGGAAGAACATCGTAGTGCTCGCAGGCTGACCGTTATGGGTAAGGCCCTTGGATTTCCATTCTGCATCCAACAAAACCCTGAAAGCAAACTCAACATCCACTTTATCAGCAGACCCGTTATTGTTTGCTCGTTTAATCAATAAGAGAAGCTGACCAAACCCCTGAGTGCCGCCCATCTCTGTTTTGGCATAGGCGTACTTTAGGCTTTCTTTTGCCAAGCTCAGATCCTGTTTTGCAACGATATCAATGTGCTCTTTGATAACATTCTGCAGATAGGTGACTTGATCTTTATCTTCTAACTTATTGTACTCCGAGATGCGCATAGCATTGGCATCAGGCGCAGCAAAAAATGCAGCACTAGCCAAAAACAGCGAAGCGAAATAACCCTGTGCTTTATTGAGCGATACCATGGTGCAATCAGCCCTTTCGCGTCGTTCTATACAAACAAAAAACGCCTGCTCATAAGGGTGGGCGTATAGAATAACGAGGTCTTTTTAGGAGACGGTGGCGAGTCGCCCTTATCTATGTTCTTGTCACCATCCTTTTTCCAGGTCGGGTTGTACGCAACCTGGAAACCTTTGGGGATGAACATGCTGACATTTGCGATCTTGCCTTCGTGGGTCCAGCCTTCCTTCTTCCAAATTTCATCCATCAGAAGACGGCAAGCAAGCTCAACATCGACCTTGTCGGCAAGATTTTTTTCTTCAAAATATTTAAATGTTCCCATGATGCTAACAATACCCTGAGAAACTCCACTCATCTTAGACGAGGGGGTATAGAGCACAATCTCAGTCTTTTTTGCCAGATCAAGATTTTTATTTGCTACCAACTTCAAGTGTTCGTTCATCACATCGATGATGTAAGATGCTTGATCAACGGGATCAATCTTGTTCATTTCAGAAATTTTCAATGCATATGCATCGGTCGCGGTGAAAAACGCGGTACCGAGCATCAAAGCCAGAGAAAATTTCGCCTTTTTAAGCCATGTCATGGGCAAACACCTTGTATATTATTGAGGGGATCAAAGGGGAGGGCTTGTCCTCCCCTTTGAAATTATCTTCAGGACGATATGTAATATGTATATACCGTGGCTGATCCGACCTATCATTCCATTTCTTAAGCTTAACTGTGACTACTGCTTCCTGAGGGCGGCATCAAGATAATCCGCCCACCATTGCATCATTTCATGTCTCTGTGACAGGTACTCCGCGTGGTTATAGGCAGCCCGTACGCTGTTGCCGTCGACATGGGCAAGCTGCCGTTCGATCATCAGGGACGTAAATTTACCGCTTTCATGCAGGACCGTGGAGCCTAAAGAGCGCAGACCATGCACGGTAGTGGTGTCCTTGTACCCAAGAAGATTGATGACCTTGAGCATCGTGTTCTCGCTCATGTAGGGATGCTTTCGGACCTGCGTGTTCGGGAACACGAACGGTGAGGGCTCCTTACCTGATTTCTTCGCCTCGCTGACCTGAACACTCCGCCATTGCTTGAGCAGAAGCACGGCCTGCGGGGATAGAGGCACCAGATGGGGCCGCCGCATTTTCATGCGGGTGGCCGGGATCAGCCACTCGTTTTTCTTAAAATCAAACTCAGACCAAAGTGCGGCCCGAAGTTCTGTGGTTCGTACCAGCGTGAGCAGGATAAGCTTGATCCCAAGAACGCCCATGCCGCCTGAGTTGCTGCCGTACAGGGCACGAAGGAAGGCGGGCAGGTCGTCAGGCGTGAGGTAGGCATGATGCTGTGTCTTGTTGCGCCGGAAGGCGTCCTTTAGATCGGCGGCAACGTCCCGCTCGGCCCTGCCGGTTGCGATGGCATACCGGAATATCTGCCCCGCATAGCTGCGGGCGTCAGCCAGAAGATCGAGAGCATCGCGATCCTCGATCTTTTGCAGCGCGGCAAGAAGCAGCGTTGGCGTCACTTCCTTGATCGGAAAGCCGCCGATCTCGGAGAAGAGGTTCTTTTCAAGGACGCGCAAGACTTGGTTCGCAACACGGGGCGACCAGTCCTTCTTGCGCTTGCCGTGCCACTCGCGGGCTACGGCTTCAAACGTGGCGTCTAGCGAAAAGCCGCGCAGCAGCTTGGCTTCCTTGCGGGCGGCGGCGGGGTTGATCCCGCTATCGAGCTTGCGGCGCAAATCCTGCCGTCTGTCCCGCGCTTCCGCCAGAGAGACCTCGGGATAGGTTCCAAGGGCGGCGGTCTGGCGTTTGCCCGCAAAGCGATAATCGCAACGCCAGTATTTTCCGCCCGCAGGGGTGATCAGGAGGTGCAGGCCTCCTCCGTCACTGAGCTTGTAGGCCTTGCCGCGCGGGGTTGCCTGTTTGCAGGCCTGATTTGATAGCAGCATTCATCCTCTCTTTCGGGGTGACGGGGGACCGGACTCTGGGCCCTCGGGTAACCCCGCACTTGCCAGCGACCTCGGCGGGTGGTTCGCTCGCCGGTTCCCACGATTTACCATGGCTGAGATCACCAAGAGCTACGAATCCCGCGACGTCGAAAAGAAGTGGTATGCCGCCTGGCAGCAGGCTGGCGCCTTTGCGGGCAAGGTCGTCGCCGGACGCGAGCCTTACAGCATCGTGATCCCGCCGCCCAACGTCACGGGCGTCCTCACCATGGGCCATGTGCTGAACAACACGATTCAGGACATCCTCATTCGCCGCGCCCGCCTCGAGGGCAAGTCGGCCCTCTGGGTTCCCGGCACCGACCACGCCGGCATCGCCACGCAGACCGTGGTCGAGCGCGAGCTTCGCAAGCAGAAGAAGACCCGCCACGATTTCGGCCGCGAGAAATTCATCGAGAAGGTCTGGGAGTGGCGCCACGAGAAGGGCGGCATCATCCTCGAACAGCTTCGTCGCCTCGGCGCGTCCTGCGATTGGGACCGCACCCAGTTCACGATGGATCCGGCCTACTCGGAGCGTGTCCTCGGCGTGTTCGTCGAGCTCTTCAAGCGCGGCAACATCTACCGCGGCAAGCGCATGGTGAACTGGTGCCCGGTTTCACTGACCGCCCTCTCCGACGAGGAGGTCATCATGAAGCCGGTCAACGGCACGCTCTACCAGGTCCGCTACGAGCTGGTTGATCGCCCCGGCGAGTTCATCACCGTCAAGACGACCCGGCCTGAGACTATCCCGGGTGACGTCGCCATCGCGGTTCATCCCGAGGATCCGCGCTACACCGATCTCATTGGCAAAAAGGTCTGGCGTCCGCTCAACCGCACGCAGATCCCGATCATCGCCGATGCCGCCGTCGACAAGGAGTTCGGCTCCGGCGCGCTCAAGATCACGCCCGCGCACGACAAGGTCGACTTCGAGGTCGGCACGCGCCACCAGCTCGCCCCGATCGACGTCCTCAACGCCGACGGCACGCTGAACGAGCTCGCCGGCCCCGGCCTCGCTGGCCTCGACCGTTTCGCCGGCCGTAAGAAGGCGGCCGAGCTCCTCAAGGAACTCGGCGCTCTCGTGGGCGAGGAAGCCCACGCCAACAATGTCGGCTACTCCGAGCGTGCCGACGTGCCGATCGAGCCGCGCCTCACTTGGCAGTGGTGGCTGCGCTACCCGAAGATCGAGGAAGCCAAGGCTGCCGTGCGCGACGGTCACATCCGTTTTCACCCGGAGCGCTGGTCCAAGGTTTACCTGCACTGGCTGGAAAACATCCAGGACTGGTGCATCAGCCGCCAGCTCTGGTGGGGCCACCGTATTCCGGTCTGGTACCGCAAGGGCCTCGATCGCGAGAAGCTTACGCCCGACGACATCGCTAATCCGGCCAAGGTCCACGTTTCCCTCGCCGGCCCGGCCGATCCGGAGAACTGGGAGCAGGAAGTCGACGTGCTCGACACGTGGGCGTCCTCGTGGCTCTGGCCGTTTGCAACCATGGGCTGGCCGGACCGCGCCGAGATGGACAAGGCCGGTTTCGACGCGTTCTACCCGACGGCCACGCTCGTGACCGGACCGGACATCATCTTCTTCTGGGTCGCGCGCATGATCATGGCCGGACTCGAGTTCGTTCGTCCGGGCGAGCCGATCGAGCGCCGCATCCCGTTCCGCGACGTCTACTTTACCGGCATCATTCGCGATTCGCAGGGCCGCAAGATGTCGAAGTCCCTCGGCAACTCGCCCGATCCGCTCGACCTCATCGCCAAGTACGGCGCGGACGGCCTGCGCTTCGGCATCATCTCGATCGCGCCGCAGGGGCAGGACATCCGCTTCCAGGAGGACCGGATCGAGAGCGGCAAGAATTTCTGCAACAAGCTCTGGAACGCCTCGCGCTTCCGCCAGATGAGCGGACCGTCGGGTGACAATTCCTCGCTTGAGGCCATCATTGCCCGTCTCGACGCGTCGAAGTTCGACGCCGACGACCACGCGATCCTCGATCGCATGCTCTCGACCACGCGCGAGGTGGACCGCTGCTTTGCCCAGTTTGAATTCAGCGCCGCCGTGCAGGCCCTGTACGGATTTTTCTGGAACGACTTCTGCGATTGGTACGTCGAGGTCTCCAAGTCCAAGCTGCAGAGCGAGGACACGAAGCTCAACTGTCTCGCGATCCAGGACCTCGTGCTGCGCCAGACGCTGCTCATGCTGCATCCGGTCATCCCGTTCATCACGGAGGAGCTGTGGAACCTGCTCGGTTACGGTGCCGCCGGTTCGTTCATCCAGGATACGCGGATCGAGAACGCCTCGCACATTGCCCACGCGCACGCGATGCGCGGCCTGCCGATTGACCTCGCGGCCGCCGCGTCGGTGGGGCGGATCAAGGAAACCGTTTCCCGCGCCCGCGCGCTCAAGGCGGACTACAACCTCGCGAGCCGTCGCGACGTTCGCTTCTTCGTGCTGGCGGAGGATCGCGAGTGGGCGCTGGTGGAGAGCAATCTCGCCAAGATCTCCCGCATGGTCGGTGCGTCTGAGATCGTGCGTCGTGCGGCCGTTGAAGGCGCGCCGGCTGCGGTCACGCCGCTCGGCACGTTCTACCTCGACCTTGCTTCGACCGTCGACACCGGGGCGGAGAAGGTTCGCCTGACCAAGGAACTTGAGTCCTTGGCGAAGCACATCGCCGGCACCGAAGCCCGGCTCTCGAACGAAGCTTTTGTCAGCAAGGCTCCGCCGGCCGTGCTCGAGGGTGCGCGCAAGCAGCTGGCCGACCTCCGTGCGAAGCAGGCCGAGATCGAGCGCCTGGTGAAGGCCCTCTGAGCGTTGGTTTAGCCGGGCTCGCTGAGCCCGATCTGTGAGTGAGCCATCAGCTTCCTTCCGGACCGGGCTCAGCGAGCCCGGCTACACTGACCCTGCGGTCTCGGGATTATAGTGTATTGGCTATCATGGATTTGCGCGTAAGAGGGGAGCCGATTTTGGCTAATTACTTTACTTAGGACATAAACTAAGTAATGGTTTGTTCATGTCTGTTGCCTTGTCCACGTCCGTTGCTGTCGATCTCGAGTCTGCCTCGGCCGAGGAGCGGGTGCGTTGGGCGGTCGATACATTTGGGGAAGGCCTCGTGCTGACGACGAGCTTTGGCATCCAGGCGGCGGTGATGTTGCACCTCGTCACGCGGATCGCGCCGTCCATTCCGGTGGTCTTCATCGATACGGGCTACCTGTTTCCGGAAACCTACCGGTTTGCCCGTGATCTGACGGAGCGGTTGCAGCTCAACCTCAAGACCTACGTCCCGGCGGCGACGGCCGCGCAACAGGAAGCGTTGCATGGCAAACAGTGGGAACTGGGACTCGAGGGGCTGAAGCGCTACAACTTCATCAATAAGGTCGAGCCGATGGATCGGGCCGTGCGTGAGCTCAAGGCGACGGCTTGGCTAGCGGGGTTGCGCCGCTCTCAAGCTTCAACCCGCGAGGCTCTGCCTGTCGTCCAGACCCAGAACAAGCTGGTGAAGGTTCACCCGATCCTCGACTGGGATAATCGGCAGGTGTATCGCTACCTCACGGAGCACGGGCTGCCCTACCATCCGCTCTGGGACCGCGGCTATGTTTCGGTGGGTGACTGGCACAGCACCTCGAAGCTGGAACCGGGGATGAGCGAACAGGACACGCGCTTTGGTGGCCTCAAGCGCGAGTGCGGCCTGCACGAGCCAAGCGGCCGCGGCGATTTCTCGATCTGATGTCGCTGATGTAGCCGGGCTCGCGGAGCCCGGGGTTGTTGGAGCTACCTGGGAGCGCTGGCCGCCGCCCCGCCTTACCCGACGAATAGCGCTGATTTTGGCTAAAAACAGGGATTTTATGGGTCAAAATCACCGATTTTAGCCCAATTTAACCTGAATTTGCCCTAAAATCGCCGATTTGACCTGTCAGCCTTACAACCTCGATGGCGGCTATGTAGGTTTTCGTCGAAAATGACCAAAAATGGGTTCATTTAGCCCATTTCTGCCCTGATTTTGCCGATTTTTCCCCGTCTTTTTGGATTTTTGACCTCAACGCCGGACAGCATAACGCACCAGCTGGCTATCTCCGCCCAGAGATTCCGTGCTCAGCAATTTTAGCGAAATATCCACGTTTCCGCCTACCAGCGGAGTTCCTGATCCGAACAGTCGTGGTTCAAGCGTGATCCAGAGTTCGTCGACCAAGCCAGCCTCGAGGAACTGGCGATGGATCTGTGCTCCTCCGAGCAGGGCGCAGCGCCTGTGGCCGGCTCCGACGAGACGTTCCACCAGCGCGGCCGGACCCTCGGCCGTGAATTCCAGCACTCCCGGCACGGCATCGGCAGCGTAGGCGGCGGGTTGACGCGTCATGACCAAGCGCCGGCGTCCTGGTTTCCGGCTCGCGAGGAAGAGCGCCCGCTCTGCCCGGTAGGTTGCTCCGCCAAGGATACTTGCATCGAAATCCTGCAGGGCGCGTCCGAACCAGACCTTGTCCTCCGGTGACGTGAATCCGGCGCCGGGTTGGTCATGACGGGTGATGAAGCCGTCGAGCGACTGGGCGGCGATGAGCACGAGCTGCATGCCGGCAGCGTGAGGCTCAGGGATTACCCGGCAAGCCTGTCATGGATCCATGCGGAGCAAAGACTTGCACCCTCGGACAGCGGTTCCGTAGCGTCACCGGCTACATCATGAAGAAAGCGCTCATTACCGGCATCACGGGACAAGACGGTTCCTACCTGGCCGAACTGCTGTTGTCCAAGGGCTACGAGGTGCATGGCGTCATTCGCCGGGCCTCGACCTTCAATACGAGCCGCATCGATCATCTTTACCGTGATCCCCATGTGAACGGGGTGAAGCTCCACTTGCACTACGGCGACCTCGCGGACTCCGTGCAGATGGTCAAGCTCCTCTATGAGCTGCAGCCCGACGAGATCTACAATCTCGGCGCCCAGTCCCACGTTCGTGTGTCGTTCGATATCCCGGAGTACACGGGTGACGTCGTCGGCCTCGGTTCGGTCCGCATCCTCGAGGCCATCCGCGAGGCCGGTCTCGTCAAGAAGTGCCGTTTCTACCAGGCCTCTTCGTCCGAGATGTTCGGCAAGGTCCAGCAGGTCCCGCAGACCGAGGACACGCCGTTCTGGCCGCGCTCACCGTACGGCTGTGCGAAGATGTACGCGCACTGGCTCACGGTGAACTACCGTGAGAGCTACAATCTCCACGCCTCGAGCGGCATTCTCTTCAATCACGAGAGCCCCCGCCGCGGTGAGACCTTCGTCACCCGCAAGGTCACCCGCGCTGCGACCCGCATCAAGCTGGGCCTGCAGGACTCCCTCTACATGGGCAACCTCGACGCCAAGCGCGACTGGGGCTACGCCAAGGAGTACGTCGAGATGATGTGGGTCATGCTCCAGCAGGACACGCCCGACGACTACGTGGTTGCGACCAACGAGACGCACACGGTCAAGGAGTTCATCCAGGAGACCTTTGCGCTGCTCAATCTCGACTGGGAAAAGTACGTGAAGTACGACGCCCGCTACGAGCGTCCGGCCGAGGTCGAGCTCCTGATCGGCAACCCGGCCAAGGCCAAGCGTCAGCTCGGCTGGGAGCCGAAGGTTCGCTTCAAGGAACTCGTCAAGATCATGACCGAGGCCGATCTCGAACTCGCCAAGCGCGAAGCCCAGATCGCGAACCTGCCGAAGCCCTGACGCGCCTCCGGCGCGTCGGTTTTACGTGTTACGTTCAAGTTTTAGGACATTGTGAGCTATCACTCGTTCGAGGACTTGGAGGTCTGGCAGCGGGCGAGACGTCTCGTTCTTGAAGTCCATCGGTGCACGGAGTCCTTCAAGGGCTGGTCACTGCGGGATCAGATGCGTCGGGCTGCGGTGTCCATTGCTTCCAACATTGCCGAAGGAGCGGAGCGCAACGGTAACGCGGAGTTTCAGCCCTTTATCGGGATCGCGAAGGGATCGACCGCCGAGTTGCGAACCCAGGTCTACCTTACTATGGATTTGGCTTGGATCGCCAGTGTCCCGAGTAACGCATTGGTTGAGGAGACTAGGTGATTGGCGCAAAACTTGAAGCCCTCCGCCGCAACCTAGCCCGCCCCAGGTCCTGACACTTAAAACCTAACACTTAACACCTCAGTCCATGAAACTCTTCATCGCAGGTCACGCGGGGATGGTTGGTTCCGCGCTGGTGCGCCGGTTTTCCCAGGAGCCGGGCGTTCAGCTGGTGCTACGCATGCGCAAGGAACTCGACCTCACGTCGCAGAACGCGATGGACACCTTCTTCGCGGCGGAGAAGCCCGACGTGGCGATCATCGCGGCGGCCAAGGTGGGCGGGATCCATGCCAACAATACCTATCCGGCAGAGTTTCTCTTCGAGAACCTGGCGATCGCGGCCAACTCGATCCATGGGGCTTACCGCCACGGCGTGAAGCGGCTCCTTTTCCTCGGCAGCTCGTGCATCTACCCGAAGCTTGCGCCCCAGCCGATGTCCGAGGACAGCCTGCTTACGAGTCCGCTCGAGCCGACCAATGAGGCCTATGCGATCGCCAAGATCACGGGGCTGAAGCTTGCGCAGTACTACCGGAAGCAATACGGCGTGATGTACCACTCCGCGATGCCGACCAATCTCTATGGTCCTGCGGACAATTACCACCTGCAGAACTCCCACGTGCTGCCGGCGCTGATCCGCAAGTTTCACGAGGCGAAGGAAGCCGGCCGCCCCGAAGTCGTGGCCTGGGGCACGGGTACGCCCAAGCGAGAGTTTCTTCACGTCGATGACCTCGCCGACGCCTGCGCCTTCCTCCTCGCGATGGACAACCCGCCCGACTGGATCAACGTCGGCACGGGGACGGACGTCACGATCAAGGAACTGACGGAGACGGTCGCCGCTGTGACAGGCTTTTCCGGGAAGATTGTGTGGGACGCTACCAAGCCTGACGGCACGCCGCGCAAGCTGATGGATGTATCGAAGCTCTCGAAGCTCGGCTGGACCGCCAAGATCGCCCTGCGCGAGGGCGTGGAAAAGACCTACGCGTCCTACCTCGCCGAAAAAGCCGCCGGCACCCTCCGCGCCTGAGCGTTGACGGCTTGCCGGAGCGTGAACGTGTGATCTGTAGGGCATCGCTCGATTCGCGGGAGGTCCTGGCACGCCTGAATCCAACGTGAATCGGGGTTTCGGATTTCTGAAATCAACCTAGGTCTGGTCCCTTGCGTCTTCCTGCAGGGTTTCGCGTTGCCGTGATCGCGCCGACTGGCTTTCTTGCCGGCATGTCCGCCGACGTCATCGATGTCACGCCTCCGTCCCTGAACGAGGACCGTACGGTCGCGATCCTCAGTTACATCACGATTCTGGGTTTCATTGTCGCGATCGTCATTCATGGCAACAAGCCGACCCGGCTTGGCGCATTTCATCTTCGGCAGGCGCTCGGCCTTTTTCTGTTTGGCGTGGCGCTGGGCGTGGGAGGCGTCGTCCTCGCGATCATTCCGTTCCTTGGTTGGCTGGCGATTCTGGCGGGCTGGGGTCTCTTCTTCGTGACTTGGCTCCTCGGTCTCCTCGCCGCGATCAACGGCCGCTCCACGCCCTCGCCGGTGGTCGGGACCTATTTCCAGAAGTGGTTCGCCGGCGCGTTCCCCTGAGCGCAGCGGAGACCTGCAGTCTAAACCTGAAACGTGAAACCTGAGACCTGAGTTTCCGGAGGACAGAGGTCAGATATCAGAGGTTGAAAGTCGGTTTACGTTGTCCTGAAGGCATCTGTGTTTCTGTCAAAACTCAGGTTTCAGGTCTCAGCTCTCAGGTTTCTCCGCCGTCGCTCTACCTTTCAGCCTTGCGCCGACCGGGGGTCTTTGCGGCCATAGACCCTTACACCAGACGAACGACCATGATCGCTCCCGAAACTTTCAACCACATCGAACACATCAAGAAGCGCGCGGGGCATCTATGGAGGTTTCTTTGACGTCGAACAAAAGCAGCGCGAAATCGAGGCCATGGAAGCCCAGATGGGCGATCCGGCCTTCTGGGATAACAACGAGCGTGCCCAGAAGCACATCGGCAAGCTGAACGTCCTCAAGCGGACCATCGGTCCGCTTGCCGAGTTCAACAAGAGGGTCGCCGACCTCGACGTGATGCTCGAGCTCATCGAGGTCGCGTCCGAAGCCGAGAAGGACGAGTACGCCAAGGAGCTGGGGACGCAGGCGGCGGCCATGGTCGAGGAGCTCGACAAGATCGAGATCGGCGCCTTTCTCACCGGCCAGTTCGACAAGAACAACGCCATCCTCTCGATCCAGTCCGGCGCGGGCGGCACCGAGTCCAATGACTGGGCCGACATCCTGTTCCGCATGTACTCCCGCTGGGCCGAGCGCCGTGGCTTCGATATCGAAGTCCAGGATGTGCAGCCGGGCGACACCGCCGGCATCTCCAAGGCCACCATCCTCATCAAGGGCGAGAACGCCTACGGCTACGCCAAGGCCGAGCGCGGGGTGCACCGCCTCGTGCGCATCAGTCCGTTCGACTCCAACAAGCGCCGCCACACCTCATTCTGTGCGGTCGACGTCATCGCGGAGGTCAACGAGGACATCGCGATCGATATTCCCGAGGCCGAGATCCGCACCGATGTCTACCGCGCGGCGGGCAAGGGTGGTCAGGGCGTCAACACCACGGACTCCGCCGTCCGCCTGACCCACATCCCGTCCGGCATCGTGGTCGTGTGCCAAAACGAGCGATCCCAGATCAAGAACCGCGCCGCCGCCATGAACGTCCTCAAGGCGCGCCTCTACGAGAAGAAGCTCGATGAGCAGCGCAGAGAGATGGAAAAATTCTACGGCGAAAAAGGCGAGATCGGCTTCGGCGCGCAGATCCGCAGCTACGTGCTCCAGCCCTACCAGATGGTGAAGGATCTTCGCACCGGCGTGAGCACCAGCGACACGCAGGCCGTGCTCGACGGCGACCTCGACCGTTTCATCTACGGCTGGCTCCGCGCCGGCTGCCCGCGGCACCGCAACAAGGACATCCAGCTGGATGACTGATCGGATGACAGATGACAGAGGACAGAGGTCAGAAGTCAGATTAACAGCACGGGAACTGTATGACCCGAGGAGTTGCGATTTTCCGGGTCTGACCTCTGATCTCTGACTTCTGTCCTCTGATCCCATGTCTGACCTCGCCCACGAAACCCTCCGCGCCGCCTTCGCCGCGCAGTCGCTGTTCGAGGACAAGACCTGGCAGCTCTCGCCCGCGGCCTGGCCGCTGACGCCGGATCAGGTGACCGAACTGGAGGCGATCGGCACGGCCTGCCTCGAGTTTCACACCGCGTTGGAAACACTCTATCTCCGCTCAGCCGCGGGCAAGAACCTCCTCCGCAACAAACCGCTGCTCGCGCCATGGGTGGCCGATTACCTGGATCGCGGCAAGCCGGCCGGACTCGTGGCCCACGCCCGCGACCCGAAGAACCGCGGTTTGTTTCCCACCGTGCTCCGGCCGGATCTGCTGCTGACGGACGACGGTTTCGCTCTGACGGAACTCGATTCGGTGCCCGGGGGCATCGGGCTGACGGCCTTCCTCAACAAGCTTTACGGTGGGGACACGGATTCCGCAGTGCTCGGCCACGGCGGCGCGATGGTGGAGAATTTCCATGCCTCGCTTGCCGCACTGCGGCCGACGGTGCGGAATCCGCTCATCGCGATTCTGGTGAGCGACGAGGCCGCGACCTACCGGCCCGAAATGTTCTGGCTGGCCGAGCAACTGCAGCGAATGGGGCGGCGGGTCTATTGTCTGCGGCCGGACGAGGTGTTTCCGCTCGGCAGCGAGTTGTGTTTTGACGTCGAGGGCACGCCTGAAAAAATCGACATCATCTACCGCTTCTTCGAGCTCTTTGACTGGGCCAACGTCAAGGTCGGGCGCGAGATCCTGGAGGCGTGGGCCGGCGGCACGGTGGCCATCGCCCCGCCGATGCGGGCATTTCAGGAGGAGAAGCTGGCACTGGCGCTCTTCCACCATCATCGG
>CAYWRG010000027.1:2305-2976 GCA_964460715.1 uncultured Opitutus sp. | reverse complement strand
AAACGAAGTTGTGGCGATAAATCAAGGCGTGCCATGTACATAGTGTACAGTGGCCGGGTCGTTTAAACCATAGAATTGGTTTTAATCAAAGCGTGATTGGTAGTTGACACCTAAGGCAAGATCATCGGCTGCGCGATTATTGGGCCGAATCACTGGATGCGCGCACGTTGAAACTGCTCCAGCGACTGATCCCGCGATCATGGGTCATGGATCCCGCGCCCCTGCCCCCCGGGGCAGTGCTGGATGGCCCGATAGTTGGCGGGCGGTTGCTCAATGACTGGCGTGACTTGGCGGGGGCCTCGCAGAAGGAGCGCGACCTGATCATCAAGATTTCCGGCTTCCACGAGACCGCGTGGGGCGCGCGCAGTGTGGTGCTGGGCAGCGATTGCTCCCGCGAGGAGTGGCAGCAGGGCATTGAGCAGGCGCTCCAGTTGGCGCCGACCAACCTGCACCTCCTGCAGGAATACCGGAAACCGAAGCGGGTGTCGCATCCGCTTTACGCGAAGGACGGGGCCGGCCAACCTGCCGCAGCGCGAGACGGTCGGTTGCGGCTTTGTCCCTATTATTTTGTAATCGGCGGCCAAGCCCGGCTCTCGGGCGCGCTCGCGACCTTCTGCCCGCCGGACAAAAAAATAATCCATGGGATGGTTGATGCAGCCTTGCTCCCATGT
>CAYWRG010000027.1:760-2295 GCA_964460715.1 uncultured Opitutus sp. | reverse complement strand
ATGTAGGGTTTTCTCCTTAACATGAGTCCGTGCCGAAACCAGCCGCGCCATCCCTCGCCCGAGTCTCCCTTAGCAATAGCGGCACCTTTGGCCGCATCGCGCTTATCGCCAGTCTCGGCTGGCTGACCGGTTGGGCGCAAGGCGGGTTTGACCTGGAAAAGGTGCGTGCCCGCGCCGAGCAGGCTGACAGCGATGCGCAGAACGCGCTCGGCAACGCCTACAACGAAGGGCGGGCCGGCTTGAAGCAGGATTACACGGAGGCGCTGAAATGGTATCGCCGGGCTGCCGAGAGGGGTTTCGCCCAGGCGCAATACAACCTGGGGCTGGCCCACGAACTGGGCCATGGCGTGCCCGCTGATGAGCGGGAAGCTTTCAAGCTCTACCTGCAGGCCGCCGAGCAGGGTTTTGGCCCGGCGCAATACAACGTGGGCAACATGTATGCCACGGGGCGCGGCATTGGGCAGGATTTGTTCGAAGCCAACCTGTGGTTCAAGCAGGCGGCGGAGAAGGGCATCGTGGAGGCGCAGTTCAACCTCGGGCTGGCCTATGAGGCGGGTCGGGGGGTTAAAAAGGACGAGACCCAGGCTGCGCGCTGGTATAAACAGGCGGCTGATCGCGGCTTTTCCCGGGCCCAATACAATCTCGGCCTGCTGCTGGAAGATGGACGCGGCGTGCCCAAGAATGAGGCCGCGGCCGCAGGTTATTACCGGGCCGCCGCCGAGCAGGGCTTCGCGGCCGCGCAGAATAATTACGGGCTCATGTGGGTCGAGGGCCGTGGCGGCCTCGCCAAGGATCCGGCGCAGGCTTGGGTGTGGCTCAGCCTAGCGGCGGAAAACGGCACCAACCCCGCTGCACGGGATATGGTGGCCCAGGGTATGAGCACCGAGCAGCGGACAACTGCCGCGCAGCTACTCGCGGATCGTCGCGCTGGGAAGGTGCCGACGCCGACCGTCGCGGCAACTCCGCCGACCGCACCCGGCAAAGCCATGCCGACCCCTCGGGCGCCCGAACTGACCGCCGTCCTTGAAGAGACGCGCGAGGCCAATGCCCAACTGGCCGAGGCCAACCAGCGACTTGAGGTGGATAAGGCCCGGCTGGAGCAACAGGTCGCCCAAGGCGGCGCGTCGGCCGGCCTCGTTGAGCAACTGCGCGCGCAAAGCTCACGCCTTGCGGCGCAGGTGCAGGCGCTCACCGCCGACAAGGAAGCCGCCGGCCGCGAGGTCGCGTTGCTGAGCTTGCAGGTCAGGGATGCCCAGCAAGAGGCGGCCCGGGCCAAAACCGGTGGCAATGCGCCGACGGTGGACAATTCGCGCGCGGAGAAAGAGGTCGCTGATTTGACCACAAAGCTGGCGCAGGCCAACGAGACTCTCGCCCGGATGCAGGCAGCCAACCGGCAATTGACGGAGGGCAACACCCGCCTGCAACAGGAGATGGCCGCGAAGTCCGGCAATCCAGCCTCGCCCGGCGCGACCGGCGATCAGGCCGCCATCCTGGCTACTTTGCAGCGGGACAACGTCCGCCTGAACGACGAGGTT
>CAYWRG010000027.1:468-750 GCA_964460715.1 uncultured Opitutus sp. | reverse complement strand
GCTCCACCCGCGAGCTGCTGTCACTCAACAGCCAGCTACGAGCCCTGCGCAATCAGCCCACCAAGTCGGCCACGCCGGACACAACCGATGCCGGGCAGGTCGCCCAACTGACCGCCAGGCTGGAGCAGGCCACCCTGTCCGCCACCCAGTCGCAGCAGCAGGTCGCGACCCTGCAGGCCGAGAAGGCCGATCTGGAAAAGTGGAGCCGCTCGCTGGAGCAGACCGTCAACGAGAAGTCCACCCAGTCAGCCGTGGCCGGGGCCGAACTGGCCGACTTGCGGC
>CAYWRG010000027.1:0-329 GCA_964460715.1 uncultured Opitutus sp. | reverse complement strand
GTGGGTGTGTGGCGCCCAGACGCGTTCGGTTGGGATGTAACGCGAGCTGCGCGCGGCCCGGGAGAACACCGGCCAGGCTGAGGAATCGGCTGACTTGAGGAAGCAACTCACAGCGGTCAATCAAGCCTTGGAAAAGAGCGGGGCAACCGTGGCTGAACTGACCGGCGCCAACGACCGCCTGGAAAAAGACCTGACCGCAGCCCGCGCGGCCAAGGCCGAGACGGGAGTCGGCCGCGAGGAATTAGCCAAGGCCAACGCCAGCGTCGAAAAGCTCAACGCCACCGTCGCCGAGCTGACGGCGGCCAATGATCGCGTGGAGCAGGATTTGG
>CAYWRG010000026.1:25103-57362 GCA_964460715.1 uncultured Opitutus sp. | reverse complement strand
GCCGGTCCCGTTGTCCTGCACCAGCAGTCCGACCTCGTCGCCGCTGCGATGCAGGCGAACACTGAGACGCGTCGCGCCGCCGTGGCGGAGGCTGTTGCTGATCGCTTCGCGGGCGATCTGCAGGACTTCGAGCGTGCGCTCAGGGGGCAAAGCGGCCGCGGCGTCCTCATCGATCGTCGGCGCAAACTCGACTTCGCGTCCGGCCCGCAGTTCGCGGATGAACAGCTCGATCGCGGCGCCGAAGCTCAGGCGGCGCAGTTCATTGGGCGCGAGCCCGGTGATGTAGTTCCGCACATCGCGGATGGCGGCATTGAGCTGGGTGAGGCACTGCTCGAGGCGCCGGTCCGCCTCGGCGGGATTTTCCGGAATCAACGGCCGGATCGATTCGAGCGTGAGCCCGGCGGCGTAGAGGGATTGGATCAGGCCATCATGGAGATCGCGACCGAGGCGGATCTTCTCCTCGAGCGATTGGTTGAGCAGGCGCTGGTTGAGGAGCAGGTCCTGCTCGGTGCGCTGCTGCACGTCACGCGCCTCGGCGAGGGCCGTGCTTTGGGCGGCGGAGACTTTCGCCAGCTGCTCCAGGCTGCCCATCTCGCGTCTCGTGACGCGCCAAGGCGTGCGGGAATCGCTGGTGGCGCTGCCGATCTGCCGCGGCCACAGTGTCGCGAGGGCGATGAAGAGCAGCATGATGGCAAGGGCCAGCACCAGCAGGAACGCCCACGTGCGAAAGTGGATCAGCGGCAGGCGCAGCAGCGGCGGCAGCGCGAACGACACGGCCACCTGGGCGGGCCCGACGGCCCCGGTCGCCGCCAGCTCGGCGACGAAGCCGAGATTTCCGGCGGGGACCTCGGGCGCCACGGATCCCGGCGCCAGCACGGTTACCTCGGCATCGATGGCCGCGGCGAGCTGCGCGCGCTGGCGTTCGGTCCAGGTCTCCGGGGCGGCCGGCAAGAGGGCGGCGGCCTGCTGAAACTGCGCGCGGCGGGTGGCGACGGCCTCGGCCCGCAGCCGCTCGTCCTGACGCCGCAGCCAGCCCTGCGCGACCAGCACGGCGGCCAGGAACAGGCCGAGGAGCACGGCGGACAGAATAAACAGGCGGGCGAGGCTGGGCATGCGCGGTCGCGCCAAACTGCGTCGGCCGCGCCCACCACGCAAACCGTTTCCGGACAGGCGAACGGGTTTAGCAAAACTTTCGACATTTGGCACCGGTCTCGTTTCCTTGTCCCGCTCAACCCATGAACTCGTTCTACATCACCACCGCGATCGACTACGTGAACGGTTCGCCGCACCTGGGCCATGCCTACGAAAAGGTGCTGACGGACGTCATTGCCCGGTTCCGGCGCATGATGGGCGACCAGGTTTATTTTCTCACCGGCGTGGATGAGCACGGCCAGAAGGTGCAGCAGAGCGCCCGCAAGCGCGGCATCCCGCCGCAGCAGTTCGTGGACGAGGTCTCGCAGGAGTTCCGCACGCTCTGCGCGAAGCTCGACATCTCCAACGACGACTTCATCCGCACGACCGAGGAGCGGCACAAGCAGGTCGTGCGCGACATCCTCCAACGCCTCTACGACAAGGGCGAAATCTACAAGGCCGAGTACAAGGGCTTCTACAGCACGCGCCAGGAGCAGTTCCTGCAGGACAAGGACCGCAACCCGGACGGCAGCTGGCCAGAGCTCTACGGCGAGGTGACTGAGATCACCGAGACGAATTACTTCTTCAAGCTGCGCGCCTACCAGGACTGGCTGATCGATTTCCTGCGCACGAACGAGAGCTTTGTCTTCCCGCGCTACCGCCAGAAGCAGGTCCTCGAGTTCCTCAGCGAGCCGCTCAACGACCTGTGCATCTCGCGTCCGCGCGAGCGCCTGGAGTGGGGGATTTCGCTCCCGTTCGACGAGGGCTTCGTGACCTACGTCTGGTTCGATGCGCTGCTCAACTACTACTCGGCGGTCGCCGACCGCCCGGGCACGTGGCCGGCGAATTTTCACGTCATCGGCAAGGACATCCTCGTCCCGCCCCATGCCGTTTACTGGCCGATCATGCTCAAGGCCGCCGGCATCGAGCCGCCGAAGTCGCTCCTCGCGCATGGGTGGTGGTCGATCAACGGCTCCAAGATGTCCAAGAGCACGGGCAACTTCGTTGAGCCGATCGAGTTCGTCGACAAGTACGGCGTCGATGCACTGCGCTACTTCATGATCCGTGAGATGAGCGTGGGACAGGACAGCGACTTTTCGCAAAGCCAGTTCCTCGCCCGCTACAACGGCGAGCTCGCGAACAATCTGGGCAACCTCGTCAACCGCACGCTCAACATGACCAACCGTTTTGCCGGTGGCGTCATCCCCGCCGCGGCGTCGGATGCGGCGCCCGAGGAGGCCCTGCGCGCGCTGTGGACGAAGACGCGCGACGAAGTCATCCCGCTCTGCGAAGGCTTCCAGTTCCACATCGCGCTTGAACGCACGTTTGCCTTCATCACCGCGACCAATGCCTACATTGAGTTGCGCGCGCCGTGGAAGCTCGGCAAGTCGACCGCGGCCGAGGATCAGGCCCTGCTCAAGACGTCCCTCGCCACCATGGCCGAGTCGCTCCGCCTCGGTGCGGCGCTCCTGACCGCGGTGATGCCCTCGACGGTGCGCAAGATCAACGGCGTGCTCGGCTACGAGGCCGGCCCCGTCTGGTCGGACGAATTGGTCTGGGGTGGGCGTCTGACCGGACGCACGGTCGCGGCCAACGCGATCCTTTTCCCCAAGCCGGACGCACCGAAGAGCTGACAAATTTTCGAATCTCGATTTTGGATTTTCGATTTCCGAACCGAGCGCTGCGTACTCAACGGAAGCATTCTCGAAGATCCTTCACCAGGGTTTAGCCGGCCTGGTAATCGAAATTCGAAAATCGAGAATCGAAAATTTTCTACCATGACGATCCTGCCGCTCGATCCCGCCTCGAACGCGAATCCCGCGGCACTCGGATCGTTTCTGTGGCAGTGCCGCGAAGCCGCCACCCGCGACGGGCGGCCCAAGCTGGTCAGCATCACGCTGACGGTTGGGGCGCTCGATCCGCTGGCGGTGTTGGAATCGATCTTTGAGCCGGGCGAGCCGCACTTCTACGCGGAGCGGCCCTCGCTGCAGAGTGCGCTCTCCGGGGCCGAGACCGCGGTGGCTTTCTCGGCGACCGGCCCCGGGCGCTTTGCCGCGGTGCAGCAGTTCATCGACGACACCCTGGCGAACACGCTGGCGGTGGGTGATCTCAACGCGCCCTTCGGCGGACCGCATTTCTTCACCTCGTTCACCTTTCAGCATGAGGTGGAGTCCGGTGAGCCTTTTCCGGCCGCCCGGGTCTTTGTTCCGCGCTGGCAGGTGGCGCGGGCCGGCGAGGTCACGACGGCGGTGGCGAATCTCCTGGTGACACCGGACGCTGATCTCGTAGCGCTCGCGCAGCGGGTCTGGCGCGCCCACGGCAAGTTTCGCGAGTTCCGGTACCGCCCGACCGGTTCCGGGGGCCTGCAGGGACTTCCGGCCTTCACGGTGCAGGACGCCGGTGACTACCGCGCGGCGGTGGCCCGCGGACTGGATCACATCACCGCGGGAGAATTTAGAAAGATCGTCCTCGCGCGGGCCCGCGACATCACCTCGGACCGACCGCTGCACCCGCTGCAGTTGCTGAACGGACTGCGGCAGCGCTACCCGGATTGCTATGCGTTTTCCCTCGGTAACGAGCAGGGCGACAGCTTCATCGGGGCCAGCCCGGAGCGTCTGGTGCGAGTCAGCAAGGGCGTGCTCGAGACCGAGGCGCTGGCGGGCTCGGCGCCGCGGGGTGCAGGCGCAAGCGAGGATGCCGCGCTGGCGGATGCGCTGCGGCAAAGCGAAAAGGACCTGCGCGAGCAGCGCCATGTGCTCGATTCGATTGTGCGCCGGCTGACGCCCTTGGGTCTGACCCCGGAGTTCCCGCCTGAGCCGGGCATCCGTCGACTGGCGAATGTCCAGCATCTCCACACGCCCATCACGGCCACGCTGCCCGACGGCGTGCGCCTGCTCGATGCTCTGGCCCAGTTGCATCCGACTCCGGCCGTCGGCGGAACACCGCGCGAGCCGGCGGTGGCGCGGATCCGTGAGTTGGAGGGCTTTCCGCGCGGTCTCTACGCCGGTGCGCTGGGCTGGATCAACGCCCGGGGCGGCGGTGAGTTTTTTGTCGGGCTGCGCTCCGCCCTGATTCGCGGCGCCACGGCCCGACTCTACGCCGGGGCCGGGATCGTGGCCGGCTCGTCGCCGGATCGCGAATACGCCGAGACCGAACTCAAGTTCCGGGCCATGCAGGACGCGCTGCTGGGGCAGAAATCCTAAATCCCAAGCGGCCAGATCCTAAAAATAAGACTGCATGGAGCGTAGCCACCTTGCCTCCGCCGTGTCCTCTGGATCCTCTGGGGTTAGGATTTAGCTGCTTGGGATTTAGGATTTCGCGCGCGCGTTTTAGCGCGGCGCACGCTTCCGGATGCCCTCGACAGCAGCGGCGGTCCGGTAAGCGACGATCTTGCGCGCGTTGGCCAGGGTCTGATCGAGCGGGGCCAGGGACACGCCGTTGACGGAGAACTTGCCGGCAGCGACGCGCTGCGGCATGCGCACGGTCATCGGATCCACCAGCATCATCACGGAGGCGATGCTGTACTCGTCGTGCGTGCCATCGGCGACCTCGTTGATCCCGAGGGTCTTGAGCCAGGCGCGGACCTCCACGTAGTTGTAGTACTCCGGGATGTAGCTGACCGCGGGTTTGCCGCCCCAGCGCGCGTGGAGGGTCTCGGCGACCTTCTGCATGCCGGCGACATTGGGACCGCTGTCGGCGAGGAAGACAATGTGCTCGAAGCCGTGGGCGCGCATGCTCCGCGCGATGTCGGTGAGGAGCGCCTCGAAGGTTTCGGCGCTCAGGCTGATCGTGCCGGAGAACGACATGTGCGCGGTGGGCGGCTCGATGTCACCCTCGGGCGTGAACGGAATGATGGGGGCGACGAGAGCGTCGCCGAGCTGGCGCGCGATGGCCTCGGTCGTGGCCCGCAGGACGTAGTTGTGCTTGCCGGTGGCGAGGTAGGCACCGTTGGCCTCGATGCCACCGCTGGCGATGATCACGGTCTTCTTGCCGGCGGCGAGGGCGTCACGGACTTCCATCCAGGTCAGCTCCTCGATGAACACGGAGTCGAGCGCGGCGATGGGCCGGGGCGCGTGGAGCGTGGCAAGGGTCTCGTCCCGCGTGGGCACACCCGGCACGGTTGAGCGAGTCGCGGGCGCGGTCTGGGCTGAAAGCGGAGTCAGGAGGGTGAGACCGGCGAAAAGAAGCGGAAGGCAAGGGGTGGATAAGCGCATGGTGAAAGGGGGTGCGTTTACCCTGCTGGGCGGCGGGCGAAGAGGCGAGCCAAGGCGCAAATCCGGGCGCGGTGCTTAAAGCCAGTCAATGGCTGGAGGTTAGTTGAGTTGACTGATTCATGTGCTCAGCATTGCAATTCCCGCTTCTTGCGTAGACTTCCGCCTCTCCGGCGCAATCCGCAGGACCCTTTTTCTCCCAATCCATGTCCAAGAAGATCTACGTCATTCACGAGAACTCCGAATGGGTGGTGCCGCTGCGCGCGGCCTTCGCCGAGCTAAATCTGCCGTTCGAGGAGTGGTACCTCGATCAGGGCGTGCTGGACTTCTCCTCGCCGCCGCCGGAGGGGGTCTTCTACAACCGCATGAGCGCGTCGTCGCACACGCGTGGCCATCGCTATGCGCCGGAGTACACGTCGACCGTGCTGGCTTGGCTGGAGTCGCATGGACGCCGGGTGGTGAACAACAGCCGGGCGTTGCAGCTGGAGATCAACAAGATCGCCCAGTACGCGAAACTCAGAAACTACGGTATCCGCACGCCCCGCACGATCGCGGCGGTCGGCAAGGCGAACGTGATCAAGGCCGCGGCCCAGTTCGAGGGCGCGTTCATCACGAAGCACAACCGGGCGGGCAAGGGCCTCGGCGTGCGTCTCTTCCAATCGCAGGCCGGCCTGCAGGACTACGTCAACGGCGGCGAGTTCGACGATTCCGTCGATGGCATCACGCTCATCCAGGAGTACGTGCGCGCGCCCGAGCCGTTCATCACGCGCGTCGAGTTCATCGGCGGCAAGTTTCTCTACGCCGTGCAGGTCGACACCTCGCTGGGCTTTGAGCTGTGCCCGGCCGATGCCTGCGCGATCGGCGATGCGTTCTGCCCGGTGGGCACGACGCCGGTGGCGGCCCCGGTCGCGGTCGCGCCCCGGTTCCGCATCCTGCCATCGTTCGATCACCCAATCATCAAGTCCTATCAGGCCTTCCTTGCCGACAACGGCATCGAGGTTTCCGGGATCGAGTTCATCACCGACACGAAGGGTGAGCTGTACACGTACGACGTGAACACCAACACCAATTACAACAGCAGCGCCGAGGCTGAAGCCAAGAAGTATGGCATGCGCTCGATCGCCGCGTTCCTCGGCGAGGAACTGCGCAAGCTCAAGGCCTGAGTCCCGACCCATTCCCGCCATGGCCGACACGCCTGATCCCAAGTTCCAGAATTACAAGCAGGCCGAGCGCAAGGCGCTAGAGATCCTGGCGCAGATGAAGTCCGCCGGAACGAACAAGGTGGACATTGAACTCGCCTTCCTCGTCGCCGTGTTCGAGCTCCACAAGGGCACGGCGCCCGCGGCGACGGTGGCGGCGATCGTGCAGGGTCACCTCAAGCAGATCGTGCCGTACTACGCCTCGAAGGAGGCGTCGGCGAACTGAGGTCGATCGAATCAAGCAGAGTAACCACGAAACACACGGAACACACGAAAGTCGGATTCAGGCCAATGCAGCTGTGCCTGATTGAAAATCCGATTTCGTGTGTTCCGCGTGTTTCGTCGTAAAATATTCTGAGGCTGTGTTCACACCTTCTTTAATTTCCACGCGCCGCGGCGGAAGAGGACACCGCTCCACACCGTGAGCAGTGAGAAGGAGAGGGGCACCGCGATGAACACGCCGAGCGGGCCGAGGCCGAACGGCACCGCGAGTGCCCACGCCAGCGGCACCTGACCGAGCCAGAAGCAGAAGAAATTGAGCTTGGTCGGCGTCCACGTGTCGCCGGATCCGTTGAAGGCGCCCTCGAAGCACATGCCGGCCGCATAGAGCGGGAAGGCGAGGCTGACGATCCAGAGGGCGCGGGTGCCGTGGAGGTGGACCGCGGGATCCGTCGTGAACAGGCTCACGATCGGGCCGGCGAGGATGACGAAGAAGAGTCCAACAACGCCGAGGAAAATCACGTTGTAGCGCGTGGCGATGCGGACGGACGCCTCCGCCCGGTCTGGCTGGCCGGCGCCCAGGTTCTGGCCGACGAGGGTTGAGCCGGCGTTGGCCAGGCCCCACGCGGGCATGAGGGCGAAGATGACGACCCGGATGGCGATCGTGTAGCCGGCGAGTGCGGTGCTGCCGAAGACCGCGAGGATCTTGAACAGGCCGACCCAGCTGGTGGTGCTGATCAGCAGCTGGGCGATGCCGTTGCCGGCGGTGCGGAGCAGGTTGAGCAACAGTTCCGGATCGGGCTTCAGGTGCCGCCAGCGCAGACGCACGCGGCTGTGGTGACCGGCGAGGTGCCAGAGCTGATAGGCGATGCCGACGCCACGACCGATGTTGGTGGCGACCGCCGCGCCGGCGACGCCCATCTCTGGAAACGGGCCCCAGCCGAAGATCAGGCACGGATCGAGGATGATGTTGAGCCCGTTGGCCAGCCACAGGGTGCGCATCGCGATGACGGCGTCGCCTGCGCCGCGGAAAATCGCATTGATCAGAAAGATCATGAACACCGTGATGTTGCCGCCGAGCATCACGCGGGCGTAACCCGAACCGAGGGTAACGACCGATTCCTCGGCACCCATGAGGCGCAGGATCGAGGGAGCGAACGAGCCGAGGGTGAGCCCGATCGCGGCGGAGATGACGGCGCCAAGCAGGATGATCTGCCCGGCCGCCTGCGCGGCCCGCTCCGGATCCTTTTCTCCTATGCGCCGCGCGACGACCGCCGTGGCGGCAAACGAAATGCCGATCGCGACCGCGTAGATGAGCGACATGACCGACTCGGTCAGGCCGACAACCGCGACAGCATCGCTGCCGAGGCGGGAAACGAAGAACACATCCACGATCGCGAACAGCGACTCCATCACCATCTCAAGCACCATCGGTACCGAGAGCAGGAGCACGGCGCGGTTGAGCGAGCCTGCGGTGTAGTCGTGATTTTCCTCGCCTCTCAGCGCCTGCCGGACGCTGCGCCAGAACGTGAACGTCTCGCCCGGCTTGGTGGGAGTGGCGGGCGCTTCGAGGGCACTCATGAGGGGCGGGGAACGTGGAAGTTTGGCGAGGGTGGGACAAGCCTCATCTTGGTGTCTGCTACGCGATGACACACCGGTTTCGCCTCCCGCAGTTGCTCGTAGTCAAGCAAGTGACCACGCGTCAAAGGGTTGACCGAATACAGGGATTGCCTCTGACCGGTCGCCTGATGCAGCCTCGGCGTCATCTCATGGACAACGCCGATTCCGCCCGGCCCCCAACCGACGATCCTGGTGAAGCGTTTAATCAGGGCTATGGTTTGCACCAGCGCATCGGGTTGACCCTCGCGCTGCTGCTCTTCCTCGCGATGTGGCTGTCGCCTGCGTGGGGCGGCTTGAGCCTCGGTGGAACCCGAGTCGCGCTGCTGGCGGCGGCGATGGCCGTACTGTGGGTGACCGAGGCGATCCCGATTCCGGCGGCGGCGCTGCTGCCCCTTGTTCTGCTGCCGCTGTTGGGGATCTCGCCCATCCGGCAGGCGGCGGCCCCCTATGCGGATCCGATCATCTATCTGTTCATGGGCGGGTTCATGCTCGCGCTGGCGATGGAGCGATGGAATCTGCACCGCCGGATTGCGCTCAACATCATCGGCGCGTTTGGCACGCGCCCGCGTTCGCTGGTGCTGGGGTTTTTGTGTGCTGCGGCCTTTCTCAGCATGTGGACGAGCAATTCGGCCACCGCCATGATGCTCATGCCCATTGCGGTGAGCGTGCATGCCTTGCTCGGGACCGCGCCTGGCGCGATGGCGATGGGCTCCGCGCTCGCGCTGGCCGTGGCTTATGGCGCGAATGTCGGCGGCATGGCCACGCTGATCGGCACGCCGCCGAACGTGATTTTCAAGGCCTACATGGAGCGCGCACACGGGATCGAGATCGGATTCGCGCAGTGGATGATGCTCGGCGTTCCGATCATGCTGGTGTCGCTGCCGCTCATCCACCTGATCCTCACGCGCTGGAGCTTCCGGGTGAACAACGCACCCGTGCCAGGCATCGAGCAGCAGCTCGATTCGGAGAAGGCCAAGCTGGGGCCGATGAGCTGGCCGGAACTTTCGGTCTGCCTCGCCTTTGGCCTCGCGATCGTCCTCTGGGTGTCGCGTGAGGCGTGGAAGGCGAATGCCCCGACCGTGGCCGGCGATCCCTGGCCGCTCGGCGCCCTGATCACGGATGAGGTGATCGCGATGGGCGCGGCGTTGATCCTGTTCTTCATTCCCTCGCGTCGGCGCGTCGGCGAATTCGTGCTCGATTGGACCTCGGTGCGGCGCATGCCCTGGGATGTGCTGATCCTATTCGGTGGCGGACTCAGCCTGGCGGCCGCGATGGAAAAGACCGGTCTCGTGATCGCGCTGGCCAAGGCCATGGAAGGCATGGCCGGCTGGGCACCCTTCGCCATCGTGGTCCTTGTGACGACCGTCATGATCTTCGCGACTGCGCTCACCAGCAACACAGCGACCGCGACGGCTTTTCTGCCGGTGATCGGGGCGCTGGCGATTGGGGTGAATCAACCGGCGCTGCTCCTCTGTGTTCCGGTAACGCTGGCGGCGAGTGCGGACTTCGCCCTGCCGGTCGGCACGCCGCCCAATGCGGTCGCTTACGGTTCCGGGCTGGTCAGCCTCGGCCGCATGGTGCGGGCGGGCATTTGGGTGAATCTGCTCTTCGCGATCCTGCTCCCGATCATGATGTGGACGGTCGGACGCTGGGTCTTCAATCTCGACTGACCGGCGGCGCGCCATGGGTTCACGGGCGACGCTCAATGACACGATCCGCTGCGATCGCTGCCGGTTGCTGAACCGGTGGTGTGTGTGCGCGGGACTCGAACCCGTGCACACCGCGGTGCGCGTCGACGTGTTGATGCACCGCCGGGAGCGGCAGCGGCCGACGAGCACCGGGCATCTGATCGACCGCATTGTGGCCGGAGCGCGGCAGCATGTCTTTACGCCGGGCCAGCCGTTGGATCCCACCACGGTGCGGGATCCGGCGCGCGATCTGTGGATTCTGCACCCGCAGGGCGACCCGCCGCCGGCGGGCGTGGATCCAAAGTCGGTGCAGGTGCTGCTGCTCGACGGCAACTGGGGCGAGGCGGGAATGATGTCGCGGGCCGTGGTCGGCTGGGGCCGACGCGTCTGCCTGCCCATGACCGGGTCCAGCCGCTACTGGCTGCGCGCGCAGCGGGACGAGGGGGAGTTTTCCACGGTCGAGGCGCTGATCTTCCTGCGCGTTTTTCTGGGGGGCGCGGATGCGCCGGCCGGGGGGCCGCGACCGCTGGAACGGCATGGCTATGCGGGCCTGCTCAGCCGCGGGCAGAAGGTGCAGGCCGCGCGCTACCTGGCGGACTCACCCGTGCGCACGGTTTGGCCAGAGCTGGTACGCAAGCTCGGACCGCAGCCCGCCGCGCGCGACGCTGATGCAAGTTCCGGGCAGGGGGCCTAATTCCTTGCCGCCTTTGCGCGGGGCTGGGATGATTCCTGCTGTTACCCCTGTCCATGGCTTTCCCGGTGCACGTGGCTCTCCCCGGCTTGACGCACCTGATCATGCCCTCTGCTCGACTCTGCTCCCGCCCGTTGTGTTCGAACTCCTTTCTCCCATGAAGTCGTACTCCCGTCTAGGCCTTGCGCTTATTCTCATCACGTCCTCGCTGGCAGCCCAGCAACCCGCGGCGGCCGCCGCCACCGCGGAACCGCCGCCTGATCCGCTGGTGGACCTCGTGGGACGCCTCGAGCTGGAACGCTACAAGGCGACGATCAAGGGACTCACGCAGTTTGGCGACCGCCGCCAGGGCACCTCGCGCAACCGCGCGGCCCTTGATTGGATCGAGGCGCAGCTCAAGAGCTACGGCTACACCAACGCCGAGCGGATGACTTACACGTATTCGCCAACCGCGCCGCGGGCGTCGAGCAGTCCGGGTGGTTCGCAGCGGGTGCCGGATCAGGCGGTGGGCGGTGGACGCATGCGCGGCAACCGGGCCAAGACCGGAGTCAACACCGACGCGATGAAGCAGCTCGATCCGCGCCTCCGCGCCCTCAACGAGGAGATTTCGCTTCCCGGCGAACGCCAGCAGGTCTGGGTGACCAAGATCGGCACGACGCGGCCGGACGAGATGTACATCATCAGCGCCCACATGGACGGCCATGGCTGGGGCGAGGCCGCCAATGACGACGGTTCGGGCACGGCCATCGTGATGGAGCTTGCCCGGATCTTCGCGTCGCCCGACGTGAAGACCGAGCGTTCGATTCGCTTCGTGCTCTGGAATAACGAGGAAACCGGCCTGAACGGCGCGCGGGCCTACGTCGCGCAGCGGGCCGCGCTGCAGGGCAAGGAAAGTCCGGCGGGATCCGGGCAGTATCCGGAGCCCACCTGGCTCGGCATCATCCAACACGACATGATGCTGTTCGACCACGGCATGCCCCGCGCCGACGGAACGATCAATCCGGAGCAGCGCCCGGAGGCCGACGTGAACATCGAGTTCCAGTCGACGGCCAAATTTGCCGACGGTGCGCAGAAACTCGCGTGGTCACTCCACGCCGCCAATGAGGCCTATGCCACGCACTATCCGGCGGCGGTGGGTCCCCACATGACGAATACGGACAGCGTGCCCTTCATGGACCTCATTCCAGCCGTGAGCATGCGCGAAAATGAACGCGGCCGCGACATCGGTGCCGGCTGGAATCCGCATTGGCACCAGCCCACCGACGTCTTCACCACCTTCAGCGACAAGGACTTCATGCTCGGTCTTAACGCGGCGCAAACCACGCTCGGCGCCGTCGCCCGCCTGACCGGGACGACCCTTGCCAAGTAATCGCCTGTGCCCACTCCGATGAACTCCCTCTTCACCTTGCTCCGTGCGCTCGTCCTGACGTGCCTCTCACCGCTGCTCGCGCTGGCGCAGCCGATCGAAGCCTACCGCGAAGGCGTTCTCGCCGGCGTGACCTCCCGCCAGAAGCAGGCCCAGGTCATGAACGACATGGTCTTCAGCTTCTCCGAGCTGGGTTTTCAGGAGGTGGAGACGTCGAAGTACCTGACCGAGCTGCTCGAGAAGGAGGGCTTCACCATTGAGCGCGGTGTCGCGGGCATTCCGACGGCGTGGGTGGCGACCTGGAGCCATGGCACGGGCAAGCCCGTGATCGCGCTCGGGTCTGATCTCGACGGCATCCCGCTGTCCTCACAGAAGCCCGGCGTGTCCTACCGCGACGAGATCGTTCCCGGTGCACCCGGTCATGGCGAGGGCCACAATTCAGGCCAGGTCGTCAACATCGTGGCCGCGCTCGCCGTGCGCGACGTCATGAAGCGGGAGAATATTTCCGGCACGATCAAGCTTTGGCCGGGCATCGCCGAGGAGCTGCTCGCCACCAAGGCCTACCTCGTACGCGCGGGCGTTTTCGATGGCGTCGACATCTGCCTGTTCAGCCACGTGGGCAGCAATTTCAGCATCGCCTGGGGCTCGACCGAGGCGACCGGACTCGTGTCGGTCGAGTACACGTTCAAGGGCCAGAGCGCGCACAGCGCCGGGGCGCCGTGGCGCGGTCTGAGTGCGCTCGATGCCGTCGAGCTGATGAACGTCGGCTGGAATTTCAAGCGCGAGCACCTGCGTCTGCAGCAGCGTTCGCACTACGTCATCACCAATGGCGGCGATCAACCCAACGTCGTCCCGCCTGTGGCCACCGTCTGGTACTATTTCCGCGAGACCGACTACCCGCGCATCAAGGCGATGTGGGAGGCCGGCGACGCGATGGCCCAGGGTGCGGCGCTGATGACCGGTACCACCGTCTCGTCCCGCCTGCTCGGCGCGGCGTGGCCGCAGCACATGAACAAGGTGGTCGCCGAGGTCGCCTACGAGAATGTGAAGCGAGTGGGCCTGCCGGAGTGGACCGAGGCCGACCAGACGCTCGCCAAGGCGGTGCAGCGCGAAGTGGGGCAGTTTCCCTCGGGCCTGCCCGTGGTCGTCGGTGGCCTGATCGCCCCGATCAGCGATGACGACAAGCGCGGCAGCGGCTCGGACGACATCGGTGACGTTTCTTGGACCGTGCCGACGATCACGCTCCGCTACCCGGCGAACATCCCGAACTTGGCGGGCCACAACTGGACCTCGTCCATCGCCATGGCCACGCCGATCGCGCACAAGGGTGTGGTCGCAGGGGCCAAGGTGCAGGCGCTGACCATGCTGGATTTCCTGACCAAGCCCGAACTGGTGACGCAGGCGTGGGACTATTTCCGCACGGTCCAGACGAAGGACATGAAGTACACGCCGTTCCTCCGTCCGGACGACAAGCCGGCGATCTGGCTTAACGATGAGCTCATGGCTAAGTTCCGTGACCAGCTGCGGCCGTTCCACTTCGATCCAACGAAGTATGAGACTTATCTCGATCAGTTGGGCATTCAGTATCCCATGACGGCAAAGCCGGCGGTCACGCCCTAGTGGGTATCCGATGGCAGGAGGCGAGGATTAAACTCAATCGTTTCAATCCAGAGGTCGCGCAGAGACGCAGAGCCGCAGAGAGGACCGGCTAGGGCAGGGAGCTTGTTTGATAACTTTGCGCCTCTGCGGCTCTGCGCGACCTCATGGTTCGTGATCAGGGGATCGGCCTATCAGCGTGGATAGGGTGGGTGATTCGCCTTCCTGTCGTCGCGCGCGGGCGGCCAGTTGTGCGTTGAAAGAGGGCCGCGACTCCGTTGCGCTGGGTTCCGATGAAAACCATTTCCGCCCCTGAAGCTCCTGCAGCCATCGGTCCCTACGCCCACGCCATCCAGGCTGGCCCTTTTGTGTTCTGCTCGGGTCAGACGCCGCTTGATCCGAAGACCGGCAAGCTCGTCGAGGGCGGGATCGACGCGCAGACGAAGCAGGTGTTTGCCAACATCACGGCAGTGCTTTCCGCCGCGGGCCTGACGCTGCAGGACGTGGTGAAATCGACGGTCTACCTCAAGGATATGGGAGACTTCGCCGCCATGAATGCGATCTACGCGACGTCGTTTGCGCCGCACAAACCAGCTCGCACCACGATCCAGGCGGCGAAGCTGCCGCTCGATTGCATGGTCGAGATCGAAGTCATTGCGGCCGCCAAGGCCTGACCAAGCCGGGGCGCGGATCCGTAACTTGGTCCCGCCGTAAGCGTCTCTCAGGGTGCAGGTCAACCCCTGCACCCCTATGAAAACGTTACGAACCCTCGTTGCGGCGTTCCTCGCCGCTTCTTTCTCCGCGCTTTCCGCCTTCGCTGCTGACGCAAGCGGTAGCTGGAAATGGACCACGCAAGGTCGTGGTGGTGTTCAGGAAGTCACTGCCAAGCTCGTCGTGAAGGACGGCGTCGTCACCGGCGCGATCGTCACGCAGATGGGCGAGGCTCCGATTGATCCCGGCACCGTGAAGGGCGACGAGATTGCCTTCACCGTGACCCGTGAGTTCAACGGGAACAAGATGGTCACCAAATACGTCGGCAAGCTGGCGGGTGAAACCATCACCGGTTCGTCCGAGCGTCCGGGCCGCGACGGCGCGGCGATGACGGCTGAATGGAAAGCCACACGCACGCCCTGAGACGTCGTTCATCTTCTCTCTCAGATTGCGAGGGCGCCCGCGGGGCGCCCTTTTTGCGCCGATTCGCCGGCTTGCCGGGGCCGTGGATTCCCGGCAGTTTCGCTGACCATGAACATGCGACTTCGGTTTGGAGCGTTGATCCTTGCCTGGCTGGTGTCGCACGCCGCCGTGTTCGCGCAAGGAGCTGCGGGCGGCCCTTACCTGATGATCGCCCCCGAACTTCAGCCGATCGATGTGCGGTGGGTGCAGTCGATCGAGTCACGCCTCGCGGATTTCGAGCGCGCCGCAAAGATCAAGGTCCTGATGCGCGGCCATGCCGCCTCACCATCGGAAGCCGAGGACAACCAGCCGGGGGCCTACATGCGCGCGCTTTCCGCCAAGCTGGGCGTGGCGCAGACCGGCGTGCTGGCGGTCTACTTTGCGGACGTGCAGGAATGGCGCGTATGGTTCGGTGACGAACTCGCTCCGCGCTTCGTCGGCAAGCCCGGTACGGCGAAGGAATTTACCGAGAGCGGCGCCATGCATGACGCAAAGGAGGCGTGGCTGACGGAGGTTTTTGCGCAAGCGGACAAGGCGTTTGCGGCGCGCTCGGCGACCGAGGGCCGCGTGCTGGCGCAGTTTCAAGCCGAGGCGCTGATCGACGGATTGGTCGAGCGGCTAGGCCAGAAGCTTTAAGTGGTTCCGGTACAGTTGTAGCCGGGGTCGCTGACCCCGGTCCGGGATCGTTCAGCGCCGGATACGATCCCCGGGGTCAGCGACCCCGGCTACATAACTACATTCAGCGCTTTTCGAGGTGCTTTTCGAGCAGCGCTGCCAGCTGCGGACCACGGGCGTCCTTGGCGATGATCCGGCCCTCGGGATCGAGCAGGAAACTCGCCGGGAGCGCGGACACATTGTAGCGCGCGGCCAGTGGGGTCTTCCAGCCGGTCAGATCGGAAAGGTGCTTCCAAGTGGCGCCGTCCTTCTTGATGCCCTCGCGCCAACCCGCTCCGTTCTGGTCGACCGAAACGGCGAGAATCTCGAATCCGGCGGGCTGATATTTTTGGTACAAGGCAGCGTAATTCCGGTTCTCGATCCGACAGGGCGCACACCAGGAGGCCCAGAAGTCGACGAGCACGTACTTCCCGCGCAGGCTGGCGAGCGACAACCGGCTGCCGTCGGGCGTGGGACCTTCGAGTTCGGGCGCGACCGCACCGATGGCGACCGCCTCGAACCGGGCAATGCGCGCCTGCATCTGCTGCACGATCGCGAGGCCCGGCGTCTGCGCCGCATAGTCACTGATCGCCGCCTTGAGTTCCGCGAGGCGATAGTCGCCATCCCAGCGTAGCGAAGCCGCGTAGAGCGCGGCGGTGCCCTTGAGCTCGGCCAGCGTGAAATCGTTCAACTCGCGGCGATGGGTCTGGTAGCCGGTGACCTCGTCCTCGGTCAGCCGGTCGACTTCCGCGACATTACCGGCCGCACCGGCCGCGCGAATGGCCTCGCGCACGCGCAGGACGTGGCGGGCGAGGGAGGTGCCGCGAAAGGCTTCGTAGGCGAGGTAACGCTCCTGATCGGGCGCGCCGGTGACCGTGAGGGCCTTCTTCTCGGCCGAATACGTGACCGTGAGCGTCTGGTCGGATCCGGCGACAAACGGCACCTGGACGTCCCCGATCCTCAGGGCGTAAAGGCCCGGCTCGGCCTCAACGCGGAGATCAAGCGCACCGCCAGCCAGCGATCCGGTTGCGACGGGCGTGAACGCGCGTTCCTCCAATGATTCGCGCTGAACGGTGATCGGCTCGTTAGCAAACGGTGCCCCGAGGTTGCCCTTGAGGGTGAAGGCGGCCTGCAGCGCCGGGGCTACGATGAGCGTCAGGGCGAAGGCGAACGCAACGGAAGGAGGAATGAAAGCGCGGGATCCGAGAACCATGGGTCGACCTTACCCGGAGCCGATCGGACCGCAAGGCGCCGGCAAAGCCCAGCCGCCGACTTGGGTCTTTAAAGTTCAGTTGTAGCCGGGGGGCGCTGACCCCGGGGATTGGGGTCTTCCTCTAAAATATCTCAGACCGGGTCAGCGCCCCCGGCTACAGTTCAATTTGAACCGCTCTAAAAAGAAACCGCTCGTTTGCGCCGCCATCCACTTCGCTCTCGCGCATTTGACCGGGCCAAACTCACCGGGAACGAACCAGGAACCCGATGCAAACGCATTATCCGGTCAGGACGAAGGAGAGGGGAGCAAATGACGTGGATACAAACGAGCGGCGAAGGGGAAAGGGATCCGACCGGCTCAGCCTTCGCGGATTGCGACGCTGCCGTTGGTGGTCTGGGCCTTCAGCAGTGGGCCGCCGCCCGAACCGATTTCGCCGGACAACCGGCGGCGACTGGACTCGTCGAGCTTGATCGCCTGATCGATCGAGGTCCGCCCGTTGGTGGTCCGCGCATTGATCCGGGCGTTGGCGCCCTTGGGGACACTGATGTCGATGCGTCCGTTGACGGATTCGAGATCGACCGTGCGTACGGCGTCGAGAGAGGTGAATTCTGCGGTGATGCTGCCGTTGACGGACTCGATCTCGGCGTCGCCTGCCAAGCCGATGGCGCGAATGGAGCCATTCACGGCTTCAAGATTCACGAGACCGCGAACGCCCTCGACCTTGATCGACGCGTTGACCGAGGAAATGCGCTCAAGACGCGCCTGGGCCGGGACACGGAGCTCGTAACGAACCGCGGCGCGGCTGCCGGTGCCCGGAATCCAATTGGACGGGGTCTTGGCGATGGTTGTCTTGACCGTGAGCTGCCCCGGTTGGGCGTCGATCTCGATCGAGATGCGCTTCATGTCCTCCTCGTCGCGTCCGCGCTTCACGGCCTCGAGCGAGACTTCGTTGCGATCCCAGGCGACGATGGTGATTTCGCCGTTGATGTTGTTGAGCCGGACAATCCCATCGGCGGGCAGCGGGTAGGTGCGGTTCAAGGTCTCGGTGACATCGGCGCGTACGGCGACCGTGGCGACGGAGAGCAAGAGGGCGGTGGAGAAAAGGCGGACGAGGTTCATGATGAGGCAACCGGTGATCAGTTACCCCAAGAACCCGTCAGGGCGGATAAAGTTACAGGCAATTTCGCCCGAAGCAGATCAAGCCACTAAATTTAACCACAGATGAACACCGATTCACACAGATAAGCCGTTCGGATCTGTGCCCATCTGTGGTTAGAATTCTGAAGCTCGATTTCAGAGGGTGATCGTGATCGCCGCCGCGACTGCTCGGGCGCGATCGCGGGCTTGCTCAGGGGTCGAGCCGCTGGCGATGGCTACGGCCAGCCGGCGGTGGCCCTTGCACTCGGGTTTGCCGAAGATGCGAACGTGGCTCTCGGGCACAGCGAGGGCCTGCTCGACGCCGCTCACCACCGGCACGCCATGACCGTGGCCGAGCAGGGCCACGCTGTGGGCCGGGCGAAGGACCTCGATCGGTGGAATGGGCAAGCCGAGGATGGCGCGGACGTGCAGGGCGAACTCGGACCAGGCCTGACTGCCAATGGTGACCAGACCGGTGTCGTGGGGCCGCGGGCTCACTTCACTGAAGATAACCTCATCGCCACAGACAAACGCCTCGACGCCAAACAGCCCCCAGCCACCCAGATTGCTGACGACGGTGCGCGCGATCTGCTGGGCCTTCGCCCAGGCAACGGGGGACATGGCGGCGGGCTGCCAGCTTTCGCGGTAGTCGCCGTCGATCTGGACGTGGCCGACCGGCGGGCAGCACTGGATGCCGTTGGACGCGGAGACCGTCAGCACCGTGATCTCGTAGTCGAACTGAATAAACCCCTCGACGATGCAGCGCCCGGCCCCGGCGCGGGCGCCCTCCTGGGCATAACGCCAGGCGGCGGCCATGTCGGCTGGCGTCTTCACGACGCTTTGGCCGTGGCCGGACGAGGACATCAGGGGCTTGAGCACGCAGGGGAAGCCGAGTTCGGTTCCGGCCGCGAGCGCCTCGGCTTCGGTGGCGACAAAACGATAAGGCGATGTGGGCAACCCCAGTTCCTCCGCAACGAGACGACGGATGCCCTCGCGATTCATGGTTAGGCGGGCAGCGCGGGCAGTGGGGACGACGCGCTGGCCAGCGGCCTCGAGTTCGACCAGCACGTCGGTCGCGATGGCTTCGATCTCCGGAACGATCAGATCAGGCTTTTCCAACGCGACCACCCGGCGAAGCTCTGCGCCGTCGAGCATGGAGAAGACGTGATGACGGTGGGCCACCTGCATGGCCGGCGCGCCGGCGTAACGATCGCAGGCGATCACCTCGCAGCCGAAACGCTGCAGCTCGATCACGACTTCCTTCCCGAGTTCGCCCGAGCCGAGCAGCATGACGCGCGTCGCGCGAGGAGAGGAGGGCGGAGCAAAGGTTCCGGGCGTGAACATGGTGAGAGGCACTGATCGTAGCGCAGTTTCGCCGGAAGGGTAGCCGTAAAAGTGTAGCCGGGCTCGCTGAGCCCGGTCCGGCTGATCGTGGATCGGAATCTCAACCCCGGGGGGGGGGCGGCGACCCCGGCTACATCAAATTTCAGGGACGTCTGTTCGCGCGCTGCGCCTGCCAAAACCGCCAGGTCCAGCTGGCGACGAAAACCAGAATGAAGAGCAAGTGATGGTCGCGCGCCACACGGAGCAGCGTCGGACCGTCGAAGACTTGTTCGCGCAGAGCGAAGACGGCAACCGCGACCACGGTGATCACGAGGGTGGAGCGAAGCGCTGAGGTGGTGACGAGGATCAGGATCTTCGGCAGATCGCGCCGTTGGGTTGGGTTGTGCAGGGATGCCATCGCAGCAAAGACGCGCCGCCAGGGCTTTTCTTAGAACCGATCCGATCTCGAATCCAGTTGCCGCGGCGTGCGATGCTTGGCGCTGTAAGTGGCGTCACATGTCTCAGCGCCGTACCGGTTATCTCCTGCTCGTCGTGATCTACGCGGGCTTTGTCAGTCTGGGGTTGCCCGACGGAACGCTGGGGGTGGCCTGGCCTCAGGCCTATCCCGAACTCAGCCTGCCGGTGGGCGTGGCCGGAACCCTGATGACGGTGATCACCTCGCTGGCGGCGTTTTCGGGTTTCGTCAGTGGACGCGTGATCGCCCGCTTCCAGACCGGACCGGTCGTACTGGCGAGCTGCCTGCTGACGGGCTGTGCGCTCGTCGCGCTTTCCGAAGCGCAGGGCCTGCTGTGGCTGTACGGGGCAGGCATCCCGCTCGGGTTGGGTGCCGGCGCGGTGGATGCGGGGCTCAATGGCTTTGTCGCGCGTCACTACAGCGGACGGCACATGAACTGGCTTCATGCCTGCTGGGGTGTCGGAGCCACCTGCGGACCTCTGGTCATGGGCTGGGCCATCGCCACGGGACATGGCTGGCGTGGCGGCTACGCCACGCTGGGCGTGATGCAGCTCGCCCTCGCCGCGATTTTTCTCGCGACGCTTTCGCGCTGGGCCTCGGCGCCGGAGCCGATTGGGCCGAGCGAGGGCGATGCGAAGACCACGACCGCACGTCCGCTGCGTCACACCGCACGCTCACTGGTCGGCTGGCTCTCGCCGGCCATCTTTGCGGTCTATGTCGCAGCGGAGATGACGATCGGCGTGTGGGCGGGAACGACGCTGGTCGTGGCGCGCGGCTACACGGCGGATATCGCGGCGTTGGGCACCGCGGTCTACTTTGGGGCGATCACTGTCGGGCGCATCACCACCGGGTTTGTCGTCGCGCATTGGGGTAATCGCCGGTGCGTCCAGGTGGGCGCCGGGCTTGCGCTGGTCGGCGCCGTGGGCTTCGCGGTGCCGAGCATGATCCCGGTGTCGCTCGGGTCGCTCGCGCTCATGGGTCTGGGCTTCGCGCCGATTTACCCGTGCCTGATGCATGAGGTGCCGCAACGGTTTGTGCCCGAGGCCGTCCAAACGGTGATTGGTCGCCAGTCAGGTGGCGCCTATGTTGGTGCTGCGTTTGTTCCCGCCGCCGCCGGGGCGCTGGCCAGCTGGTCGTTGGCCGCGATTCCGTGGCTGGTGGCTGGCGTGGTGGCCGTGCTGATTGTCGGCGTGCAGCAGTTGGATCGACGGTCGTGAGGCTGAAGGGGGGCGAGTTGCGGGAACCGGAACCATCAGCGGGACCGGGCGCTCAGGCGCTCTGCCAACTGCGCCCGGTAAAGACTGCGGGGAAGCACCGGCTGGCCATGGGACTCGATCAGACCCGCCGGAGCCGAGGGATTCCATTGGCCGGGCCGCAGGTTGCCGAGCGATCCGATGGCATAGTTTTGTCCGGTGGGAGGCTGCTGCACGACGATGCTGGGCGCGGTGCAGTTCCAGAACACATTCTGGCTGCCGGCCCACCCGTGGCCGCTGCCTGCCCATTGGCGATCCTGCACGTTGAGCTCCTTGGAATCCTCGATGTTGTCGTAGAGCACGCCGACAGCCCAGCGATGATGCGGGCCGGAATCGGAGTGGGATTGTAGCGACTTGCCGTCGAGAAAGACGTTCGGACCGCGCACGCGGGCGCCAGTCATGAAACCGTGGCGGGCTTCCGTGGCCGTGCAGCGCTGAACCAGGCCGTATTGTCCGTCCAGAACGTAGGCGTAGCGCCGGCCGCCCGTGATGATCGATACCGGATCGATGTAGGTGCAGTCCTGAATGGTGGTGAAGAGGGAATCGTAGCGCGCGAGGATGCCTCCGCTAAAGTGCTGCACGGTGACATCGCGAACCCAGGCGTTCTCCACGTGGTCGAGGTGGATCGCGGTCATGGCATGGGCCTCGTCCTCCGTCTCGCGACCGCGCTCGTAGTCCGAAACCACGCGAAGGTGCTCGATCCCGACTTCCTTGATGCGCGGGTGCTCGTAGCGGTAGACCGTGGCGCCACCAAACCGGCTATCCATCGCGATCATGACGGGAGCATCCAACGTCAGGCGGCGGCCTTCAATCTGCGTGATCGTACGTTCGAAATGCAGATCGTAGGTTCCGGGTTTCCACATGCCGGTCGTTCCGTCCGGGGTGTTCGGTCGGTTCTTGATCCGATCCATGCCGAGTTCACGGATCCAGTCGGCTGTCGAGGGGCGGTGCACGATCACGCGCGTGCCCACCTGCAGGCCATCCGTGGATTCGACGGACAGGGTGCGGGCACTCCAGGGAACATAGGTGTCGGTCACCGGCGTGCGGGAACCGCGAATCTCGCTGCGCCGCACGTTGGTCGCGCCCGCGGCGATGAAGACCCGGTCCTTCTTGCCCGTGGCCACGATCACGGTCCCGTCCATCCCCTGGCCCTCGCCGCGCAGCACAATGCCGCCGGCAAGGATGCGGAGTTGCCCGGCGACGCGGTAAGTCCCGCGCTTGAGGAGCAGCGCACCGCGAAAGCCGTTGGGGTCGGCTTCCCGTTTGGCCAGTTCATCCAACGCGGACTGAATGCGGGCTTCGTCATCTGAACCTTCGACGTTGGCCGTCAGCGTCAGCACGACAGGGACAGCGGGAAGCGCGCCGCCGCCGCCACCATAACCGGCCCGCGAGAAGTCAGGCACCTGATTGCCCTGGGTGTCGGTCCGATAAATCAAGCGTCCATCGGGGCCGGGCTGGACGGAAAGGCGGTTGTCATCCGACGCGGCCAACACGGAGAGCGAACCGGCAAGCAGGGTGGCGATGAGGGCGGGGAAGGGGCGAAGCATTCAGTCTTTCTATATAATAATTATGAAGTGTGGAGGCGAAATCGCGACGCTGCGCGTTTTGTCTCGGGCCGGTCGATTGTCTCGCCGGTTAAGGCTAGCGTAATGGTGTAACCGGACGATTTACTCTGACGTCGTTTGATAGGTTCTGCCCGTTTACCCCCCGGTTCGCTAACCCCAAGAAGATAGGACCATGAACTACTCGCGTCGTGACATGATTAAGCTCGGCCTGGGCGCATTGCCCGTGGCGCAACTCCTCAGCTTCGGCCCAGCCCTGTCGGCGGCCGAGCCCGTGGCGGCCGGCAAGCCGAACTCGAATTTCAACGGCGTTCAGATCGGCATCATCGCACCGTACGCCTTCCGCGGTTCGGTGAACTCGGCGGAGGATATTCTCAAGAGCCTCGTGGACCTGGGGCTCAGCGGAGTCGAGCTGCAGAACAACCCCGTCGAGGCCTACGCCGGTGCACCGATGCCAGCCGGTCGCGGTGGTCCGGGCGCCGGGGGCCCGCCTCCGGCTGCGGCCGGTGCGGGCGGTGGCGCTGGCCCGGGAGGTCTGGGTGGAGCAGGCGGTGCGGGACGTGGCGGTGGCCGCGGTGGTCCGGGTGGACCAAGCCCGGAGCTCAAGGCCTGGCGCCTCGCCGCGCCGATGGATCGCATTGCGGCATTTCGGAAGATGTACGAGGACGCCGGTGTGAACATCTACGGCTTCAAGCTCGCGCTCACCGAGACGATGTCGGATGCGGAGTTCGACTATGCCTTCAATGTGACCAAGGCGATCGGCCCGAACGCCCACCTCACGATGGAACTCCCAACGAGTGCGGCCTTGACCGCGCGCATCGGGCAGTTCGCGACCAAGCACAAGGTGATGGTTGGCTACCACAATCACACACAGGTCAACGAGACGAGCTGGGACGAAGCCATGGCGCAGTCCGAGTACAATGGCATCAACCTCGACGTAGGCCACTTCACTGCGGCGATCAGCAAGTCCGCGCTCCCGTTCATCCAGAAGCACCACCGCCGCATCACCAGCATGCACTTCAAGGACCGCGCCTACAACGAGGGCGCTAACCTGCCCTGGGGCTGGGGCCAGACCCCGCTGCGCGAGGTGCTGCTCCTCATGAAGAACGAGAAATATACGTTCCCGGCAACGATCGAGCTGGAGTACGGCATTCCCGCCTACTCGACAGTGATGAACGAACTCCGCCGCTGCGTGGACTTTTGCCGCAACGTACTGGTCTGAGACCTCAGATGGATTTCCTCGGACCGCTCACGTAGTCTCACGCGAAGCCGCGAAGTCGCGACTATGCGTGAGCTGTCGCGGTCCATGTGTGCGTTAGGAAGCGAATTGCAGGGGACCGCTTCGCCGTGCTGCGGGCAGCATTCGAATCAGGCTTTCCGCCGACGGGGCGCGGCGAGTTGGGGATCGCCGAGTTGCTCGTTCAGCGTGATGGCGGTGGCGACGAGCTTACGAACCGTGGTAGTCGAGATCGTGTCGCCTTCACGCAGGTCGAGCGTGGCCATCTCGTAGTTGCCGCCGGGTTTGAGTCGGGGCTCGATCTCACGCAGGCGCTGGCCGCGCCAGAAGCCGAAGAGCACGCGGGTTTCCTCCGCGCGGATTAGCAGCACCGGGCCGAGTTCGTCCGACCGGTAGACGAGATGGCCCCACTTGATCACTGCCCCGAGCCGCGCCACCGCGGATCGGCACACGCCGGTGCGCAGGCTCGTCACGAGGTCGTGACGCCAGCCAGTGAGCGCGGCCACGTAGGCGTCGGGATTGGCCGCGGGGATGACTTTTTGCATGACGGAGTATGGCTTTACTCGGACAGGGAGAACCGGATTCAGCGCTTTAACCACAGATGGGCACAGATGAACACGGATTGAAGACCGATATCGGTAGGCGGTTCTGAATTCGTTCTCGTAATCGTAATCGTTCTCTGGATTGGAAAATTCTTGATCCGAGAACGAGTAAGAGAACGAAGAACGAGAACGATTTTAATTCAGCCCGTGCTGCTCAAATCCTCGGCGCGTTCCAGCATGCGGGAGAGGTGGGCCTGCTCGGGGCCGACGACGGAGAGGCGCAGGGCGCGGCGGAAGCTTTCGGCCGCAGCGCGGTGGTCCTTCAGGCGCCAGTAGAACTCACCCTCCACGGCGTGGAGCAGGTGGTTTTGCTGCAGGCGGTCGCGCTGGGACATGGTGGCTAGCTCGTTCAGTCCTGCCTGCGGACCGTGAACCTGTGCCACGGCGACGGCTCGGTTGAGTGCGACGATCGGTGAGGGCTTGAGCTGATAGAGCGCGTCGTAGTGCCCGAGAATGCGTGGCCAGTCGGTGGAGGCAAAGTCCGGGGCTGTGCAGTGAATCGCCGCAATGCCGGCCTGGAGGTGGTACTCCGAAAGGTCGTCGCCCTGCGCGGCCTCGGCGAGGCGCAGCAGGCCCTCGGCGATCAGGCGCTGGTCCCACTTGCTGCGATCCTGGTCGTCAAGGCGCAGCAGTTCGCCCTGCGCATCGAGCCGGGCGGGGAACCGCGCGGCCGTCAGCAGCATCAGCGCCAGGAGCGCGTGGGCGCGGGGCGTGTGACCGGCGGGGTGGGTCAGCAACAGGCTAAGCAGTCGCACCGCCTCGCGGCACAGATCCTCGCGCAACAGCGCATCGCCGAGCGAGGCCTTGTGACCTTCGTTGAACAGGAGGTAGATCGCGGCGAGCACGCCGTCGAGCCGGGGTGCGAGCTCCGGTCCTTCCGGAATGGCGTAACCGATGCCGGCCTCGCGGATGCGCTGCTTGGTGCGCGTGAGCTGTTTCTCGATCGCGGCGTCGGTGCTCAGAAAGGCCCGGGCGATCTCCGCGGTGGAAAATCCGCAGAGGACCTTGAGTGCGAGCACGACCTGCGTTTCCTGAGAAAGGGTGGGATGGCAGCAGACAAAGAGCAGGCGCAGCGCATCGTCGCGGATCTCGTGCGCCGAGGCGGCCGCGTCATCCGGTGTCGGCGCCATCTGTTCAAGGTGCGTGATGATCGCAGTCTCCTTGGAGGCCGACATTTTGCGGTGGCGCAGCGTGTCCTTGGCGAGGTTGAGCGCGACCCGCATGATCCACGCTGATGGATTCGGCGGAATCCCGCCCATCGACCATGTGCGCAGCGCCCGCAACATGGCTTCCTGCGCGATGTCCTCGGCCAGCGAGAGGTTGTGGACACCGAGCAGCCGGATCAGCGCACCGTGCAGTCGGCCGGCTTCATGGCGGAAAAAATGCTCCACCAACTGATTCGGCCCGGCGTTGGGCGGCGGAGGTGGCGGTGCGTCGGTGAAGTCCACGGAAGGGCGGAGTGGATTTGAATTTTACAGGAGGGAACTGAGGGAACGGAGTTCAGCGTTTAACCACAGATTCACACAGATTGAAGGCTGGGATTCGTCTGAATCGGTGTCCACCTGTGGTTAAGTGTTTTCCTCTGTTCTCTCGGTTTCCTCCTTTAAAAACGGCTCGTAGCTTGAATGTCTCTTTCAGCTCCCGGTGATTCCGAGGTGACAGGCGCCGGCCAGGGCGCGGATTTCGATGATGAGACCGTACTCAAGTCCCGGGTGCGCCTGTGCGATGGCCGTCGCCTCCTCGAGGTTGGCGACCTGGAGTTTCACGTAGCCACCGACCGCTTCCTTGGCTTCGGCAAACGGTCCGTCAGTTACGCGGGTGCCGCTCGATCCCGAGACGAGACGGGTTTCGAGTTCAAGGGGTTGGCCCTCGGTCGCCTTGCCCGCTTTGACGAGGCCATCGTACCAGGCGTTCCAGCGGGTCACCAGCTGCTGGAGTTGGTCTGGAGACAGGTGCCGGTGGGTTTCGGGGCCGGAGTTTCTGAACAGGAGGAGGTAGGAAGGCGTGGGTTCGGTGGACATGGCGTAAATGGGGTTGGTTGAGGCGGCTTCAGAACTACAACGAACCGGACCTGCCCAAAAGGACATTGCGGTAAAGTCAGCGAAAATGTCCGGACCGCACCGGCTCATTCGTCAGGATTGCGAACGCGGCGCTCGCGTTGGCAGCTCAACCATCAACCCCCGACAACATCATGGCTCTCTACGTGGATGGATTCGTTGTTCCCGTACCCAAGAAAAACCTCGCCGCTTACCGGCGCATTGCCGCCAAGGCGGGCAAGGTCTGGCGCGAGCACGGCGCTCTCGACTACAAGGAGTGTGTTGGCGACGACCTCGCCACGGATTTCGCAATGTCTTTTCCCAAGGGAATTCAGGCCAAATCCGGCGAGGTCATCGTGTTCTCCTGGATCACCTACAAGTCCAAGTCCGATCGCAAACGCGTGAACGCCAAGGTCATGAAGGACCCGCGCATCGCCGCGGCGTGCGACCCTAACGCGATGCCTTTTGACTGTGCCCGTATGCTCTACGGCGGCTTTAAAGTCATGGTTGATGCCTGACCGCTGTTCTGGCGCTCGGGCTTGTGTCGGCTCCAGCCCAAGACCCGCAACCACTACTCACTCACTCCGGTTATGCTCACCTTGATCCTGATCGCTGCGGCGGTCCTCGTGATTGTTCTCCTGGTCGTCGTGGCGTTGCAGCCATCGCGGTACACCGTCGCCCGATCGCTCCATGTCGACGCGTCACCGTCCGCAGTGTTCCCGCATGTGAACAACTTGCGCAACACCGTCGCCTGGTCCCCGTGGATCAAATTTGATCCGAACGCCAAACAGACGTTTGCAGGCCCGGATGCCGGCGTGGGTTCGATCAACACTTGGGACGGAAACAAACACATTGGCGCCGGCCGACAGACCATCGTCGCGAGCCATCCGGACCAGCGCGTCGTGATCAAACTGGAGTTCTTCCGTCCCTTTGCCGCGGTTTGCGAGACGTCCTATAACCTGAAACCTGAAAACCATGGCACGCTCGTGACGTGGGACATCAAGGGTACGAATCATTTCCTGGCCAAGGCGTTCAGCCTGGTCATGAGTAGCGAGAAGATGCTGGGCGGGCCGTTCGAGGAAGGGCTGGCCAATCTCAAGCGCGTCGTCGAAACTGGCCAGTAGGTGCGGCGTGGCCGCGCCGCGTCGTTTCAAAACGGAAAGCTCAAATCCCACCTCCCATGCCCAAATACGTCGATGGCTATGTCGTTCCGGTAAAGACCAAGCACCTCAAGGCTTACTTCGCCATGTCCCGCAAGGCGGGCAAGGTGTGGCTCGATCACGGGGCTCTCGAGTACCGGGAGTGTGGTGGCGATGATCTCACGGTGGCGTGGGGCCTGCCTTTCCCCAAGCTCGCCAAGCTTAAGAAGGGCGAGACCGTGGTGTTCGCGTGGATCGTGTTCAAGTCACGCAAGGACCGTGACCGCGTGAACGCGGCGGTCATGAAAGACCGCCGGCTCGCCGGCATGATGGACGAGGCGAAGAAAATCGAGATGGACTCCAAGCGCATGACCTACGGCGGATTCATCGCCGGAGTTGACTTGGTCGCCTGATCGAGTGCGGCCGGCGGCTCCGCAACGCGGCGGTCCGTGGACGCGTGGCAGTGTAGCCGGCGAGGCCAGCTACATCGATCAGGCCCACGCTCGGCGCTCAGAGCGCGGAGTAGGCCTTCGGCGTGAGGAAACGCGCCGTGTTGAGCGACGTGTTGTCCGCGTAAATGGGGTCGACGCGCATCTTCTGCCAGCGCGGATCGGGTCCGAACTTGGCCCAAGCGGCGAGGTGCGTGGCGAGGTCGGGTCCACCCGTGAAGTAGCGCAGGTGCGGCAGATTCGGGCCGGCGATCCCCTGACCGAAGAAGGTCGGGTGCATCGCGAGGTCGCGCATGAGCTGGGTCTCGCCGTCGTCGAACATCGCCATCTTGTTGAGCGCGGCGAGTTCGCTGTGGCTCTCGTAGTCGCGCATCTCGAACACACGGCCCGGCGCGCGGCTGCGGGAGAACGCGGGGATTTCCATCTTCGGCATGCTCTTGAAGGCGAGGTAGAGCCAGCTGTCGATGCGCTCGAAGGCCGGCGTGGCCTTCGGCACCTTGAGGTAGGCGCCGCCTTTCTGCTGCAGGGCGGCGTCGGCGGTGAGCGTGGCGTTGACCTGCACATACGAGGCCAGGCTGGCGTGCGTGAGCAGGACCCACACTGGCGAACTCGCCTTGGGCGCCTGCGTGCCAGCGGCCTTGTCCACCTCGAGCTCCGTGAAGGCGCCAACGTTCTTTACGCCCAGCGCGTCCAGCGCCGGCAGCAGCGCCCCTTCGAGATAACCGTCGAGCAGCGCGGCATTCGGGTCCTGCTTCAGGCGCGTACCGGCCTGCAGGCGATAGCAGCGCAGCTCGTAGAATTCGCGGTCCGAGGCAGCAGCCGCGGACTGCGCCGCGAGCGGCGAGGACGCGAGCGCGCCGGTTGCGCCGGCTGCGAGGGTGGTCTTGAGGAAGGAACGACGGGGCATGGTCATAGGGTAGGGGGTGAGGGCATGACGCTAACCCGGGTTGCCGGCGGGGCAACGGATTTAAGCGAAGACGATTGAGTGTAGCCGGGGTCGCTGACCCGGTCCGCTGGATTGAAGATTGCTGTAGAGGTACGCCTACGACCTGAGCAGGCCAGCGACCCGCGCTCCCGGGGTTCCCGATCGTTACGTCTTGGTCTTCTTCGCTGGCTTCAGCGAGGTGTGCTGCCGGATGAGATCGAGCAGCGCATCGGGCTTGAATGGCTTGACCACGTGGGCGGCGGCGCCGAGCTCGGGTAACGTCGGGATCAGCTTATGATCGGTGGGCGAAGTCATCATGATGACCGGAATGTCGCGGATCTCGGGCGCCGATTTCATGCGCTCAAGGAAATAGACGCCGTCCATTACGGGCATCGCCACATCAAGCAGGATCAGGTCGGGACGTTCCCGCTCGATCGCGAAGAGCGCGTTGAAACCGTTGGTGGCCTCGGTGACATCGCAGTCAAAGGGCACGAGCGCTTCGGTGATGACCTTGCGCAGGACCTTCGAGTCATCGACGACGAGAATACGGGGAGCCATTGACGTGTGCTCAGCCGACCCAGGTGCGGGCGTTGTAGAACAGCTGCATCCACGGCGAATCCTCGCCCCAGGTCTTGGGCGACCAGCTCATGCAGGCGGACCGGAACACGCGTTCCGGGTGCGGCATCATGATGGTGACGCGACCCGTCGTCGTGGTGAGGGCGGTCATGCCCAGCGGGGCGCCGTTGGGATTGAGCGGGTACTGCTCGGTCACGCGGTGGTGATTGTCGACGAAACGCCCCGCCACGAGTCCGGAGGCGCTGAAGGCCTTCGCGGCCGCGGCGTCGGCAAATTCTGCGTAGCCCTCGCCATGGGCGACGGCGATCGGGATGACGGAGCCTTCCATGCCGCGGAAGAGAATGCTTGGGCTCGACTCCAGCTTGACCGAGACGAAGCGACCCTCATAGCGCTCGCTTTGATTTTGGACGAAGCGCGGCCAGGCCTCGGCGCCGGGGATGATCGACTTGAGGTTGCTCATCATCTGGCAGCCATTGCACACACCGAGCGCGAAGGTGTCTTCGCGCGCGAAGAAGGCGGCGAACTCGGCGCGGGCGCGATCGTTGAAGAGCACGCTCTTGGCCCAGCCTTCGCCGGCCCCCAGCACGTCACCGTAGCTGAAGCCACCGCAGGCCGCGAGGCCGCGGAAGTCCTTGAGCGAGACGCGCCCGCTGAGGATGTCGGTCATGTGCACATCGACCGCGGTGAAGCCGGCGCGGGTGAACGCCGCGGCCATCTCGACCTCGCCGTTCACGCCCTGCTCGCGCAGGATCGCAATCGGAGGTCGGACGTTGCGGTTGATCGTCTTGGCTGGTCCGGGCGTAAACGTGATCACCGGCGTGATGCCGGGATTGGCGCGGTCAACGCGCACCTGCTGCTCCATCTCGGCGCAGGCGGGATTGTCGCGCAGGGCCTGAATGCGGCGGGTGACATCGGACCAGATCGCGCGCAGCGCAAAGAGGTCCTCGGAGAAAAGTTCGCGGCCGCCTTGGCGGATGCGGACGGTGTGGGTGGCGTTGAGCGTGCCGATGCGCGTCGTGGCCGTATCGAGACCATGCGCGACCAGCACCGCGTTAACGGCGGCGAGATCGGTGGAACGGATCTGGATGACCGCGCCGAGTTCCTCATTGAAGAGTGCGGCGAAGCCGCTGTAGCCGGCCTCGCTGAGGCCGGATTTTCCCGGACCGGGGTCGGCGACCCCGGCTACAGGCTTCGAACTCGGTAGGTCGAGGTCGACGCCGGTGTGGCCGGCGAAGGCCATCTCGACCGCGGTGGCGAGCAGACCGCCGTCGGCGCGATCGTGGTACGCGAGGAGCTTGCCTTCGCGGCCCAGCTGTTGGATCGCGTTCCAGAACCCCTTGAGGTCGGAGGCGCGATCGACGTCGGGCGTCTCGGCTCCCATCTGGTTGACCACTTGTGCGAGGATGGAGCCGCCCAGGCGGTTCTGACCGCGACCGAGGTCGATCAGGAGGAGAACCGTCTCGCCGAGGGCCGGGGCGGTCTGGAGCTGCGGCGTGAGCGTCTGGCGCACATCGGCGACCGCCGCGAAGGCAGAGACGATGAGCGAAATCGGCGCGGTGATGCGCTTCTTCTCCTTGGAGACCGGATCATTCCAGACCGTGCTCATGCTCATCGAATCCTTGCCGACCGGAATCGTGATGCCGAGAGCGGGGCACAGCTCCATGCCGACGGCGTGAACCGCGGCGTAGAGATCGGCTGCGTCACCGGGGACGGCCGGAGCGGCCATCCAGTTGGCGGAGAGATTGACCTTGCCGATGTCGCCAATCTGCGCGGCGGCGAGATTGGTCAGGGCTTCGCCGACGGCGAGTCGCGCGGAGGCGGCGGCCGCATTGACGGCGACGGGCGTGCGTTCACCCATGGCCATGGCCTCGCCGGTGTAGACGTCGAACGCGGCGGCGGTGGCGCCGCAATCGGCCACGGGAACCTGCCACGGTCCGACCATCTGGTCGCGCGCGATCAGGCCACCGAGGGTGCGATCGCCGATGGCAATGAGGAAGGTCTTGTCCGCGACGGTCGGGTGCACGAGCACGCGGCGCACGGCCTCGGCCAGCGTAAGGTTACCGAGGTCGAGCTGCTGAAGCGGTCGGCGGAGTGACGTCTCCTTGCGGTGCATGCGCGGCGGCTTGCCGAGCAGAACCTCGAGTGGCATGTCGATCGGCGTGTTGCCGAAGTGCGGATCCTCGAGCACGAGGCGCTTTTCCTCGGTGGCCTCGCCGACGACGGCGAATGGGCAGCGCTCGCGTTCGCACAGTTGGCGAAACAGGTCGATCCGGCTCGCCGGCACGGCGAGGACGTAGCGTTCCTGTGACTCGTTGCACCAGATCTCAAGCGGGCTCATGCCCGGCTCGTCGTTGGGGACCTTGCGCAGATTGAACCGGCCGCCGCGGCCGCCATCGTTGACCAGCTCGGGCAGGGCGTTGGACACGCCGCCGGCGCCGACATCGTGGATGAAGGAGATCGGATTTTCGTCACCGAGCGCCCAGCATCGGTCGATGACCTCCTGACAGCGACGCTCCATCTCGGCATTGTCACGCTGCACGCTGGCGAAATCGAGATCCTCCTGCCCGGAGCCGCTCGCCATCGAGCTGGCGGCGCCGCCGCCAAGCCCGATGAGCATGGCCGGTCCGCCGAGGACGACGAGTTGGTCACCGGGGTTGATCGCGCCCTTCTTGATGTGGTCGCCCTTGATGTTGCCGAGACCGCCGGCGAGCATGATGGGCTTGTGGTAGCCGCGCAGCTCGGTGCCGCCCTGCGCGCCGGCCGCGGGAACCTCCGCCTCGAAGG
>CAYWRG010000026.1:651-25093 GCA_964460715.1 uncultured Opitutus sp. | reverse complement strand
GGGCGATCATGATCGGCTTGTGGTACCCGAAGATGCGTCCGTGGATCTGCTGTTCGTACGTCCGGAAATAGCCCGCCAGGTTGGGCCGGCCGAACTCGTTGTTGAACGCGGCGCCGCCGAGCGGACCCTCGATCATGATGTCGAGGGCCGAGACGATGCGACCGGGCTTGCCGTGGTCCTTTTCCCACGGCTGGACGGCGCCGGGGAGCTTGAGATTGGAAACGGTGAAACCGACGAGACCGGCCTTGGGCTTGGAGCCGCGGCCGGTGGCGCCTTCATCGCGGATTTCGCCGCCGGAGCCGGTGGCGGCGCCGGGAAACGGCGAGATCGCGGTCGGGTGATTGTGCGTCTCGACCTTGCAGAGAAGGTGGATGTCCTCGTCGTGCGCAGCGTAGAGCTGCGTGGGCGGATGGACATTGAAGCGGCAAGGGCGGGTTCCCGGGATGACGGCGGCGTTGTCCTTGTTGGCGGTGAGGTTGGCGTCGGTGTGCAGCTGTTAGGTGTTCTTGATCATCTGGAACAGCGAGCGGTCGCGGGTCGCGCCGTCGATTTCCCAGGTGGCGTTGAAGATCTTGTGCCGGCAGTGCTCGGAATTGGCCTGCGCGAACATCATCAACTCGATGTCGTTCGGGTCGCGACCGAGCGTGGTGAAGGCCTTGACGAGGTAGTCGATCTCATCGTCGGCCAGGGCGAGGCCGAGCGAGGTGTTGGCCGCGACAAGCGCAGCGCGCCCCTGGGCTAGCACCGGCACGCTCGTCATCGGCCGCGGCTCTTCGCGGCGGAAGAGGACGGCGCACGCCTCCAGCGAGGTGAAGACGGCCTGCGTCATGCGGTCGTGGAGCTTGGCGGCGAGGGCGGACTGCTGGGCGGCCGTTGCGGACGTAGCGTCGAGGTCGACGGTGTAGGCGACGACGCGCTCAATGCGCTTGATGGCCGCGAGCCCGCAGGTGTGGGCGATGTCCGTGGCCTTGGAGGACCAAGGGGAGATCGTGCCGGGCCGCGGGGCGACGACCTGGAGGAGACCGTTGACCGGTGCCGCCGAACGGCTGGGGCCGTACGTGAGCCGCCGGTCAAGGACCTGGCGCTCGGCCGGGCTCAATTCAGCGGTCAATTCGACCACATGGACGAAGGTCGCGCTGAGGCCGCGGACCGGCAGGCCGGAGGCGGTCAGGCTCTCAATGAGCTTCTGGAGCCGAAAGGCGGAAAGGGCGGGAGAGCCACGAAGGATCAACATGGTCGGAAAAGAACCCCTTTTGAAGCAGGGTTGGAGGCGGCATGGCGATAGGGAAAACGGCCAATGTTTTGCCAGCTGGTGTCGGGTCGGGGCGCCGGGGATCAATCGGTCATCTGTCCCATCCGTCCTATAGGTCCCGGGCGACGGATAGGACGGACGGGCCCTAGGGCGGATTTCGCGCTGTTTACACCGGGAACTCCGGAACTCGGCAACGCGATTGAACTCTGACGGACGGGCCCCATAGTCGTAGGTCCATGACGGCCTTGGATTTCAGAAACACGAATTCCCTATGGTGCAGTGTGCTGGTCGAGACCCTCGTCCGCACGGGGGTCTCCCGCGCCGTCATTTCGCCCGGGTCGCGGTCGACCCCGCTGACCATGGCGCTGGTGCGCCATGAGGGGATGGAGGCGATTCCGGTGCTGGACGAACGTTCGGCGGCGTTCTTTGCCCTTGGCCAGGCGCGCCGGACCGGCGAGCCGGTCGTGCTGGTGTGCACGAGCGGCAGCGCCGGGGCCAATTATCTCCCGGCGATCATCGAAGCCTGGGAAAGCGGTGTGCCGCTTCTCGTCCTGACCGCCGACCGTCCGCCCGAGATGCGCGACTGCGGATCGGGCCAGACGATCGACCAGACCAAGCTCTTCGGGAGCTTTGTGCGGTTTTATCATGAGCTGGCCGTGCCGGAGCCGCGCGTTGAGCTGCTGCAGTACCTGCGTCAGACGGTGGCTCACGCGGTGGCCCGGACTCGCACGCCCTTTGCCGGGCCGGTTCACCTCAACGCGCCGTTCCCGGATCCGTTGCCGCCCATTCAGGACGCGACGGCGACCGGGCTGGCCGCGAACTGGGACGCGACCTTCTTTGACCATCTGGAACCCGCGTCCGCCCGCCCGGCGCAGGCGGTGTTTCGCCAGAAGGCGGCCACGGGTCGCGGACTCATCATCGCGGGTCCGGCCCAGCCGGAAAACGTGGCGGAGTATGTCGCCAAGGTGAGCGCGCTGGCCGCGCAACTCGGCTGGCCGATTCTCGCCGACGCGCTGTCCCCGCTGCGGCATTTCGGGACCGAAGTGGTCGGTTCCTACGATGCGATCCTTCGCAACGACGCGGTCGCGCGCGACCAGACGCCCCGGCCCGTGCGGTGTCTGGTGGCCTGGCCGACGAGCAAGGTCCTGCGCTCATGGCTGGAGCGGAGCGGAGCCGAAGTCGTGTTGGTGGCGCCCACCGATGCCAACCGCGATGCGCTGCACGGCCGCACGCGCTGGCTGGCGGCGCGACCGGAGCAACTGGTCGCGGAGGGTGCAGGCATCCCCGATGCGGCCTACCGCCAAGCCTGGCGGGCCGCGGAGCTGCGCGTGCGCGGGGCGCTCGCGACGGCGATGGAGGGCATGACGGAGCTCTTTGAAGGCAAGGCGGCGTGGCTGCTCGCGCGGCATCTGCCGCAGGGAACGGCGCTCTGCACGGCCAACAGCATGCCGGTGCGCGATCTTGAGTACCTCTGGCCGGTCGGCAATGGAGGCCATCGCATCCATTTCAGCCGCGGGGCGAACGGCATCGACGGGACCCTGTCCACCGCGATGGGCGTGGCGCATGGCGGCGTTCCGACCGTGCTGCTCACGGGCGACTTGGCGCTGCTTCACGATGCCAACGGATTTCTGCTCACGCCCAAGCTGCGGGGCAGTCTGACGATCGTGCTGATCAACAATGAGGGCGGTGGGATCTTTGAACACCTGCCCGTGGCGCAATTCGATCCGCCCTTCGAGGAGTACTGGGCGACGCCACAGCGGGTGGACTTCGCTTCGCTCTGCGCGGCGCATCGCGTGCCACATCTTCCGGTGACGGACTGGGCGCAGTTCACCCAGCTGATCGCGCACCAACCGGCGATCGGCGTCCGCGTGCTGGAACTGCGAACGGACCGCAAGCGCGACGCGGCAACGCGGAAGCGACTGTTTGCCGCCGTGACGGCAATGTGAGTTGAAGCCGGGGTCGTTGCCCCCGGGGATCGGGATTCCCTCGTCCGATCCCAGCCAGGTCAGCGACCCCTGCTACATCCAAACCCGTCAGCAGCCGCACGACCCGCGCTGGAGAACGACAAGATCGTCCCGCACGGCCCAGCCTTCTCGCAGCCAGAAGGCTCGGCCGTCGGCGTTATCGGCGAAGAGGTAGATGTTGCACTTCGGGATGCCGAGGGCGCGGAGATCCGTGAGGCAGCGTTCGACCAAAGTACTGCCCAGTCCGCGGCGGCGGTGCGCGGCGTCGACCGCGAGGTGGTGCAGGTAGCCGCGGCGGCCGTCGTGGCCGCTGAGCACGGCGCCGGCAAGACTGCCGTCCGCGGCAAGCGCGACGAGGCTCAGGCCTGGATTGCGCTCGAGAAAAGCACCGATGGCCTCGCGCGTATCGGATTCGTTGAGACCGATGCCAGGCGAACGCTCCCACAAGGCCCGGACAGAATCGTAATCGGCCAGGGCGAGGGCGCGAAACGTGTAGCCGCTGGGCGCCATGCTCAGAGCTGCACCGGCAGGCCGATCTCGATGATCTGGGTCGGCAGGATGCGGTAGTAATCCTTCACCGGCCGGGCGTTGCGGCTGAGGAAGGCGTAGAGCGCCTTCTGCCACTCGAACATGCGGGCGTCACCACCTGTGATGATCATCTCACGGTTGAAATAGAAGGTCGTGGCCTGCGGATTCACGGGCTCACGTCGGGTGACTCCATGTCGCCGTAGCGTCCGATCGCGCGCCAGACACCTTCGCCCATGTTATCGAGGGAAAAGCGGTCCTCGTCGGGCACGTGGGGTACATCCTCGGTCGTGATGGTCAGCAGCACCACGGTCTGCTGCAGGCACTTGTTGGCCTTGAGGTGGTGGAGGAGGGCGAGGGGCGTGCCCTTGGGGGTGGCCACCATGAAAACGGCGCTGCCCTGAACGCGAACGATGTTCTTGCTGCGCGCGATGCTGGAGAGCTCGAGTTCGGTGATCGCGCCGCCGTAGACCTTTTCCTGGATCTCGTTTCGTCCGCTCTTCCACGTGTGCATGACCGCGAGCAGGGCGGTGCTGATCGCGAGCGGCAGCCAGCCGCCGTCGACGATCTTGTGGGCATTGGCGAGGAGGAAGACAATGTCGATCAGGCCGAAGAGCAGGCAGAGCCCCGCCGCCTGCCAGCGCGACCATTTCCACGAATGGATCGCGACGAAGTAGAGGGCGAACGTCGTCACCGTCATCGCTGACGTGACAGCGATGCCGTAAGCTGAGGCGAGGCTGGAGCTGGAGCGGAAGCCCAGAACGGTCGCGATGCTGCCGACGGCGAGGAAGGTGTTGATGAGCGGGATGTAGATCTGGCCGCTCTGCTCCGCGTTGGTGTGGAGAACCTTCAGGCGCGGGAAGAAACCGAGCTGCATGGCCTGACGGATGAGCGAGAACGTGCCGGAAATCATCGCTTGGCTAGCGATGATGGCCGCGAGGACGGAGAGCACCATCAGGCCGATCCGCAAGCCACCGGCCGGAGCCACGCCGAGAAACGGGTTCTCGATGCCCTCGGGATGACTGAGCACGTAGGCGCCCTGGCCGAAATAGTTTAGGACCAGCCCAGGCATCGCCACGAGGTACCAAGCCCGCTGGATCGCGCTGCGGCCGAAGTGACCCATGTCGGCGAAGATGGCCTCGACGCCGGTGATCGAGAGCACAACGCCCCCGAGAATAATCCCGATCTCCGCCGGGTGGGTGGCAAGGAGACGGATGCCATGCCAAGGGTTCAGGGCCTGGAGCACCGCCGGGTTTTCAATGATGTGCACGAGTCCGAGCGATCCGATGGCGACAAACCAGACCAGCATGACGGGACCGTAGATGCGTCCGATCGTCATCGAGCCCTTGCTCTGGAACCAGAAGATGCCGACGAGCACGACGACGGCGAACGGAACGACAAACGGTTCCGCGCTGGGCACGAGGAGTTTGAGGCCCTCGGCCGCGCTGAGGACCGAGATGGCGGGCGTGATGACGCCTTCGCCGCAAAGCATGGCGGCGCCGATCAGGATGATCAGCACGCCGATCCCGATCCCACGGTGGCTCTTGGCCTGATCGAAGCGACCGAGCGAGAAGAGCGAGAACACGCCGCCTTCACCCCGGTTGTCCGCACGCGTGACAAAGGTCAGGTACTTGAGGCAGACGACACTCAGGAGCGACCAGAAGATAAGGGAAAGCACGCCAAAGATCCCCATGACCTGGTCGGTGGCGGGCAGCTGGCTCACCGCTTCGCGTAGCGCGTAGAGCGGGCTGGTGCCGATGTCGCCGAAGACGACGCCAAGCGCGCCCAGGCAAAGGGCAAGCTTCACACGTTCAACCGGTGAGTGGGCGGCGGGAGCGCTGCTCATGAAGAGGCCATCCTCAGGTCGACGCGGACCGCATCCAAGCCCTTTCTGCCCCCCGTGAGAAAATGGGTTGCAATCGGCCCGCTGCCACCGGCGTGCAACTCGGCGTGGACAACTGGGTACGTTGGGCCCACGTTTCCGCCATGAGTCTACCCGCCTGGCAGGTCGCCAAGACGACCTACACCGACATCCTCTATCACAAGGCCGATGGGATCGCGAAGATCACCATCAACCGCCCCGAGAAGCGGAATGCGTTCCGGCCCAAGACGGTGTTCGAGCTCTACGACGCCTTCGCCGACGCGCGCGAAGATCAGTCGATTGGCGTGGTCCTGCTCACGGGCGCGGGTCCGCACACGGACGGGAAGTACGCGTTCTGCGCCGGCGGCGATCAGGGTGTGCGCGGTCACGCCGGTTATGTCGGTGACGACGGCGTGCCGCGCCTTAACGTCCTCGACCTGCAGAAGCTGATACGCTCGATGCCCAAGGTGGTGATCGCGCTCGTCGCCGGCTACGCGATCGGGGGCGGGCATGTCCTGCATCTCGTGTGCGACCTGAGCATCGCCGCAGACAACGGCATTTTCGGCCAGGTTGGTCCGCGCATGGGCAGCTTCGACGGCGGATTCGGGTCCAGCTACCTCGCCCGCATTGTCGGTCAGAAGAAGGCGCGGGAAATCTGGTACCTGTGCCGTCAATACGACGCGAAGCAGGCGCTCGAGATGGGCCTGGTCAACACGGTCGTCCCGGTCGCCGACCTCGAAGCCGAGGGCGTGAAGTGGGCGCGGGAGATCCTCGGCCACAGCCCGCTCGCGATTCGCCTGCTCAAGAGCGCGTTCAATGCCGAGCTCGACGGGCAGTCGGGTATCCAGGAACTCGCGGGCAACGCGACGCTGCTCTATTACATGAGTGACGAGGCCAAGGAGTTTCACTCCGCCCAACGCGAGAAGCGCAAGCCTGACGCCCGAAAGTATCCCTGGCTGCCGTAGGCGCGGCGAAACCGCGGACAGCGTCCAACGCATAGAGGTCAGAGATCAGATGTCAGAGGTCAGGCAAACCTCCAGACCGGGGTGGTTCGGTCGGAACCGGTTTGGAACTGACCTCTGATCTCTGACATCTGTCTGTCTTCCATCTGGCACATTACGTGCCTTCGTGTTGACCCTCCGTCACACGCATGTCACCGATTGCAGATACCCTTGCGACCTGCCTCAGGTTGCGCTTTGCCCCGTCGCCATGAATCGTCGTCATTTCATTCAACGCACCGGGCTGGCCACAAGCGCCCTCCTGTTGCCGTCCTGGAGCCGGGCTGCGGCCGAGCTTGCGAGCCGTGATCCGCTGCCTGGTGCGCTCAAGAAGCGTCTCGCTGACGCCGCGCTCAATGTGGCCACCGCCCGCGGGGCTTCGTATGTCGATGTCCGCATCGGCCGCTACCTCAACCAATCGGTCGCCACCCGCGAGGACCGCGTGCAGGACGTCACCAATACCGAGAGCTATGGTGCGGGCATCCGCGTGATCGCGAACGGCGCGTGGGGCTTCATGGCCACGGATCAACTGACGGTAGACACGATCGCCCGGGCGGCCGAGGAGGCCGTCGCGATCGCCAAGGCCAACGCGATTCTCCAGACGGAGCCGGTGGTGCTCGCCCCGCAAAAGGGCCTGGGTGAGGTCACGTGGAAGACGCCGATCCGCCGCAATCCGGTCGAGGTGCCGCTGGCGGAAAAGGTCGAGCTTCTGCTCGCCGCCAACGCCGCCGCGCTCAAGAACGGCGCCGATTTCGTCAACTCGCAGCTCTTCCAGGTCAACGAGCAGAAATATTTCGCGAGCACCGATGGCTCGTACATCGACCAGGACATCCACCGCATCTGGCCGACGTTCACCGTTACCGCAGTCGACAAGCAGAGCGGCCGCTTCCAGACGCGGAACGCGCTCAGCGCCCCCAGCGGTCGTGGCTACGACTACCTCGACGCGAATCCGGCGGGCAAACGTGCGGGCGTGACGCCGCGGTATTTTGATTCCTACGACATCATCGAGGATGCCACGATCGCGGCCGAGCAGGCGCGGGCCAAGCACTCCGCCAAGTCGGTCGCGCCGGGCCAGTACGATCTGGTGCTTGATCCGTCTCATCTGTTCCTGACCATTCACGAGTCGGTCGGCCACGCGACGGAGCTCGATCGCGTGCTCGGCTACGAGGCGAACTTTGCCGGCACGTCGTTCGCCACGCTCGACAAGTGGGAGTCGAAAAATTTCGCCTACGGCAACAAGCTCGTGAACTTCGTCGCCGACCGCACGCAGCCGGGCTCGCTCGGCGCGGTGGGCTACGACGACGAGGGCGTACCGGCCAAGGAGTGGATGATCATCAAGGACGGCATCCTCGTCGATTATCAGAAGACCCGCGACCAGGCCCACATCCTGGGGCAAAAGGAAAGCGATGGCTGCAGTTACGCCCAGAGCTGGGCCGATGTGCAGTTCCAGCGCATGCCAAACGTGTCACTCCAGCCGGGCAAGACGCCGCTCACGGTCGCGGAGATGATCAAAAACGTCGAGAAGGGCATCTACATCCTCGGACGCGGCTCGTACTCGATCGACCAGCAGCGCTACAACTTCCAGTTCGGCGGCCAGCTGTTTTATGAGATCAGGGACGGCGAGATCACCGGCATGCTGCGCGATCTGGCCTATCAGTCCAACACCCAGGAATTCTGGAACTCCTGCTCGGCGATCTGTGACCAGCGCGACTACCAACTCGGCGGCACGTTCTCCGACGGCAAGGGCCAGCCTAGCCAGGCCAGCGCGGTCTCCCACGGCAGCGCGACCACCCGTTTTGACAAGGTCAACGTCATCAACACCGCCCGCCGGATTTGATCCGCACGGCTTATTACTCCTCCAACCCTGACTCCCATGGCGCTCCTCACTGAATCCGAAGCGCAGGCACTGCTGCAGAAAGTGCTGTCCTTCTCCAAGGCCGACGAATGCGAGGCCAGCCTCGTCGGTGGCACCTCCGGCAATCTCCGCTTCGCGCGCAACACGGTGTCCACCAGCGGTGGCTCCGACACGCTGACGCTCGATATCCAGTCCACCTTCGGCAAACGCACCGGACGGGCCCGGATCAATGAATTCGACGACGCCTCGCTGGCCAAGGCCGTGCGGCAGTCGGAGGAACTCGCCCGGCTCGCGCCGGAGAACCCCGAGTACGTGTCCTTCCTCGGGCCGCAGACCTATCTCGAGCCCAAGGCCTTCGTCGACGCGACGGCGGCCACCACGCCCGCACAGCGCGCCGAGGCGGTGGCGAAGAGCATCGCGGTCTGCAATCAGGAGGGCCTGACCGGTGCCGGCTACCTCGATGACAACGCGAGCTTCGTGGCCGTCGCCAACACGCGCGGCCTGCGCGGCTACCAGCGCTCCACCGGTGTGGGCTTCTCCATCACCATTCGCACCAAGGACGCCAAGGGCTCGGGCTACGGCGTGAGCGACTTCAATGATATCCGTTCGCTTGATACCGAAACCGTCACCCGCACCGCCGCGCGCAAGGCCAAGCTCTCCGCCGAGACGCGCGCGATCGAGCCAGGCAAGTACACTGTCATTCTTGAACCCGCGGCCTCGGTCGACCTGATCGGCCACATGGTTTCCGCGATGAATGCGCGCAACACCGACGAGGGCCGCAGCTTCCTGAGCAGGCCGGGCGGCGGCTCCCGCCTCGGGGAGAAGATCATGGACGAGCGCGTCAATCTCTACTCCGACCCGATGCACCCGGAGCTGCCGGGCAACAAGTGGTCCTTTGACGGACGCCCGCAGTCGCGCGTCGACTGGATCAAAAATGGCGTCGTGACCAGCATGGCCTATTCACGCTACTGGGCGCGCAAGCAGGGCCTGAGCGGCGAGGGGACTCCGCCGGTCAGCGGCGGCGGCGTGATCGGATCCGAGATCGGCGCCTTCGAGGGCATCTCCGGGCTGATCATGACGGGCGGCACCGCTAGCCTCGACGAACTCATCAAGGGCGTGGAACGCGGCGTGCTGGTCACGCGCATGTGGTACATCCGTCCGGTCGACCCGCAGACGCTGCTCTACACGGGCCTGACCCGCGATGGCACGTTCTACGTCGAGAACGGCGAGATCAAGTACGCGATCAAGAACTTCCGCTTCAACGAAAGCCCCGTGATCATGCTCAACAACCTCGAGGCCCTCGGCCGGCCGCAGCGGGCCAACGCCTGCCTCATCCCGCCGATGGTCGTGCGCGACTTCACCTTCTCCAGTCTCTCCGACGCCGTCTGATCCCTTCCAAGCCGAAACCCTTCATCTCCCTCTTATGAAACGCCGAGACTTCATTCAACGCACCGGACTGGTCGCAGGAACCCTTTTGCTGCCCTCGTGGAGCCGCGGCGCCGCCGAGCTCGCTTCCCGTCCGCCGATTGCCGCGGCCGTCAAGAAGCAGCTCGCCGATGTCGCGCTCAACACCGCCACCCGCCTCGGCGCCAGTTACGCCGACGTCCGCATCGGCCGCTACCTCAACCAGTCGATCTCGACCCGCGAGGACAAGGTGCAGGGCGTGACCAATAACGAGAGCTACGGCGCCGGCGTACGCGTGATCGTCAATGGCGCGTGGGGCTTCTTCTCCGTTGACCAGCTCAGTCCTGATGCGATCGCCCGGGCCACGACGCTCGCGGTCGAGATTGCCAAGGCTAACGCGAAGCTGCAGACGGAACCCGTCCGCCTCGCTCCGCAGAAGGGCCTCGGCGAGGTCAGCTGGCGCACACCGATGACGCGCAATGCGTTTGAGGTGCCGCTGGCCGAGAAGGTTGAGCTGCTGCTGTCGGCGAACGCCGCGGCGATGAAGGGCGGCGCAAACTTCATCAATTCCCAGCTTTTCCAGATCAACGAGCAGAAGTACTTCGCGAGCACCGACGGCTCGTACATCGACCAGGATATCCATCGCATCTACCCGAGCTTCAATGTCACAGCGGTCGATCCGGCCACGGGTCGTTTCCAGACGCGCCGTTCGATCAGCATGCCCTGCGGTCGCAGCTACGACTACCTGTCGTCGCCGGCCGCCGGCAAGCGCAGCGGCGTGACTCCGCGTTACACCCAGTACTACGACATCGTCGAGGACGCGACGCTCGCGGCCGAGCAGGCCCGGGCCAAGCTCAGTGCGAAGTCGGTCGTCGCGGGCCAGTACGACCTCGTGCTCGATCCGTCGCACCTCTGGCTCACAATCCACGAGTCCGTCGGTCACGCGACCGAGCTCGACCGCGTGCTGGGCTACGAGGCCAACTACGCCGGCACGTCGTTCGCGACGCTGGACAAGTGGGAGTCGAAGAAATTCCAGTACGGCAGCCCGATCGTGAACATCATGGCCGACAAGACGGAGTCGGGTTCCCTCGGCGCGGTCGGTTACGATGACGAGGGCGTGCCGACCAAGTCCTGGCCAATTATCAAGGACGGCATCCTCGTTGATTACCAGAAGACGCGCGCCCAGGCCCACATCCTCGGTCAGCCCGAAGGCGACGGCTGCAGCTATTCGCAGAGCTGGGCCGACGTCCAGTTCCAGCGCATGCCCAATATTTCGCTGCAGCCCGGCAAGGAGCCTCTCACGCCCGAGCAGATGATCAAGGGGGTGGAGAAGGGCATCTACATCATCGGTGACGGTTCGTTCTCGATCGACCAGCAGCGCTACAACTTCCAGTTCGGCGGCCAGCTGTTTTATGAGATCAAGGACGGCGAGATCGTCGGCATGCTCCGTGACGTGGCCTACCAGTCCAACACGCAGGAGTTCTGGAACTCGTGCGCCGCGATCTGCGACCGCAGCGATTACGCGCTCGGCGGTGCGTTCAACGACGGCAAGGGCCAGCCCAGCCAGTCCAACGCCGTCTCGCATGGCAGCGCTACCGCGCGCTTCAACAAGGTCAACGTGATCAATACGGCCCGCCGGATCTGAGCACCGCTCCACCTAATCCTTAACTTTACTCATCATGGCACTGCTCAGCGAATCCGAAGCCCAAGCCCTCCTGCAGAAGGTGCTGGCCTTCTCCAAAGCCGACGAATGTGAAGTCAGCCTCACCGGCGGCCGCAGCGGCAACCTGCGCTTCGCGCGCAACACCGTCTCGACTAGCGGCGCGTCCGACACCATCCGCCTCCAGGTTCAAGCATCCTACGGCAAGAAGACCGGCACGGCGACGATTAACGAACTCGACGATGCCTCGCTGGAGAAGGTCGTCCGTCGCGCGGAGGAGCTGGCGCGTTTCGCGCCTGAGAATCCCGAATACCTACCGTTCCTCGGCGCCCAGACCTATGCCCAGCCGGCCTCGTGGTTTGAATCGACCGCCAATCTATCGCCGGAGGATCGCGCCCGCGCCACGGCGGCCAGCATCGCGGCCTGCAAGTCCGCCGGCCTGACCGGCGCCGGCTACCTCGAGGACAACGCGACCTTCAGCGCCATTGCCAACACGCGCGGCCTGCGCGGTTACCAGCGCGAGACCGGCATCGAATTCTCCGTCACGACGCGCACCAATGACGGACTCGGCTCCGGTTTTGGCCAGGCCGACTTCAACGACACGAAGTTCCTCAACACCGGTCAGATCACCGAGACCGCCGCCCGCAAGGCTGCGCTGTCCCGCGACGCCAAGGCGATTGAACCCGGCAAGTACACCGTCATCCTCGAGCCTCTTGCGGCGAGCAATCTGTCCCGCCTCATGATCGGGGCGATGGACGCCCGCCAGACGGACGAAGGCCGCACGTTCCTGAGCAAGGCCGGTGGCGCGAGCCGCTTCGGCGAGAAGATCGTGGACGAGCGCGTCCAGATCTACAGCGACCCACTCAACACCGAGATTCCCGGCTCGAAGTGGGCCAATGACGGCCGCCCGCGCCAGCGGGTGGACTGGATCAAGGACGGCGTGGTCACGAACCTCGCCTACACGCGCTATTGGGCGCACAAGCAGGGCAAGCCCGAGGCGCCGCCGCCGCCCGGACCGCGCATCGTGATCGGTGGCGGCACCGCCAGCCTCGACGACCTCATCAAGGGCGTGCAGCGCGGCATCCTCGTCACGCGTTTCTGGTACATCCGCGCGGTCGACCCGCAGACGCTGCTCTACACCGGCCTGACGCGTGATGGCACGTTCTACGTCGAGAACGGGCAGATCAAACATGCGATCAAGAACTTCCGGTTCAACGAGAGCCCGGTGATCATGCTCAACAACCTCGAGGCGCTCGGAAAGCCGCAGCGCATCGAGGGCGGGTTGGTGCCGCCGATGGTGGTGCGTGACTTCACCTTCTCGAGCCTGTCCGACGCGGTCTGATCCGCGTCCGGGCTTTGCGGCATGAAGCAGTCTGGTTTTGTCTTTACCCGTCTGCAATACGAGTCGGGAGACTGGGACTTGGTGGACCCGCGCATGCCTTCCAATCTGCTCGACTCGCTCGTCGCCTACACGACGGTGCCGGTCGACCAGCGGGAGGCGGTGGCGTCCCTCGGTGGCCCGGCGGTGTTTGACGCCGCCTTCTGCTACCTGAGCGGACACAAGCTGGTGCAGTTCACCGATCGTGAGCGGACGAACTTTGAAGCCTACGTCCGTCGGGGCGGCTTCGTTTTTGTCGACGACTGCAATCATGACATCGACGGGCTCTTCGCGCGCTCCTTCGAGGCGCAGATGGCCGACATCTTCGGTGCGGACGCGCTGAAGAAAATCCCCAACAACCACCCGATCTACCACGCCTTCTTCTCGTTTGATGACGGCCCTCCGACCACGTCCTTCGAGCTCAACGGCTGGGGAGACGACCTGGTGCATGATTACCTCAAGGCCATTGAAATCGACGGCCGGATCGCCGTGCTCTACAGCAACAAGGACTACGGCTGCGAGTGGGACTACGACTTCCGCAACAAGCGCTTTCTCGCGGAGGATAACACCAAGTTTGGCGTGAACATCATTCTCTACGCCCTCGGGGCGTAGAGAACCCGAATGACGAAGCTCGAATGACGAAACGCCAAGACTTCCTGACGGATTTCATTCTTCATTCGGATTTCGTCATTCGGGCTTAACCCAGTCGCATGCTCGCCCTATCGTTTCTCGCTCACCCATGACCGCGCCACTACCCGCTGACGAAGAACAGATCCAGGCCCTCCTGGCCAAGCTCCCGCGTTTGCGGGCCGAGATCGCCAAGGTGGTCATTGGGCAGCAGGCCGTAGTCGAGGAACTGCTCACGGCGTTTGTGGCCGGCGGGCATTGCCTGCTCGAAGGTCTGCCGGGGCTGGGCAAGACGCTGCTGATCCGCACACTCGCGGAAGCGGTCGAGCTGAGTTTTCACCGGATCCAGTTCACGCCAGATCTGATGCCGTCGGACATCATCGGCACGGAGGTGTTAGAGGAGGACCACGCGACCGGGAAGCGCTTCTTCCAGTTCAATCGTGGTCCGATCTTTGGTCAGCTCATCCTCGCGGATGAAATCAACCGCACGCCGCCCAAGACGCAGGCCGCGCTGCTCGAGGCCATGCAGGAGCACGCGGTCACGTATGGCGGTCACACCTATGCGCTCGAGAAGCCGTTCTTCGTGCTCGCGACCCAAAATCCGATCGAGCAGGCGGGCACCTATCCGCTGCCCGAGGCCCAGTTGGACCGCTTTCTTCTTTATCTGAAGATCAGCTATCCGAGCGAATCCGAGGAACTGACCATGCTGGCCCGGACCACGGGCGTGGCGGCGCATCGCGTGACCCCGGTCATGACCGCGGGCGAAATCGTGCGGCTCCAGCAGCTGGCGCGCAGCGTGGCCATCAGCGACGGGCTGCTCGGCTACCTTAATCAGCTCGTGCGTGCCACGCGCGATCGTTCGCAGCCGGTGGTGTCACGCTGGGTTCGCTTCGGCGCCGGTCCACGCGCGGGTCAGTCGCTCGTGCTGGCAGCCAAGGCGCGCGCGCTGCTGGCCGGCCGCTTCGCGGTCACGCTAGACGACATCCGCGCGCTCGCCGCGCCGGTGCTGCGCCACCGCATTCTGCTGAACTTCGAGGCCGAGGGCGACGCGGTCACGACCGACCAGGTGACGGCCGAGCTGATCGCGGCTCTGCCAACTCCGGCCAGCCCGCTGGCCGGCTGAAGCCATGACGGCGGCGGCAGAACGATCAGCCACGGATCCCCGGCTACTGGCAGCCATGCAGGGTCTGGAACTGAGCGCGCGACGACTGGTCGCGGGCGTGGTGCCGGGCCTGCATGCGAGCCGCCAGCCGGGTCAGTCGCGCGAGTTCAGCCAATACCGGGCTTATCAGCCGGGCGATGAACCACGGCAGATCGACTGGAAGCTGTTTGCCCGATCAGACCGGTATTTCCTGCGCGAGGGCGAAGTTTCCATGCGCCTGCGCCTGCACCTAGTCCTCGATGCAACGGCGTCGATGCAGCATGCCGGCAGCACGCCGGGCGCTCCGAGCAAGTTCGTCGTTGCCCAGCGTCTGGCCGCGGCGCTCGCCCTGCTGGCGGGCAGTCAGGGGGATGGGGTGGAGCTGCATGTGGTGAGTGCCGGCCGCGTGACCTCCCAACTGCCTGGCCGCTGCGGCCAGGCATTCACGCGGATTGTTCGCGCCTTGGCGGCGGCCGAGCCTGCGGGGCAATGGCTCCCATCGCCGGCTCCGCTGACGGCTGCGCTCCGCCGCGGCGGCGCGGGAGCGAGTGGTGGCGCAAGTGCGACGGTAGATCTGACCGTGGTGCTGACGGATGGATTTGAAGGCGGAGGCGAGATTCGCGCCGCCTTGGCGCCGTTGCGTTCGCTCCGTCATGAAGTCGTGTTCTGTCATATCCTGACCCGCGATGAACTGGAGTTTCCCTATCGTGGACCGGCGCGTTTCGAGGATTGGGAAACCGGGCAGGTGATTGAGGCCGATGCAGCCCTGGTGCGAGCGGCCTACGTGGAGGGCCAGGAACGTGAACGCGAGGCCTGGAAAACGGCGTGGGGCGGCGATCGCTTTGACTATCTCCGCGTGATCACGGACGAGCCGATTGACCGGGTCCTGCGCACGTACCTGAAACGACGGAGGCGGGCCTAGGCATGCTCTCGCTGGCAAATCCCCTGGCCTTGATCGCACTCGCGGCGCTGGCGGTGCCGGTCGTGCTGCACCTCATCCGCCGGCCGCTGCCAACCGTGCGGTTGGGCAGTCTCAAATTTTTAACGGCGAGTCAGCGTCGCCTGCGTTCCATCCGCTGGCGGGACCTGCTCCTGTTGCTGGTCCGCTGCGGACTGCTCGCCGTGCTCTCATTGCTGCTCGCGGGGCCCCGTTGGGTGCCCAGCGGTGACGAGCCCGTGCGCTGGGTGCTGCGGATTCCCGGCCTGACCTTGAGCGCCGACGCGGAACGTCGCGTGCAGGCTCTGGCATCCGAGGGCTATGCCGTGCATTATCTGGCACCGGGCTTTCCGGAACAGCAGGCGACGGCGGGCATGGGATCCATTGATGCCTGGTCCCTGATGCGCGAGGCCGACCTGCGGCTGCCGGTGGGCTCCGAGTGGGTCGTCGTGGCTCCGACCAAGGTGGATTATTTTATCGGTGACCGCCCGGTGCTGCGCCGTCTGCGGGTGACGTGGGAAGCGGTGGAGTCCGTCGATCCCCGACGAGCGCCGCTCGCCGCCGAATCGCCGCCTCCGGCTCCCGTGCGCGTCGCGGTGGTGGCCTCGCCGGACCGCAGTGAGGACGCGCGACGGGTGCGAGCCGCAGTGCAGGCGCTGGCCTCGACGGATCACGCCGTGCTCGAGGTGGAGGACGATCCGGATTGGATCTTTCAGCTAGGTTCAGAGGAACTCTCCACCGCTTGGCGCGAGCGCGTGCGGCAAGGGGCGACGCTGATCACCGATGCGCCCGCCGATGCCGCGTTGGAGACGACGCGGACCTTTGAGCTCCAGGGGCAGACCCACCTTTTGCTGCGGCGCGGCGCTCTGCCGGTTTCGGCTGCGCCCGAGGCTGTGGTGATCGCTGACAGCGTCGGGGATCCGGTGGCGACGCTCGGACGCATCGGACAGGGCCGGCACGTGCGTTTCGCGTTTCGCTTTCACCCTGATTCCACCTCTTGGGTGCTGGGATCAGGTTTTCCTGCGTGGTTGCGTGATCAAATGCTGGGCGAGGTCGGCACGGAGCCGTCGCGTGCGGCAACGGTCGCACCGCAACAGATCGAACCCCGCACCGCGGTCGGGCCGGTGACACCTGCGCCGCTGCCCCGGTTGGATGTCACAGATCTTCGGCTGCCCTTCTGGATCGCGGCGCTGGTGCTGCTGACGCTGGAGCGCTGGCTCGCTCACTACGGCAATCGGACGCGAGAGGAGGCATCTGCGTGACGACGGTCGATTTGCAATCGCTGGCTGCGCAGTGGCGTCGGTTCCGGGTCGTGCGGGATCTGGCGCAGGCGCTGGCCGTGGGGCTGGTCGCTGGCGCCCTCGTGACCTTCTGGTCGGCGCTGGCTGGTGTTTTCGTGGCGCTGGGGGCAACTGCGGTTGTTGCGTGGTCGCGACATGGGCGCTGGAGGATCGCGGCGTCAGCGTTGGCCGCGCATCTCGACCGGAGTTATGCAGAGATCGAGGAGAGCTCGACCTTGTGGCTGCGCGCGCCGGGTGAATTGACTCTGCTTGAGCAACTCCAGCGTCGGCGGCTGGATGCGGCTTGGGCTGCACTGGTCGCGGCAGATCCACGCGCCGGGCAACCGCCTGCCCACGGGCTCCGCGTGCCCGTTGCACAGGCGATGGTGGCGTTGCTCGTCTTTATTGGGGTTGGGTACGGGATTCAGGCGTCGAGCCGCGACGACGCGATCGTTGCGCCGTCGGAGGCGCAGGTTGGGACGGCGCGCGCGGTCCATGTTCCGACGGCCCTCCGCTCGGCCACGATTGTGCTCGAGCCACCGGCGTACATGCAGCGGCCGTCGCGTCAGATCACCGGGCTCGACGGTGAGGCGGAGGAGGGTGCGGTCCTGCGCTGGGAGATTCAGACGACCGAGGACGTGACGGCGCTGGCAATCGTGACGGGTGCGGCAGCCGAACCGGTGCTGCGCTTAACCGTCGTGGCACCCGGTCGCTTTTCCGGTCAGGCGAGCGCGCGCCAAACGCTGGTTTACCAGTTGGCCGGGACGAAGCAGGACGGTTCCGTTTGGATGCCACCGGAGATTCACGCGATCAAGGTGGTGCCGGATCAGGTGCCCCGCCTCGCTTTTGCCTCGCCAGTCCTCTCCCGTACGCCGCTCGAGCCGGAGAATCCCCGGATCGAAATCAGCGTGGTGGCCACGGATGATTTCGGGATTGGCGACGTGCACCTGGTGGCGACAGTCGCCAAGGGTTCGGGTGAAGGTGTCAAGTTCCGCGACCTCGAACTCCCGCTCACGACCCACACGGAGAACGAAGTGACAACGTGGCGGCGCACACTCGACGCCGGCGAGTTCGATCTGGAACCGGGTGATGAGGTGTATTTTCACGCTATCGCGTCGGACACGCGGGAGCCTCGGCCGCAGTCGGCCCGGACCGAGACGCGCTTTGCGGTCATGCCGGGCGCTGAGTCGGCTCTGACTGATCCCGGGGTTTCGGTTACCGGGGTGAACTTGATCCCGGAATATTTCCGGAGCCAGCGGCAGCTGATCATTGACACCCAGCGTCTCGTGGCCGCGCGGCCGATTCTGCCGCCGGACGTCTTTGCCCGGCATTCCGATGCGATCGGCGTTGATCAGAAGCTGCTGCGCCTGCGATACGGACAGTTTCTCGGCGAGGAATTCGAGCCTGAACTGAGCGGCGCGCCGACCGCACCCGGTGTGGCGGTGGACGAACACGGCCATGCCAGCGCAGGCGGTGTATCACTTCCCGGATCGGCCACCGGCGGGTCGGAGGCCAGCGAGAGACCGTCGCTCCGTCCGGAGGTGGTCGATTCCATCCAGCAGCAGTTCATGCACAACCACGACAAGCCGGAGGCGGCGACCTTCTTCGGTGAGACCGTCAAGGCATCGTTGCGGCAGGTGCTGGCGGCGATGTGGGAGGCGGAGGGATTTCTGCGCACGGCCCGGCCAGCTGAGGCGCTGCCGGCGGAGAATCGCGCGTTGGAGCTGTTGAAGGAGCTCCAGCAGGCTGATCGCGTCTACGTGAAGCGCATGGGCTTTGAGCCGCCGGTGATTCGGATCGAGGAGCGACGGCTGCGCGGCGAGCTTGAGGCCATTCCGCGGTCGGCCACGACGCCACCGGTGGTTGCAGCCAGCAAGCCATTGGAGGATGCGCTACGCGCGCAACTAGCGACCATCACTCGCGGCGCTGTTGCCTCAACAGAACCTGATCCTGCCCGCGATGCGCTGGTGGAGACGGGGCTGGCTACGGCGGCCCAAGCCGATCCAGAGCGTTTTCTGAGCGCCTTGAGCGCATGGCGCACGCCGGCCGTCCAGCGGAGCGCGGCTGAGCGTCAGGTGCTGGGCAAGGCACTGTGGAGTCTGCTGCCGGAACCCGCCGCGCATCCAACCCGTCCCGAGGCGGTCCGAGCTGGACTGACCGATGCCTTTGCGGAGGCACTGCGCATGCCGCCGGAGGGCACGCCATGAGCCTGGCGCTGAGCATTTGCCTGCTGACGGTGGCCGTTGCGGTCGTGGTCGGAAGATGGGAGTGGCGGCGGGTTGATCCCGCCCGCCGTGGCCTGCGCGTGGCCGCGATTGGACTGGCCGGAGCCGCGCTGGCGCTGCTCGGGCTTCGGCCCGGGACGTCAGGGGCTGCAGCTGGCGGAGCGTCGGAGTCAGTGACGCTCGTCACAGATGGTGCGGGTTCGATTCCGCCGACGAGTGGGCCGGTGGTGGACCTCGGTGATGCGCCGAGTGGGGATCGCTCGCGTTCCCTGGTGCCTGACGCGGCTTTTCTCCGGCGGAGCCGTCCGGGCGCAAATGAATTCAAGATCGCAGGAGCGGGTGTGAGCGCCGCAGACGCGGTCGCGTTGGCCGGGCAGCGCGTCACGCGCGTGGGGAGCATCGCCGCCCTGACCGAGCCGAGCTTCGATGTTTTGACGGTTCCGCGCGAAGTCACCTTGGGCGAGCCGGTGCGGGTCCTGGGCCGGGTAACCGGGCTGAGGCCGGGAGCCGCCCTGAGCGTGGCGCTTGAGGCTCCCGATGGAACCGTGCGCACCGTGGAGGTGCGGGCGGGGCCGGGTGGAAACGGCACGTTTGCCGTCGACGGAGGCGTGCCGGTTGCGATGGGTGATTTTGTCTGGCGACTCCGGCTGGGTTCGCGCGGCGAGGCGGTCACGCTCGGGGTGAGTGTGGTTCAGCCCAATTTGCCGCGTATCCTCTTTTGGGAGAGTGCGCCCTCGACCGAGTCAGTCCGGCTCCGTCGGTGGCTGGCCGAGATCGGCGCGACGTCAGCGGCTCGAGTGCAAGTCAGCACGGATCGGGTACGCACAACCGGCACAATTGCCGGCGATCTCCGGCAATTGTCGACTGAGCTGCTGACGGACTTCGATCTGCTGATCTGCGATGCTGCATCGTATGCACAGCTCACGGGCGCCGAGCTGACGGCGCTCCAGGTCGCCGTGCACGACGGCGCGCTGGGATTGTTGGTCGTGACCGACGAAAACCCGATGGCCGACCGCGCAGAGTTCCCGCTTCCGTGGACGGTCGCGCGGGACGGGACAGGGGCGGAAGGTCCCGATGAGTTTGTGCGTCGCACGCGGCTGCGGTTGTTCGACGGAACGGCGCTGGAGGAACCGGTGACGGTGGCGAATGCGACCATTGTGGCCAAGGCCGCTGGGCGAGGGCTGGCCGTGGATCCGCTGGATCGCTCGGTGGCCATGGGCTTCGTCCACGGTCGTGGCCAGATTGCAATCTCGTTGGTGCAGGACAGCTGGCGCTGGCGGCAGCAAGGACATGAAAGGACGTTCGCCCGGTTCTGGACCGCCGTTCTCTCCGGGTTGGCTCGCCCGGTACCGGCTGCGATGCCGTGGTCGGTGCTCGACGCCGACACGCCCTTCTTCGTCGATCAGCCGGTGCGATTTGCCTACGTCGGTCCGGGCGAGCCACCGGATACGGCTCCCGTCATATTCACCCCGGAGTCGATGGAGCCAACCTCACTCAGTTATGAAAAGGCCGGGGTTGCGGTGGCCTGGCCCCGTGTGCAGGGCTGGCATCAACTGGCGACCGAAGCGGACGGAGTGCGCCGGACGTTTTACGTGCAGCCGTCGCAGACGCTTCCAGCCGTGCAGACGGAGATCCGGCGGCGGATCACGGACCGCCTGGTGGTCGATTCCCCGGCGGAGCCGCGGGTGGGCGCGATGGCGTCAGGTTCGCGGATTGGTCTGCAGGGCCTCGCTTTTCTCGTCCTGCTGGGCGCGCTGACGGGCTTGTGGATGGAGGAGCGCTGGCGAAAGCGTGGATAGTCTACGATCATCCAAGCAATGGGCTCGCAAGGATCTGTGGCGATTCCGACGTTTTGTGGCGGATTTACTGCGCGGCCGCCTGCGCCCATAGTGGAGGGAGCTTCCAGCTCCTGCTTGCGCTGAGGTCTTAGCGGGCCTGAAAAACGGGAGCAGGATGCTCCCGCTACTTTTCCTGCGTGTTCACGCAACCGCCAAGGTGGATCAGCTGCTCCGCGGGCAGCGATCGAGGGCTTCCTGGAGCGATTCGCGGGTGAACGGCTTGGCGAGATAGTCGTCCATGCCGGCGGCGACGCAGCGCTCGCGCTCGCCCTGGAGGGCGTGCGCGGTCACGGCGATGACGTGGTGACGGCGGTCGGGCCGCTCGGAGGCGCGCAGGCGGCGGACGACCTCGTAGCCGTCCATGTCGGGCATCTCGATGTCCATCAGGATGGCGTCAAACGACTCGCGCTCGAGCACGGCCAAGCCTACGGGGCCGCCGCCGACGAGCGTGAAGCGGTGCCCGAGCTTCGCGAGGACGACGCGGATGAGGTGCTGGTTCACCGGATTGTCCTCAAAGACCAGCAGGCTGAGCGAGCGGAAGGGCGTGGCGGTGGAGACCACCGTCTGGTCAACGTCGGCCGCGCTGCGATCGTGCAGCGGGCGGATCACCGCGGTGAACGTTGAGCCGCGGCCCGGCTCGCTGCGCACCTCCAGGCCGCCGCCCATGAGTTCGCACAGGCGCTTGGCAATGACGAGGCCGAGACCGGTTCCGCCATAGCGACGGGTGATCGAGCTGTCGGCCTGACCGAAGGGGCGGAACAGGCGCTCGCGGACGTCGGGCGCGATGCCGATTCCGGTGTCCGTGACCTCAAAGGCGAGCGTGGTGCGGCCGTCGCCGGCCACGTCGGGTGGGAGCGTGACGTGGATCGTGACACCGCCGCGATCCGTGAACTTGAGCGCATTGCCGACCAGGTTCGACAGGACCTGTTCGATGCGCACCGGATCGCCCATCACCGCCGCGGGCACCGCCGGATCAATCTCGGAGGTGAGGGTGAGCCCCTTGGCGACGAAGCGGGGGCCGAACAGCTGCACAACGCGCTCCACCAGTTCCTGGGGACGACAGACGGTTTCCTCGATCTCCATCCGTCCGGCGGTGATCTTCGAATAGTCGAGGACGTCGTCGATGATGACGAGCAGTGAGCGTCCGCTGCTGGCGATGAAATCGAGGTACTCGCGCTGCTCGGCGGTGAGGGTCGTCCCCTGCAGCAGTTGGGCGAAACCGACGACACCGTTCATCGGCGTGCGGATTTCGTGGGACATCATGGCGAGGAAGCGGCTCTTGGCCTGGTCCGCGGCCTCGGCGCTTTCCTTGGCGTGCCGGAGTTCCTCTTCCGCCTGCTTGCGACCGGTGATGTCGCGCAGGATCAGGAGGCGGGCTTGAATTTTCCCGCGGGCGTCGGCCACGGGCAGGAAGACAGCCTCGTAGACGAGCCCGGCCTGGGTGATCTCGGTCCGGCCATGATCGTTTGCGCGGAGCCAGGCGGTGAGGGTGGGCCAGGCGGTGAGAATCTGTTCCCAAGGCGTGGCCGTCGATCGATCCGCACGTTGCCCGAGAAGCTGGATAGCCGCGCGGTTAAGATCGACGACGCGGCCGTTCCGATCGAACACGAGAATGGCATCCTCCAGGTTTTCGATCAGGGCGGCACGGGCGACGGGAGCGAGGTCGACCATCGGCCACCGAAACAATGCGCCGGCGAGGCCGAGGCTGACCACGGAGAAGGCGATCGGGGTGTAGTTGATCCCTCCCACCAGCGGGACCTCGAGGATGTAGAGCGTGTCAAAGATGAAGCATGAGCAGGCGCAGATGATGACGAAGATCCGGCCGCGGGCCTCCCACGGCGTTTCCCGGAGGGTCGAGAGCAGGGCGTAGGCGCCATACGCAAGCAGCCCCAGGTTTTGCATCGCGAAGACCTGGGCCCAAGGGCCCTGCGAGAAACGGAGGACTTCCAGCGTGCCATTGAATTCGATGCGATAGTCGTAGCGGAAAAGCTCTGATCCGGGCCACCAGGCGAAGACGGTGGTCAACGCTGGGATGACCGCGAGCGCGGCCAGTCGCCACCCGTAGAGGGCACGCCGACCAGTGACGAAGCGGTAGGCCGTCTCGAACCACACCAGCGTGTAGAAAGGCATGAAGACGGACCGCAGCTTGATCAGCAGGGTTTTGGCCTCGACCGAGGCGACCTGAAGCTCGATCGCGTAAAGTCCGGCCCAGAGCGCGCACAGCGCGAGGCCGATGGTCATCGGCACGACGGCTCGTGTGCGCAGCCGCAGCGCGACCGCCGTCGCCAACACCACGTTGGTCACGGTCGCCACCAGAAGGCACAACACCTGCCACGGAATGATCATGAACGCGGGCTAGGGACGGGAAGCCGGAAAACGGGACAGCCCGGCACGAGGGCCGGGCTGTCGCACAAAGCTCACGTGGAGCGGCGCTGCCTTACTTGCCAAGCGACTTCCGCAGATCGTCGAGCTGGCCGGCACTGCCGAGCAGCTGGTTGCGGCTCGCGATGAACTTGGCGTATTCCTCGATGAAGATCTTGCCCGGTGGGCGGAAGTCGAAGTCAGAGGGCTTGTCGCGGAAGAATTCGCGGTGCACACGGGTCCAGACGAGACGTCCGTCGGTGTCGATGTTGATCTTGGTGACCCCGAGGCGGGCGGCGGGCAGGTATTCGTTCACGTCAACGCCAGCAGAGTCCTTGATCTTGCCGCCAGCAGCATTGATCCGGTCAACCTCGTCCTTCGGCACGGAGGACGACCCGTGCATGACCAGCGGGAAACCGGGCAGGCGGCTCTTGATCTTCTCCAACACGTCGAAGTGCAGGGATTGTTTGCCCTTGAATTTGAAGGCACCGTGCGAGGTGCCGATCGCGCACGCGAGAGAATCGCAGCCGGTGAGTTTCACGAACTCCTCGGCTTCGACCGGATTCGTGAGCGTCGCGTGGCCGTCCTCTACCTTGATGTCTTCTTCGACGCCGCCCAGCATGCCGAGTTCCGCCTCGACCGAGATGCCCTTGGCGTGCGCCGCGTCCACGACGCGCTTGGTGATCTCGACGTTCTTTTCGAACGGATCATGCGATGCATCGATCATGACCGAGCTGAAGAACCCGGAATTAATGCAATCGTAGCACGTCGCTTCATCGCCGTGATCGAGGTGCACCGCGAAAATCGCCTCCGGGAAGATTTCGCCGGCGGCACGGATCACGGCCTCAAGCATACGCTTGTCAGTGTAGCTTCGTGCACCCTTGGAAATCTGGATGATGAAAGGGGCCTTGGATTGGATGGCTCCTTTGAACAGGCCCATGGCCTGCTCGGCGTTGTTGATGTTGTAGGCGCCGAGAGCGTACTTGCCGTAGGCGTGTTTGAACAGTTGCGCAGTGGTGACGATCATATGCGTTGAGAGAGGCTGAGGAAAACTGAGTTAGCCCAGCTCGGGAAGAACCCACAAGGGTTTATTCCGCGCAGATGGTGCCATTGTGTGCGCGCATCTTGGGGCGGGG
>CAYWRG010000026.1:0-617 GCA_964460715.1 uncultured Opitutus sp. | reverse complement strand
CCTTGGACAGAACAAAGTACGCGCTGAACGTGGTTCCTCGTTTGGACATCAGCCCATCGATCAAGCCGGTGCGGCCCGTTTCCACGAGGCGCTCGACTTCTTCGGCGAGGATCTCCTTCCCGCAAATGGTGCGTTTCATCTCGAACACCACCCGCGGTGAACCGTCGCTGTTCTTTTTCGCGACCACATAGGCGTCGGCGGTCTCATAGAGGTCGCCGTCGTGCACCTTGCTCTCGCCCAACTTGCGCGCCTTCTCGAGGTCGAGCGGTGCTTTGGACTTGCGCGGAGCGCGGGGCGTTCCGTCTGCGTTCTTGGCGGATTCGCGGGGTTTGCGCGGTGGAAATTCCCAGGCGATCTTTGCTCCCTGCCGAAGCAGGAACGCGTCGAATGGCCGGCCCTTTTTGGAGGTGAATCCTTGGATGAGGTCGGTCTTCTGGCGCTCAACGAGCTGGATCGCGAGCTCGCGCGTGATGGGCTTCTGGCACATGAGGCGACCCACCTTGAAGGTCTCTTTCCATCCTTCGCCGTCACGCTCGCGCAGCACGTAGTTGGTGGGAGCTTCGCACAGCTCGGCCCGGGTCTTCGGATCCACCCAGAACGGCTCGAGGCCCCCGACC
>CAYWRG010000025.1:41701-57516 GCA_964460715.1 uncultured Opitutus sp. | reverse complement strand
GAGATCTCGGTGTCGGCGGCCCGCTCGGTGAGTCTGGCTGGACCTACTATGCCGGCGGTTTCTACCGCGTGGACGAAGGTCACCGTCCGACCAACGGCTATCCGATGAACGACGGTTACCAGGTCCGTGCCAATCTCTACAAGGATTACGGCAATGGTAACATCAAGTTCTACGCGAAGTACCTGAACGACCGTAACCACTGGTACGAGTACCTGCTGGCCAAGAACCCGCAGGACCCGGTCCAGGGCCCCGGCCTCAGCCGCTACTCCACGAATCTCTGGCCGGCGGGCAGCCACCAGGTTCCCTACGGCTCTGCTGACAAGATGACCGATTGGGATGCTTCCGACAAGGTGCACTCCCAGCAGCGCACGTTCGGTGGCCAGTGGACGCATGACTTCGGCAATGGTTGGTCGGCCGCCGCGGCCGGCAAGTTCAGCCGCTCTTGGGCGGACTGGAACTCCAGCGCCGGTGTCGCGCCCCGTTCCCTCCAGTGGCCAAACTTCTACAGCTCAATGGGCTTCACCAACCAGAATGCGATCGTGACCTCTCAGGGCACGGTGGCGGCTGGTCGTCCGCTGCCCGGCACGCTGAACTTCTACCGCCGCGGCGAGCTTGTCGCCACGGTCACGTCGAACGGCAACTACTCGACGAACAACGATCCGTCGAATCCGGGTCAGATCATCACCTACTCGAACCTGCCGAACAAGGACCTGAACATCGGTCTGGTGGCCCAGCCGTCGCTGAGCTCGGTGTGGACCAACTCGGGCCGCATTGCCTACGAGCACATGGATGAGGGCATGGGTAACTTCAATATCTCGAAGTCGACCGACAACATGGTCTTCACCGGTGGTATGTTCTACAGCTACGCCGAGATCGACAGCTACGGTGCCGGCGGCGGCAACGGCGCGATGACCCTCGAAGAGCAGCCGGTCGTCCTCGACATCACCTGGACCCCGGCCACGGCGACCAATGCGCCGGCTGGCACGTCGGCGGCCTCGATCGAGTCTGTCGCGGGTTGGGCGGCCCAGGGTCGTCCGATCCAGATGACCAATGTCAACGGTTACACCAACCTCGGCGCCGGTATCGCCCGCAATGATGCCATCGCCAAGCAGGTCGCCTTCTTCTTCGGCCACAAGTGGGACATCACCGACAAGTGGAACGTCGATTGGGGCTTCCGCTCGGAGAACTACGCGGTCGACGGTGCCCAGCGCAACTCGGTCCGCAATGACCGCGCTGATGACCCGACCTACGGTGGCGCGGACGGCAACCCGAACACGCACTTCGACAACCGCTGGGTCCGCCTCCGCAACGATGTGGAAAACGGCACCCGCTACACGTGGTACTACGACAAGGATGTTGATTCCTTCTCCTGGTCTATCGGTTCGAACTACGTGATCAACGACCGGAACTCGTTCTACCTCCGTTTCGCCGATGGCGAAAAGGCACCGGATTACGGCTTCTTCCGTTCGTATAACTCGCAGTTCCGAATCGATAACCTCAAGCCACGCCCGCAGACGATCGAGCAGTGGGAGCTGGGTTACCGTTACAACAACGGCCGCCTCGCCTTCACCGCCACGCCGTTCTGGAGCCGCCTGGGTGATATCTTCAGCAACCCGCAGGCGACCGAAGCGGACGGCATCACGCTCTACTACCCGGATCCGATCTTCAACGTCGTCACCTCCTACGGTGTCGAGCTTGAGGGTGACTTCCAGATCACGGAGCGCCTCAGCGTCAAGTCGGTCTTCACCTGGCAGGAGTCGGAAGGCACGGTCTGGAAGGAATTCGCGGCCAATCAGAATGGTCGTGACGACGACGAGTACCGTGACTTCTCGGGCAAGCCCTCGGACAACAATCCGGACTTCATCCTGAACACGACCCTGAGCTACCGCACCGAGAAGTTCTTCTCGAACCTCGCGTGGAAGCACATGGGCGAGCGCCCCGGCAACATCTCGAACGTCATCATGCTGCCCCGCTTCAATCAGTTCGACTTCGCGATGGGTTATAACTTCTCGGATCGCTTCTCGATGAACCTGAACGTGAACAACGTTCTGGACGACGAGGGTGTCATGACCTGGCGCGGTTGGGGTGTGAACACGGGTGACCGTCAGAGCTTCGTCACCCTGCCGCCCAACTATGAGCAGCAGACCCTGCAGTTCGTGCCGATTCCCCCGCGCGCGTACTTCCTGTCCGCCACCTACACGTTCTAAGCGGAACGTTTGATCGATTTCTTCGCGGATTCCGCCGGCCTCTACCCCTGACCGGCCGGGATCCCGAAGAAGATCCCCTTGGCCCCCGCCTGAAAAGGCGGGGGCCGTTTTGTTGGCCGGCGGTCAGCGGCCGGTTCGGTTTCTCTCCTTCTTGGGGGCGCAGATCCCGGTCGGGGGCTTTTGAGGAAAAGCTCGAGCCCCCGGGGTCAGCGACCTCGGCCACACTTAAATTTAAACCGTTCCCGCGGTCCGATCAGGCGTAGGGATCCCGGTGGCCTTTGGACCGAATCGAGCGTCGACGTGCACGGACCGACTACAATGTAGCACAAGCTGCCAAGTTGGGGCGGTTGGTGTCGTGGGCGGACGGCTGTAACCGGGCGCTAAAAGGCCTGATTTATAGAGTGGAGCGGGTTGAGGTCGATCCATGTGGACCGGAAAGACCGGTCTTTGTCATCTGTAGATGACAGAATTGTAAGAAAATCCGGTTGATTTTGGGAGTTCTGCCTGACAGGTCTGTCATTAAGCACATTCCATCCCCGGCCCGCCCCTGGCCTGTGCGACCCCGAACCTTCCGTTTTCATCCCTTTTGCTGCGGCGTCGCGTCTCCCGACGAGGCGTTGCGGTGATGTCCCCGAAACACCCAAAACCATGAAGAAGCCCAGTCGCTACATCCTAGGCGGTACTACCTGCCTTTGGTTGGCCTCGAGCCTCGCTGCTCAGACCAATCCCAACAATCCGGCCACGGCGCCGGCCGGCGGTGCGCAGGATACCGTCCAACTCGAAGAATTCGTCGTCACCGGCGTGTTCACCGCGACCTCCGCGCAGGAGGCCACGGTGGCCATCTCGACCCTCGACCTCTCGACGCTCAGCACGCAGGTCCCGGTCTCCGGTGTCGACATGCTGCTCAACGTCCCCGGCGTGTTCGTCAACTCGTCCCTCGGCGAAATCCGCAACGTGGTTTACTCCCGTGGCGTTTCGGCCAACTCGAGCGACGGTGACAACGGCTACTACTACGTCTCCCTCCAGGAAGACGGTCTGCCGATCACGAACGTCAACTTTGGCAACTACGGCCCGGACTATTTCCATCGTCCGGACGTGATGCTCTACCGTGTTGAAGCGGTGCGTGGCGGTTCCGCCTCGATCACCTCGGCCAACGCCCCCGGTGGCGTGTTCAACTACATCAGCAAGACCGGCGGCGCCGAATTCGAGGGCGAGCTCCGCGGTCGCGTCGGTGTCGTCGGCGACGGCTCCCTGTTCTACCGCTCCGACCTCGGTGTCGGCGGCCCGATCGGCGAGTCTGGCTGGTCCTACTACGCCGGCGGTTTCTACCGCTCGGACGAGGGCTACCGCCCGACCAAAGGCTACCCGATGAACGATGGTTACCAGGTTCGCGCCAACATCTTCAAGGATTACGGCAATGGTTCGCTCAAGTTCTACACCAAGTACCTGAACGACCGTAACCACTGGTACGAGTACCTGTTGGCCAAGAACCCGCAGGACCCGGTCCAGGGCCCCGGCCTCAGCCGCTACTCCACGAATCTCTGGCCAGCCGCCAGCCATCAGGTTCCCTATGGCGCCGCTGATGTGATGACCGACTGGGATTCCACGGACAAGATCCACTCCCAGCAGCGCGTGTTCGGCACCCAGTGGCAGCATGACTTCGGCAACGGCTGGTCCGCGGCCGCCAACGCCAAGTTCAGCCGCTCCTGGGCGGACTGGAACTCCAGCGCCGGTGTCGCGCCCCGCAGCCTTGCGTGGCCGAACATCATGAGCACGCTCGGCTTCACCCGTAACGCCGCGATCACGACGTCGTCGGGCACGGTGGGCAACAACACGGTCCCGGCCGGTACGTACAGCTTCTACCGCCGCGGCCAGCTCGTCGGCACCGTCACCTCGAACGGCTCCTACGCCGTCTCCGGTGCGGTCGCCAGCTCCGCCAGCAACCCCGGCCAGATCGTCACGTCCTCGAACCTCCCGAACAAGGACCTGAACATCGGCCTCCAGACCGATCCGTCGCTCAACGCCGTGTGGACGAACTCCGGTCGTATGGCTTACGAGCACATGGATGAGGGCATGGGCAACTTCAATATCTCGAAGTCGACCGACAACATGGTCTTCACCGGTGGTATGTTCTACAGCTACGCCAACATCGAGAACTACGGCGCCAACGGCGGCAACGGCGCGATGACCCTCGAGGAGCAGCCCGTGGTGCTCGACATCACCTGGACCCCGGCCACGGCGGCGACCGCTCCGGCGGGCACGTCGGCGGCTGAACTCGCGGCGATCGCGGGCTGGGCGGCCTACGGCCGTCCGGTGCAGATGACCAACGTCAACGGTTACACCAACCTCGGCGCCGGCATCACCAAGAACGACGCGATTGCCAAGCAGATCGCCTTCTTCTTCGGCCACAAGTGGGACATCACCGACAACTGGAATGTTGATTGGGGCGTCCGCTCGGAGAACTACGGCGTCAAGGGCGTCCAGCGTAACAGCAACCGCAATGCCCGCGCCAACTGGGATTCCACCTACGGTGGCTCGGACGGCGACCCGCTCACGTTCTTCGACAATCGCTGGTCCTACCTGCGTCCTGACATCGAGAACGGCACCCGCTACGCTTGGTACTACGACAAGGATGTCGATTCCTTCTCCTGGTCCGCTGGTTCTAACTACGTGATCAACGACGCCAACTCGGTTTACCTGCGCTACGCGAAGGCCGAGAAGGCCCCGGATTACGGCTTCTTCCGTACCTACAACTCGCAGTTCCGTCTCGATAACCTCAAGCCCCGCCCGCAGCAGATCGAGCAGTGGGAGCTGGGTTACCGCTACAACAGCGGCGCGCTCAGCTTCGTGGCCACGCCGTTCTGGAGCCGTCTCAGCGACATCTTCAGCAACCCGCAGGGCACCGAGAGCGACGGCATCACGCCGTACTACCCAGATCCGATCTACAACGTCGTGACCTCCTACGGTATCGAGCTCGAGGGCAGCTACCAGATCACCCAGCGCCTGAGCGTCCGCTCGGTCTTCACCTGGCAGGAATCGGAAGGCACCGTGTGGAAGGTCTTCTCCGCCGGCCAGAACGGCCGCGAGGACGACATCTACCAGGACCTCTCGGGCAAGCCCTCGGACAACAATCCGGACTTCATCCTGAACAACACGCTGGCCTACACCACCGAGAAGTTCTTCGCGAACCTCACGTGGAAGCACATGGGCGAGCGCGCCGGCAACGTGGCCAACGTGATCACGCTGCCCCGCTACAACCAGTTCGACCTCTCCCTCGGCTACACGTTCTCTGACCGTCTTTCGGTCAACCTGAACGTGAACAACGTGACCGACGAAGAGGGTGTCCAGACCTGGCGCGGTTGGGGTGTGAACACGGGCGACCGTCAGAGCTTCATCGCTCTCCCGGCCGACTACGAGAATCAGACCCTCCAGTACCTGCCGATCGCTCCGCGCGCGTACTACCTGTCCGCCAACTACAAGTTCTGATCTCCTGATCTGAACCTGGCGTGAACTTCAAGGCCCCCGTCCGCAAGGACGGGGGCCTTTTCGTGGGCGGATCGCAGGGGCCGCGCTAGAAGCTTCCACCTATCCATCCTGTCCGTCGGATCCGTCCCACAGGTCCTATGGGGCGGATACGACCGATGGGACCGATGGTCAGATCCCTTCCCGGCTTACGCGAGCGGCACCTCGTGGTACTCGATCGCCCACTCACGCATGAAGCGCACGCGCTCGGGCACAACCCGGTAAATCACCAGCGCGGGATTGTCCGGCGTGCCAAGGTAGCGGCGGAGGAGCGGATTCGATTCCCAGATCGCCGCGAGCAGGGCCGGATCGGTCAGGACTTCGGCGCGGCCGGTGATGCGGACCTGATCGTGGTGTTCGTCGAGGTAACTGAGCTCGACCTTGGGATTCGCGGCGATTTCGCCGGTCTTGTGGTACCCTCGCAGGTTGGCGATGTACGTGGTGAAACCGTCGGTTCGCACGGGCGAAACCGGACGGACACGGGGCTGATCGCCATCCATTGTGGCCAGTTGCGGGAAGCGTGCGTTGCGGATCACGGCGTGGGCAAGGGTGGGCAACTGGGCGGGATCAATCGGGGGCGGGGTGGGGGCGGCCATCAATGAGGATTAGTTGTCGCCCGCGTCGGGCGCGATTCCATACTGATCGACCAGCACCCCTTCGTATCCCATGCGCCTGCTCTGGATCTTTCTCGTTCTCGCCCTGTTGGTCCTGATTCCCTTTGGCATTTGGTCCGATGATCTGATGTGGGACCAAACCACCGCGATCACCTGGCTTGAACGCTTTGATCGCTGGGGCTGGCTGGCCGGCATCGGCCTGCTGGTCGTCGATCTCTTTCTGCCCGTGCCCGGCACCGTTGTGATGTCCGCGCTCGGCTACATGTACGGCACGCTCATGGGCGGCGCGGTCAGCGCGACCGGCTCGTTCCTCTCCGGCCTGCTGGCCTATTTCCTTTGTCGCAAACTTGGCCGGCGCGCGGCGATCCGCCTCGCCGGCGAGAAGGATCTGGTCAAGGGCGAGAGGCTCTTCGCCCACTCGGGGGGCTGGCTGGTGGCCTTTTCACGCTGGCTCCCGGTGTTCCCTGAGGTGATCGCCTGCATGGCCGGCCTCACCCGCATGCCTCCCGCCGCCTTCATGACGGCGCTGGCCTGCGGCTCGGTCCCGATGGGCTTCACGTACGCCGCGATCGGCAATCTCGGGGTGGAAAGTCCGGGCGCTGCGCTCGCGCTGAGCGCGGTGGTGCCCTTGGCCCTCTGGCTGCCGTTCAACCGCTGGCTGCGCCGGCGCGAGCAGGGTGGCACCGGTGCGCCGTCCTGATCAGGCCAGGGCGCGGATCCGCTGCCCGGCCGCCGCGATGAAGTAGCCCTGGGCGGAGAACGCCGGCACGCCCGGCTTGCGTGCGACCGGCAGGTAGGCGCCGCTGGCGTGCAGCTCGCGGGCGTGCTCGTTGTCCTGAAGCTCCATCGCGAAGAGCTCGTCGGTGATGAAGCGCCGGTATTCCGGGTCGAGGATGGGAAAGACGACCTCAATCCGGCGGAAGAAATTGCGCGGCATCCAGTCTGCGCTGCCCGCGAGGATGACCGGATCGCCACCGTGGTTCTCGAAGTAGAAGGCGCGGGCGTGCTCCAGGTAGCGCGCCACGATCGAGCGCACGCGGATGTTTTCGCTCAGGCCGCGCACGCCAGGCACGAGGCAGCAGACGCCGCGCACGATCAGGTCGATCTGCACGCCGGCCTTTGAGGCTTCGTAGAGGCTGTCGATCGTGGCCTTGTCCACAAGCGAGTTCATCTTCGCCATGATCCGCGCCGGGCGGCCGGCGGCGGCGTTCTCCCGTTCCCGTCGGATCAGTTCCTGGATGCGCGCATGCAGGTTGAAGGGCGCGACCAGCAGGTGATCGAAACTCGGCGCTCGGGAGAAGCCGGTCAGCGAGTTGAAAAGATTGGCCACGTCGGAGGTGATCTCCTCGCGCGCGGTGAAGTAGCTGAGATCGGTGTAGAGGCGCGCCGTCTTCGGGTTGTAGTTGCCGGTCCCGAGGTGGACGTAGCGCCGCATGCCCTTGGCCTCGCGGCGCACGACGAGTGAGCACTTGCAGTGGGTCTTGTGGCCGACCAGCCCGTACACGACATGGACGCCTGCCTCCTCCAGCTGGCGCGCCCACTGGATGTTGTTGGCCTCGTCGAAGCGAGCCTTGAGCTCGACCAGCGCGGTCACCTGCTTGCCGTTGCGCGAGGCCTCGATCAGCGCGCGCACGATCGGCGAGTCGCCGCTTGTGCGGTAGAGCGTCTGCTTGATCGCGAAGACCTTCTCGTCACGCGCGGCCTGCTCCACGAACTCCACCACCGGCGTGAAGCTGTCGTACGGGTGGTGCAGCAGGACATCGCGTTCGCCGATGACCGCAAAGGTGGCCTCGGGCACGCGGAGCGCGGACGTGCTGACCGGCGTGAACGCGGGAAACTTCAGGTCCGGCCGGTCGAGCTCGTAGAGGCTCATCAGCCGCAGGTGGTTCAGCGGGCCGTTCAGGCGGAAGACGTATTCATGGGACAACTCCAGGTGTCCGCAGAGCATCTTGAGGATCTCGTCCGCCACGCCGTCCTCGATCTCGAGCCGCACTGCGGCGCCGCGCCGGAGGTTGCGCAGCTCCTCCTCGATTTTCTTGAGCAGGTTCTCGGCCTCCTCCTCGTCGATGTAGAGGTCGCTGTTGCGCGTGACGCGGAACGCGTGGGCGCCGTAAACGTGATAACCGGGGAAGAACGTGCCGGCGCAGAGCTTGATGATCTCGCTCAGGAAGAGGTAGCACTGCGGACCCGAGGCGTCGGGATTGACCCGCACCAGCCGGGGCAGGATGCGCGGGACGGGCAGGAGCGCGAGCAGGTGGTCCACGTGTTCCGTCTCCGGGTGATCGAGTGACACGACCACGTTGAGCGTCTTGTTGGCCAGCTGGGGGAAGGGATGCGACTGATCGATGGCCAGGGGCGTGAGGACCGGATGGATCTGGTCCTCGAAGTACTGACGGGCCCAGCTCAGCTCGTTGGGCGTGAGCTCCGCGGCGCTCTTGAAGAGGATGCCCTCGGCCGCGAGCGCCGGCTGGAGTTGCTCGTTCCAGCAGCGGTACTGGTCGTCGACGAGGGAGGCGACGACCGAGTGGATCCGCCGCAGCTGCTCGCGCGGTCCGAGGCCATCGACACTCGATTCGGTAACGCCGTTGTCGACCTGCTGGATGATGCCGGCGACGCGGATCTCGAAGAATTCGTCGAGATTGGAGGAGACAATGGCGAGGAACTTGACCCGCTCGAGCAGGGGATTCTTTGGATTCTCCGCTTGTTCCAGCACCCGGCGGTTGAAGGCCAGCCAGGAGAGCTCGCGATTGAAATAGGCGTAGCGCGTCGGCAGTTCGGGAGGATCAACGCTCGTCGTCAGGCACACCGGCACGGACACGCCCGTCGGATCAACGGGGGGAGTGCTGCGGGGTTTGCGGGACGTGCGCGTGGCCATGGCGGTTAATCGAAAAGACGGCCAACATAGCCGTGTGTTTCGACGGAACCAGAAATAACGGGATCGTCCGCCCAATTGTCACATTGGGAGCGATTTATCGCACCCAAATCGTCTTCGTATTGACGAAGGCGCGGACGCCCGGGGCCCCGAGTTCGCGGCCGTAGCCACTGTCCTTGATCCCGCCAAAAGGCAGCGTGGGGTCCGAGCGCACAAAGTCGTTCACGAAAGCCATGCCGGCATCCAGCCGCTCGCGGGCGATCGTTTCGCCCAGCCGGCGGTTGCGGGTAAAGACCGCGGCACCCAGTCCAAAGGGGGTTGCATTGGCCGTGGCAATCGCCGCCTCGGTGTCAGGCACGGAAATGATCGCAGCGACCGGACCGAAAAGCTCCTCATCATGCGCCGGCATGCCGGGCCGGACGTCGGCCAGAACGGTGGTCGGGTAAAAAAATCCCGGCCCGCGCGGCAGCTTGCCGCCGAGGAGCAGCCGTGCGCCGGCGCGGACGCTCGCCGTGACCTGGCGATGAAGGTTCCGGCGCAGGTCCACCCGGGCCATCGGGCCGAGGTCGGATTCCAGCCGGGTCGGATCACCGACGTTGCGGCGGGCGAACTCAGCGACGAGTCGGGAGGTGAAAGCCTCGCGGACCGAATCGACCACAATCATGCGCTTTGCGGAGATGCAGCTCTGGCCACCGTTGATCAGGCGGGCGGTGGCACAGATGGCCGCCGCCTTGTCCACGTCCGCGTCGGCCAGCACCAGGTAGGGGTCCGATCCGCCCAGTTCGAAGACGCAAGGCTTCAGCGCGGCGCCGGCGAGCGCGCCGACCGCGCGGCCGGCGCGGGTGCTGCCGGTCAGGGTCACGGCCCGCACGCGGGTATCGGCAATGAGCGCGGGGATGTCGCGCGTCTCGGCGAGGGTGGTCCGGAGGACACCGGCCGGAAGTCCGGCCCGCCGGAAGATTTCCTCGATGGCGAGGGCGCAGCCGCTGACGTTCGGGGCGTGCTTGAGCAACATCGTGTTGCCCGCGAGAAGTGCCGGAGCCGCGGCCCGGAAAACCTGCCAGAACGGGAAATTCCAAGGCATGATCGCCAGCAGCACGCCCAAGGGCTCAAACACGATCCGGGCATGCCGCGGCGCGCCCGCGGGGCGTTCGGGCTTGAGAAATCGACCGCCGTGCCGGGCGTAATGATCGCAGGTACTGGCGCACTTTTCTATCTCCTGCCGCGCCTGGACGAGGGGCTTGCCCATTTCGGCCACGAGGAGGTCCGCCAGGGCATCGCGCTCGCGTCGCAGCTGGCGGGCGAGTGCATGGAGGTGTTTGCTGCGCTCGGACGGCGCCAGTTCGCGCCAGCCGAGGAAGGCGGCGTGGGTGTGGGCGAGGGCCGCCGTGACCTGCTTCGGCGTGTGGGCGCGGTAGCGGCGGATCGTCCGGCCGGTGGCGGGATTGATCGAGACAAACGGCATAAGGGAAAGGTGTGAACGGGTGGAGGCCGGTGCAAGCTGCGCCCGGACCGATCCGGCACAGCCTAGCGCTTTATCCACCGTTGCAGCCGCTTCCTCAGCAGGTCGCGTGCTCGGTAGAGGCGAGTTTCAACGGCCTTGGGGGTTGCGCCGACCACTTCGCCGATCTCGGCGTGCGAAAGCTGCTCATATTCCGACAGGATGACCGCCTCGCGCAAATCGTCCGGCAACGTGGCGATCGCTTCGCGCACGGCGGCCACCGATTCGCTGCGTTCCACGTCGCCGTGAACGGTCGCGCCGGACGCGGGCTCCGGCGCGGCCTCAAGGCTCTCGGTCGGCCGGCGCTGGCGACTGCGCATGTGATCGCGCACGAGATTGAGCGCGATCTGGAACATCCAGGTGGAGAATCGTGCGCCGGGACGGAACTGCTCGCGGTGCCGGTACACCCGAACAAAGGTCTCCTGCGCAAGGTCGAGCGCATCCTGCTCGTGGTGGAGATGCCGGTAAAGGTAGGCGCGAAGCGGGATCTGCCAGCGGTCCATCAGGCGGTCGAGCGCGGCCTTTTCGCCGCGCTGGAGCGCTTGTGCGTCGGCGGCGTCGAGCTGTTCGCTCATCGCAAGCCCAGCGGCTCGGCGTGGGTGTGCGACGCGACCTTGGCGCCGATCAGTTCGAGGTAGCGGGAACCCTGTCGCGGATCCATCAGCGCGGCCACGGCCTCGAGGTGTCCACGGGTCGATTCCGCGCAGATCTGGGTGAGGCGGGCCATCTCGGCCGAGGCCTCGGCATGGGCCGGCGTACCGCGCTCGAGCCCGGCCAGGCGCTGCTGCGTGGCCATCACCCGCGCGCAGTGTTCATCACAGACTGGACCATAGCGCGCATGAAGTTTTTCGATCGCGTCCGCCTGGACTGCGGTAAGCGAAAATTCCTTGCGCAGCCAGGCCATCTCCGTGGCCGGCGCCCGCTGCGCAGCGATCCAGCGCGTGAGTCCGAAGGACGTCACGCTCGCGAGGACGGCGATCAGCAGGCAGGGCAGGAGGGTTTTCACGGTTGGGGGTGCACGTGATCGGTGGATGCCTTCAGAATGGGATCGATTGTCCGGGCGTAGGACGTGGCCATGCGCTCAGCGGTCTGGCTGCGCGTGACCGACAGACCCGCGCTCACGCCTGCCGCCACGGAGGCGATGAGGGTGAGGCTCGCGGCCAAGGGCAGGAGGAGTCGGAAGGGAATCACGGTCGCAACTGCCGGCTGCGTGCCGGCCTGATCGATCCGCGCCCACACGCCTGCGTTGAAGTTGGGCGCGGCCGAGGGTTCGTGGCGCCAGCGCTGGAGCAGGTCTTTGAGAGGGTCCGTCATGCCCGGTGATACGATGGGGAAGGCCGAATCCCTTGCAAATTCTTCGAGCAAACGCGGATTTACGGCCCGGTTTGGCTGACCCGAAAATTCCGGATCAGTTGATGGCTTTTAACGGTGCGGAAGCCGAACCAGCCTTCCTTAAGCGGTTGGGGGTCAATCCATTCAAAGAGGAGGCGGCCATTGGCACTGTAGCGGACCGTCCCATCGGGACGGGCCTCAAGGCGAATCCGGTAGGTCGTGCCGACCGTGAGGAGGTCTTCCGGCGCCGTGCGTTCGTGGGCAGGGAGCAGCGGGCGGGCGCCGGTCCCGTCATAGCGGCGGAAACGGGTGGTCGTGTTGGTGTTCCCGCCGTGCCCCACGTAGTAGGTGCGCAACGGATCGTAGGTCGCGAAGAGTCCGGTGCGCCCGTGGCCGGAGGCAAACAAGTCCTCCGGCTGGCGCGGGTCGCTCGCCATCCAGAAACAATTCAGATCTGACAGCCGGTCGTTCGGGCCGCCGGCCGTGACGAAGGTCACTTCATAGGTGATGACCACTGGCGCGGTCAGTCGGGGCTTGAACCACACCGTGCAGCCGGCGTTGTCGTCGATTTCCAGCGCGCCGTCGCGAATGAGCACCGAGCCGCCGGGTTGCTGTTCAACGACCCATTGCGCCAGGTCGCCCGTGAAATCGTCGCGATAAAGTTCCGTCCCGGATGGCTGTGCGGCCACAACCGAACCCGTGACCACGAGCAAAACGGCGAAAGCCTTGCCTAGCAGGTCGTCGATCATCTCCCGAGTTTAACCACAGATTTCACAGATGATCACAGATCCAGATCCGATGCATTCCATCTGTGTGCATCTGTGCTTATCTGTGGTTAAATTTCCGGCTGCCTGACTCAGACCTGCTCGAGCAGCTGGTAGAGCCGCTTGACCATCGTGGTCGGGTCTTCGAGCAGGCCGGCGGAGATGAGGGCGTTGTCGAGGACCTGCGCGGCGACGAGGGCGGCCTTGTCGGGCGATGCGGAGCGCGACGCGGCGAGGCGCTTCATCAGCGGGTGGCGCGGGTTGATCTCGAGGTTCACGCGCAGCGGCGAATCGCCGCCGTCCTTGTTCATCGCCTTCATCATGCGGCGCAGGTGCGGCGACATGAACTTGTCGGCGTTGAGCGCAAGCGCCGGAGAGTCGACCAGACGGTCGCTGGCCTTCACCTCGGCGACGCGCTCGCCCAGCGTGGTCTTGAGCCACTCGGCCAGACCCTTGGTCTCGTCCTCGGTCAAGGCGCCCTCGTCAGGCGGCTTCGGGAGGTCGGAGAGCTTCACGTCGGCGTGGTCCGCGGCGGTCAGCTTCTTGCCGTCGAACTCGCGCACGTTGTTCATCACGTACTCGTCAACCGGCTCGTAACAGAAGAGGACCTCGAGATTGCGGGCCTTGAACGCCTCGAGGTAGGGGCCGCTCTCGATCGCCTCGCGGTTCGGTCCGATCAGGTAATAGATTTCCTTTTGGTCAGCGCCGACGCGCGAGACGTAGTCGGCGAGCGAGGTGGTCTTGCCCTTCTCGGTCAGCGACGACTCGAAGCGCAGCAGCTTCACGAGGTCGTCCTTGTGCGTGAAGTCGAGCGCGGCGCCTTCCTTCAGGTAGATGCCGAACTGACTGTAGAACTCGGTGTAGGCGTCGGGGCGGTTCTTGGCCTCCTCGGAGAGGAACTTGATGAAGCGCTTCGTGATGACCTTGTTCAGCTTCTCGATCAGGGCACGGTCCTGCATCGTCTCGCGTGAGATGTTCAGCGGGAGGTCGGCGCTGTCGACGACGCCCTTGAGGAAGCGCAGCCACTCGGGCAGCAGGTCCTTCGGCTTGGCGTCGATCAGCACCTTGCGGCAGTAAAGCGAGACGGCCGGCTCGGCGCGGGCCATGCCGAATTTTTCAAGGTTCTCCTTCGGCACGAAGAGCAGCGCATTGATCTGGAGCGGGGCGTCGGCGCTGAAGTGCAGGCGCAGGCGGGGCTCGTCGTGGGCGTGGGCCTGGAACTTGTAGAACTCCGTGTACTCCTCGTCCTTGATCTCGGACTTCGAACGGAGCCAGAGGGCTTGGACGGTGTTGATGCGCTTGCCGTTGAGATTGATCGGGAACGAGACGAAGGCGCTGTAGCGCTCGAGGATCTCCTTGATCTTCCACTCCTGGCTGAACTCCGCGCAGTCGTCCTTCAGCTCGATCACGATCTTCGCGCCGCGGCGCTGGTCGTCGGCCGCCTCGACGGCGTAGCTGCCCGCGCCCTCGCTCGACCAGACGTGTGCCTGCTCACCTGCGCGCCACGAGTGGCTGTAGACCTTGACGCTCTTCGCGACCATGAAGGCCGAATAAAAGCCGACGCCGAACTGGCCAATGAGGTTGGCGTTCTTCTGGCCGCCCTCGCTCAGGGCCTTGAGGAAGGCCTTGGAGCCGGAGTGGGCGATGGTGCCGAGGTTCTCGATCAGCTCGGCGCGGGTCATGCCCAGGCCGAAATCCTGAATCGTGAGGGTCTTGGCCTTGTCGTCGGTCGTGAGGTTGATCTCGAGCTCGGCCTTGTCGTCAAAGATGTCCTTCTCGGTCAGCTGGAGGTGGCGCAGTTTCTCCAGCGCGTCGGAGGCGTTGGACACCAGCTCGCGGACGAAGATTTCCTTCTCCGTGTAGAGCGAGTGGATGACGATATCGAGCAGCTGCTTGATCTCGGCTTGGAACTCGAAGGTTTGTGGCGTGGGAGCGGACATGGCGTGTGGTGTAAGTTAAAAAAGGTGGCCCGACGGGCCGAAGAGGGACCGTTATTTTATCAGGTTCGCGAAAAAATCAAGAGGCGGAGCGCCGGACCTCATCCCGGTAGATCTGCTCGACCTTGGCCCGCGCCCACGGGGTGCGGCGGAGAAACTGGAGGCTCGATTTGATGCTCGGATCGAACTTGAAGCACCGGATGTCGACCCGGGCGGCGAGGCCCTCCCAGCCGTGGCGCTCGACCAGCACGGTGAGCAGACGTTCCAGGGTGACTCCGTGGAGGGGATCCTTGGAACCGGGTGAGGGAGACGAAGGTGCGGGACCGTCGGGCATGGACGGAAGATCGAATCCGCCGGCCGCGCTCACGCAACGGCTAAAACCAGGTCCGTTGGGTGCATTTTCTCATCGTCTCAGGGGGCCCTGCCGGATACTCGGTGTCACAGCCCCCATGCCGTTTTGTTCCCCTCGTAAACCCTTCGTCTGGGCGACCTTGTCCGCTGGCCTGTTTTTGGGCGGTTGCCGCACGATGGCCCCGGGCGCGCCATCGCCGGTGGGGGCGCCGGGCGCGTTGGGGTCGAGCGCGTTTAGCGCCGACCTGATGGACGCGCGACTCCGGGCCTGGCAGACGGTTCTCGATCTGACGCGGGTCTATGCGCAGATCCCGGCCGGCCAGTGTCCGGGCGTGAGTGCGCTGGTGCGCGACATCGACGCCGCCCGGCGACGGATCGCCGGCGCCGACGGCCCGCGCCTGGACGAACTCGACGTGAACGCGCTGGTGACGCGAAATCCCAATTTCTGGCGGGCCTCGCTGGAGATCGCGCCCTCGGACGGCAGCCTGCTGCTGCTGCAGTCCATGCTCTTTGCGAGCGCGGGTGAGGTCTGGCGTGCGAATCGCGTGCTGATGGCCACGACCCAGCTCCTGCCGATCGATGCGCGCACGCGGCCGCTTTATTTGGCGCACACCTATGGAATTGGCGCCCTGATCCTGGACAGCATCGAGGGCATCGATGCGCGCACCGCCGGGATTGATGCGAGCCAGGTCGAGGCGGTGTATCAGGATGCGTT
>CAYWRG010000025.1:26148-41691 GCA_964460715.1 uncultured Opitutus sp. | reverse complement strand
TGAAAGCCTGGCCGGGGAATGTCCTGGTCCTATCCGCCCTGATCGAGCTGCGGGCCCGCGCGGCCATGGCGGCGCCCGGCCCCGATGGGAAACGTCCGACCACCGAGCTGGAGTCGGCGCGCCGGTCCGAGTCTCTCGCGGCCTCCCGCGAGGAGATCGAGCGGCTGCACGCGCTTGATCCGATCAATGCCGCCGTTTTCCGCGGCGATGCGACCTCGCGGGTGGCCGGACAAAAGCTGCTGGCGGGCTGGCAGCGCTTGAGCGACCGCGGGACGGCGCTCGGCCACAAGGAGATCACCGAGCTCGTAGCCGAACTCGAGAAGGCCGGGGCGCCCGAGCTCGCCCTCGTGCTGCAGCGCCTGCTGGTCGTGGCGCGCGGGTTTGCCAGCCCGGGTGATGCCATCACGTGGCGGCGCATCCTGCCCCAGTTGATCGGAGAGTCAGCCGCGGGTGAGCTGCTGACGCTGTGGGCGGAGGGCGGGATCGCGACGGTGGCGCTGAGTGGTCCCGATCCGAGCGAGCTGGAGTGGACTGGTGATGTGGCCGCGAACCCGATTCTCCGGCACCAGCTCGACCGCGAGCTCGGCGAGCGCAATTTCCGCATCGATATGCTGCAGACGCAGCCGTTGTCGCTGGCGCAGGCCTATCGCGAGCGCGGTGATCTCCATCGCCGGGCCGGTCGGTACGAATCGGCGCTGGCGGACTTCGCCTCCGCGGCGGGCCTGCAGGCCGGCGATCCGCGCCTCGACGTCGCGCGTGCGGGTGTGCTGGGCGACCTGCAGCGGGATGCGGAGGCGGAGCCGATCTTCACCGCCTTGGCCCGTAGCCGGACGGCGAAGGAGCTGGCGGAGTTCGATTTTGGCGTGTTCCGCTTCGGCCAGGGACGCTACGAGGAGGCGCGCGCTCTTTTCCGTGCGGAAGCCCGTCGCCTTCCGGAGGCTGGTTGGCCCGCGATCCTGGCGGATCTGGCTGCGCGGCGGTCCGGCGGCTCGGAACGTCGGCTGGTCGCGCGGTCGCTCGAGCAGGTTTCGCCCGACTCGTGGGTTGCGCACTGTCTCTGGTACCTTCAGGGCGGGATCAACGCGGACAACCTCCTGCGCCGCGCGCGCGAGGGCGGCGAACTGGCGGTCGCGGAACAGCTCAGCGAAGCCTATTTTCTGCTGGCCCAGACCAGCCTGGTGGCGGGTGATCAGGCCGCGGCCATCGCCCACCTCGAATCCTGTATCGGCACGGGCATGACGAACATGGTTGAGTTCCGCCTTGCGCGGCTTGAGCTGCGGCGGCTCGCGCCTGACCGCGAGGCACGCCTGCGCGGGGCGGTGGAATCGACCGCGACGCCCGAGCGAACCCCGGCCTCAGCCAAGGAGCCGGGCGAGGGGACCGAGGGCTCCGGGTCAGCCGGTTCCACGCCCGCCTGATCGTCATTGTAGCCGAGCTCGCTGAGCCCGGTCGGAAAGGATTGCCGTGTGGTCCACGGCACCGGGCTCAGCGAGCCCGGCTACATCCTCAGCCACCCAGGTAGGCGGCCTTGAGCTGCGGATCCTTGCGGAGATCCTGGCTGAGGCCGTGGACGGCCACGCGGCCGGTCTCGAGCACGTGGGCGTAGCGGCTGACTTCGAGGGCGAGATTGGCGTTCTGCTCGACGAGCAGGATCGTGATGCCCTGCTTCTGGTTAATCTCCACGATCTTCTCAAAGATCGTGCTGATCAGGCGCGGGGCAATGCCGAGCGACGGCTCGTCGAGCATGAGGAACTTTGGATTGCCCATCAGGGCGCGGCCGATGGCGAGCATCTGCTGCTCGCCGCCCGAGAGCGTGCCGGCGATCTGCTTGATGCGTTCCTTGAGGCGGGGGAAAATGCCGAAGACGTACTCCCGATTCGCTGCGATCCGGGCCTTGTCGGTCTGCAGGTAGGCGCCCATCGAGAGGTTTTCGTCCACTGTGAGGTTGGCGAAAACCATGCGGCCCTCGGGCACATGGCCGAGTCCGAGCGCGACGATCTCGTGCGGCTGCAGCTGGGTGATGTCCCGACCGCAGAAATGGATGCTGCCACCCAGCGGCCGGAGCAGGCCCGAGATGGTCCGCAGCGTCGTCGTCTTGCCGGCGCCGTTGCCGCCGATGAGCGTGACAATCTCCCCTTCCGGAATCTCAAACGAGACACCGCCCAGCGCCTTGATGGCGCCGTAGGAGACGGAGAGATCGGTGACTTTGAGCATGAGAAATTGCGGATTGCGGAGTTCGGATTGTGGAATTTTCAGAATCGGACCGGGGTTTCATTCCGCAATCCGCAGTCAGCATTCCGCAATGGCATCAGTGGTGCGACAGGTTGGTTCCGTGATCCTCGCCGAGGTAGGCCTCGATGACCTTCTTGTCCTTTTGGATTTCGGCCGGGCTGCCTTCGGCGATCTTCATGCCGTAGTCGAGGACGGCGATGCGCTCGCAGACGCCCATCACGACCTTCATCGAGTGTTCGACCAGCAGGATGGAGAGATTGAACTCGGTCTTGATCCGCTGGATCAGGCGGATGAGCTCGATTTTTTCCGATGGGTTCATGCCGGCGGCCGGCTCGTCGAGCAGCAGGAGCTGCGGCTTGGTCGCGAGGCAGCGGACGATCTCCAGCCGGCGCTGCTCGCCGTAGGGGAGGCTCTTGGCCGGGGCGTCGCGGAAGCGGCGGAGGTTGAAGATGTCGAGCAGCTCCTCGGCGCGTTTGGTGATCGCGGCCTCGTCGGCCTGGTAGGCGCCGAGACGAACGAGCGTCTGCAGCGGACTCGTGCTGCGGTGCAGGTTGCAGGCGGCGCGGACGTTGTCGAAGACGCTCAGACTGCCGAACAGGCGGATGTTTTGGAAGGTGCGTGCGATGCCGAGCTGAACGATCGAGTGGACCTTGAGTCCGGCCAGATTGCGGCCGCGGAAACTCACCGTGCCGTCGGTCGGCTGGTAGACGCCGGTGATCAGGTTGAAGACGGTGGTCTTGCCCGCGCCGTTGGGGCCGATCAGGCCGCAGAGCTCGCCTTCGCCGATCGTGAAATCGACCGCGTTGACCGCGGTGAGGCCGCCGAAGCGGATCGTGGCCTGCTGGAGTTGGAGCAGCGTCGCCATCAGAAGCGGGTCTTGCCGAACTTGAAGTTGAACAGACCCTGGGGTCGCAGGATCATGAGCACGATCAGCATGAACGAGTAGAGGATCATGCGGTACTCGGCGATTGGGCGGAGAACCTCGGGCAGGAGCGTGAGCAGGACCGCGGCGAGCACGACGCCGATCGTGTTGCCCATGCCGCCGAGGATGACCATGACCACGATCTCGATGCTCTTGGTGAAGTCGAAGCCTGTGGGCGTGATCGTCATCTTGAAGTGACCGTAGAGCCCGCCCGCGATGCCGGCGAAGAAGGCGCCGATGACAAAGGCGACGATCTTGTAGCGCGTGGTGTTGAGGCCGACCGCCTCGGATGCGATCTCGTTGTCGTGCGTGGCGATGAAGCCGCGGCCGTAGGTCGAGTTCACCACGCAGACGATGACAAAGATCGTGACGGCGACGAAGGCCAGGACCCAGAAGATGTTCGTGTAATACGGAATGCCGTTGAGGCCGAGAGCGCCGCCGAGGGACTCGACGTTCTGGAAGATCACGCGGATGATCTCGCCGAAGCCGAGGGTCACAAGCGCGAGATAATCGCCCTTGAGGCGCAACGACGGCACGCCGACGAGCAGGCCGGCAAACGCGGCGCTCAATCCGCCGGCCACAAGTGCGCCGAGGAAGATCGCGTTCTGGGCGAACATACCGGGTTCGTCGCCGAGGAGCTGGGGGCCGAGGTAAACCGTGACCGCCGCCGAGAGGTAGGCGCCGACCGCCATGAAACCGGCGTGGCCGAGGGAGAACTGGCCGGTGTGGCCGTTAACCAGGTTGAGCGAGACGGCGAGGATCACGTTGATCCCGATGCCGGTCATCACGTCGAGGAAGTAGGGATCGATGCGCTCCGAGAGGGCTGAGAGTCCGGCCGCGAAGGCGATGCCGATGAGGAGCAGGAGATGCGGGCGGGGCATGTCAGACCTTCTCCACGGTGAAGCGCCCCAGCAGGCCGGCCGGCCGGAAGAGGAGGATGATGATGAGGATCGCGAAGGCGATGGCGTCCTTGTAGGTCGAATACTGGCTGCCCGCGACAAAGGTCTCGACCGTGCCAAGCAACAGGCCGCCGAGCGCGGCGCCCGGGATGTTGCCGATGCCGCCGAGGATGGCCGCGACGAAGGCCTTGAGGCCGGGCATGACGCCCATGAGCGGATCGATCGACGGGTAGTTGAGCGAGTAGAGCACGCCGCCGGCACCCGCGAGGGCGGAGCCGAGGGCGAAGGTGAACGTGATGACCACGTTGTTGTTCACGCCGACGAGCTGGGCCGCCTTGGGGTTGAGCGAGACCGCGCGCATCGCGGTGCCCATCTTGGTTCGGAAGACGATGAACTGCAGGGCCACCACAAGCGCGATGGCCACGGTGATGACAATCAGTTGGTTGCTCGAGACCGTGAGGGTGCCGACGTCGAAGTTGCGGGACGGGAACACCGACGGGAAGGTGCGGGGGGCGGCGCCGAAGAAGACCTGGCCGCTGTACTCCAGCAGGAGCGAGACGCCGATCGCGGTGATCAGGACGTTGAGCGTCGGGGCGTTGCGGAGAGGGCGGTAGGCGAGGCGTTCGATCGTGACCCCGAGGGCGGCCGAGGCGGCCATGGCGCCGGCCAGGGCGACGCACCCGCCCCAGATCGTGTCTGCCGGCAGGTACTGGCCGAGAAAGTAGCCGGCAAAGGCCCCGACCATGAACACGTCGGAGTGGGCGAAGTTGATGAAGCGCAGCACTCCATAGACCATGGTGTAGCCCAGCGCGATGAGCGCATAGATCGCACCGAGCGAAAGGCCGTTGAGGAGTTGCTGGAGAAATTCAGTCACGAGAGGGGTGGGCGGGGTGCCCGTGCGGCGCCTGAAAACAGGCGCGCGCAGCGGTAAGGCTGCGCGCTAAAACTGGCGGACGTCAAACCCGGATCAGGCGGGGCGGGGGTTCATTTTGAATAGCATCGATGACCGGTGTAGCTGGCCTCGCTGAGGCCGGTCCGAAGATTGATCCAAAAAACGGACCGGGGTCAGCGACCCCAGCTACACCTGAATCGAGTCCGGATCAGGGGGCGACGGTCTTGAGGAACTCGAGTTTACCGTCCTTCACCGCGATGATCGCGGCGGGCTTGGTGGCGTCACGCTGGGCATTGATCGTGGTCACACCGGTTACGCCGGCAAAACCCTTGGTCGCGGCGAGTGCGTCGCGGAGCTTGGGGCCCTCGGTCGAGCCGGCGCGCTTGATGGCGTCGGCCAGGACGTAAACCGAGTCATAACCGAGCGCGGAGAAGGCGCCGGGGACCTCGCCGTTCCAGCGGGCCTTGTACTTGGCGACGAAGTCGGCCACGACCGGTTCCTTGTTCTCGGCCGAGAAGTGGGTGGAGTAGTAGGTGCCGTTCATCGCGGCGCCGCCGATCTCGAGGAGCTGGGGGGCCTCCCAGCCGTCGCCGCCGAAGAACGGCATGGTCATGCCGAGGTCGCGGGCCTGACGGATGAGGAGCGCGGCCTCGGTGTAGTAGGCCGGGACAAAGACCGCCTCGGCGCCGGAGGCCTTGATCGCGGTGAGCTGGGCGCGGAAGTCCTTGTCGCCCTCGGAGAACTTCTGCTCGACCGTGACGGTGCCGCCGGCGGCGGTGAAGGTGTCACGGAAGAACTTGGCGAGACCCACGCTGTAGGCCGACGAGACGCTGGAGGCGATCGCGACCTTCTTCACCTTGAGGGTTTCCTCGGCAAACTTGGCCATCGCGGTGCCCTGGAAGGGATCGATGAAGCAGACGCGGAAGATGTAGTTGCCCGTCTCCGTGACCTTCGGGTTGGTCGCGGCCGGGGCAATCATCGGGATGCGCGAGCGCTGGGCGATGGGGGCGGCCTCAAGCGAGCGGCCGGAGGCGACCTCGCCGATCAGGGCGACGACCTTGTCGCGGGAGATGAGCTTGTTGACGACCGTGGCGGACTCGCCGGGCTTGGTCTGGTTGTCCTCGGTGATGAGCTCGAGTTTCTTGCCGAGCACGCCGCCCGCGGCGTTGATCTCCTCGACCGCGAGGACGATGCCGTGGTGCGACGACTGGCCGAAGCTGGCCTCCTTGCCGGTGAGCGACGAGTACTCGCCGATCTTGATGGTTTCCTGAGCGAGTGCGACCGACCCGAAGGCGGCGAGCAGGGGGAGGAGGAGGCGTTGGCGTAGGCTCATGATGAAAGGGATCAAGGGGTGATGACGGGAGGGATCAGGGGGCGATGCTCTGGACGTACTGGAAGGCGCCGTCCTTAACCGTGACGATCACGGCGCTCTTGGAGGCGTTGCGCTGGGCATCGATGGTGATGTTGCCCGTGACGGCGGGGAAATCCTTGGTCGCGGCGAGGGCGTCGCGGATCTTGGCCGGGTCGGCCGAGCCGGCGCGCTTGATCGCGTCGGCCAGCACGAGGACGGAGTCATAGCCGAGGGAGGCATTGGAGTCCGGGGTCGAGTTGTGCTTGGCCTTGTAGGCCTTCACGAATTCCTGGACGCGCGGGGAGGGATCCTGGGGCGAGTAGTGGGAGCAGAGGAACGCGCCCTCGATGGCCTTGCCGCCGAGGTCGATCAGGGCCTGGGCTTCCCAGCTGTCGGCGCCGAAGATCGGGAGGGTGATGCCGAGGTCGCGGGCCTGCTTCACGATGAGCGCGCCCTCGTTGTAGTAGCCGGGATTGAAGATCGCATCGACGTTGGCCGCGCGAATGTTGGTCAGCTGGGCCTTGAAGTCCTTGTCGCCCTCGGAGTACTTGAGCTCCGCGACGATCTCGCCGCCGCCGGCGAGGAAGGCTTCCTTGAAGAACTTGGCGAGGCCCACGCTATAGGCGGACGAGTTGCTGACCATCAGGGCGATACGCTTGGCCTTGAGGGTGTCCTTGGCGAACTTCGCCATCACCGGGCCCTGGAACGGGTCGATAAAGCAGGTGCGGAAGATGTAGTTGCCGGCCTCGGTGACCTGAGGATTGGTCGACGCGGGCGAGATCATGGGGATGCGCGAGCGCTGGGCGATCGGGGCGGCCTCGAGCGAGCGGCTGGACGCGACCTCACCGAGGAGGGCGACGACCTTGTCGCGGGAGATGAGCTTGCGGACGGCGGTGCCGCTTTCACCGGCCTTGGACTGCGTGTCCTCGGTGATGAGCTCGAGCTTCATGCCGAGCACGCCGCCGGCGGCGTTGATGTGCTCGACGGCCAGCACGGTGCCATTGTGCGAGGACTGGCCCAAGCTGGCTTCCTTGCCGGTGATGGAGGCGAATTCGCCGATTTTGATGGTGCCTTGGGCCGAAAGGGCGGACGCCAGACCCAGGGTGATAAAAAGAGCAACCAGACGACGGGGCAGGAAGTGCATGCGAAGGCGAAACATTGTGAGGGTTTGGCCAGCTTTCAACCAAACTGTACAGGTCATGGGGCCCGTTACAGCAGGCGCCGGGCCGGGGGGCGAAGCGCCGTGAAGGACGCCAAGTTGGTGTAGCCGGGGTCGCTGACCCCGGTGGTTGAGACCATAGGACCGAGGTCAGCGACCCCGGCCACACCGGAACCATCGAGCCGCCGTCCCGGTCTTTTTGAGTCGCCCCGGCTGGTCCGGCCCCGCCAGCATGGGCTGTCTCGTCTGCCGCCTCATGACCCTCATCGATCGCTACATTCTGCGCGAATGGCTGAAAATGCTCGGCCTCGTGCTGTGTGCGACCCTGGGGCTGCTGTTGATGCAGGCCATGTACGACGATTTCCGGGACTTGTTGGAGGACGGCGCCACGCTCTCGGACGTGACGGTCTATTACGCGGTCAAGCTCCCCAGCTACCTCTCGATCGTCCTGCCCCTGACCCTGCTGATCTCCCTTCTTTATACTCTGGGCCAGCTGCACCGGAATAATGAGATCACGGCCTTGCGCGCGGCCGGCGTTGGGCTCTTCCGGCTGACCCGCGTCCTCTGGCTTGCGGGTGGTGTCCTCTGCGTCGTCATGTGGTACGTCAACGCCACCGTCATTCCTTGGTCGGTCGAGGAGTCGCGCTCGCTGTTGCAGAACCTCCAGTTTCGCTCCCAGGCCCGCACCAACAGCGCGGTGGATCGCATCGGGACCAGCACGAGCGTGGCCTTCGACAACCAGCGTCAGAACCGCATGTGGTACTTCAACCGCTACAGCCGCTTCACCCGCAAGGGCTATGGCGTGACGGTGTCGGAACTCGACGCGCAGCGCCGCGAGAAGACCCGCCTGACCGCGCGCGAGGCCGGATTCGATGCGGCCAAGGGGTCGTGGGTTTTCTACGATGGACGCGAGACTTGGCTCGAGCCCGAGACCGGCGAGGTCATCCGCACGGTCGCCTTTGCGGAGAAGCCCGTGCCGCATTTTCGCGAGGACCCCGCCCTCATGCTGGTGTTTGATCTCAAACCCTCAGACCTGTCGTTTTCCGAGCTGAGTCGCATCATCGATTACTTCACGGTCGACGAGAATCCCAAGGTCATCAGCTACGCCGTGCGCTACTACAGCCTGCTGGCGGAGACTCTCGGGCCGCTCATCATCATGGCGATCGCCATTCCCTTTGCGATCAGCGGCGTCCGCGTGAATCCCGCGGTCGGCGTCTCCAAGTCGATCGGCCTGTTCCTCGTTTACTTTGTCCTGCTCAAGGCCTGCACCGCGATGGGCGGCCGCGAGGTCATGCCGCCGCTGTGGGCCGCGTTGATTCCGAATCTTGCCATGTTGGGGGTGGGCGTCGGCTTCTTCACGCGCGTGCGGTAAGCGATCCCGCCGGATATCAATCCTGTCACCGAGGAAACGGAGCGGGTTTCCTTCGCCCGACTGGCAGCGTTCCTGCCTCCGTCCTCTCTGTTTCCTCCTGTAAAACAGATTGATCTGCCCGGCTCACGTCCGCAGGTACGATGCCCCGTTCACGTCGATGATCGCGCCCGTCATGGCGGCCGGGGCGTCGAGGCCGCAGAAGACGGCGGTGCGGGCGATTTCTTCCGGATCGGCCACGCGGCCGAGCGGGTGCTGGGCCAGAATCTCGCCGGCGGCGGGACCGGCGAGGTGATCGGCCGCCATGTCGGTCGCGACCCAACCGGGGGCGACGGCAAAGACATAGATCGCCTGCGGAGCCAGCGCGCGCGCCAACGACTGGCCGAGTGCGTTGAGCCCGGCCTTGCTTGCCCCGTAGGCCGGCGCGTCCGGCTCGCCGCGAAAGGCGCCGCGGGAGGAAATGTCCACGAGGCGCCCGCGGCCATGGGCCGGATGAACGAGAGCGCGCGGGGCCATGGCCTTGGCCGCCAGAAACGACAGGTGGGCTGGTCCGATCAGGTTGGCCCCGAGCGTTTGCGTCCACGCCTGCTGCCAAGCCGCGAAATCCGTCGTGAGCGGCGCGTGCGTCTCATAGATGCCGGCGTTGTTGATCAGCAGCGCGATCGGGCCGAGAGCTTGAGTGGCGGCGGTCCAGACGGCCTCCGCACCGGCGGCGTCGGACAGATCGCCGCGCACCAGTCCGTGGCCGGTTCCGGCCAGCGAGGCGAGGGTGCTGCGCGCGGCGGTTTCGTTGCGCTGATAGTGCACCGCGACACGTATGCCGCGGCTGGCGAGCGCACGGGCGATGGCGGCGCCGATGCCGCGGGATGCACCGGTGACGAGGGCGGCAAGAGGCGCGCTCATGCGATCAGCCACTCCTCGATTCGCTTCCAGACGTCGTTGGAGGGCCAGAGCATGATGATCCACACGATGATGCAGTTCAGGTAGGCGAGGAAAACCGCGGCGCTGGCCATGTCCTTGATGCGCTTGGCGAGCGGGTGAATCTCCGGGCGCAGGTAATCGATCGTCCACTCGATCGCGGAGTTCAGCAGCTCGACGATCATGATCAGCAGCAGCGAGGCGATCATCAGCGCCGTCGAGACGGCGTTGACCGGCAGGATGATCGCAAACGGCACGAGCAGGACCGCGAACAGCAGGTCCTCGCGGAACGAGGGTTCATGCTTCAGCGCGGCCCAGAACCCGTCGACCGCATAGCGGAGCGACGCGAAGAAGTTGCGCACGTTGCGGCGCTTTGGCTCGGGTTCGGGCGAAGTCACAGGCCCGAGCGTTGGCCAATCCACGGGCCGGCGAAAGCCGGAAGTTGCGACGAATCCAGATTCAGCCAATCGAACCAACCACGGATAACACAGATGGCACAGATCAGGCCGGATAGCTGAGCCGATCTCACTGCCGGCATCCACCCTGGCGTGGATGGCGGCTTTCAGTGAGTTTCAAGCATCGGTGCCCATCGATGAAATCGGTGGTTTCAAATGCCTTGTTCTCTTCTCTCACCGATCGCGACAGATCAGCAGCCTCAGGCGGCTGCGCTTTCCTCGACCAGGGCGAGGCGGGGGCGGCCGATGGCCTGGCACGCAAACGTCACGACTTCGGGCCGGTGGCCGGTGAACTCCAAGACGCGCGCGAGGAAGCGGCGCTTCGTCGGGGTGTCGAGGTTCATGATCGCCCAGTACGGCGTGCCGGGAATGGGGCGGGCCTGATTGTGACGGCACTGCGCCACGATCTCGTCGCGGTTGAGCCCGAGGTAGCGGCGTCCGCTGGTCAGCGAGAGGATGTACTCGCGGAAATCGCCTGGCTGGCGCTCCGCCACCCAGCCGAGGATGGCGAGGTAGCGTTCGGCATCGGTGGCCTTCGCGCGCAGGGCCGGACCGACGAGGAAGCTGATCAGGGGATCGCTGCCCATTTCCGGCGAGGCAGGCAGGTGAAGCAGGGCGGCGAGAACGGCGTTGGGCGAGCGACGGGATTCGGCCGAGAGACGTGTGAGTTCGGCGTAAACCTCTTCGCTGACTTCAATGGTCTTCATAGGCCCGTTTGGTAGCGGGCGACCGGCCTGATTCAACCGGACTGCGATGAACCGGTGCGACGTCGCGACGAAGAACCGGTTTTGCGCGGCGGCTGGGGGGCGGGCGCGGGTGCCGGAGGCGGATCGTAGTCCGTGAAGTCGTTGACGATGCCGGGGTAGGCGCGGTCCTGCTTGTAGATCTGGAGGATCCGCGCGTGCTCCACGTCGCTGGTCGGGAAGATCTTCGGTGGCTCGCCAGGCAGCATCAGCGCCGTGTAGGCGCGGCGGCGGTCAACGAGGCGGCGAATGACGAGCATGGGGCAGGGAAAGCGCTTTTGCCAATCGTGCAACTCGGTCGGATCAGGCCGAGTTGACCACAGATATCACCGATGAACACGGATAAGATTCGGAGGTGAAACCACGAAATACACCGAACACACGAAAAGCAGAATCAGAGTCCTGAGTTCGGTCATTTCGTGTGTTCCGTGTATTTCGTGGTGACCAATCCGTTCCGTATCTGTGCCCATCTGTGTAATCTGTGGTTAACCCGATCGAATCGCGCTCAGCTCCAGTTGTAATTGAAGCTGATGCTGATGCGCTCGTCGTCGACCCGGTTGGCCGCGACTTCGTGGCGCAGCCAGCTTTCGAACAGGATCACGTTGCCGGCCTCCGCCGGGTAGGTGACATGCGCCTGGTGCTGAGGCCCGGCGCCGGGGAGCTTGGGCGGAGCGGCCATGAAACGATCCATGCGCGGATCCTCAAATTTCAGGCCGGAGCAGCCTTTGGGCGTTCGCACGTAATAGGTGCCGCTGATGAACGACAGCGGGTGCAGGTGGAGCGAGTGCGCGGCCGTCGGGGGCATGATGTTCACCCAACAGTCGGTCATCTGCACGGTCCGTCCGCGCAGGTCCATCGCGAGGGCCTTGGCGTAGGCCTTGACGTGGCGGGAAAGCTTGCGCTCCAGCGCTTCGAAGGTGCTCGAGAACGTGTGCAGCGTGTTCATCGAGGCGTAGCTGGTGTAGCCGCCGGGATAGTTTTTCTCGGACCACTTGCGTCCGGCCTGGTCGAACTCGCGCAGGCGCGCGCACTCGTCGGCGAGATCGTCGTTCAGGCGATCGAGCCCCCGCGGCTGCAGCGGCTCACAGTAAATGTAGGTGGGAAACCAGGCGCGAAGGGACATGGCGAAAAGGCCGCGTTCGCGGCAGCACCCTTGTCGCTCCGCCGGCGCGCCGCGTCAAACCCCGGCTTCTCGCTTCCCAGTAAACCGCCGCAGCCCCACACCCGCCAACCCAAGCCTCGTGTCACGCAATACGTGACACCTGCGGTTTGCCTGGCAGGGGCGATGAGGAAAGTGTCACGTATTGCGTGACACGAGGCTTGGAGGGGCCTGCGGTGATCAATCGCGAGGAGGGGTGGTCAGGCGTCAGGGGTGGGGACCAGCGGAAGGCGCACGCGGAATTCGCCGCTCGTGCGCTCGACCCGGATGGCGACGGAGGCGAGGAGCTGGTAGCGCCCGTCGAGGTTGCGCAGACCGGTGTCGGTCGAAGGCGGGGGCTCGGCGACCGGGCGGAGGGGGTTGACCATCACGATGTCGTTGCCCTCGCGTCGCACGGTGATCGGCAGCGGCTCCTGCTCGGTGTGGCGGTTGTGCTTCAGCGCGTTCTCCAGCAGCAACTGCAGGGCGGCCGGGGGCAGGGCGAGGCCGGCGGTGGAGCCGAGATCGGAGACGGTTACGGTGAAACTTCCCGGAAAACGCAGCCGGGTCAGCTCGGCATAGGCGTGAAAGAAGGCGAGTTCGTCAGCCACCGGCACGAGGTCGTGCTGCTGGTGCCGGATGAGGTGGCGCGACATGTTGGCGAGGTGCTGGTTGAACCCGGCCGCGTCGGCGGGGGCGGTCTTCATCAGGACCGCGAGGGTGTTGAGGCAGTTGAAGAGAAAGTGCGGCGTCAGCTGGCTGCGCAGGACGGCCATGCGCGCCTGGAGCCGGGCGCGTTCGGCCCGTTCCAGCCGCAGCTGGTCGGCCAGCTGGTCGTTGATCAGGAACAGCGTTTCGTAGACGTGCGTCATGAGCAGCACGACGACGGTTACCACGAGGGTGGAGCGCAGGATGATGCGGCTGTCGATTGCCGGGAAGGGTGCCGCCACCTGCCACAGGGTCATCATCAGCACGCAGAGGGGGATCGTGTAGAGGCTGGTCCCGAGAATGAGGATGCCGACCTTGCGCAGCGGCCGCTCCGACCAGCGCAGCCGCTTACGGATGCGCAGGATGATGAGGCGGTTGCCGTGCCAGGTCAGCCACGAGAGGAGGAGGAACCACCCCGCGCCGACCCACCACCATGGCTCGCGCCAGCTTAGTCCACCGTAGGATCCGGTCGCGATGGGGATGATCAGGCCGGCCAGCGGGATGCCGATGCGGCGGAGCGCCGTGTCGCGGATGATGTGATCCGCGGTGTCGTCGGCGTCGTGTGCCTGATCCTTTTGGTCGGGGTCACCCATGGGTCGCCTGCAAAGCTCTGACCGGTTCGGTCAGTGGCCAGCAGATTGCGACGAACGGCCGGTCTTGCGCGACCACACGTCGCTCAGTGACCGGTACACAGCACGATCAAAATCCCCGAACATCCACCGAGAAGGATCAGCCAGCAGCTGATGAGCGCGACGAGACCAAAGGGCAGACGCATCGGCGACGGCTTGGCGGCAGCGAATTGGGCGGCCGCTGGGCTGTTCGCGGGTTCGAGCGAATCGGATTTGGTGCAGACTCCGGGCACACCACCCTAGACGCGCGAACCCCTGATTTGTTTCAGGAAAATTGCGTTAAAATGCAGATCCGCCCGGTCGCATCCGCAACGCCTCGAGATCGGGGTCGGCGAGCGCATGTGCCCGGAAGCCCCGATCAAGGGTGATCGCCCGGCGTACGCGGCGCTGGGCCTCGCCGAGATCCCCGCGCAGGCAGGCGTAGCAGCCGAGATTGAACTGGATGGTCGGCTCCTGTGGGTGCCGGATCTCCGCTTCCAGCAGGATATGCTCGGCTTCGATGATCGATCGTGAACGCCGGGTGGCGAAGGCCCACGTGATCCAGCTGGCCGGCTCGGCCGGGTTCCGTCGTACCAGCTCAGCCGCGGCCAGCCGGAGTGCGCGCCAGCGGCCCTGCTCCTGCAGCACGGCGACACGCAGCGTCAGCACCTCGGTGGTGTCGCGTTCGTCCGCAGGGATCAGGCGCAGTTCCGCCGCGGCCTCGTCGACCATCCCCAGTTGGAGATAGCCTTGGGCGTGCGAAAGGCGCCATTTGAGCTGCATGCCGCCACCCAAGCGAAAGCCGTCCGGTGCGTCAAACGTGGGCGGCGAACCGATCCACAAACCGGGTCACCACGAACTACACGGAACACACGAAACAACGCGGAACCTGACCAGCGATCATTGACCACAGGTTTTACCGATGGGCACAGATATGACGGGAGGCGTGGTCAAAGTGGATTCTCGATCGGTCTCCATCTGTGGTCATCGGTGTGATCTGTGGTCAATGTCTGGCTGATGGATTCCCTTTCGTGGTGTCTCCTTCGTTCCCCGTCTCAGGCCTTGGGCGGGCCGCCGAAGTGGGCGGCGAACGAGGCGTAGCCCGCCGTGTCGGCCAGCATCGCGTCAATCGTGGCCGCGAGCGGCTCGATCCGGACCAGGCCGGAGAAGACCGCCTTGTCGCCAATCGCATCGGTGAGCACGAACGCCGGGCGCTGGGTGATCTGGTGGGCGTGAAAGGCCTGGGTGCTCGCGTCGACGCGACTGCGGACGGCGGCCGACGTGGCCGCGGCGCGCAGCTTGGCCGCGGGGAGCTTTCGCCCGCCTGCCTGCGAGGCGACGTCCACCGCCGCCCCGAGATCCCCGATCGCGCGACCCTCGCGCACGCCCGCATGGGCGAGTGCGAGGCGGATCTCGTCGCCGTTGAATCCGAAATCACGTGCAGCCTCGGCGACGAGGTTGGGGGCCTCGTAGTGGCCGCGGCGTGACGCCTCAAACCAGCCGGAGTGCAGCATGGTCGGCGACTTCACCAAGGTGCCGCTGCGGCGGTAAAACCAATCGCACTGCTGGCGCGACGCCGGAAAATCCGACGGATTCATCAACGCGATCCGCCACTCGAACGCGACCCGGCCTTCATAGCGGGCCTTGAGCTCGCTCCAGGTCGGCTCGACCCAGGTGCACCAGGACGACAGGACTTCGAGGTAGTACGTGACGGTGACGGCGGGTTTCATGGTGCGAGCTTCGGTGGGTGCGTAAGCGGGGTCAACGTGTGAGCGGAAGGGGCCGCAATACCTCTGATTGGAATAATCACGACACCGCCGCGCGGGTCAGGCCGATAGCCGCAACAGCCTGTAAAATTCGCTTCGTTCAGCTTACCGCCATTCGCGGTCTATTGCGGCTATCGACCGGACCCCGTTCCGGAACGTCTCAAATCTCCCGAACCGGGGTCAGCGACCCCGGCTACATCTTTACCGAAACGGATTAGCGCTTTGGCTCGGCTTCTTTCGGCGCTTCCTTGCCGAAGAGTTTTTTCAGGCCTTCGCCGGCCTTCTGGGCGGCGGAGCCGATCGCGTCGGTGGCCACGGCGCCGCCGGCGGCGCCGCACCCGCCCGCGGGGGTTGCTGTCGCGGTGCCGCTGTCGGCAAGCCCC
>CAYWRG010000025.1:16022-26138 GCA_964460715.1 uncultured Opitutus sp. | reverse complement strand
TTTTTGCGGGCGTTGGGGGGGTTTGGGGGGGGGGGTGCGTTTCGGGGGGGGGGCCCGGGCGGCGGGGGGGGCGCCGATCCGGCCGGCTGCTTTTGCTGTCGCGGTGCCGATGTCGGAAAGCACGCTGCGCATGACGGCCCCGGTGAGCTGGCCCGCGGTGATGCCGCCTTCCTTCACGCCGAGATTATTCAGGGTGATGGGCGGCAGCGGAAGTTTGATCGCGGCCGCGCCGACCCCGAGGGTCACTTCGCCCTCCGTAAGGGAAAATTTCTTCACGATGAATTTCTTGGACGACCCTTCGGTCGTCTGGCCGGGCTCCGCCGGACCGCCGGTCGCTTTCTCGATGTTGGCGAGCAGGTCCTTGATGTTGCTGCTGACCAGCTTCGTCTCGTACACGAAATGAGGCCGCTCGATCGTGATCTCTTCGATCACGATGGCATCGCCCAGCAACGACATCGGCTCGAGATCGAGGTGGATGCGGCCGAGATAAAAGGCGCGATCGCTCTGCCAGCCGGGAGGATTGCCGACCATCAGGCCGGTGAGGGTCCCGCTCCCGCTCAGCGGAGAGAGCCGGGCGCCTTCGAGTTCCACGACCGTGCCGGTCAAACGCGGCCCGACCGTGGTGACACCCTGGCGGACCAAGGACCCGGCCATCGTTGCGGCCACGACCACAGCGATGACCACGACGGCGGCGAGAAGACCCGAGACGATGAGCAGTTTTTTCATGGGCGTGGAAGTTATCGACAGCGTAGGACGGCTGTGGAGCCGCGGCAAGTGTCGGCGTGCGTGGGAGGCAACCCTCGTTCTCGTTATCTTTATCGTTCCTCGTTCTCTCGATCAGAAGGGCGGGTAGGGGGGACGAGAAAGATAACGGGGACCGAGAACGATGGGATGGGGCGATGCGAGGGCAGGCCGGCGTGGGGCTTGCATGCCGCTCTTGACCTTGCGAGCGTTGAGCCACGGCATGTCTGTTCCCAGCGTCACCGCCCACTTTTTCTTCGTCCTCAACGACACGGCGGGGCAGACCGCGTTCTGGCTGGGGGCATTGACGATGGCGGCGGTTTTCGTGACCGCCCTGGGGTGGTCGCTGCGTGACCGAACCTATTTTTTCTACGCAGGCTACGTGCTTCTGGTGGGCCTGATGGGCGGCATGGACCCTTCGTACACCGATTGGCTGAAGGAGCACTGGGGGGATCGCAGCGACGCCGTGGTCAACGGCCTGCATCTGCCGTACGCGGTGCTCTTTCTGTTCTTCGTCGGAAATTATTTCCGGGTGAAGGTCGATTTTCCCCGGTGGGCGCGTTTTCTCCGCGGGGTCGGCTTTGCCTATGTGCCGGTCGCCCTGTGGGTGGTCGGGGATTTCATGCGGGGGGGGGGCCCCACGAGTGGGGGCCGGAGCCTGGCGGTGAATCTCCCCACCCTGCCCGCGCCCCCGGCGGGGGGGGTGCACGCCGCGCTCCGGGGCGCGCTGGGCGCCAGTTGGTTTCTGGCCGCCCAGGTTCCGTTGACGATCGCCGGTCTGCTCATGGCGGTGCAATTCATCGTCGACGATACGAGCGACAGCATCACCCGCCTGCTGCCGTTTCAAACCGGGCTCCTGCTCAACCTCGTGCTGTTCCTGCTGGCGTTGGCCGCCCGCTACCGAGGGCTGCAGGCTGAGGTTTCGTTGCAGGCGGCGGCGAGCCGTCGATCCGAGCAGCGCGCCATGGAGGAACAGGCGGCGAGCCGGGCCAAGAGCGACTTCCTCGCAACGATCAGCCACGAAATCCGCACCCCCATGAACGGCGTGCTGGGCTTCACCAATCTCCTCAAGGAAACCCCGCTCACGCCCGAGCAGCGCGACTACGTCAACACGATCGCGCGCAGCAGCGAGTCGCTCGTCACGCTCATCAACGAGGTGCTCGATTTTTCCAAGATCGAGGCCGGGCACGTCACCCTCGATCCCCAGCCGGTTTCGGTGGAGTCGATTGTTGCGGATGTCTGCCGTCTCTTCGAACCCGCCTCGAAGGCCAAGTCCGTGCAGCTCACGTGGTCGTTTGCGCCGGGCGTGCCGGCCGTCGTCCTCGTGGACCCGCTGCGACTGCGCCAGATCCTGGTCAACCTGGTCGGCAACGCGGTGAAGTTCACCGCCAAGGGTTCGGTCACGGTCGCGATCAGCACCGTGCCGGCGCCGGGCGGCGCGCGTTCGCGGTGCCGGCTGCGGCTCGCGGTGCGTGACACGGGGATCGGCATTGCGCCCGAAGCGCAGGCGCGGCTGTTCCGGCGTTTCAGCCAGGCCGAGACCAGCACCGCCCGCCGCTATGGTGGCTCCGGACTCGGACTCGCCATCACCCGCCGCCTGGCGGAACTCATGGAGGGCACGGTCACCCTGCAGAGCGTGCCCGGCGAGGGCTCCGAGTTCGCGGCCGAGATTTTTGTCGAGGTGGTTGATCCCACCGTGCTGGTGACCCCAACGCCAGCGCCGGCGCGCAAGGAAACGCCGCCGCTGCCACCCGGCCTGCGCGTGCTCGTGGCCGAGGACAACCTCCTCAACCGGCAACTGGTGATCCGCATGCTGGAGAAGGACGGGCACCGCACCGAGTCGGTGGCCGATGGCAACGAGGCGGTGGCGCGCAGCGCGACAGAGAACTTCGATGCGATCCTGATGGATGTGGAGATGCCCGAGCTCGACGGGTTTGGCGCCACCCAGCAGATCCGCGCGCGCGAGGTGCCGGGCGGACACCGGCCGTACATCGTCGCCATCACCGCGCACGCGCTGCCCGAGGACCGCGAACGCTGCCTCGCGGCCGGCATGGATGATTATCTGCCCAAACCGATCCCGCGCGCGGAACTGCGGGCGGTGATGCTGCGCGCCGCCGCGGTGGCCAAAGGAAAGCTTGGCCATGCTTGACGGCACGTGGACGCCCCAAGGCGGCGAGTTCAGCGGTGAGTCGCTTCCGATGCCCGACACGCGCTGGGTCATCACTGGCACGCGCTACGTGATCGAATCGGAGAACGGGCGCGATGAGGGAGAGCTGATCTTCGACGCGACCGCGACGCCCCTGGCCGTGGATCTGGTTGGCACGTCCGGCCCCAATGGCAACAAGACCATCAAGGCCATCTATCGCGTTCGCGGGGAGCTCCTCCAATTGTGCTATGACGTGAGCGGCGATAACCGCAGACCGGCCGCGTTCACGACCAGCAAGGGGTCGATGCAGCTCATGGTCCGCTACCGGCGCGCGGTTTAAACTGTGGTGTAGCGGGGGTCGCTGACCCGGGGGTTTGAGCTTTTTCGTCTCATTCGGCCCCGGACCGGGGTCAGCGACCCCAGCTACACCCGACCAGACGGGTGAGCCGTTTGACAGGGAAGAAAACGCATTGCCATGCGCCGAGAAATCCTTGAATCTATATTTCAAGGGAACGGTAAATCATGTTAACCACCGTTACAGGAAAAAACCAAGTTACTATCCCATCGAAACTTGCGTCATTGATGCAGATCGAGCCGGGGATGCAACTGGAGTGGCAGCCGGGCAGCAAGCCGGGTGAGCTACGGGTCAAGGTCATGCCCAGTCGGGCCGCGCTGGCCCGTTCGCTGCGGGGGGCAGGGCGTCGCTTTGTGCCGCCGTCGGCGGATGTGGTGGGCGGGCTGGTCGAGGAGCGCACGCGCGAGGCCGGCGAGGAAGGGGTGGCCTCGTGATCACCCATGTTTTCGACACGTCGGCGGTCCTGGCCCACTACTTCAACGAGCCGGGCGCGGATGAGGTGGAGCGAATCTGGCAGGATCACCGCAACGAGATCGGTCTGTCCGCGCTGAGCGTGACCGAGTTGCGCGGGCGTCTCGGCGCGCTGGTTTCCGATCGCGGCGAGGTTGAGCGGGCGATGCGGCTTTACACCGAGGAGATCACCACCGTCATGGCCGTCGACCGCAACGTGGCGCGTCGGGCGGCCGACCTGCGCGAGACTGCGCGCGTCCGCCTGCCGCTGGTTGACGCCGTCATTGCGGCCACGGCTGGGGTTTCGTCGGCCATTCTCGTGCATCGGGATCCTCATTACGCGGCCCTCGGTGCCGCGGCCGACGCGCCGCAACAGCTTGTCCTGCCCGACCGACTCTGAATTCCTCTCCCTCTTTTTCCCATCATGGCCTCCAACTACACCGAAGCCTCCATCAAGACCCTTTCCCCGCTCGAGCACATCCGCCTGCGCCCGGGCATGTACATCGGCCGGCTGGGCAACGGCGCCCACCCCGAGGACGGCATCTACGTGCTGCTCAAGGAGACGATCGATAACTGTATCGACGAGTACACGATGGGCTTCGGCAAGAAGGTCGAGATCGAGCTCAACGAGCGCACCCTCCGTGTGCGCGACTACGGCCGCGGCATCCCGCTGGGCAAGCTCGTCGAGTGCGTCTCGATCATCAACACCGGCGCCAAGTACGACAGCGAGACCTTCAAGAAGGCGATCGGCCTCAACGGCGTCGGCCAAAAGGCCGTCAACGCCCTTGCGCTTGAGTACCGCGCGCAGGCCTACCGCGACGGCCAGACGCGCTCAGTCGAGTTCTACCAGGGCAAGCTGAAGAAGGACGGCAAGGTCGTTGCGGCCAAGGAGGAGAAGAACGGCACGCTGATCGAGTTCACGCCCGACGAGGCGCTCTTCGGCAAGGACTTCAAGTTCCGCCCCGAGTTCATCGAGGAGATGCTCTGGAACTACGCCTACCTCAACCGCGGGCTCACGCTCGTCTTCAACGGCAAGAGCTACCGTTCCGAGAACGGCCTCAAGGATCTCCTCACCAAGAAGCTCACCGGCGAGCCGCTGTATCCGCTCATCCACATCGAGGCCGACGACATTGAGGTCGCGATGACCCACGGCGGTCACTACGGCGAGGAGTACTGGTCCTTCGTCAACGGCCAGCACACCACCATGGGCGGCACGCATCTCGCCGCCTTCCGCGAGGCGCTCGTCGCCACGATCCGCAATTTCTACAAGAAGGACTACGACGCGGCCGACATCCGCCAGTCGATCGTCGCTGCGGTGTCGGTTCGCGTGATGGAGCCGGTCTTCGAGTCGCAGACCAAGACCAAGCTCGGCTCGAACGACATCGGCCCGGGCGGCCCGTCGATCCGTCAGTTCGTCACCAACTTCATGCAGTCGCAGCTCGACAACTGGCTGCACCGCAATCCCGAGGCGGCCGAGGCGCTCAAGCGCAAGATCGAGGACAGCGAGCGCGAGCGCAAGGAGCTCTCCGGCATCCGCAACCTCGCCCGCGAGCGCGCGAAGAAGGCGTCGCTACACAACCGCAAGCTGCGCGACTGCCGCGTGCATCTCGACTCCAAGGACAAGCGCGCCGAGGACAGCACGCTCTTCATCGTCGAGGGCGACTCCGCCTCCGGCTCGCTCACCGCCTGCCGCGATGTGCAGACCCAGGCCGTCTTCGCCCTCAAGGGCAAGCCGCTCAACACCTACGGTCTGACCAAGAAGGTCATCTACGAGAACGAGGAGTTTCACCTCCTGCAGAGCGCGCTCAACATCGAGGATGGGCTCGACGGCCTGCGCTACAACCGCGTGATCATCGCAACCGACGCCGACGTCGACGGCATGCACATCCGCCTGCTGCTGCTCTCGTTCTTCCTTCAGTTCTTCCCTGAGCTGATCACCAACAATCACCTCTTCATCCTCGAGACGCCGCTCTTCCGCGTGCGCAACAAGAAGCAGACGATCTATTGCTACTCCGAGCAGGAACGAAACGCGGCCATGGCCAAGCTGGGCGCGAATCCCGAGATCACGCGTTTCAAGGGCCTCGGCGAGGTCAGCGCCAACGAGTTCAAGGACTTCATTGGCGAGAACATCCGCCTCGAGCCCGTCTCGCTCGCGCATCTCCAGAACAGCGAACAGCTCCTCTCGTTCTACATGGGCAAGAACACGCCCGACCGGCAGGAGTTCATCATCGCGAACCTCAAGGTCGAAAAGGACCTCGTCGAGGCCTGATTCATCCCCGCATGCTGCGCCCGCGTTCCATCGCCGTTCTGCTCCTCGCCGCCGTCCTGGCCGGCGGTTGCGCGACGGCGCCGCGCGTCTGGACCGAGCCGCCCGCGTTGTCCGCCGAGGCGCGCGCCGGGCGCAATGCCCGGGTCTTCGATCGCGCGGCGGAACTCGCGGCCGAGCGCTTCTTTGATCACACGATGCGCGGGGTGGACTGGCCTGCGGCCGTCGCGCGTCACCGCGTGACCGCGGTGGCGGCATCCGACGACGAGGCGCTCTACGCTTCGATCAACGCGCTGCTCGGCGAACTCGGGGAATCCCACAACGGTGCGCTCTCGCCCCGCGAGGCCTTCCAGCAGCGGCACGACACCCGCGTGGCGACCGGCTTTGTGATGCGTCGGGTCGACGGCTTCTGGGTCGTCACCACGGTCTATCCCGGCTCGGCGGCGGCGCAGGCCGGCGTCCAGCCCGGCTGGCTCGTCCGCACGCGTGACGGCCGTCCGATCGGCGAACGCGGGCCACGCTTTGTGATGAAACCGGGGCAGGAGGTGCACCTTGAGTTCCTCGATCCCGATGACCGCGTGGTGCCGCTCACGCTCGTGGCCGGCCCGGTCGTCTGGGCGCCGCGCCGTGAAGTGCGCGAACTGGGGGAGGGCGTGGTGCTGTTCCGCTTCGAGGAGTTCGACCAGACGTCGATCCGCTGGCTCAGTGACCAGCTGGAAGCGCGCCGCGACACCCCGGCGGTGATCGTCGACCTGCGGGGCAATCCCGGCGGACTGCTCGTCTCCGTGCGCTTTGCGATTGCCGAGTTTTTTCCGGAGCAGGTTCAGGTCGGCACGTTCGTGCGTCGCGACGGCCGCGAGCGCGACGCGGGCTCCCTGACGCTCGGCGCCGCGCGCTATCCGGGTCGCGTTGCGGTCCTGGTCGACGAGGCGTCCGCGAGCAGTGCGGAGATTTTTTCCCATGTGCTGCAGCATCACGGTCGCGCGATCGTGGTCGGACGCACCACGGCGGGCGCTGTAATTGCCGCGCGCCACTACCGTCTGCCCGACGGCGGTCAGCTTCAGCTCGCGATCCAGGACTATGTCGGACTCAACGGTCGCCGCCTGGAAGGCGAGGGCGTGGAGCCCGACGTGAAGGTCCCGCTCCGGCTCGATGACCTGCGCCACGGGCGCGACGCCGACCTCGCGGTGGCGCTCGCAGCGCTCAAGGCGCCCCTCCCGCTTCCCCGTTCCTGATCCCGTTCCCCCTTTTCGAATTCGTATCATGGCCAAACGCAAAAACTCCAAGCCTTCCGACCAGCCTGAACTGCCCCTCAACGGCGGTCCCGAGTCCACGGCGGCCACCCCAGCCATGCCGGCCGCGCCGACCCCTGCGCCTGCTTCCGGCGGAGCCGAGCCGCCGGATGCTCCGGTTGCGACGGATGCACCGCGCAATCCGGACGACGCCCCGCTGGCCAAGCACTACAAGAGCTGGTTCCTTGAGTACGCCAGTTACGTCATCCTCGATCGCGCCGTCCCGCACATCGACGACGGCCTCAAGCCGGTGCAGCGCCGCATCCTGCACACGCTCTGGGATATGGACGACGGCCGCTTCCACAAGGTCGCCAATGTCACCGGCCAGACCATGGCGCTCCACCCACACGGCAACGCGTCGATCGACGCTGCGCTCGTCGGCATCGCCCAGCGCGGCTTCCTGATCGAGCCGCAGGGTAACTTCGGCAACACGCTCACGGGTGACGGCGCCGCGGCGCCGCGTTACATTGAGGCCCGGCTTACGCCGTTTGCGCGGGATGTGCTCTTCAATCCGAAGACCACGACCTGGCAGCTCAGCTACGACGGCCGCAAGAACGAGCCCGTCACGCTCCCGGCCAAGTTCCCGCTGGTGCTCCTCGACGGTGCCGAGGGCATCGCAGTCGGTCTCTCGACCAAGATCCTCCCGCATAACTTCAACGATCTCTGTCGCGCGGCGATCAATCATCTCCAGGGAAAGCGCTTCCGCATTTATCCGGATTTCCCGACCGGCGGCATCGCCGACTTCAAGGAGTACAACGACGGCGAGCGCGGCGGAAAGGTGAAGGTCCGCGCCAAGATCGAGGCGCGCAGCAAGTACCTTCTCGCCAACACCGAGCTGCCTTACGGCACCACGGCCGAGGCGCTGATCGAGTCGATCCTCGCGGCCAACGCCAAGGGCAAGATCAAGGTCAAGCACGTCGACGACAACACTGCCGACGTGGTCGAGATCCTGATCCATCTCCCGCAGGGCAGCGATCCGGACCAGATCATCCAGCAGCTCTATGTCTTCACCGACTGCCAGGTGTCGATCTCTCCGGCCGCGTGCGTGATCGATGGCGAGAAGCCGGTGTTCCTCGGCGTGTCCGACATCCTGCGGCGCTCGGTGGACAAGACGGTCGGCCTGCTCAAGCAGGAGCTTGAGATCAAGCTGGGCGAGCTCGACCAGCAGTGGCACTGGGATTCGCTCGAGCGCATCTTCATCGAGGAACGCATCTACCGCCGGATCGAGAAGTCGAAGACGTGGGAGGACGTGCTGGCCGAGATCCGCGAGGGTCTGAAGCCATTCCTCAAGCAGCTCCGCCGCGAGGTCACCGACGACGACATCACGCGCCTGACCGAGATCCGCATCAAGCGCATCTCCGCCTACAACCGCTTCCAGGCTGACGAGGCGATCAAGAAGATCGAGGAGGGCATCAAGGAGGTGAAGCACAACCTCAAGCACCTCACCGAGTTTGCGATCAAGTGGTTCGAGACCTTGCAGGAAAAGTACGGCAAGGCGCACAAGCGCCGCACGACCTACGACGAGATCGAGCAGATCAGCGCCGCCGCGGTCGTGTCCGCCAATCAGCGCCTCTACGTCAACCGCGAGGAGGGCTTTATCGGCCTCAATTGGCGCCAGCACGAGTTCGTCACCGAGTGCACGATCCTCGACGACGTCATCTGCTTCATGGCCGATGGCTCGATGAAGGTCGCGCGCGTGGCCGACAAGGTCTTCATGGGGCGCGAGATTCTGCACGTCGCGATCCTGCCCAAGGACGGCGACAAGGCCTTCTACACGATGATCTACCAGGACAAGGCGAGCGGGAAGGCCTTCGCCAAGCGCTTTCAGGTCGGTGGCGTCACGCGCGAGAAACTCTATCCGCTCGCTTCGAGCGAGGGTTCCAAGGTCGTCTATCTCGATGTGGCCAAGACCGAGGCCGGCATGCCGAAGAAGGTCGAGATCATCCTCAGCGGCCGCTGCTCGGCGCGCATCAAGGAATTCGAGTTCGACCTGAGTCAGCTCACGGTCGGCAGCCGCAATGCCAAGGGTCTGACCGTGACCCAGTGGCCGGTGCGACAGGTAAAGAAAGTCAGCTGAGTTCCGAGACGGAGGATGGCCACGAAAAACACAAGAAAGGCCGGCCTGCATACGTTGATCTCTCGGCGCCTTATAGGGCGCGCGGACGGGATTCCTGCGCGTGGGGGCAATTTTTCGTGTTCTTCGTGGCCATCCCTCCGTCTCCGTTCTGTCGGCCCGGCGATTCTGCTGGGCGCGGCGCTGTTGGTGGCCGGCTGCGCTACGCCTCGTTCCGGTCTCGTCAATCTCACGGCCGCCAAGGCTGCGGTTGTGGCCTATGTCGACTCGGGGGTCTACGACCGTGAACTGACTGCGGGGGCGGCGCAGGCGCGGGCGTGGATCGAGCAGCGTGCCGCGCGCCGGGCGCCGGGCGAGCGGCTGGCGGTGGTCTTCGACATCGATGAAACGGTGCTCTCGAGTTACCCGCAAATGAAGGCGCAGGACTTCGGCTATGTGCCTGAGGTCTGGAACGCCTGGGTCGATCGCGGCGAGGCGCCCGCGATTGCGTCCGTGCGAGAGGTCTATGCGACGGCGCGTCGCCTCGGCATTGATGTGCTCTTCGTGACCGGCCGCAAGGACCCACGCGACCGCCCCGGGACCGAGTCCAATCTCCGTCGGCAGGGGATGGGCGATTATGCGCGGCTTGTGCTGGCACCGGCGTCGGACGATTTCCCCACCACCGCCGAACGCAAGGCCGCCCAGCGCGCCGCACTGGCCCGCGAGGGCTGGACGATCATCGCCAGCATCGGCGACCAGGACAGCGACCTCGCCGGTGGCCACGCCGAACGCACGTTCAAGCTGCCGAATCCC
>CAYWRG010000025.1:4996-16012 GCA_964460715.1 uncultured Opitutus sp. | reverse complement strand
TTACGCGATTCCGAAAGCCGAGAAGGCCTAAAAAAGATCGATGTAGCCGGGGTCGCTGACCCCGGTCCGAACCTTTCGTGAGGAGAAAGCTCAATCCCCGGGCTCAGCGAGCCCGGCTACATCACACCCTAGGTGCGGGCGCCGGGCCGTTTCAGCAGGCGCAGGCCGATCCACGCGACGAGCGCCACGGCGACGGCGATGAGCCAGGGCAGGATCGCTTCGACGCGTTGCAGGAGCGGGCGTTCACCGGACTCGTGGGGATTGGGCTGCGGCGCGCCCAGGGTCGCGACTGGCAGCGCGGCGTCAATCGCCGGTAACGTCAGTCGAGCCAGATCGCCCGGAGCCGTGCGTTGCGATCCACCCGTGTAGAGAAACAGATGCTGCCCGGTTTCTGCAGGAAAAATCCACGACTCCTCGGCCACTTGCCAGCGTGCGCCGAGGAGTTGGATTCCCTCCGGCAGGTGCAGGGTCAGCGTATCGACCAGCTCGGGCGAGCTTAGGGCCAGTTTCAGCTGGCGGGTCGTGAGCGCGGGGAGATTCCAGATCCATTGATCTGTCAGTCCGAGCGTGCGCTCCGACGGCGGAAACCCTTCACGCGGAGGCAGCGGGGTAGTCACGTACACGCTCACGGGGGCGACGCGGTCGCGCAGCTCGAGTTCAATCCCCGTCACGCGCAGGCGCGCGGGTGCACGCATGCGCCAGGCTCCGGTGCGGTTCTCCACGGAGGCGACCTCGACCGCGACCGGGCGAACCGCTTCCTTGCGCTCGAGGGTGCGCCGGGCGGAGGCGGCCGTGATCGCCGGCGCGGTGCCGGCGACAGGGTGCAGGGTCAGGCGGTAGCGTTGGCCATCCCGTGGCACGCTCAGCCGCAGCCGGCGGCCGTCTCCACCAAAATCATACACATGGCGTTCGATGCCATCGTCGAGTCGCAGCCAAGCGCCATCACCCTGCCGCCGCGTGACCTCGACCCGCGCGGCCCAGCCGGGCGCACCGGGTGCCGTCGTGAGTTCGACCACGCAATCGCCGGCGGTCATCGCCGGTTCGGGCGCGAGCGAGAATTCGACGGTTGAGCGATTCTCCGCATCGCGGCCGGCGACGAATTCCGTGACCGCCACAGGCCGGGCTTCCCGGGCGCGCTCGGATTCACGCAGGAAGGGCAGGGCCTGGCCGCCGCCGTCGCCCAGCCAGGCGGTGTCGGCGAGGGCTTGGGCCGCGGGATCGAGCGCCAGGCGAACCCAGCCGGTCGCGGGAATTTCCACCGGCCGACGCTCGGCCGCGGCATGGCCGACGGGCGAGGTCAGCACGAGTCCGAGCAGGATAAGAAAACCAGCGGTAGCGGTCGAACGCAGCATGTCAGTCAGGAGGACGAGGTGGTCGCGCGCACGCGCAGCCGGTTGGCGAGCAGGGCGGCGACGATCAGCAGGGCGCCGATGCCGAGGGTGGCGACGGCTTTCCATTCGGTGGACGCGTGGGCGAGATCACCGAGCAGAAGCTTGAGCGCGGCCACCGCGAGCCAGACGTAGCCGGCGATGCGGAGCGGGCGTCCGAGTGGAGTCTGGGCCCGGTGCATCCCTGCGTACCACTGGCCGATGCCGGCCAGGGCGTAGGTGAGGGTTGCGAGCAGCGTGGCGATGCTGAAGGTGTCCCACTCGGTGACCGGACGGCGGCCCATCCATTCAAAGGCGAGTGCGTTCACCAGGATCAACTGCGCGGCCGCCGCGCTGCCGTAACGCAGGGTTCCGGTGCGCGTAAGCGCCAGCACGGTCCACGCCCCGGCGGTCAGGACTGCGCCAGCGAAGTCGGGATTGAGCAGGGGCAGCGTGCCGGGTGTGAGTCCGATATCGACGACGATCATCCAGCGGGCACTCGCGCTCACGGCGGCGATGGCCGCGGCGAGCCACAGGGCTTCGGCGTCGACCCGGCCGGCGTGGAGCGCGGCACGGGCTCCGAGGGCGCTGGCCAGTGCCATGGCACCCCAGATCAGGCCCAGCCAGCGTGGATCTGCGGCTACGGGTACGGCGAGCAGGAGGTAGACCGCGCCGAGCAGGAGGAGACCGGTGTCCGCGGAAAAGTCGTCGAGCTTACGCCGAGCCGCGGGCATCAGGGCGACCAGCACGCAGGCTTGGGCGAGGAGGGCGAGAGCGAACCAAGGCTTGGACCAGCCAAGTTCGCTCCACGCGGCGTAGAGCGCGGCGGTGAGGGCCACGCTCACGGTGGCGGTGAGGGAAACCGGATTGCCCGGACGTTCGCCATGAAAGGGCAGCCAGGTCACCCACAGGCTGATCGCGTAAGCGGCGAGCAGGAGCAACAGGATGATGAAACGATCACTGGCATCAGCCGAGGAGGCGGCCAGCGAGCCGATCAATGCGATGGGAACCAGTCCGGTCCAGCGGGCGAGCCGCCACCGTGCGCCGGTCTGCGCGAGGTGATACGTCACGGCCTGCGCGAGAAGCATGACGACATAGTACCCCATCAGCGCGGCCATCGCGCGCCGGCCGGTGGAGAAGATGAGCGGAGCGAGAAAACCGAGAATGTTGGCGACGGCCATGGCTCCGCCGCTCTGCACGCGCGACGCGAGGCCGCCGGCCGCGAGTGTGGCTACGACGGTTCCGGCGAGTCCGAGCGAGGTCGGGTAGAGCTGGGCTCGCGCGCTGCCGAAGTACAATGCGAAGACAAACGTGCCGAGGCCCGCGATGAGGAGCGAGACGCCCAGGCGGCGGCTCTCGTTGAGTATGAGCCGGCCGGCGGCGAACCCGAGGCTGAGTCCCGTCGCTACGCCAAGAGCGACGCGCACGGGCGGGGAAATCCAGCCGCGCTGGATCGAAACGGTGAGCGCGAAGATTGCACCTAGCAGGAAGATCACGCCGCCGGCGCCGGCGATCCAGACGGTCGACGAAATTTCCGGGCGCAGCCGCACGGACGCCGGCGAAAACGGAGGCGGCGAGGGGAGTTCGGGCGGAAGTTCCACCTGTGGTGGCGGCGGCGGGACCGCGTTTGCTGCGGGGGCGGCGACGGCAGCGGGCGGGGAAACCGGTTGGGCTGGCGAAGTCGACTGGAGCGAGGCGACAATTGCCTCGAGGCGGCTGACGCGTTGGCGCAACTCCGTGAGCTCGGAATCAGGTTCCATGAAGGGGATACCTGATCGCACCAGAGCAGGTCCGGGAGCGCAAGGATCGTGCAGGCATGAACCGGTTGCTAAATGAGTTTCACACGGAGTTCACGAAGATGGAGCTGACCTCGCCGAGGCCGGTCAGCGAACGGTCGAACCCCGGGGGCAGCGACCCCAGCTCCACGAATCACACGAATCACGCGAATCAGCGCGAATTAAGAAGGGAAACCACGAAATACACGGAACACACGAAAAGGGATCTCGATTGGGATAATCAGGATTTCGTGTGTTCCGTGTATTTCGTGGTTTCACCTTTCTGATCGATTCTCTGTAACCCCGATCATCTTCGTGGGTTCTTGGGGCTGACGAACCATGCTTTCCGATTTCCGCCTCTCCCTGCGCAGCCTTTCGAAGAACCGCTCGTTTGCCGTGGTGGCGATTCTGACCCTCGCTGTGGGGATCGGAGCGTCGTCCACCATGTTTGGGACTTTGCGTGCGCTCGTTCTGTCGCCATTCGACTATCCGCAGGCGGACCGCATCGCGATGGTTTGGTCGGGCAACGGCTGGCCGCTGTCACCCGCCGATTTCTTCGACCTCAAGGAACAGTCGACGTCGTTCACCGACTTTGGCGTGTATTCGCCGGGTTCCTTCAACGTGGGCCGGGAAAACGCCCAGTCCCTCGCTGGCGCCAATGTGACCTACGGCGTGTTGCGCGCCTTCGGAGTTGCGCCGGCGCGTGGGCGTCTGTTTGAGGAGAGCGATGACGTCAAAGGCGCGCCGCCGGTGGCGATCATCAGCCATTCGCTCTGGCAGCAGAGCTTTGGCGGCGATTCCAACCTCGTGGGCAACACGGTCCGCATCAACAGCACGGATGTCACCGTGGTTGGCATCATGCCGGAGGGCTTTGAATTTGTCGGACCGTGGATCCGCACGGTCGATCCGCAGGTGTGGATGCCGCAATCGCTGGGGGATCAGAAGGCCACGCGTGACAGCCACTGGCTTTGCGGTGTCGCGCGGCTCAAGCCTGGCGTCTCGGTCGAGGCCGCGCATGCCGAGATCCAGGCGATCGGCAAACGCCTCACGGAACTTTATCCGAACAGCAACACGCGGAAGGAAATGCTGGTGCGCTCGCTGCATACCGAAATGACGCGTGAGGGCGGCACCCAGGTTTGGGTGCTGTTTGGCGCGGTCATCCTCGTGCTCCTCGTCGCCTGCGCCAACGTCGCGAGCATGCTCCTTGCCCGCGGTACGCGGCGGGCTGGCGAGTTTGCGGTGCGCGTGGCCCTCGGCGCGACGCGCGGAGCCATGGTGCGACTGGCGCTGGCTGAGAGTCTGCTGCTCGCGGGGGCCGGTGCCGTGGCAGGTATGGTACTGGGTGTCGGCGGCATCGCCATCATGCAGGCGATCGCACCCGTCAGCGCAGCGCGCAAGGCGGCCATCACGCTCGACGGTCCGGTCCTGCTCTTCGCTCTGGGCGCAACGCTGCTGACCGCTCTGCTCGCCGGCCTGCCACCGGCCCTGGCCGCGATGCGGACCAGCCTGGCCGGAGTGATGCGCAGCGATGCGCGCGGCGCGGTCGGCTCGCGCTCGCGCAACCGGATGCTGCGCACGCTGCTGATCGGTCAGGTCGCGGTGGCGTTCATCCTCGCGAATGGTGCCGCGCTGTTTTCGGCGGGTTATCTGCAGTTGCTGGAGGAGAACGCGTTCCTCGCGACCGATCATGCCCTGACCGCGCAGATCAACCTGCGGGGTGACACCTACAAGGAGGGCACGGATCGCGTCGCCTTCTGGAATCGTCTGGTCGAGCGGTTGGAGACGCTCCCGGGAGTGACATCGGTCGGCATCACGTCGAAGCTCCCGCTCGAGGGCGGCAGCAACACCAACGTGCTGGTCAACGACCAGGTCTACGATCCGAGCCAGCGGCGCACCTCGGTCGAGCGCTCCTCGGTTACAGGCGGCTATTTCGATGCGCTCGGCATCAAGCTGGTCAAGGGCCGCAACCTGCGGCCGGAAGACCGCGCTCCCGAGGGCGAAGTCCGTGGTGTGGTCGTGAACCGCGCCATGGTCGCCGCGGCCTGGCCGGACAAGGAGCCATTGGGCGAGCTGATGCGGAGCAACTCGCCGGACAAGCCCAACTTTGTCGGCCGCGTGGTCGGCGTGGTCGAGGATGTGCGCCAGTGGGGCGCGGCCCAGCCGGCCCGGCCCGAGATGTACCTGACGCCCGAGAATCACTGGGGTCGTTCGATCCATGTGGTGCTCCGCTCCGCCCAGCCCGCGGCGGCGCTGGCACCGCAGCTGCGCAAGGAGCTGGCCGCACTCGATTCCGAACTCGCGCTCGAGGACATCCGCACCTTGCGTCAGGTGGTGGGCGATGCCACGGCCAGCCAGCGGGCGGTGACCGGACTCGTGAACTTCTTCATGGCCGCCGCCCTTGGCTTGGTCGCGGTCGGTTTGTATGGAACCTTGTCCTACACGGTCCAGCAGCGCACCCGCGAGATCGGTGTGCGCATGGCCGTGGGCGCGCTGCATCGTGACATCCTGCGCCTGATCTTCACTCAGGGCGGCCGCTGGGTCGCGATCGGCATCGTGGTGGGCCTGATCGGCACCTTTGCGAGCGCGAGCGTGCTCAAGACCCTCGTTTATCAGATGAAGGGCGTGACCGCGCCGCCGCTGCTACTGGCGTCTGCCGCGGTCGGTATCGCCGCCGCGCTGGCCTGCTGGCTGCCGGCGCGACGCGCGGCGAAGATGGACCCGCTCGCGGCATTGCGCAGTGACTGAGCGCCCGCGAATCACGTGAATCGGCGCGAATGCGGAATGGTGACCAGGTAACACACGGACTAAACGAAAACGGGCCCGTGAATTGTGGAGCCGTGCCGGCATGGTGTAGCCGGGGTCGCCGACACCGGTCCGGTGAATGTGAGCAAGAGAACTCGATCCCCGGGGTCAGCGACCCCAGCTACACGTCAATCCCTACCGCTCTCCTGCGAGCAGTCCGTGGGTGGTGTCGCCATTCGGTCGTATTCGCGTAAATCCGCGGGCAACCTGGATGGTCGCGCTCAGACCGGAAAGAGCCGATTCACCTCGGCCAGCGCCGCGTCGACTTTCGACTCAGGCACAAAGATCGCGAGCTTCGAGCCCTCGGTCGGCATGCCGAGCGCGAGCGACACCCAGCGTCCCGGTTTGGCCAGCGCGGAGTGATCGGCCTCCACCTCAAACGGAATCGCCGCGGCCTCGAGCGCGGCAATCACGCGCTTGGTGTCGGAGGGATCGAAGGCACCGATCAGGTGCAGCATTTCGTCGGGTTCGGGATTCATGGGTGCGCTTCAGGATCCGCCAGGCCGTCTTGGATTAAGGCGCCGGCGGAATCCCGTCGGTCATGTCCTGCAGGGCGGTGCGGAGCTTGGCCGCGACAGCCTCGACCTCGGCGACGGGAGCGATCGGCTTGGGGCTGACCAAGGCTGGCTCACCGGCATAGCGCGGGATGACGTGGAGGTGCAGATGAAAGACCGACTGGCCGGCGACCTTGCCGGTGTTGGATTCCAAGTTGAATCCCTCGGCCTTGAGATCCGTCCGCTTGATCGCGTGCACGACCCGTTGGGCGACCTCCGCCATGTGCGCGAGGGTGGGCGCAGGCACATCCTGGATGCCCTCCGCATGCCGGATCGGAACCACGAGGACATGCCCCGGATTGCGCGGCGCCCGGTCCATGAAGGCCACGACGCTCCCGTCGCGGTAAATGATGCTGTTGGCCGACACCCGCCCGGCTGCGATCTCGCAGAAGATGCAGGGTACGCTGCCTTCCGCGGCGAAGGCGCTTGCAGAAGCGATAAAAGACAGAATGGCGATGAGCTGTAGGCGCATGGATAAGGAGATCCGTTTGAATACGAGCTAGGCTGTGGCAGGCTGAAAGAATCTAAATCCGCGTGAATGGATGTCCATTCGGGGGTAAGTAAGCTGAATACTCCTCGACTTACTTCGGCGACGCGAGAAACCGCTTCCACTCCTCCGACTCGGCCATGCGTTTGAGGATGGCGTTCCGTTGTTCGAGGAATCGCCGCATGTAGCCCGTCAGGAAAACGCGGTCGACCAGCCAGCCGAGGGCGCCGAGGGGCGAGCGGAACTCGAAGCGGTCGGTCATGACGGTCTGGCCGTTGCGTTCGGCGAACGTGTGGTCATGGCGCATCATGGCGAACGCGCCCTGCAGCATGACGTCCTGAAACCGCTCCGGACGCTCGCAGGCGGTGATCTTGACCCGCAGTCGCTGGCGCACGCCGAGATGGCGGGCTTCCCACGTGACGTCCTGGCCGGCGCCAATCAGGCCCGAGGTCACACCCGCGACCGCACGTTCCTCCGTGTTGCCGGTGCTCGCCATGTGCGCGTCGATGCTGCGGGCGAGGTCGAAGACCCGCTCCCGCGGAGCGGCGATCACGGTGGTGAGGTGAATCACGGGCATGGGTAGCTGTCGGAGAGATCTGCAGGAAGCGAGAACGAGAACGATAAAGAGAACGATTCGGAAGTTCGGACCGGCCTCAGCGAGGCCGGCTACATCGGAGTCTCTGTTCTCTCGGTTTTCTTCTGTAAACGGGATCGTGGATCTTCCGCGTCCTTCCGTGTGTTCCGAGGGCAACCAAGCCAGCCGGCTCAGTTGGTGGCGCGAACCGGAGCGGATGAAACGCTCTCGATCCGCCGCGCCTTGGCGTCGCCGCCGGGGCCGACGTTGCCGATCAGCGGGAGCTTGAGCGAGAGGCGCTTGGGGTTCACCCCGAGGGTCAGGCCGATCAGGTTGAACTCCACGCCTTCCTCGATCCCGGCGAGGACGCCGGCGAGACCGTAAACGTTGAATTGCCCGCCCGCGCCGGCCGGCGTGCTGGCCACGAAGTAGGGCTCAACGTAATCCTTGCCGATCGCGGTCGAGGGCAGGTCGACCTTGAGCTCTGGCACCGCGCGCAGCACGTGCGCGACAAATGTGTTGGAGTTGGGACCCGGCCAGGCCGTGTAGCGGTCGGCGTAAGGGTAGTCGGCGACCGCGGCCTCGATGCGCGTGATGATTTCATCCACGCCGCTGCCGCGCACATCGGCGAGCAACTGGGGACGGGCTCCGTACCAATAACCATCGGCCGCCCGCTCGCGCGCATAGACGGCGCTGCCGCCTTCGCCGCGACGGAGGCGAAAGCCCATCACTTCATAAACCATGAAGCGTGGCGCGCCGGCCGGCTTGACCGCGACCCAGGTATGTACGCTGAAATACCCGCGCCAGCCGATCGTGCGGGCCGCGTACACCTGCACGACCGCCTCGGGCGTGGTCGCGGGATCGGGCGCCAGGCCGGCGGGCTCGCGGCTGGCGGTACGCCAGTCACGCGCGCCAAGGTCACCGGACAGCCCGACGAAGAGCGCGGCGAGGATCAGGTAGGCAAAAAACAGGATCAGGGCTTTGCGGGCATGGGCCATAGGGGAATGGCCTTAAGCAGTCGCAGGCAGGCAAAAACGCAAGCGATCCAGGGAAACACGAAGGGGTTCGAACCAGCAAACGACCGATGCATTTACCGCGGATGAACACGGATAGACACGGATTCAGGCCACCGGCCTTGGATCCGATCCGTGTACATCCGTGTTTATCCGTGGTGAAATTCAGTGGGTCTAACGGGCTCTATTTTCCGGTGGGCGCCTGCGTGAGCGCGGCGTCGACGGCGGTAGCGACGACCATCACGGCGCTTGCGTAGTCCTCAAACGCATCGCTGAGACGCTCGCGGGCGCCGGTCCAGTCGGTTTCCTCCGCATTCCGGGCATTGCGGATGGCGGACTGAAGCTTGGTCTCGGCGGTATCAACCTTGGTCAGGGCGGTCGCGACGCGCTCCCGCACGGCGGGCTCCATGTCACCGACCTTCTCGCGGGCTTGGCTGACGACCGGTCGAGTGAGGTTGTAGCGAGCTTCAACGGTTGCGGCGATCTGGGCGCGATTCCAATGACCCGCGTCGCTGACTTGGGCGAGCGTCTGTCGTTCGGCCAGCGCGAGGCTCAGCATGCCCTCGAAGGTTTGGCGCTCGGCGTCGGGTTTGCCTTGCGCGGCCGCTTCCGTGGCCAGGTTCTCCGGCACGGGCTGTTCGGGCGCGCCGGCGGTCTGGGCAAAGGTGTTGAGCGTGACGACAAGACCGGCCAGCAGCGCAGCCCTGACGGAGTGAGGAGGGAAGGGAAGAGTCATGGGAAGGTCCTTTCTTCACGTGGCGGAAGCCACGGAGGTTTGAGTGAACCCTCCGACGGACCGGCGTGCGCTCCGCTCGTTCCCGTTGGGGCGCCGATTCATGCCTCGGTTTCCCTCTGGCCGGCCTGTAGTGATGTGGCTGGGCTCGCTGATCCCGGTCCGAACGATGCGCCATACAGCCTCGGACCGGCCGCAACGCGGCCCGCTACACGCAATCCGACTCTGCGGCCTTCCGCGTGTTTAGCGGGCGAGTGCTGAACAGCCGCCTACATGGCCGCCTCGGCCGGTGCCGGCGCCGCGGCGGCTGGCGCCTCCACGGCGGCAGGAGCCGGCGCGGGCTGCCAGAAGTAGTGACCGCGGCGGTTGTGATCCCAGCGAATGCCAGCGGCGGCGAGGACGAGCACGATGAGGAAGATGATCTGCCGGCGTTTGGCCGCGGCCGCCTTGTCCTCGTACGGGTCCTCCAGCGAGCGGCGGGCGTTGGCCGGGAGCGTGGCCAGATCGGTCAGCTTGGTACCGAGCGGGATGTTGATCTTCACGCGGCCGTTGATCGCCCAGCCGTTGGCCTCGAGGATCGGACCGAGGTTGCGCTGGCGGAGCTTAAGCCACGCAATGAGCATCGAGGGACCGGAAATGATGGCGATGAGGCCGAGCGGCACGAGCGGGATCTGCAACGGACTCAATTGGGCGAGTCCCGTGGCGATCGCGCCGAGGGCACCGCCAATCGCGCCGACGGCGACGCCCATCGCGGCGACCGTGCCGATGTCGATCTTCTTGGCTTCGGGTGGCTTCGCGCCGGACTTGTCCGCGTTTGCCGTCTTCTCGGCGGCGGAGGCGAGCTTCGCGTTCGAGTCGGCCTCGGCGGCGGCGGCGCGCTTGGCGATCTGGTCCTCAATCAGGCGGACGAACTTCTTGTAGGGCGAGAGGAACGCCTGCCGGATGCTGATCGGGTTGTCGGCGATGCTGGTGATCGTCGCGTCCCAGTCTCGACCCTTGCGGTCGTAGAAGATGCCGTTGCGGCCAACAAAGAGGTAGTCGCTGTCACCTTGGGTGAAGCACGCCGCAATCTTCATCGTCTCGCCGCCGGGACGCTTGCAATCGCAGTACGCGATGTAGGCCTTGCTCATCGCGGCGAGGGGGCTCGGCGCGGCGACCTGGATGCAGAACTCAGTGCTGCGGCTGTCGAGATAGAGCGTGCCGGCCTGGAAGACCGCGGGGCGGTCCGGCGAATAGAAGTCGGAGAAATTGACGAAGTTGTTCAGCAGCGTCCGCATGTCGCGGTGGTAGTGCGTGAGGCGGTCGACATCGGAGATCGCTTTGAACTCGGGTTCGAGCGCCTTGTCCTGGGCGACGAGGGCGGCGAGCACGTCGCGGGCGGGGCTCGCGAGGATTTCCTTCACACGGGGCAGACCGAGCTTTTCCACGGCGCTGCCGGCCTTGCCGCCGAGCCAGGTTTCGTAGGCGGCGAACTTGGCGTTGAGCGCGACCCAGTCCCCCGAGGCGAGCCCCTCGAGGAGACCGGCGGCGGTCATCGGGTTCACACAGAGCATCGCGCCTTGTTCGAGCGGAATCTCGTCGGCGAGGGGGACAACGACGTCGGCCGGCAGTGAGACGAGCTCGGCCCAGGTGCCGCCGTAGGGCAGGGCGACCCGCGTACCGACCGCGACGGTGGCCGCCGGCCCGGCCTCGACGACGACGCCCGCACCCG
>CAYWRG010000025.1:4038-4986 GCA_964460715.1 uncultured Opitutus sp. | reverse complement strand
CCAGTCGGCCTCGGTCAGACTGGTTTTGGCTTCGCCCATCACCGGCGCGACTGCGACCTTGTGCAGCGTGGCGAGCGCAGCGGCCCACGCAGGGTTCACGCCGTCGACGAGTGGCAGCGCACGTCCGGCCTCGATCCGCGAGAGCGGAAAGCCGGCGACCTCGTCGGCCGTGATCTTCATGTCCTTCGCGGCAATCCCGAGGTACTCGGCTTCGGCGCGATTGAGCGCGGCGGTGGCGCGGGCGTCGAACGCCGCGAGGCGGCAGCGACCGAAGTAATCCTCGACCTTGCTGCGCACGGCGCGAATCGCCGCAACGGCGGCGTCGGTCGACTCGCCGAGGACGGCGATGTCCTTGGACGCACTTTGCTCGACCCAGGCCGAGTAGGCCGCGAGTTCACTGAAAAATTTCGCGATCGCGTCGGCGGTCACACCTTCGGAGCCGGTGCGGTCCTTCACGCCGCCGAGGCAGGCGATGATGTCCTTGATCAGGGCCTGCGCGGCCGGATCCTCGGTCGCTTCGGGCGGGATGACGCCGTCGCCATTGAGCGGACTGGACGAGAAAATCTTGGCCGTGTTGCTGCTGTCGTCGGTGGAGATCGCGGTGGCGTCCCGCTTGCCGAGGTTGACGAGGATCTGCCGGGCGGATGCGAGCAGGATCTTGCCGGCCGGGGTGGAGTCATCGATCGCCGCGAGCGGGAGGGCGGGCGCGGCGCGCAGCAGTTCACCCGCGTCCTTGAGGTGAGTCGCGGCCCACTTGATGGCTGCGATCAGCTCGGGCACGCGAATGCGACCGTCCTTGTCGGCATCGATCAGCGCGAGCGTCTTCTCGTCCAGTTCGAGGCCTTTGACCGGACAGCTCAGGGCGACCCAGAGCTTCTGGTCGAGCTGGTCCAGCGCGAGGAGGTCGGCACCTGATTCGAGTGAGACCTGATCGAGTCCGCCCATGCG
>CAYWRG010000025.1:0-4028 GCA_964460715.1 uncultured Opitutus sp. | reverse complement strand
CTGGAGGAGGTAGTCATGGCGAAGCGGGTGATTGAGAGGGGAATATGAGCGCAAACCGGTCGTTGGCAATCGTCGATGGCTGGGTGAAATCGCGTAGGCTCGGAGCGCTGGACTCGGGTGGGCGAATGGGAAATGTCCGTTGCCAAACGGGCGGTGGACGACGACGTTGAGGGATCATGAAAGTCACCGCCGCCGCACCCGCCGTCTACAGCGAGGCGGAAGAATGGGCGAACTGCGTGACGCATGCCGTCGGCATTTTGTTGAGTGTGGTCGGACTCGCCGTGTTGGTGACGCAGTCAGCCCTGCGGGGGGACGTATGGGACGTGGTCGCGGCGTCGGTGTTTGGCGTGTCGCTCGTGCTGCTCTACACGGCCTCGACGCTCTATCACACCTTTCGCAAGGCCGAGACCAAGCGACTGCTGCGCAAGTTCGATCACGCCGCGATCTTTCTGCTCATTGCGGGAACCTACACGCCCTTCCTTCTCGTGAGCCTGCGTGGACCGTGGGGTTGGAGTCTGTTTGGCGTGATCTGGGGACTCGCGGTCGTGGGCGTAACGCTGAAATTTTGGTTTGCCGGTCGCTTCACGCTGTTCTCCACCCTGATCTATCTCGCCATGGGCTGGCTGATGGTCGTCGCCACGCGTCCCATGCTCGCGGCGGTGGCGCCCTCCGGGCTCTGGCTGCTGCTCGCGGGCGGACTCTCTTACACTGGCGGAACCGTTTTTTACCTCTGGCGCAGTCTCCGCTACCACCACGCCGTGTGGCATCTGTTCGTGCTCGGAGGCAGCATCTGTCACTTCTTCGCCGTGTACGGGACGCTGGTGCGGTCGGTTTAGGCAGTCACAAACTCCGGAAGGCGCGCAGAGACGCAGAGCCGCAGAGTTCTAAAACACAATCCGCTCGTCAGGTGGTCTTCTCGGCGGCTCTGCGTCTCAGCGCGATTTCTGGATCGAATCGATCTTAGCGTCGCGACGGCAGCACGATCTCGCCGGATGCGATGCGATGAAGGGCGAGCGCGGCCATCTGCGCGCGGCCAGGAAGCCGGGTGAAATCCACCCACTCGCGGGCGCTGTGCAGTTCGCCGCCGATCACCCCGACGCCGTCGATGCAGGGCAGCCCGACGGCCGACAGCAGATTGCCATCCGAGCCGCCGCCGACGTGTACCCATGAGAAAGGCGGCTCACCCAAGTCGCGCGCGCAGGCCTGCCAGGCCTCGAACAAACGGGTCGACACGGGACCGGCTTCCATCGGCAGCCGGTTGAAGCCGCCCGTCACCTCGAGCCGGTAGCCCTCACGGGCGTTGATCGGGGCAAGGAGCGCCTGCAACCGTTCGTGAAAAAGCGTGGCGGTCTCGGCGCGTCCGATGCGGACATTGATCTCGGCCGAAGCGAGGGCGGGCACGATGTTCACCGCGCCGCCGCCCCGAATTGAGCCGATGTTGAGCATCAAGTCCGGCAACCCATCGGGCAGGCGGTGCACGCCGAGCAGGACCTCGGCGAGCGCGACGATAGCATTGCGGCCTTCCTGCGGGTTGCGCCCGGCGTGAGCCTCGCGCCCGTGGCAGGTCAGCGTGAAAATGCCTGTGCCCTTGCGTGACCGCACGAGATCGCCGCTTTCGCGGGCGGGTTCAAAGATGAGCGCGGCGTCGAAGCGCGGGGCCGACGCCTCGATCAGGGCCCGCGAGGCTTGCGATCCGGTTTCCTCGTCCGGAGTCAGCAGGATTTCCCAGCCGAGCCTGCTGGCGTGAGGCGTTTGCTCGAAGGCGGTGAGGGCCGCGAGCATCACGACGATCCCGCCCTTCATGTCCGCCACGCCGGGACCATTTAGCCGGCAGGCGTCGATCTCGCGGGTCTGTTGAAACGGGTGGGCCGCGCCATAGACCGTGTCGTAGTGCCCGCTGCACAGAATCTGGAGGGGAGCGTCCGGACGGAGGAGGGCCCGGATGGCGACGCGGCCGTCGGCGTCGAGCGAAACGAGGTCAACCTGGGCGGTGAGTTCCCGGCAGGCCTCGCGCAGGACGGCCGCCATGCGGGCGAGGCCGGCGAGGTGATCGGAGCCGGAGTTGATCGCCGTCCAATCGATCAGCCGTTGCCGGAGTTGGCCGTCAGACGCGGGAAGGCGGGCGATCGCGGGCGGAATCACGGCGCAGGTGGAATCAGCGCCGATTCTGGTCGAGGAGTTCGCGGACAAGGCGGGCGACGACGTCGGGCGGATCCTTGTTGATCGCGACCGGCCCATTGAACACCGCGCTGGCGATGGGCGTGTCGGTGGCAACGTCGCGGAGGGCGATTCGCAGGTAGACGAGGTGCTCACCGAAGTCCCAGGTCCAGCGTTCCTGGTAGGTCACGACCACCTGGGCGTCGGTCGGGAGCATGGTCAGCGGGCCGCTGTCGGCTTGGAGTCCGCGGGCCCGGAGGGTTGACGCGATCAGCTGCGCGACGGCGTGGTTGTCGTTGAGATTGGATTGAACGAAGAACCGCTGGTACCCGTCGGCAGGGCGGCTGCGATCAACTTGGGCCTGATAGGACGCGCAGCCGGAAGTCAGCAAGGCGCCCAGCAGAACCAGAAACAGGAGCGGTTTCATCCCGCCATAGGATGCGATCGGTTGGCGCTGGCAAGCGCCGAGCGGCCGGCCAGAGGGGTCAACTCACGGTCACGTGGTCGAAACGATGCAGGCTCGTCAACCATCCATGGACATGCATTCACCCGAATCTGATCTCTTCAAAACAAGCCGATTCACCACGGATGGACACGGATAGACACGGATTGGATCCAAGACCGCTAGTTTGATCCGTGTCTATCCGTGTTCATCCGTGGTAAATGGATCGAGGGTTCGATGAATTGAATCCATTTGTGGTCTGCATCTGAATTCCCCTGCTTTATCGCCGGCCGCGGGTGAGGTAGCGGGGAAGGTTGCCGTGATCCGTCCGGTAGTCGGAGATTTCGATGGCAGCGGAGAATTTGCGCACGGGATCGTAATAGTACGTGGAAAGCGAGCCGCCGTAGGTGGAATATCCGCCGCTGCCCCAGCCATACATGGCGGTGACCTGCCCATGCAGGCGCGGCCGTTCGGTGACCGGCTCGATCGTCGTGCCGCGTGCGCCCGGCGTGTACACCGGCCACTCCGGACTGGCGGGGCTGGCGAGCAGCGTGGCCACGAGCGTATCGATGCGGGCGACTTCGTCCGCGGAAAGGATGTCGAGGCCCGAGGCCGTCCGCTCGGCTGGCGTGCGGCGCGCGGAGAATGTGCCGGCGAAACCACGGACGTCGCCCGCGCGCGCCAGGGCCAGTTCGCGCCCGATCTGGGCGTTGAGTGCGGAAAGTTGGGCGGAGCTGATCCGGTTGATGCCCGCGGCAATCTGCGCCTCGGGCGCGAGTCCGTCGGTGTAGCGCAGCTCCGCCGCATGGCCGGCGGTTGCGGCGGCGACCAGCAACGCGGCCACGGCGAGCGAGCGGCGATACGCGTGCGAGGTAAAAAAGGAAATCATCAGCTAAGTGGGACGTCCGGCGTGGGCGTGGGTTCCGTCGAAACCGGGGCGGCTCTCACATCGCTCAGGATGGCATGGTCGAACTGTCCAGGCAAGGGCCGTGACGCGGGCAGGGATTTGCATTTGTCCAACCGCACGAACTCCGCCACTTCTGCTGGCCTACCCCTCATGAAGACTTCCCTCGTTCGGTTTGGTTGTGTCGTGTTGCTTGCCGTGGCTGCCGTGATGCCGGTGCGGGCCCAATCGGCGGCGGCGCTGGGTTTTGATCCCGGACGGCTCCAGCGGCTCGATGCCGTGGTGAATGATTACATCGCCCGCAAGCAGCTGGCCGGTGGCATCGTCTACGTTGCGCGCGACGGTCAGATCGCCCACCTCAAGGCCTACGGAAAGCAGGACATTGAGTCAGGCCAAGCCATGCCGACCGATGCGATTTTTCGGATCGCCTCGATGAGCAAGGCCGTGACGACCGTCGCGGTGATGATGCTCTACGAGGAGGGCAAGTTCATGCTGAGCGACCCGGTGGCGAATTACATTCCGGCC
>CAYWRG010000024.1:0-62725 GCA_964460715.1 uncultured Opitutus sp. | reverse complement strand
TACCAGGACATCATGGGCGACCTGCACAACCTGTTCGGCCGCGTGAACGAGGTGCATGTTTTCCTCGAGCCCGACGAGCCCAACGGCTTCTACATTGAGGAGGCCCTGAGCGGCAGCCGCATTTCGGATGTCATCGAGGGCGTGCAGTACCAGTGGGAGGAACTCTGCCGCAAGATGAAGGCGCAGATCGACGCGGCCACCCGCAAGGATCTGGTCAAGCCGCGCGAAGGCGTCCGCCTGGTCGAGTTCTACGAGAGCCAAATGCTTTCGAAGACCTACCTGAACATCGAGCCCAAGACCCCCCGTAAGGGCCGGAAGTAGCACGAGGCGCAAAGCGAACCGAGATCAGGCCGTGCCGCCCGCAAATCCACGCTAAGAAAACCCAATAAGTGCCCAACGAAACACCTGAAAGGCACCGGATTTTCAGGAATCAGGATTCCGACCACCTTTCCGTGTATTCGGTGTGTTCAGCGGTGACGATTCTGGATTCGCGGCGATTTGCGTGATTCGCGGGCGTCGGTAGGGAGTATCCTGATATTGAGCGCAGAACCCACTTGCCACCGGGTTCGGCTCCAAATAGTCACTTTCTATCGAAACCGTTCGGTTTCTTTCGTCGTCTCTACCCCCTGTCCCGGTTTCGTTCCTTCCCCAAAGGCACGCAACCACCGTCGCGGCCCACGGAGCCTGCCTCCGTGATCTCGCGTCGTCAGCCAACCCAAACCGCACAAACCGCGTTCGTTTCATGAAGTCCCCCCGTAATCTGCAGCGCATGGTACCCCTGCTGGCCGCCGCCGGCCTCTTTTTCTCCTCGCTGACCCTGTCAGCCCAACAGCCCCCCGCCCCCGGCGGCGGAGCCCCCGCGCAAGGCGGCCCCGGCGGTCGTGGCGGTGGTCGCGGCATGAACATGACTCCGCCTGCCCCGGATGATCTCGTCGGCTTCACGTCCATCTTCGATGGCAAGACGCTGACCAACTGGGATGGCGATCCGCGCTTCTGGCGCGTTGAGAACGGCACCATCATCGGCCAGAGCACGCCCGAGAAGATCGTCAACCCGAACAGCTTCCTCATCTGGCGCGGTGGCATCCTCAAGAACTTCGAGCTCAAGATCGATTATCGCTTCACGAGCGGCGAGAACGGCAACAGCGGTGTGCAGTATCGCAGCAAGGAAATGCCCGAGGTCGGGAAGTGGGTTCTCGCCGGCTATCAGGCCGACATGGATCCGATTCATCGCAATACCGGCCTCCTCTACGAGGAGCGCGGTCGTGGCTTTGCCTCCCGCCCCGGCTCCATCACCCGTCGCGTTGAAGGCGGCGCGGCCAAGCTGATCGGCAGCACCGGCGAGCTCGACGCCATCAAGGCAGCGGCCATGAAGCCGTCCGGCGAGTGGCACACCTACCACATTATCGCCAAGGAGAACGTTATCACGCAGATCCTCAATGGCCGCATCATCAACATCCTGATCGATGACGAGCCCGAGAAGCGCGCAATGGAAGGTCTCCTCGGCCTCCAGATCCACCAGGGTCCGCCGATGCAGATCGAGTTCCGCAACGTCTACCTGAAGAACCTGCCATAAGGATCTCGCGCCACCTCCGGCGCAGCCCGCTTTAAGTCATAGGACCGATCGGACCACGGGTCTGATCGGTCCTATTTTTTTAGGCTGCCGGCAACCGTCCGTCAGTTCTTCGTCCAGACCATCCCGTCCGGCGTGCTCATTCCGGCGATCTCACCGATGACCGTCAGGGTCTTCAGGTCGACCACCGTGATCTTGTCCTGCAAGGCGATCGCCACGTAGGCCCGCGTGCCGTCCGGGTGCATGCTGATGCCCTCGTGGCCGCCCCCGACCTCAATTCGCTTCACCTCCGCATGCGTGACCGCATCGAGGACCAGCACCTCGGAGCCGTTGAGCTCGGAGACAAAAATGTGCCGGCCATCCGGCGTGAAGCGGATACGGTTCGCGAAATCGCGCCGGAGCGGGATTGTGGCCTTCACCGCCTTGGCCCCGATGTCGACCACCGTGATGGTCCGGTCCTGGACGTTGATGCCCCACAATTCCTTTCCGTCCGGTGAGACATCAATGCCCTCGACCCCCGCGCCTGCCGGGAGGGTCGTGGTGATCCATTCCGGACGCGGCACGACCGGACCACGGTTTGCGACCGGCGTGCGCGGGCGGTTCGGGTCCGCCGCTTGAGCCGAGGTCGTCGCCCACGGGATCGCGCGCCGCGGCGCCGGCGGCACCGGATTGACCTTGTACTCGACCAGACTGAGCGAGGCGGGCGCGCCCGGAACAAACACCCTCTGTCCGTCGGGCGAGGCCATCAGCATGTGCGAGCTGAAGCCCATGCCCATCACCCAATCAATCTTGCCCGTCGCCAGGTCATAACGGCCAATCGTTCGCGCCCCTTCGTTGGCGAAAAACAGTTTTCCCGCGGCATACCAGAGCCCGTGACAGGGACCCAGGCTGCCGAGCTCGATCGGCGCAAGTTCCTTCCGGGCCGCAATGTCCACCACCGTGATCGCCGGCCGGTTCGGGTGGGAGATGTAGGCGTGCGTGCCATCCGTCGCCACCTCGTGCGGATTGGGCGAGATCGTCACGCGGCCCACCACCTTCCCGCCCTCGGGATCGATGATCGACAGCGCGCTGCCCGTCTTCTCGCCCACCAGCAGCAGCGGCGCAGATCGGAGCGAAGCCCCCGCCAGCAGGGCGGCGACGAAAGCGATGATACGCAGACCACGGAAACGATAGGAGGCCATGGGAACAGGGCACGGACAACGCCGGCAGGGATGGGGAACCGAGACAGCAGAACGCCGCCATCACGGGGTGTCGAATCTTCGCCCGGCCCGGCCATGCGCGCAAGCCAATACCCCGTTTGTAACTATTAAGTGGATACTGCAGCCGGCCGGATCATCCGCCCGAAGCACCGGATTGCGGTCTTGCACTTTTCCGCCCGGCGGAGTGAATTTCCCCACCCCTGAGCGCGGTCACCCGCCGCTCCAGCGCCGTGATGCGGGACAGCGGATCGGCGCCCTTCCCACCCCATGAAAACGACGCTCCGCCTGCCCACCCTCGTGTCCATCGGTTTCGCTGCCGCCGCCTCGCTCGGCGCGGCGCCCCGCCCGGCCGACATCGCGTTTCGCACCCACCTGATCGATCCCGGCACAAACGAGACGGCCACCGTCGCCGATCTCAACAACGACGGGCGCCCGGACATCATCTCCGGTGACAGCTGGTACGAGGCGCCCTCCTGGAAGAAGCATCCGCTGCGTGCGCTCAACTACAGCCGCGGCTACGTCGACAACTTCAGCGACCACCCCATGGACATCGACGGCGACGGCTACACGGATCTGCTGCAGTTCAGCTACTTCGCGCGCAACATCGTCTGGCTGAAGAACCCGGACAAAGGCGGCGGCACCTGGACGGTGAATCAAATCGACGCCAGCGGTCCCACCGAATTCTCGTTCCTCGTCGACCTCAACAACGATGGCAAGGCCGCGGAACTGCTCCCGCAGTTCGATCGCCCCGAGGTTCCGCTCGCCTGGTTCGAGCTCAGCGGAGGCAAATGGGTGAAGCATGTCGTCAGTCCGAAAAGTTTCGGCCACGGCATCGGCGCCGGGGATCTCAATGGTGACGGTCGCAACGACATCCTCACCCCAGCCGGCTGGCTTGAGGCCCCGGCCGATGTCCGCGCCGCGGGCGACTGGAAATTTCACCCCACGGACTGGAGCCAGCACCGCATCCCGCCGAGCGGCTCGACGCCGGTACCTCCGGCCCCCGGCAGTCCCCCGCCCCGCCCTGCCCAGTTTGGTTATATGTACTCGGTCGATCTCAATGGCGATGGCCGCAACGATGTCCTCACCACCATGGGCCACGACTACGGCGTCTGCTGGTACGAGAACAACGCGGACGGCACCTGGACGCAGCGCGTAATCGACAGCTCCTGGTCGCAGGCACATGCGTCCGTCTTCGTCGACCTCAACGGCGACGGCGTTCGCGACTTGATCACCGGCAAGCGCTACATGGCCCACAACGGCAGCGATCCGGGCGAACGCGAGCCGGTCGGACTTTACTGGTACGAGTACCGCAAGGACGAGGCCGGGGCAGTTGAATGGATCCGCCACATCGTCGACTACGGCGGGCGCATGGGCGGCGGCATGCAGATCCAAGTCGCCGACCTCGACGGAGACGGCGACCTCGACCTCGTGAGCGGCGGCAAGTCCGGCCTGCACATCGCGGAGAACCTGACGAAGTAAGGCGCTGCTCGCCGATCGAGCACTCGATCGAGGCGTGTCAGGTCCGACGTTCCCACGGGCCGGTGATGGCCAGGGTGTAGCCGGGCGTCTGCACATTGACAAAAAGCGTACTGCCGTCCGGCGAGAAACAGGCTCCGGCGAGTTCGCGTCCCGTCTCGAGATTGGCGCCAAGGACATAATAACGTCCCTGCGGCGTCACACCCACCAAGCGGCACGCGGTCCCCGTGTCCTCACAGATGATCAGGTCGCCCCACGGGGCGACCGTCACGTTGTCACAGTTGCTGAGCAGCGCGTTGTCATTCGGCTCGGCAAAGAGTTCGAGCGTGCCCGGACGCACCCGCTCGCCGGGCGTGCCCTCGGCAGGACTGGGACGGTAACGGAAGATCTGACCAAGGAGCTTGCGGCCGCCATTCGTCATCGCGAAATAAGCCGAGTCATTGCCCCACCACGCGCCTTCCCCGCGGGCAAAAACCGCCGCACCCGCCGCGGCGCCGCGCTTGCGCAGATCGCCCGCAGGGTTGTCCACATCGTCAACCGTCACCCACTCGACCGGAAGCGGCTCGCCAACGGGAAAGGCCCCGCCGCTCCAGTTGCGTGTGTCCGCCGTCGCCCAGCCCCGGATCACCAAGGCCTGCAAACGGCCACCGGCGGCGAGGTGGCCCGGTTGGTTCGGAATGAAACGGTAAAGGAGCCCGTCACCGATATCCTCGGTCTCGTAGATGATGCCTGACGCCGGATCGACCGCCACGGCCTCGTGACGAAAGCGTCCCATGGCCTTGAGCGGCACCGGCTCCACCAAGCCCGGCGTCGCCGTGGGCTGGACTTCGAAATTATAGCCATGCGGCTGCTCCGCATCCGGCTCGGGCACCTCGTTGATTTCCTCGCAGGTGATCCACGTGCCCCACGGTGTCGGTCCGCCGGCGCAATTCCGGATCGTCCCGGCCAGGCTGAGAAACTCGCGCTCCATTGTCTGCGTGCGCGTATCGAACACCACCGTCGTTGTGCCTCCCAGGTTGGGCGCCACGCCGCGTCCATAATCGTAGATCCGGGCGCGGTCGATTTTGGCCAGAAGGCCACGATCACGGCCAAACGGACTGAACTCAGTCCACGCGCTCTCGAGTTCGTGATTACGCACCAGCAGCGTTCGTCCATCCGGCCCTGCGAAGGCGGCCATGCCATCGTGCTTGCCCGGCACGATCAGGCCGTCCGCCATCGGCGTGCCCGTCCGCGAGAAGAGCGTGTAACGAAACCCGGCCGGCAGGTTGAACAACCCCGCCGGATCCGTGACCAGCGGCCCGTATCCGGCTCCCGCTGCGCCCGGCGCCGCTGCGAGCAGCGGATGGGCGACCAGTGCCTTCAGACCCATGAATCCGGCCGTATAGAGACTCGAGGCCTTCAGAAAATCGCGCCGGCTCTTCATGGCTCAAGTGAGGCGTTCCGTCGCGATCAAGTCCACGCCGAAGTCGGCGTTTACACAATCGGCACGAAACTCCACCGAGGCCCGGAGCCTACCAGGCGCGCAGATACTGGACCGGCGAACCGGCGGCCTTGCCCCGCAGCGCTTTCTCGGCGCGCAGCGGCCAGTTCGGGTCGCGCAGCGACTCGCGCGCCAGCAACACCACGTCCGCGCGGCCCTCCCGCACGATCGCATCCGCCTGCGCGGGATCCGTGATCAAACCCACCGCCGCCGTTGGCAGTGCGGCCTCCCGCCGAATCTGTTCGGCAAAGGGCACCTGATAGCCCGGCGCGAGCGGGATGCTCGCCGTCGCCACGTTCCCACCGGTGCTGCAATCGATCAGGTCCACGCCCACGGCCTTCAGCCGGTGGGCCAGCGCAACCGAATCCTCCGGCGTCCAGCCGCCGTCCGTCCAATCCGTGGCCGAAATGCGCACGGTCAGCGGCAGATGATCCGGCCACACCGCGCGCATCTGCTGCGCCGTCTCCACGGTGAACCGGATGCGGTTCTCAAAACTCCCGCCGTACTCGTCGGTTCGCTGATTGCTCAGCGGTGAATAGAAGCTGTGTCCGAGGTAGCCGTGCGCCGAATGCAATTCGACCCACGCAAACCCCGCCGCGAGCGCGCGCCGGGTGGCGGCGACGAAGGCCGCCTGGACTTCCTTGATCTCCGCAATACTCAACGCCGCCGGAACGCGATTCAGCGCCCCGCCAAACGCACTCGCGCTCGGCCCCACCGGCGTCCACCCACCCTCCGCGTCGGAGAGATGCGCTCCGCCCACCCAAGGCAGGGCGGCCGAGGCCTTGCGTCCCGCATGCGCCAGTTGCACGCCCGGCACCGAGCCGTGGGCCTTCAAAAACCGGGTGATGCGCGCCAGGGGCTCGATCTGGCTGTCGTTCCACAATCCAAGATCGCCAGGCGTGATTCGTCCCCGCGCCTCGACCGCGGTCGCCTCCACAATGACCAACCCGGCCCCACCCGTCGCCCGCGCACCGAGATGGACGAGGTGCCAGTCATTCGCACGCCCATCCTCGGCACTGTACTGGCACATCGGCGAAACACCGATGCGGTTGCGAAGCGTGATTGAACGTAGCGTGAACGGATCGAAGAGATGAGCCATGATATGAAGAATTCAATCTGGCACATGGTTCGATCAAAATCAAACTAAGACCACCCCTTTCCTCGCACGGATCAGTTCCTCAGCTGGCCCCGCTTCGCCCAGCGCCCGGCCAGCAGGCCACAGACGAGGAGCTGCAGCGGATGATAAAACATGATCGGCAACAGGATGAGCCCGAGTCCGGGATGCGCCCCAAAGATGACCTTCGCCAGCGGTACGCCTGAAGCCAGCGTCTTCTGTGGAGCGCAAAAGGAAGCGGCGATGCGGTCGGCACGATCCAACTGCAGCAGCCGGGCCAAAACCTCGACCAGGCCGGTCGCGAGTGAAAAAATGATGATCACCCCCGCGAACGCCACGAGCGTCACGTCGAATCCGTACTGCGACCACACGCGGGCCTCGACCGAGTTGCAGAACGCGGCAAAGACGATGAAGAGGATCAGGCCGCTGTTCAGATCACCCAGCCGCTTTTTGCGGGCATCGGCCCAGGTCCGAAGGACGGACCGGGCCGCCTGCCCGAGCACCAGCGGAACGAGCAGCAGCACGATGATCTCTCGCACCACCGGCCCCAGCGGCTGCGACTGTCCCCCGGCCTGCATCAGCCACGTGACCCAGAGGGGCGTGATGAACACCCCGAGCACATTTGAAAGCACCGCATTGAAGATCGCCCCCGCCGTGTTGCCGCCGGCCACGGTGGTCAGGACGACCGAGGTCGAGATCGTCGACGGCAGCACGCAGAGATAAAGAAATCCCAGGCGCAAATCAGGCGCGAGACGCGAGCCCAGCAGGGCATCAAGGGCCAGCCCCAGCAGGGGAAAAAGCAGAAACGTGAAGCTCTGCACCAGCCCATGAAGCTTCCACTGCAGAGCACCCTGTTTCAGCGCCGCCGCGGGCAGGGTCAGGCCCTGACTTAAAAAGATGACCGCGACGGCCAGCTTGGTTGTCACTTCCGTGCGCAGCCACCCGCCACTCGCTCCCACCCCGGGCAGGAGCCAGGCCAGCCCGACCGTCGCGGGCAGGGCGAGGACGAACCAGTTCTTTTGCAGAAACCCCTTCATCGCGCGGGCCGCAGACGAGCCTTCAGCCGGTCCACCAGCGCAACGAGATCATCGCGGCCCTCAATCTTCATCGCCCACAGCAGCGCGCCGTATACGGCGACACCCGCCGGAATCAGCACGACGAGCGCTAGCACATCCGTCAGCACGCCGGAGCCCAGCCCGGCCACCAGTCCGCGCCACGCAACCGCCACCACCAGCCCCATGCCAGCGGCCGCTGCGAGGACGCGGACGAGGCTCGGCCCCAGATGACGGAAGCCCAGACTATCGCGCTTGCGCGCCAGGCGGGATTGCAGGAACCACGCCTGCACCGCGATCGCCACATTCCCCGCAATCGCGAGGCCGATCGTCGAGAGCGGGCCCATCAGGGCGAAGCTCAGCCCGACGTTGACGACAAAGCTCAGGATCGCCGCTTGCACGGGCGTACTCGTATCGCGCTCCGCGTAGAAAACCCGCAGCACCAGATTCACGAAGGAAAAGAGCGGCAGCCCGAGCGCGAAGACCGCGAGCACCGGAATCATCAACGCCGTGTCCTCGGCCCGGAACGCACCGCGCTGGAACAGCAGCCGGATCACCGGCTCCGCCAACACGACCAGGCCGACCGCCGCAGGAATATTGATCACCAGGATCAACCTCATGCCCTTGCGATAGGCCGCGGTCAGATTGGTCCAGTCGCCCTGCACCGCGTACTTCGAGATCAACGGAAACACCACGGTGGAAACGGCGACCGCAAACACGCCGATCGGCAGCTCCATCAGCCGCGTGGCCAGGTTCAATACGGAGGCCGCGGCATCATTGAGCGACAATCCGATCACGCGGGAAACCGCCATGTTGATGAGATAGATCGCCGATCCGAACACCGTCGGTCCCATCAGGCGCACGATCGCACGAACCTGGGGACTCGCCCGCAGGTCAAACGCCGGCCGCCAGCCGAGGCGCACAAGCGTGACCGCCGGGACCGCCATCTGGAGGAAGCCACCCAGCAGCACGCCGGCACACAACCAGCGCATGCGCCCGTCATCACCCTCGGCCCAGCCCAGGTAAGCTCCGCCTACGAGCATCCCGATCATCGCCAGATTGAGCCAGATCGGGGACAGGGCCGGCTCGAGAAAGCGGTCCAGCGTCTGCAGCGCGGCACTGAAGGCCGCGGCGAGGCAGACAAAAATCATGTAGGGGAAGAGCAGCACGGCGAGGTCCGCACCCGTGAGCCAGCGCTCTGCCGTGGCCGGCGAAAGTCCCCACGCCTGCGCCCGCTCCGCCCAGAAGTCCGCGTGGATCAGTCCCCACGTCGACAAGGCCACCACCGCAACGGTGACGACCAGCAGCCAACTCGCCACCTGACTCACCAGCACAAAGGCGCCCGCGCGCTGGCGCTGGGCCAGCTCCTCGTTCAGCGTCGGCACAAATGCGGCCGTCAGAGCGCCTTCGCCCAGCAAGCGCCGGAAGAGATTCGGCAGGGTGAACGCCGTGACGAAGGACGAATTCAGCGCCGAGATGCCAAAGACGGCACTGATCAGGATGTCGCGCGCCAGGCCCAGCACGCGCGAAACCATGGTCGCTCCGGCCACGACGCTGATGTTCTTGAGACTCCTCGACACGGCTGTTGTTTTCGCCGGGGGCTCAGTCGCTTACAAGTTATTAACCGGGCGTGGCATTGACGTTGCTACGGGAGTTCGCAGCCTTTCCCTCCTCCCATGCCGCTCGTCCCGAAGCTGACCGAAAAACTCCAGCGCCATCCCAAGCGCGTGGTTTTTCCTGAAGGCGCCGATCCACGCATCCTCCAGGCCGCACGCCAATGGGTCACCCGTCGCATGGGTGCGCCCATTCTGCTGGGCGATCGCGCCGAGATCAAGGCGGCGGCCCTGCGCCTCGACATCAACCTGCAGGGCATGCGCCTGATCGATCCGAGCCGCAGCGAGGACCGGGAGCGCTTCGCCACCCGGCTGCTTGAGATCCGCCGCGAGAAAGGGCTCACGTTGGACGAGGCCCGCGTGGCCGTCCTGGACAGCAACACCTTCGCCACCCTGATGCTCGAAGCCGCCCAGGCCGACGCGCTCGTGGCCGGCGCCACGGTCAGCGCGTCGAGTGCGCTGCGTCCGTTGTTCCAGATCATCCCGCGTCTGGAGCACGTGCAGACCGCCTCGTCGCTGATGATCCTCGATTTTGACGAGAAGAAAGTCGGCAGCGATGGCTCCATTTTCCTCGCGGATTGCGCCGTCATTCCCGAACCGACGGCGGAGCAGCTGTGCGATATCGCCATCTCCACCGCGACGATCGCCCGGCACCTGACGAATGAGCTGCCTCGCGTGGCCATGCTCAGTTACGCCACCCACAGCCAGTCCAACCAGCCCACCCTGGTGAAGGTTCGTCAGGCCACCTCCCTTGCCCGCGCCAAGGCAGCGGCCGCCGGACTCGAGATGGAGATCGATGGCGAGATCCAGGTGGACGCCGCCCTCGACGCCCTGACCGCTGAGACCAAGAAGGTTTCCGGGCCGGTGGCCGGCCGCGCCAATGTCCTCGTGTTTCCCGATCTCAACAGCGGCAACATCGCCTTCAAGCTCGTGCAGCTGCTGGCCGGCGCGAATGCCTTCGGCCAGATCCTGACCGGCCTCAGCAAGCCCGCCGCCGAGATCAGTCGCGGCTCAAGCGCCCATGACGTCTTCGGCGCAGCCGCCGTAGTCGGATGTCAGGCCATCGACCGGCGACTTCTCTACGGAACGCCCGAGTAGAGCCCGAATGACGAAATCCGAATGCCGAACCAGTCCATGCGCGAAGGATCGCTTTCGTCATTCGATCTTCGTCATTCGGATTTCGACCTTCCCCACTAAGCTCCCGTCATGGCCACCACGCCTCCCCTGCCCACGTTCAATGCCTCGGCCAATCCGTTCGACCTGCCGGCGCTGCCGCTGCTGACGACGCCGACCAACACCGCGACCAAGCGGCTCTTTGTCGCCGCCACGCGCATGAACGATGGCAAGACGACGACATGCCTCGGCCTCTACGCCGCACTCATGGGCATGTATCCGCGCATCGGCTTCATCAAGCCGGTGGGCCAACGCTTCGTCGAGGTCCAAGGCCACCATGTTGACGAGGATTCGTACCTGCTCGACACGATCTACCATGTTCATGTCCCGATCGAGAGCATGAGTCCCGTGACGGTGGATTCCACCTTCACCCGCCGCTTCCTCAAGGATCCCTCGAACATGCTGGCGACGCTGGAGGACAAGATCTGCCGCGCCTTTGACCGCGTCTCGTGGGAAAAGGATTTCACCCTGATCGAGGGCACGGGACACGCCGGCGTCGGTTCGGTCTTCGACCTTTCCAACGCCTCGGTCGCCAAGCTGCTCAAGGCCAAGGTCGTGATCGTCTGCCCCGGCGGCATCGGCCGGCCGATTGACGAGATCGCGCTGAACAAGGCCTTGTTCGACCAGGCCGGGGTCGAGGTCGTGGGCGCCATCCTCAACAAGGTCGACGCCGACAAGATTCCGCTGATCCAGGAATACGCCGGCCTCGGGCTCAAGCGCCTCGGCGTTCCGCTCCTCGGTGTGCTGCCCGTGCAGAAGATGCTCTCCGCCCCCAACCTCTCGCAAATTGCCGAGGAGATCAGCGGACGCTGGCTCAACGCCCAGCCCCGCGGCGCCAAGCAGCGCGTCCATCGCGTGGTGGTCGGCGCCATGACCGCCAAGGGCATCGTGGACTATCTCCAGCCCGGCACCCTCATCATCACCCCGGGCGATCGCGACGACATCATCCTCGCCGCCATCTCCAGCGCACGCCTCGGCGTCGACACGATCGCGGGCCTCGTGCTCACGAACGACATCCAGCCTCATGCAAAGCTGCTCGAGCTTCTCGCCCAGACAGAGATCCCGGTGATCGCCGCGCGCGACGAGAGCTACACCATCGCCTCGAAGATCCACAGCATGACGGTGAAGACCCAGCCGCAGGACACGGACAAGTTCCCCGTGATCAAACGGCTGATCACCGAGCACGTCGACATGTCAACGCTGCTCAAGTCGATCTGAGGAGAGATCGCTCCCTCTGGGAGCCCGAGCCGTCCTCGGGCTCCGAGGCAGGGTCACTCCGCACGCTGAAATCGCGCCATCAAGCGGGCCAGCGGCCCGCGCCCCACGGGAATTTCATCAGGGCAGCGTGAGCTGCAGCGTGTCCCCATTGATTGCCACGGCGGACACCTTGCCCCAAGCCTCGACCAGTTCCGGACCGAGCCCCTTGGCTGAAACGAGCCGGGACGTCACCGCGCCGCGCAGGAACGGGAGGCGGTTGACCGCGAGCGAGCCGATATAGAATTCATCCGGCACAAAGGCGAAACGATCACCGTCGCGCTCGAAACCTCCACGCGCCTGAAAGACGACCGGAATCCGGTAGCCGATAAAATTGACCGTCGAAGGCAGCGCGACCTGGAGAACGCCCTCCCGGATGCGGAAATTGACCGCCGAAGGCTCGATCAATCCCGGAGCCGCCCCCGCCTCGGCCGGTTTGGGCGCCTCGTTGAGACCGGCGTTGAGCTCGTCTTCCGTCAGCGGAATCTCGGCCGTCTGGCCCTCCAGCAGCAACTGGCGCTTGCGCAGCCAGGTACGGCCCTTGTTCGCATCCTTCGAACCCTCGACAAAATAAACCTGATCACGAACGCGGTCCTCTTCCTTGGGCAGCTCGCGCACGGTGGCGACGGGCTTGACCACGAGGTAGGCCGCCGCGAGGACTGCGCCAAGCATGAGGCTGAGCGCCGCCCCCAAGGTGACTTCCACCAGGCTCGGGCCATATTTTTCCCGCTCAATCTTGGCGCTCGATTTCATGATGGGGATCAGGAGGCCGACGACGCGGCCGGTGACTTCGCTTCCTTCGACGGCTTCTTGTCTCCACCGCCGCCCGACTTGTTCTTGTAGTCGGTGATGTAGAATCCGGTGCCCTTGAAGATCAGGCCGGCGCCTCCGCCGATCTGGCGCTTGACCCCACCTTTTTTGCCACATTTCGGGCAGGTGGTCAGGGGCGCGTCCTTCATGGACTGGAATGCTTCGAAATCCTCTCCGCAACGGGAGCAGCTGTAATCGTAAGTGGGCATAGACGGGAATCTGGAACCCGAATAGCGCTATACGGCAGTGCCGGTTTTGCGAGACTGTTCCACAAACCGGAAATAGGCCGCGTAATACGTCCAACTGGCTGCAAATCCGACGAAAACCGTGAAGGTCATCAGGGGGTAGCCCACCGCGATGAATCCGATCAGCGCGAAGGTGGGCAGCCAGAAGCGGGCTCGGCTCGACCGGAGCATGGACGCCAGGATGCCGAGGCGGAAGGCATCGCGGTACTCCTCGCGCTTCTGGTACTGGTAGATGCCCGCGGCCGTGAGCGGCCCGGCCATCAGGATCGCCGGCACGATCGGCAGGTAGACGAACGCACCGTAGGAAAACAGCCGCAGCGGCCACGTCAGGAACCAGGCGATGACCACCGGGGCCACCCCGAGGACCATGAAGATGATGAACGCGGGCACGCCATTGACGAACAGCCGCCGCCAATCATCCCAGTCCGGCAGTTCAACCCCCTCGCCGCGCCGCGCGCGGGCGATAAGTTCATAGAAGTAGCCAAAGGCGAAAAAGTGCGCGATCGGCACCACCAAAAGCAGTGCACCCACGACACTTTTCACGAACCAGGCGGACCCGGCGAAAAGGCGTTTGCAAACAAGTTCGAGCGTGGGCATTGCGACAGGGAAGATTTAACCGGGACCGTGGTGTCCTGACAATGGACTTCTCAAATAAATTTAGTGCCGCCGTTGCCCGCGTCGAGACCGGGATCGACCTCCACCTGCCCCCAGCGGACACCCGACCGGCGCGCATCCACACGGCGATGCGCTACAGCCTGCAGGCGGGCGGCAAGCGTTTGCGCCCCGTGTTGGTCCTCGCCGCCGCCGAATTGTTCCCGGGTGGGGCCGATCCCCTGCCCGCCGCGGTCGCGGTCGAGTGCATCCATACGTATTCGCTGATTCATGACGACCTGCCGTGCATGGACAACGACGACCTCCGCCGGGGCCGGCCGACCGCGCACAAGGCCTTCGACGAGGCCACCGCCCTGCTGTCCGGCGACGCGCTCCTCACCCACGCCTTCGCCCTGCTGGCCACCGCCTACGCGACCCAGCCCGCCCTTGCCCACGGTCTCGTCCGCGAGCTCGCGGGCGCCGCGGGCAGCCGACGCCTGATCGGCGGCCAGATGGAGGACCTGATGGCCGAGAAGCGCGCCAATGCCACGGCGGACGAACTCGAGTTCATCCATCTGCACAAGACCGCGGCGATGATCGAGGTCTCGCTCGTTCTCGGCGGACTTGTCGGTGGCGCCGCTCCATCCGCGGTGGAAACGCTGCGTCAGGCCGGCCGTCACCTCGGCCTGGCCTTCCAGATCATCGACGACCTTCTCGATGCCACCGCCGACACCGCCACACTGGGCAAGACCGCCGGCAAGGATGCCAAGGCCGACAAGACCACCTCGGTCAAGCTGCACGGACTCGAGGCCTCGCGCCTGCTGGCGGAGCGCCACTCCGCCCAGGCCATTGCGGCGCTGCGCGCCCTTCCTGGCGATACCAGCTTCCTGATCGCCCTCGCCGAGCAGATGCTGACACGGGACCGGTAGGAGCCAGCGCTTGGCGCCATCAAATCGCAAGCGCCAGGAAGCTCCTGCTCAAAATCAAAGCACGGAAGTGGCGCAGAGCCGCAGAGACACAGAGTTTCAAACAGGATTCGATCTCGGGTGGCTATCTCTGCGTCTCCGCGACTCTGCGCGACTTCTGGATTGGACCGATCGAGTCCCGCCTCCGTTAACAGGAAGCGACTTCAGTCATTGTAGAAGCACTTCATGACACGAGAAATCCCGGGATCTTTTGATTCCCGGCATGCCCCGGCCAACGGCCCTTTCGTTCAGTTACTTGGCAGCTGCGGCTGCCTTGACCAGATCGACGAAGCTGCGTGACTCGAGGCTGGCGCCACCGATGAGACCGCCGTCGATGTCCTTTTGAGCGAGCAGTTCGGCTGCGTTCGCCGGCTTCATCGAGCCGCCATAGAGAATGCGCATTTTTCCGGACGTTGCCGCGCCGAAGAGTTTCGTCAGCAGGCCGCGGATGAAGGCATGGACCTCCTGCGCCTGCTCGGTGGTGGCGACCTTGCCGGTGCCGATGGCCCAGACGGGCTCGTAGGCCAGCACCACGCTCGTCGCGAGGTCCTTGCTCACTCCCTCGAGGGCGCCTTCAAGCTGGGTCTGCACGACCTTGAGCGTCGAACCGGCCTCACGCTCGCCGAGCGTCTCGCCCACACAGAGAATCGGCTTCAGCTGGGCCTTGAGGGCGGAGATGACCTTCTGGTTGATGAAAGCGTCGCTCTCGGCGAAGTACGTGCGGCGTTCGCTGTGACCGAGGATGACGTAGCTTGCGAACAGCGAGCGCAGCATCGCTGCGGAGATCTCGCCCGTGTAGGCGCCGCTTGGCTCCGGGTGCATGTTCTGCGCACCGAGCTTCACGGTGGAGCCATCGATCGCCTTGAAAACGCTCTCGAGCGAGGTGAACGGCGGGCACACCACGACATCGACGTCGGTGTTGCGACCGACCGCCGCGACGATTTCGCCCACCAGGGCGACGGCGTCGGACGACGTCTTGTTCATCTTCCAGTTACCGGCGATCAGCTTCTTGCGAATCATGGATGTAAATCAGACGGATGAAGGAGGCGGAGCGAGCAGAAAGGCCGCAAACAAGCGGATCAGCTCTCGAGGAAGACCACGCCGGGCAGGGCCTTGCCCTCGAGGAACTCGAGGCTGGCGCCGCCGCCGGTCGAACAGTGGGTGACCTTGTCGGCGACCTTGAACTTCTTGGCCGCAGTGGCGGTGTCGCCGCCACCGACAATCGTGGTCGCGCCCTGGGCGGTCGCCTCGGCGATCGCCTCGGCCATCGCCTTGGTCGCACCGGCAAACTTGTCGAATTCGAAGACGCCCGCCGGACCGTTCCAGATGATGGTCTTGGACGAAAGGATCGCCTCGCGGTAGAGCGCGATCGACTTGGGACCCGCATCGAGCCCGCCCCACCCGTCCGGAATGCCCGTGGCAAGATCCGCCGCACACGTGTTCGCGTCGGGGGCGAACTTGTCCGCGCAGATAAAGTCGACCGGGAAGATCAGCTCGACGTTGCGCTGAGCGGCCTTCTCCACGAGTTCCTCCACAATCTTGGCCCCCTCGGGGTCGTACAGGCTGGTGCCGATCGGCGTGCCACGGAGAACCTTGTGGAAGGTGTAGGCCATGCCGCCACCGATGATGATCTTGTTGGCCTTCTCGAGCAGGTTCTTGATGAGCGGGATCTTGTCCGCAATCTTGGCGCCACCGAGGATCGCCAGCAGCGGGCGATCCGGATGATCGAGCACCTTGGCGAAGGCCTTGAGCTCGGCTTCCATCAGGAAGCCGGCCGCCTTCTGGGACAGATTCACGCCGACCATGGACGAGTGCGCGCGGTGCGCGGTGCCAAAGGCGTCGTTGACGAAGACGTCACCCAGCTTGCTCAGGCTGGCGCGGAACGCGGCGACCGCCGCCGGATCCGCCTTCTTGGACGTGCCGTCCTCGAGCTTCACCTTGCCCTCCTCCTCGATGTGGAAGCGGAGATTCTCCAGCAACAGGACCTGGCCGGGCTTCAACGCCGCCGCCGCCTGCTCGGCGACAGGACCCACGCAGTCAGCGGCAAAGGCCACCGGCAGACCCAGCAGCTTGCTGAGTTCATCCGCCACGGGCTTGAGCGAGAACTTGGCCATCACCTGGCCATCCGGACGTCCGAGATGGCTCATCAGCACCACGGAAGCACCCTGATCGAGCGCGTACTTGATCGTGGGCAGCGCGGCGGCAATGCGCTGCGTGTTGGTGATGGCACCGGTCTGCTTGTCCTGCGGAACATTGAAGTCGACGCGCATCAGCACGCGCTTTCCCTTCAGATCGAGGTCACGGATGGTCTTGAACGTGGGCATGGGAGAAAAGGAACGAGTAGCGGGTAGTGAGGAGCGAGTAGAAATAGAAGAGGAGTGAGGCGGGCCAGAGCTGCATGCTCGTTACCCACTCCTCACTCCTCGCTGCTGCGCGGCGTCGCGCTTAGAGCTTGGCCGCGACCTTCGCGGTCAGCTCGACCACGCGGTTGCTGTAGCCCCACTCATTGTCGTACCAGCTGACGAGCTTGAAGAAACGGCTGTTCAGCTCGATCGAGGAGCCGGCGTCGTAGATCGACGACTGCTTATCGTGGATGAAGTCAGACGAAACGACCTCGTCGGAGGTGTAGCCGAGGATGCCCTTGAGGTAGGTCTCGGACGCCTTCTTGACGGCGGCGTTGATCTCGGCGAGGGACGTGTCCTTGGTGCTGCGGAACGTGAGGTCGACGACAGAGACCGTCGGGGTCGGCACGCGGAAGGACATGCCGGTGAGCTTGCCCTTGGTCTCGGGGAGCACGAGAGCGGTCGCCTTGGCAGCGCCGGTGCTCGACGGGATGATGTTGATCGCGGCGGAGCGGCCACCCTTCCAGTCCTTCTTCGACGGACCATCGACGGTCTTCTGCGTTGCGGTGTAGGAGTGGATCGTGGTCATGAGGCCTTCCTCGAGACCGAAGCCCTCCTTCAGGAGCACGTGGACGAGCGGCGCGAGGCAGTTCGTGGTGCAGGAGGCGTTGGAAATGATCGTGTGCTTCGCGAGGTCGAGCTTGTCGTCGTTCACGCCGATGACGACCGTGATGTCCTCACCCTTCGCAGGAGCGGAGATGATGACCTTCTTGGCGCCGGCGGTGATGTGGCCCTTGGCCTTCTCGGCCTCGGTGAAGAGCCCTGTCGACTCGATCACGAGTTCAACGCCGAGCTTGCCCCAAGGCAGTTCGGCGGGCGATTTGGCCGACACCACGAGGATGTCCTTGCCGTTGACCACAAGCACGTCGTCCTCGGCCTTGTCCGGGGAGGACTTCTTCGAGGACACGGTGCCCTGGAAGCGGCCCTGGGTGGAGTCGTACTTGAGGAGGTAGGCCAGATTGTCGGCCGGAACGATGTCACCGACGGCAACGACATCGAGGGTCGTGCCGAGCAGACCCTGCTCGATGAGGGCCCGGAAAACCAGGCGACCGATACGACCGAAACCATTGATAGCGACTTTAACAGCCATGGAACATTCCCGTTTCTAGTTGTTGTTTACTGATGCAGATTTAACGCGCCACACGCACGCGTAGGTCCGCAAGGGAAGTGGCCGCGAACCGCGAAAGCAAGGGGGTTTTGCTTACCCTGCACCAACCTCAGGGCGTCGCCCACAGGCCGCAACTCAACGCCGGCATAAACAGCTCAACTTCAACAGTTCGCGCCAGTCCGGTGCGCACGTCTGAGAGAAATTCCTCATGATCTGCCAGCTGGCGCCAGGGACGGTTGGCCACCACCGGATCAAGCGGGAGAAGCACGTCAACCAAGGTGGGATTCACCACGAAAAGCAGCTGCTGCGGACCTTGCGACAGGTCGGCATTGTAGACCACTGCGGCGGCCGTCGAATCCGGCGCAAACAGCACCCGGAAAAATCCCTCGCTCGGACGCGAGAACTGCCGGAACAGCCGGCCCGCCTCGGAACGCCGGAACGCGATCCAGTCGACGAAGTAGGCATGGGTCGACGGGAAGCGATAGATCCGGCGATAATCGAGCGCGTTGAGGTCGCCCCGCTGGTAGGTGTTGTTCACGCCATGCTTGGAGCGCAGGAAGTCCTGCCCGGCCGAGATCATCGGAATGCCGATCGACGAGAAGAGGATCGCCGCCATCAGGTGGGTCCGCCGCCGGTCATTGAGCGTGGGATGGAAACCACTGCCGTCCCGGTTCTCGGTGATGACATCGATCCAGGTCCGGTCATCGTGCGACTCGGAGTAGTTCACGGTCTGGGCCGGCCAGCGTGCAAAATACCAAGGCGAGCCCTTCAGGTGGTATTCGAACGCCTCGCGGGTCGATCCACCATGGACGTAGTCCCGCATGAAATTGCGGTAACCGTCATTCCACGACGCCCAGCCAGTCTCGGCCAGCCCACCCGCTATGTGTCCGCGGAAGCTCCAGGGCTCGGCAATGAGGATCACGTCGGGCTTGGCGCGCTTCAACGCCAGCTCCACCTCGCGCAGCACGTCCGCCCCGATCAGCTCCGCCAGATCAAAGCGGAACCCATCGACGGCGTAGGTCTCGATGAGGTGAAGACAGCTGTCGATGATCAGGCGCTGCGCCATTGCGGAACGCGCCCGCAGGTCGTTGCCGCACCCGCTCCAATTCTCGAGTTTCCCGGCGCCGTCGACCTCGAAGTAATAGAGCTTGTCGATGAACATCAGGTGGGCCGGCACGCCCACGTGGTTGAAGACCACGTCAAGGATGACCGCGATGCCGCGGCGGTGAAACGCCGCCACCAGCTCCTGCAGCTCCCCCACCCCCGAGGCTCGCGCCGGATCCAGCGCGTAGGCGCTCTCGGGCGCGAGAAAGGCGTTCGTCATGTAGCCCCAGTGATACTCGTCAGTCGTGACGTTATCGAATTCCTGCACCGGCTGGAGCTCGACGCAGTTGACCCCGAGGCGTGACAGGTAGAAATCCGGGCTGTCGACCCACGCGCGCAGGCCGGTAAACCCGCGGCGCTGATCGGCCGTCATCGTCACCGGCGCGTTCGTCACAAGATCGCGCACATGCGCCTCGGCGATCACCAGATCCTGCCAGTGCGGCGTCGCGAAGCTCCGGTCCGGCTTCGGCAGGCGTGAGCGGTCCAAGATGATCCCGGGACCTTCGCGGCTGAGCGTCGCCTGCGCATAAGGATCAAGCACACGATGCTCCGGATCGAACAGGCCGTAAGCATCCGTTGGTCCGCTGACGGCATACCAGTAAACCCACCCGTGGAGATTGTGGTCGAGCACGACCTCCCACACGCACGCCTCGCCGGCATCGGCCAGCAGGAGACTCGGGGCCGGTCGCCGCGCCAGCGCGTAGCGGTGCGAACGGCCCTGCTCCTCGACCGAGGCGGCAACCAACAGCTCGACCTTGCTCGCCCGCGGGGCAAACAACCGGAAAGTCGTTTTCCGCCCCTCAGCAATCGCGCCCAGCGGAAGCTGCGTGGCCAGATTGTAGAAATAAGGACCCAGTCGAAGCGGCACCGTGGTCGGCGTGTCGCCGTCCGCCCATTCAATCCACCACGGCCGGCTCAAATCGACGGGCGAGGCCAGCGTGAACTCGAAAAGATGCTGCCCCGTGCGATCCGGATCAATCGTGTGATTGATGTTCCCATTTTCGTCGCGCGCCGCGTTCGGCGCATCGGCCGCCACGTCAAGCCAGCGGCCCGACTGGGTCACGAATTTGAAACGCATGTACGGATCAGCCGCGAACCGCTGCGCCTCGCCTGACCACAGCAGCACGGGGTCGCCGTCGAGCGTGGCCGGCAGCAGCGCCCAGTCCGGATCCCCTGCACCCGCCCAGCCGTTGAAGTCACCCGCCAGGTAGACGGCATCCTTGGCCGGATCGAGATGCTGGTGGCGGTCGAGCCGCAGGAAAAAGAAGATCTCGCTCTTCCGGTTGACGAAATAACCGCTCGCGCAGCCAAACAGGTAATCAGGCACGCGATGCAGCGAAGCAAACGCCACGTCCCCGCCGCCCAGTGCGAGCGGAGGCGGATACTTCGCCCTCCAGTCACGGGAAAGCTCGATGACCCCGCGAGTCGGGGTCTCCAGCCAGGCCTGAACGATTTTTTTCGCGCGGTGCGACGACATGCGTTGCCCAGAGCATCCTCCACGCAGAATCCCGCACAAGCCGGAAGTGGTCGAGGAGAGGTCGGAGGGCAGAAGCCAGAGATCAGGGACAGCAGTGGGGAGCGGGAAATACGCAGGAAATACAGGTTTGCCTGACCTCCGACTTCTGATCGCTGCCCCCTGCTTCGTCACAATCCATTGACAAGCCGCCGCAGCCGCGCACCGGTAGCGGCGTGGGCCAACGTGAAAAGATCCTTGTCGCCATGTCCGGCGGAGTCGACAGCTCCGTCGCCGCCCTGCTGCTCAAGCAGCAGGGGCACGACGTGGCCGGGGCCTACATGAAGAACTGGATCAACGAGGATAACATCATCGGGCACTGCCCCTGGCAGCAGGACATCGATGACGCCCGCGCCGTCGCCGACCAACTCGGGATCCCGTTTGTCGTGGTGAACCTGATGAAGGACTATCGCGAACGCGTCGTGGCTTACCTCCTCGACGGCTATCGCCATGGCCTCACGCCCAATCCCGACGTGATGTGCAACCGGGAGATCAAATTCGGTGTGTTCCGCGCCTGGGCCCAAGATCATGGGTTTCCCGTAGTCGCCACCGGCCACTACGCCCGCCGAGCCGAGGTCATTGCGGATTCTGGACTGCGGACGACGGAATCCGGAAACAGCCTGCCGACCATCAATCCGCAGCTGTCTGAAAATCCGCAATCCTCACTCCGCACTCCGCAATTTCAACTGCTGGAGGGCGCCGACAAGAACAAGGATCAGTCCTACTTTCTCGCCCTGCTCTCGCAGGAACAGCTGCGCGACGCACGTTTCCCCATCGGCGACCTGCCCAAGCCCGAGCTGCGCCGGCTCGCCCGCGAGGCCGGCCTCGTGACGGCGGACAAGAAGGACAGCCAAGGCATTTGCTTCATTGGCGAAGTGAAGATGCAGGATTTCCTCCGGCAGTACGTGCCCGACGAACCGGGCCCGATCATCCGCGCCGGCGATGGTCGCGTCCTCGGTGAGCATCGCGGCCTGCACTACTACACGCTCGGCCAGCGCCGCGGCATCCGCGTGCCCTCCAACACCGACCACCAGGCCTACGTCGTGGTCGGCAAGCGCGCGGAGGACCGCGCTCTCCTCGTCGCGTTCGACGCGAACGACGCTCCGGGACTTTTCCAGAGCGAGGTGCGCGTGCACGGGCTCCAGTGGAATGCGCCCGCCCTCACCGCTCCCTGCACGCTGGAGGGCCGCGTGCGCTACCGGGATCCGCGCGTGCGCCTCGATTTTACGCCTGATCCAGCCGCTCCCGGCTCGGCCTTGATCCGCTTTCATCAACCCCAGCGCGCCCTCGCCAGCGGTCAGATCCTCGCCCTGCACGACGGCGAACGCCTGCTCGGCGGCGGCATCTATGTCTAGAGCCGTTGGGGTGAAATCGGGCCGAGGTCGCTGACCCGATACATACTATCGCCGGGATTTACGCCGTGCGCAGGATCTTCTCCATCGCCCGACCCTTCGCCAATTCGTCGACCAATTTGTCGAGGTAGCGAATCTCGCGCATCGTCGGCTCCTCAATCTCCTCGATGCGCACGCCGCAGATCAGGCCTTTGATCAAGGTACGCGCCGGATTCATCTTCGGCGCATCCCGGAAGAAGGTCTCGAAGTCAGTCTGCTTCTTCAGCTGTGCCTCGAATTGCCGCTGGGTGTAGCCGGTCAACCAGCGGATGATTTCATCCACCTCCGCCTTCGTCCGCCCCTTCCGTTCCGCCTTGGCGATGTAGGCCGGGTAGACGTTCGCGAAGCTCATGGTGAAGATGCGATGCTTGGTGGTCATGGTAAGGTGGGGTTGAGTTTCTCCGATCAAGTGGTTCGGACTGGAGTCAGCGCTTCCGGCTGCCGTTCTGCTGAAAATACTCCAGATGTTCCATCCGGCATGGTTGTTTCGGGCTGGTTTTGAAACCGGACAATCCGGTCGGGTTCAAAACCCAACCAGCCCGTTCACGGCGCGGCAAGCCCCCTCACCGCAGACTCGCCAGCGCCAACCCGACGGCAAAGGCGAGGAAGACCACGCCGAGCGCACGATCGATCCAGTGGCTCCAGCGCAGGAAGGCGCGCCGCGTGGCCTCCTGCGTGAAGATGACCGAGACGAGGGAAAACCACGCCATCGTCGCAAGCGCCATCCACAGGCCGTAGCCGGCCTGAACCAGGCGCGGGGTCGTGGGGCTGACCACGACCGGAAAGAGCGCAACGAAGAACAGCGTTGCCTTCGGGTTGAGGGCGTTGGTCAAAAATCCCGTGGTCCAGGCCGCGCGCACCGTCGGGACCTGCGCGCCCCCTTCCCCGGTCGCGTCCGCACCGGCGCCGCGCGGCCGGGCCTGCCGGATCGCCTGGACGCCCACCCACGCGAGGTAGGCCGCGCCGGCGTATTTCACGACGTTGAACGCAGTCGGCGAACTCCGGAAGACCAGCCCGAGCCCCAGCAGCGAGTAGCCCACATGGAGCAGAATACCGCTGCCGATCCCGATGCTCGTCCAGACGGCCGTCCGGCGGCCGTGCGCAAGGCTCTGCCGGAGCACCATCGCAAAATCAGGCCCCGGGCTCGCCACCGCGAGCAGGTGCGCCAGCGTGATCGCGCCGAACTCGGCCCAGTAGGTTTGGATGGCGGCGATCACTCAGGCAACCTCCCAAAAAACATCGACCCGGAATGGCTCGCGCGAAGCCGCAAAGACGGACGGTGACTTCGAATGAGGGGATGACGGCTTCGCGCCTTCGCGTGAAACCGGGCGCCCTTCACAGCGCGACCGACTTGAAGTTCGGATCGCTCAGCATGCCGTCGATCGCCTTGGCCCGGATGAAGTCCTGGACCTCGCGGTCCGTCGGGTGATCCTTGCCCGCCTTTTCCAACACCGCACGGGCCTTGTCCACTTGGCCAAGCAGGGCGTGGACGTACACCTGCTGCAGCAGGAAATCCGTGCGCTTCGGGTCGGCCTTGTAGCCGCGCTCGAACGCCGCGAGCGCCTCGCGATAGGCCGTCCGCGCGCCGGCGGTGTTGTTGAGCCGCTTGCGCGCGGCGCCCAGCAGCACCCAGTTCTCGCCGACATCCGGGATAATCGTGACCACCTTGGCCAGCAGCGGTTCGGCACGCGCATAGTCGCGGACCTGGTTCGCAAAGTCCGCCTCGCTGAGCAGATTGGCGACCTCGGCCTGCATCTGGCGGGTGACTTCAACCGGTTTCTTTTCGCAGCCCCCGAGAACGACGGCAGCGGCGAGGGCAAGGACGGAGAGCAAGCGAGGGGAAATCATGGGAGGTCGGCTAGGCGATCACTTTAAGCGTCGGGTGCCGGGCGCAAGGGAAAAGGTCGTCAGGACATGTCTGGCGGCACCGTGGCAATCGCCTCCTCAAAGGTGGACACGCCGTCCTTGACCTTCTGCATGCTGTCCTGATGCAGGGTCTTCATGCCCTGGCGCTGCGCAATGCGCTTAAGCTCGGCCGTCTCGGCGCGCTTGTTGATCGCCTCGATAAGCTCCTCATTGGTGATCATCAACTCGTGGATACCGACACGGCCCTTGTAGCCACTGCCGCCGCACTTCGGGCAACCAGCCGGGTTGGCCTTGAAGATGGTGCCACTCCAGCCAATCGCCTTTTCCATGATCTCCTTCACGCGGCCTTCCGGGGTGTACGGCTGCTTGCACTGCTTGCAGACGCGGCGCATGAGGCGTTGCGCGCAAACGCAGAGCAGCGACGACGAGATCATGAACGGCTCAACCTCCATGTCGGTCAGACGCGCGACGGTGGACGGCGCATCGTTCGTGTGCAGCGTGGAGATGAGCAAGTGACCGGTGAGCGCGGCCTCGACCGCGATCTCAGCCGTTTCCTTGTCGCGAATTTCGCCGACGAGAATGATGTCGGGATCCTGACGCAGAAACGCGCGCAGGGCGGTCGCAAACGTCAGGCCGATCTGCCGGTGCATCTGCATCTGGTTGATGCCGGCGAGCGTGTACTCGATCGGATCCTCCGCCGTGCGGATGACGAGATCGGGCGCGTTGATTTCGTTGAGCGCCGAATAAAGCGTCATCGACTTGCCCGAGCCGGTCGGACCGCAGTGCAGGATCATGCCATACGGCTGGCTGATGCAGCTGCGGTAGCGCGCGAGGTTTTCCTCGGTGAAACCGAGCGCGGTCATCGGCAGCGTCGACTTCTGCTTGTCGAGGATACGCATGACCACGCCTTCACCGTGATTCAAGGGGGCGGTCGAGACACGCAGGTCGATATCGAGATTCTTTTTCGTGTACTGCTTGAAGACAATGCGCCCGTCCTGCGGCAGCCGGCGTTCGGCGATGTCGAGGTTGCACATGATCTTGAGGCGCGCGACCAGCGCCGGCCCGACCTTGCCGGGGAGGCGGAGCTTTTCCTGGCAGACGCCGTCGATGCGATAGCGGACAATGACCTCCTTCTCCCACGGCTCGACATGGATGTCCGACGTGCCGGAGTAGTAGGCATCCTCGATGATGCGGTTCGAAAGATCGATGATCGGACCCGATTCCTCGCTCGTGAGGTCGTCCTCGCTGATATCCCCTTCCCCGCCATACTCGGCGCCGATCGCCGAGACGACATCGGCAAAACCCGCGACCGGCTCTGGTCCGCGGGAGAACTTTTCCCGGATGTCCTTCTCCCGGCCGAGCAGGCGGATCACCCGCTTGCCGGTCATCTCCTGGATCTTGGTCGGCAGGGAAACGTCGAACGGATTCGCGAACGCGACGAGCAGCAGCTCACCCACCTGCCCGACCGGCAGCACCAGGTTTTCCTGGCAGAACTCGGTCGGCACGCGCTCGAACGTCTGAGGCGTGACCTTGTGCCGCGCCACATTGTAGGGCGCGAGGCCGAACGCCCGGCCCTTGGCCACCAGCAACTGGAAGGACGTGATGCGAAAGTCCTCGAGGAGCAGCTTGTCGAGCGCCTCACCCGTCAGTTCATCCGGGTTGGCGGCAATGGTGGCGCGCTGCTCCGCTGTGAGCCGGCTCATGGCCTCGAGCGCGGCGACGATCTGGGTCTGAATTTTTCCGAGCGGCATGGCGGATCAGCGGGCCGGGGTGGTTGAACCCGCGGGCGCCTGCTTGCGCTCCGCTTCGAGTTTTTCGAGGAAATCACCAACCACCTCGAGCGAGGTGCCGTACCAGATCACCGGTCCACCCAGCTGCTTTTCCCAGTAGGTGCGCACGGCGGGACTCAGGTAATACGCGGTCGCGATGCAGTGAAAGTCCTCCTCCTTGTCGAAAGGCACGGACCACGTCGCCCAGCAAGCTCCGAGGTCAAGCGTGTTGCGGAGTTCCTCCGACACCTCGTAGTTGCGCAGGTCGACCAAACCGATCCCCTCGGAATCGGCGAGATGGGTCAGGATGTCGTCCTCCTTGACCACCTTCTTTTCGTACGCGAGCACGCCGAGGACGGTGCTCTGGCGCGGGTTGCCCTCCGCCACGAGTTCAAGCAGACGCTCGTTCGCCGACTCGAGGTCCTCGATCTTCACAAGGTTGTGCTCGACCAGCTGTGCGCCCATCAGCCGGTTGGCGCGCATCAGAAGAGGACGATGTTCGGCGGAGATGGACATGTCCGGGACCCTGGCTCAGGCCTTCCCTTTTGGCGATTTCTTTGCCGCCACCTTGGCTTTCGGTTTCGGCTTGGACTTTGAAGCGGCCGTCTTGGTCTTCGCTTTCTTCGGCTTCACCTGGCGACGCGCACGCACGCTTGTCCACAGAAGCGCCTTCAGTTCCTCGATCCCGGCGCCGCTCAGGCAGGAGATCTCGGCCACGTCGACCTTGTGCTTCTTCTTGAAGGCCTTGAGCTTCTCCTTCGCGCCCTCGAGGTCCATCTTGTTGGCCACGACCAGACGCGGCTTGTCCAGCATCGCTGGGTCGTAAAGCTTCAGCTCGCTCAGCAGTATCTTGTAGTCGTCGCGCGGGTCACGGTTGTCGACGCCGGCCATGTCGATCATGAACATCAGGAGCGCGCAGCGCTCGATGTGACGCAGGAACCGATGGCCGAGGCCGCGGTTCTCGCTTGCCCCCTCGATCAGCCCGGGCACGTCGGCCAGCATCAGGCGGCCAAAGATCGGCGCACCGTACTCGATCACGCCAATCTGCGGGTGCAGGGTCGTGAAGGGATACGCCGCCGTCTTGGGGTGGGCCTTGGTGATCCGACCGGTGAGGGAGGATTTGCCCGCGTTGGGGAAACCGACCAGGCCGATATCGGCGATGCTCTTCAGCACGAAACGGTAGGTCCCGGCCTCGCCCGGATGACCGGCATTGGCCCGCTTGGGCGCACGGTTGGTCGACGTCTTGAAGTGGGTGTTGCCCCAGCCGCCATTGCCGCCCTTGCAGAGGACGACCTGCTGGTCGTTCTCGATGATTTCGGCCACGACCTTGCCGGTGGCCTCATCGGTCACAATCGTGCCGAGCGGGAGCTTGATGATCGCCGGCTTGCCCTCGCGGCCATGGCAATCCTTGCCCATGCCGTGTTCGCCGCGCTCGGCGCGCCAGTGCGGCTGATACTTGTAGTCGACGAGGTTGTTCGTGTCGTGGTCGCCCACGAGGATCACGTCACCGCCCTTGCCGCCGTCCCCACCATTGGGGCCGCCCCACGGCTCGTACTTCTCACGGCGAAAGCTGACGCAGCCGCGTCCGCCATCGCCCGCTTGGGCCTTGATCACACACTCGTCGATAAACATGCCGTGAATGGTGCAGAATCCCCCGCGGTTGCCAAGGAGGGGATGGGTGAAACTAGCGTAAAGGACGATCGCTGCGCGGAATGACCAATGACCAATGTTCAATGGCCAATGATCGAACCACGGAAATTATCCTTAGCTTGCGCCCTCTTTATTCAATTTGCGACCGATTGAGATCTGCCCAATCATTGGACATTGGTCATTGAGCATTGGTCATTTCGGCGGGCTACGCCGACGGCACTTCGATCCGGAAGATCGCACTCTGTCCCGGAGGACTGACCAGCGCGATCTTGCCGCCCTGCAACTCGAGCAGGCGGTGAACGATGTACAGCCCGAGCCCGCTCGAGCTTTCGCCGGCGGTTGGTCGCGCCGAAAGCTTGCGATAGCGACCGAACAGTTGGGGCATGTCGGCAGCACTGAAACCAGGGCCGGAATCATGCAGGGCGATCACGATCTTGCCGGGCACATCGCTCTCTACGGCCTGGAGGAGAATCGCCCCGCCGGCCGGCGTGTACTTGATCGCATTGCTGAGCAGGTTCTCCAGCACGCGCTGGAAACGATCGGCATCGACCAGCACCTTGAGGTGCGCCGGAACCCGGATGCTCGCGGAAATCCGCTTGGCTTCGGCCGATCGGGCAAGGCCGCGCCAGGAACGGTCCACAAGGCCGACCAGCGGGTAAGATGCACGCTGCAACTGCAGGCGGCCGCTCTCGAGTGCATCCGTTTCGAGCAGGCTCTCAATGATGCTGAGCATCTGGTGCGAGGAATCCGCGATATCGGAGAGGAATTCCTTCCGCTCGCTCGTCGGCATGCGCCGATCGATCGGGAGTTTCTCGTCCTCTTTCAGCACCTCCGCAATGCCCTGCACTGCGTTCAGCGGGTTCTTCAGGTCATGCGCGGCAATCCCCAGGAACTCGCTCTTCTGGCGATCAATCTCCTCGAGCTGCTGCTTCTGCCGGAGAATCTCCTCGTGCGCCCGCTCCAGCCGGGTTCGCTCCGCCGACTCGGCGAGCGCCTTCTCCTCGGCCGCGTTCTTCTCGTCGCGCATGTTGCGGATCTTGTCCGCGAGCGCGAAGGCGAACAACAGCATCTCCACCGACGAGCCGATCTGGACCCAGTACACATCCGAGGCCACCGCGGTGCCCCGCGCCTGCGACACCAGCACCGGGATCAGGAACAGGTAGATTGCCCCGAATCCGAGCAGGTAAAAGCGAGCCTCGCGCCGCCCTGCTTTCAGCGCCGCCGCCGCCACAAACGAAATCACGGCGTAACCCGACGCCGTCAGCAGTGAAAGCACCTTGAAGATGGTCAGGTAAAAGCCGGGGTGATCGGTCCACAGGTCGCGGCGAATCGCGATCACGACCATGTACACCGCCAGAAGCACGCAGACGGTGGCAAAAAGCCGGCCGAGCCGGATCATCCAAGGTTCATAGCGCGGGATATGCTCGGCCGTCCCAAGAAAATTCCGACTGAACTGCACCAGCGCATAGATCGAGGCGCAGGTACACGATGCGATCACCAGGTTGTGGTGGGGCGACTGCAACCACGGCAACCACTGGAAGTGGAGGCCCTGATAGAGGAAGAAACCAACGCCGAAGGTCGCAACGTAGAGGAGGAAGTAGAGAATTTCGGCCCGGCGCAGAACGCCGTAGAGAAACAGGTTGTACAGGCCGAGCGCGAGCAGCGCGCCGTAGTAGAAGCCAAGCCAAACATCGTGGGTGCGCCGGCTCTTCAGGTAGTTGTCCGCCGGATCATGAACCTTGAAAAGCGGCCATTGCGATTCGTCGTTGCGGGCATTCACCCACATCACGAACTGATCGACCGCCGGGGTCGAAAACCAGGCGACTGGCTCGCGCCCCCAGAGGGAGCGTTGCGGGTACGGCACCCGCTCCCCCACCCGATGTTCGGCCCAACGACCGGCCGCATCGTCCCAAACAAAGAACGACGTGTCGTCCTCGAAAAAGTCGTTCAGCTCGAGCGCGATCAGGTGCGCCTGCGCCCGGGGATTCGACCAGCCAATGCGAAGCCAAAGGTCCTGTCCGCCTCCCGTGGCAGGGAGCTCACCCCCGGCGGGCATGGGGACAAATGCCCCCGCGGTCCACGCAGTCTCGGCGGCGGCGCGATCAAGTCCGGCCGGAAGGAGCGCATACTCGACCTCCCCGGCGACGGGATTGACCGACTGCGCGTGCAAACCGCCAGCCAGAGCGAGCAGCAGCCAGCCAAAGCAAACGAGAGACCGCACAGAGGACATCACCAACCCCACCCAATCGCCGGGCCCAGACTCCGTCAACCACGCGGAGGCCGTTGCCTTGCAACAGTCGGGCGACGCGACCGAACCGGTCGGGCAGCTCAGAGCACGATCTTGATGCCCTTGCGGAGGTAGGTCGGGACGTCGAGATCCTGCCCTTCGAACAGGTTTCGGTCGGTACGCTCGAAGTAGCCCCGCGTTTCGGCCTCGCCGGCGAGCATCATCTCTTCCTGCACCGCGCGCGCCGAGGGTACGGCGACCGGCTGGGCCGCAGCCTGGCCGGTCGCAGGAAACACGCCGGAGGCCTGAGATGACATCCTCGGCTCGGCCTGCGGAGCAGGCGTCGCCGGCTGGGTCTGAGCCGTGCGGGCGCGCGCCGGCGTCGCCGGGCGCCGCACCGGGATGCGACCGCCAACATCGCTGGTGCCGAGCACGCAAACCTCCACCTTGCCCTGCATCTGTTCATCGATCACCGCGCCCATGATCACATGGGAGTCGCGGCCAAACTGTTCGGTGACCGCCGACATGATCTCGTTGACCTTGGGCAGCGTAAGGTCCGTGCCACCGATCAGATTGACCAGCACACGATCCGCCTTGCGGGAAAATTCAGGCGTGGCAAGCAGCGGGCACAGCTTGAGGCTCTCGATCGCATCCGCCACGGCATTCTCGCCCTCGCCACTGCCGAGACCGAAGAGCGTCTTGCCGCCGCGCGTATGAAACGCCTGCCGCAACGTCGCAAAATCGAGATTGATCAGGCCGGTGCGGAACAGCATCGACCAGATCGACTTCACTCCCCGCCCGATCCACTCGTCCGCCCGTGCAAACGAATCGAGCGCAGTCTCACCGTCCGCCGATTCCTGCAGCAGGATGTCATTGGGCAGCGGGATCACCGCGTCACAGGCGCGACGCAGGGTCTGCAGGCCTTCCTCGGCCTGCTTGGCCCGACGGCCCCCTTCAAAACTGAACGGCAACGTGACGAACGCGATCACAAGCGCGCCCGATTCCGCCGCGATCTCCGCGATGACCGGAGCGGCGCCGCTGCCCGTGCCGCCGCCCATGCCGGCGACGAGGAACACGAGGTCGCAATCCTTGACGACCGCTGCGATTTTCTCGCGATCCACTTCGGCCGCCTGACGCCCGATGTCGGGTTCGCCGCCGGCGCCGAGGCCGCGCGTGATCGACGCCCCGAGCAGCACCTTGTCCTGCACCGGCGAAGCCGAGAGGGCCTGAAGGTCCGTGTTGAGCACCGCCATCTGCAAGCGCTCGAGGTTCTCCATCTTGAGCCGGTCCACCGCGTTGGCGCCCGCGCCGCCAATGCCGATGACCTTGATCGCAATGCTGCGATCCGTCATCAGATCGGTCGCGAGGGGCAGTTCGTTCGAATTCGACGTCACGTTCATGGTCAGTTCCCCACCGCGAAAAGCTTCTTGATGAATCCGCCGGTCGTGGAGCGCTTGGGCGGCGCGGACTCCGTCCGCGACTGGGCTCCGTAATTCAGCAGGCCGGTGACCGTGGCAAAGGCCGGTTCGCGCAACTTCTCGTCGACCGCGCCCGGCAGTTCGCCGATGTGCACCGCGACGCCAAAGACCTTGGCCGCGGCTTCGGTCAGGCCCGGCAAACGCGCGGTGCCACCCGTGAGGATCACGCCGGCCGCGCACTTCTCCGGCACGAACGCCGTGCCGAGTTTCTTGCGCACGACTTCGAGCAGCTCCCACGCGCGGGCGGATGTGATCGTCTCGATCGTGTGCTTGGGGAACTGGCGGTCGCCGATCGCGAAGTCGCCGTTGAGCCAGACCTTTTCGGTTTTGTCCTTCGACAAGATCGTGCCGCGGCCGAAGCGCAGCTTGAGCTTTTCCGCCTGACCTTCCGTCACACGGAGGCCGAGCGCCAGATCGTTGGTCAGGTGGCTGCCGCCCACCGGCACCACGCCGGTCACGAAGGCGCCGCCGTCGCGATAAAGCGCATAGTCCGTCGTGCCCGCGCCGATGTCGATGACCAGCGCGCCGTTCTGACGGTCCTGCAGGGAGGTCAGCACCGCGCCCGCGGCCAGGCTGGAGAGAATCAAGTCCCCTACCCGCACATTGAAGCCGCGAATGACATGGATATTGTCCGCAATGCGGTTTTCCTGGCCGTGCACGGTCCAGTAGCCGACATCGAGCCTTTGACCCACGAGGTGCTCAGGATTCGAGCCCACCATACGGCCATCGAGATAGAACGGGCGGCGGATGTTGTGCACCACCATGCGGCCTTCCGGCAGGGCCTTGGACTTCGCCAGCCGGCAGACCGTGTCGATGTCGACCTGGCTGACCATGTTGTCGGCCGCGCTCACGCTGACCGAAGCCTCATTGTAGAAACCCTCGAGATGCGCGCCCGTCTGGGCCAGATAGACCTCCTCGATGCGCACGCCCGCGCTCTGCTCGGCCGACATCAGTGCGCTGTGCGTTGCATCGCTGGCGGCCTTGAAATCGGCCACGGCACCCTTGATCACGCCGCGGGACTGGCACTCGCCAAAGCCGATCAGGTTGAGGCTGCGGCCATTGACGACTTCGCCGACCAGAACGGCGACCTTGGAGGTGCCGATTTCGACGGCACCGATGAAGCGGGACTTGGACATCTTACTCGAGGGAAATGGGACGAATTGGGCGGAAGAAAGTCGGATTTTGCTTGGCCGGCTCGGGTGCGCGCGTCGTCGCAGGCGTGCCTCCGAACGCCACCGGCACCTGCCGACCGCCCACCGCAAGGTTCACCCGGCTCGGCTTTCCGAGCGCCGGATTGAGCGCGATCTGCTCGATCGTGGAATCGAGCAGCGCGACCTGCGTGAAAAAATCATCCCGGGTGCCAAACACGACCTCAGGGATGTCCTTAGAGCGCACGATGATCTCGCCGTCGGTGGGCAGACGCGAGAGGTCGACCACGTTCCAGCTGCGATACAGTCCGGGCGCGTTCGCCTGCGTCACGGTCAGCAGTTCCGCCAGCGTCTCCAGGCCCGTCAGCGGGACATAGCCGTCACCCGCACGCGTGAGCCGCACGCCCGCCAACCAAGGCAGTGACGTGATCAAGTCATCCGCGTAACCCATACCGGCGTACACCGTGCCATCGCGCGCGACGACCAGGTCGGGGCCGGCCTCAGGACGTATCCGCACGACCGGCGAGCGTTCCTGCAGCGTCACGACGAGCGTGGAGGGAAACTTGCGCACCAGCACCGCGGTGCGAACCTGCCCCGTCGTCGTCAGCCGCGACTGCAACCCTGGCAGATCGAGTTCCATCAGCGCCACATTGCGCGGCAGCGCGAGCACGTCGTTCACCCACGAGAGATCGAGCACCCCGTCGGTGCGCAGCTCGATCGTCTTGACCGGCTCACCCTTGCCTGCGGCGGTGAGGGTCTGCGGAGCGGTTTCCCACGTCCGCCAGATTTCGAAGCCGCCCCACAGGGCCGCGGCCGAAAGGGCGCAGGTGGCGATCAACTTGCCGGTCGAGAACACCAGGCGACGACGGCCCTCCGTCGACATTGCGCGCGGCGCAACGGTCTGCGGGATGTCGCGCCAGTTCCGGGCGACGGGGGTAGCGGAGTCGAGTTTGCTCATGGACGGATGCGGGCAGGCTGCGCCCCTTGAGCACGCACCAACGCAGGCAAAACCAGTTCCCTCACCAACGCCGTAAAGTCCATTCCTGCGCAGCGCGCACTCATCGGCAGCAAGCTGGTTTCTTTCATGCCCGGCAGCGTGTTGATTTCGAGCAAAAACGGTTCGTTCTGCGCAGAAACTATGAAGTCGATGCGCGCGTAGTCGCGGCAGCCGCAGGCCGCAAAGGCCGCCTCGGCCGCCGCCTGCACGGCCGCCGTCACTCCCGACTCAAACGGCGCGGGCGCCAGGTACTCGGTCATGCCCTTGGTGTACTTGCTCGTGAAATCGTAGACGCCCGACTTCGGACGCACCTCCACTGCGCCCAGGGCCTTGCCGTTGAGGACGCCAATCGAGCACTCCCGCCCGGTCAGTCGCTGCTCCGCCAGCCAGGATCCGCGGGTGATGCCCGCGAGGGCGGCCTCAAGTTCAGCCCGGGTGCCCGGCAGACTGAGCCCGACGCTGCTGCCTTCAGCATTCGGCTTGATCACCACGGATTCCCCCACGGCCGCCATCACCTCCGCCGCGGAGGGCTTCTTCGCCGCATCAAAGACCAGGCCTTTGGCCACCTTCACCCCGCGGGTCGCGACCGCCTGCTTGGTCCGGGTCTTGTCCATGGTCAGGGCGCTGGCCTCGACGCCGCAGCCGGCATAGGCGATCCCGGCCGCCTCCAACAGGCGCTGCATGCCGCCATCCTCGCCAAAGGTGCCATGGAGGGTCGAAAAGACGACGTGCCGGGCCGGATCGAGACCCGGCGGCAGGGCGTTGGCGTTCACTTCGAACACGCGGGTGGGAAACGACCGGGCCAGCGCCTGCGCAGAGGCCCGCCCGGAACCCAGGGACACCTCGCGCTCGGCCGAGGTGCCGCCACAGAGGACAGCGATGATGGGAGATGAGGTCATTGTGGATTGCGGAATGCGGATTGCGGAGTGGTCAGAATCTGGAAACGGGAGCGGGCTCGGCGGAGGATTGCGTTCATTCCGCAATCCGAAATCCGCACTCCGCAATTGTTCACAGCACGTCCTCCCAGCGCTGGCCGTAGAGCAGGACCTCGGGCTCCAGTTTCACGCCCTTGGCTTGCTCGACTCGGGCGCGGACCTTGCGCACGAGCGCGATCACATCGGCACTGGTCGCGTGGCCGCGGTTGACGATGAAATTGGCGTGCACCGACGAAACCTCCGCGTCCCCCACTCGCTCGCCCTTGAGGCCAGACTGGTCGATCAGGCGGCCGGCAGAGTCGCCCGGCGGATTCTTGAAAATGCACCCCGCGCTCGGTTCACGCGGCTGGGACTTCTGGCGTTTCTCCCGATAGGCATCGACCTGGCGGCTGATCGCCTCCGCCTCGGCCTGGGCCGCCGGACGCAGGATTGCGCCAAGCGCGATCGCATCGTGCAACTCGGCACAGTGCCGGTAATCCACGTGCATCTCCTCCTTCCGGAGAGTCTTCACCTCACCGGCATAGGTGATCAGCGTCACCTCGGCGACCACGTCGAACATCCAACCGCCCATCGCGCCCGCGTTCATTCGCAAGGCGCCGCCGACATTCCCCGGGATGCCCTCAAGGAATTCGAAGCCCACCAAGCCGGCCTTGATCGCAAGACCGCAGAGGTTCTTGAGACGCAAGCCCGCCCCGACCCGCACGCGCCCGTCCGGCAGCGGCTCGAACGTCTCCCACGCTGCCTGACGCAGGCTCAGCACCAGGCCGTCGACGCCCGCGTCCGGCACGAGCAGGTTGGATCCGCGTCCCAGCACCTGCACGGGCACGCCCGCCTGCGCGGCCGCGCGCAGCAGGGCCTGGAGATCCGGCAGGCTGGCCGGCTCCGCGTAGATCCGCGCCGCACCGCCGACCCGCATCGTGGTCTTCTCGGCCAGCGATTCCTCGCGCTTCACCTTGGTCGCGGCGGAAACCGCTCCACGCCACGCCTCCGCCAATCCGTCCCAATCCATCGTCTTCATCAAAGTCTGCTTGCGGACGGCCAGCCATTGCCGCGCGGCCTGGTCAATGTCGCCCGCGCCCACCACCGCCACCAGGTCGCCCGTCCGCACATCGGCGTCGAGCGCCGTCAGCGCGGCTTTCACGTTTACGGCCTGATAGGAAAGCGCCTTGGCTGGCGCCAGCCTCCGGACTGCGTCCGCCAAATCACCGGACGTTCCACCCGGCATCGGCGCCTCACCGGCACCGTAGACATCGAGAAGATGCACCGAGTCTGCCGTGGTCAGCACGTCGGCGAAATCGCCGAGAAACTGCCGGGTCCGGCTGAAGCGATGGGGCTGGAAAACCACGACCAACCGTCCGCCCGGGCTGACCCGCCGGCGCAGGCTCGCCAATAGCGCGCGGATCTCCGCCGGATGGTGCGCATAATCCTCCACCACCGTGATCGCCGCGTCCGCATGCAGCAGGCTCTGCCGCCGGCGAACGCCCGCGTAGCCCGCCAGCAGATCCGGAGCAAGGCGCACGCCCATGAGCTGCGCGGCGGCGAGCGCCGCCGTCGCGTTGAAGGCATTGAACTCACCCGCAGCGCGCACGTCCGCCCGCACGATGGAAAATTTTCCGCCGAGCGTGAGCTGCAGTCCGGACGCGTCCTCCTTCAGCACGGTGCCGGCATAGTCCGCCCCCGGACCAAAGGTCACCACCGACGCGCCACCCGTGGTCTGCGTCGCGATGCGGCGCGACAGCGCACACGTCGCGTTAACGAGCACGGTGCTCCGCGTCCGGGAAAACAGCGCGGCAAACGCGGCTTCCAGATCTGACAGTTGCCGGTAGTGGTCTGGGTGATCCCAATCCAGGTTCACCGCGAGCGTGATCTCCGGCGAAAAACGTCCGATCGTGCCGTCGCTCTCATCGATCTCGGCAATCACCCAGCCGTTCGAGCCGGCAGCCGCGGGTGGAAAGGCGTCGTCACCGATCAATCCGCCTAAGACGTACCCGGACGGAAACCCGGCGCGCACCAGCGCCGTGGCCAGCATCGCGGAGGTGGTCGTCTTGCCATGCGAGCCGCACACCGCAACGAGTTTCTGGTCCCGGGTGACTTCGGCGAGCAGTTCGCCGCGTCGCACCATCGGCAGGCCGCGCGCCTTCGCCGCCACCACGGCGGGATGGGTCGGCGCAATCGCCGACGAGTAGACCACGAGCCCGCAGTCCGCCGGAAGATCGCCAGTCGCCGTGAGGTGCACGCCCGCACGCTCGAGTTGTACGCGCATGACATCCGTCATCGCGTCATCCTCGCCGCTCACGACAAAGCCACGGCAGACCAGATAGATCGCCAGCGGGCCGACGCCCATGCCGGCCACGCCCACGCAGTGAATCGAGCTCACCGCGCGCCCAAACAACAACGGTCGTGCAGCGTTCATGGTCACGACGTCACCCCCGCCTTGGCCACCGGCGTCGACGTGCCCGGACCGTTTGCACTCCGTCCGGCGGTCAGCGCCTCGAGATCCTCCAACATGAAGGTGAGCGGATCGGCTTGGTCGAGTTGCTGCAGCCGCGCCCGGCTTGCGGCCCGTCGCGCAGCATCGTTCATCCACGCGGGCACTTCGCGATCAAGTGCGGCAATATCGGCCTGATCGACCACGGCGCCTCCCCTTTCGCGCGCGAACCACGCCGCATTCGCGGCCTGATGATTGTCGGCCGCCTGCGGAAACGGCACGAGAACCGCCGGCGTATGGCAGCGGATGAGTTCAGCAATCGTGCCGGCACCCGCGCGCGACACCACGAGGTCAGCGGCGGACATGATGTCGGCCATGCGATCAGAGAAGGAAACAAACACCGCGTTCACCGGCGCGCCACCGGGGCCGGCATAGGCCTTCGCGCCCTCGTCGCCCTTGCCGGGACCGGTCACGCAGTAAAGCTGCACGCCCCCGCGCGCCAGCGGCTCCGCGTTTCGCCGTGCCCAGTCGTTGAGCGCCGAAGCGCCCTGCGATCCACCGAGCACCGCGAGCACGGGTCGCTGCGGATCGAGTCCGAGCACCGCGCAGGCCGCCGCACGATCGCGGCGGACTATCTCCTGTCGCACCGGCAGCCCGGCGGGACGCACCGCCCCGGCCCGGGCCTGCGGGAGATCGACGCCCGGTGGCAGATAGACGCGCCGGGCCAGGCGGCCGAGCAGACGGATCGCGCGGCCCGGCACGCGATTGGCCTCATGCAGCGCCACGGGAATGCCGGCGAGCGCGCCCGCCACCATCAGGCTCGCCGTCGTGAAGCCGCCAAAGCCCACGATGCCGGCCGGCTTGAGCGTGCGCACCTGGCGCAGGCTGAAAAAGAAGGCGTGCGTCTGGTGCCAGACAAAGCGGGCGAATGTCGCCGGATGCGCCCCGAACGGCGCGCCTGGAATCCGCACAAAGGAAAGGTCCGGATATTTCTCCACCAGCCGGGCATCGATCTTCTTGTGGCTGATGAACAGCGTCACCCCATGCCCGCGCGCCCGCAGGCCTTCAGCGAGCGCAATGCCGGGAGAGAGGTGACCACCGGTGCCACCGCAGCTGATGAGAAACGTTTTCAAAGGGAAATCCGAAGGACGAAATCCGAATGACGATAAGGAAACACGGAAACGAAATGCCGTAGATCGAGAGTCTGTCCCTTCGTCATTCGGATTTCGTCCTTCGGATTTTCCTCACGCCGCCACTTCCTCCATCATGCGGCGACCGCGCGTGAAGGCCGGTTTGGCCCAGCTGCGCTGGGTGTTGATGATGATACCGATGAGCACGCCCATCAGGAGCAGATTGGACAGACCGGCGCTGATGAAGGGCAGCGACATGCCTTTCGTCGGCAGCAAGCCGGTGACGACCCCGAGATTGATGATTGCCTGCAGCGAGATCAGCAGGAGCGAGCCCGTCACGAGCAGAAACTGAAACAGATTCGGCGCGCGGCGCAGGTGGATGAGGCCGGTCACGAAGATGATGACGAAGATCGCCACCGTTCCCAGGGTGAACCACAGGCCCAACTCCTCACCCACGACCGCGAAGATGAAGTCCGTGTGGGCCTCCGGCAGGAAGTTCATCTGCTGACGTCCCTGGCCGAGCCCGGCCCCGTCGGTGCCGCCGACCGCAAAGGCCGCGAGCGATTGGTAAAGCTGATACGTGCCACCCTGCTTGTTGCCTTCGACATCGAGGAACGCGAGGAAGCGGCGGAGGCGGTTGGGATTATTGATCACGAGCACCGCAAACCCGGCGACAGCCACGCCGACAGTCGGCAGGATGTAGCGCCAGCGGGCGCCGGCGAGGAAGAGCAGGACCAAGCCAACGACCAGCGTCAGCGCCGCCGTGCCGAAATCGGGCTCGATCACGATCAGGCCGGCAAACGCGCCAATGATCGCGATGGGGATGAGAAAGCCTTCCTTCAACGCGGCGATCTTCGTCTGATTCAGGGCCAGGTAGTGCGCGAGACAGAAGACCATCGCGATCTTGCCGAACTCAGAAACCTGAAAGCGGAGCGGCCCGAGCCCGAGCCAGCGACGGCTGCCTTTGACGGATACCCCGATGCCGGGGATCAGCACAAGCGCGAGCAACAGCAGGGCGACTCCGCCGACGATCCAGATGTAGCGGCGGGCGAACTCGAGATCGAGACGGCTCGTGATGAAGCACGCCACCGCCGCGAGACCGACGCCGAGCAGCTGCTTATTGAGGTAGTAGTAAGGCCCCTGCTTGAACGAAGCGCTGGCGCTGAAGAGGATCGTGAGACCGAGGATCGCAAGGCCGACCGCGCAGACAACGATGATGGCGGCGGGATTGAGGACGAGGGGGCTGCGCGGGCTGGGGGCGAGCGCGGGGCGGGACATGGAGCCGGGAGTCGGTCGACTTAGTTGATGCGGGGCGCGCCGCTGTCAGCGCTGGAGCCGGGGTCGTCCACGCGGATCACCGGAATGTCACTGGCCGGCGCGGAGGCGGCGGGTGGAAGATCATCGGCGGCGCCCGGGATGAAGAGCACGGGAGCCGAGGACGACGACGTGGATGGCGCGGACGCGGTTGGCGTGCTCGCGGGAGCGGCGGCGGTGGCGCCCGACGGCGCCTGCCAGCCGGGGATCACGAGTTCCTGACCGGCGCGGACGCGCGTCGGGTCCGTGATGTTGTTCGCGGTCGCAATCTCCGCGTAGCGCACGCCATAGCGTCGGGCGATCTCGCTCAGCGTTTCACCGGGGGCGACAGTGTGGGTGACCGAATTGGCCGAGCGGGCCGCGGAGGTTGCGGGGGTCGTGCCGGCGGCCGCCGTTTCTGTCGCGGCTGCAGGCAAGGTCGCGCCCGCAGGGAGAACGAGAATCTGTCCGGCGCGGAGCGAATCACCGCTGATGCGGTTCGCGGAACGCAGGGCTTCAACGGTGGTGCCGTTGCGGCGGGCGATGGCTCCGAGCGTGTCGCCTGACTTGACGGTGTAAGTGGGGACATCGGCGGTCGTCGCCGACGCGCCGGTAGCCGCGGCGGCGGCAACGGCCTTCTGTGGAATGATCAGCTTCTGATTCAACTGCAGCGTCGCGTTCGTCATCAGGTTGTTCGCCGCGGCGAGTTCAGCGACGGTGATGCCGTGGCGCTTGGAGACCGTCCAAAGACTGTCACCCTTCACCACCGTGTAGTTGACCGCCGGAGCCGCTTCAACCGGAGGCGGCGTGAGCGCTTCCACGGTCGCGCCGGGGCGCGTGGGGCTGAAACGAATCGAGCCCGAGGCCGTCGCCGGTGCGTTGGGATCGAAGAGCGGAGCGGGCGTGATTGCCGGATTGAGTTCGCTGCCGGAAAGCGCAGGGCTGGCCGTCGGAGTGGCGTAGGAAACCATCGCGTCCGCCGGAGCGGCGGCCGGCGTCACCACCGCGTTTTGCCGCGCGGATGAGCGGCAGCCAGGGATGGCGAAGATCAGCATGAAAACGGCGGCGTGGACGGCCACGACCAGGCCAAAAATCTTCATTATTTTCATAGGAGTGAGTGTGTTCGGGGGACGATGGATTTGCTATCTTAAAACGGGTGTTGCTCCCAAGTTATTCACAAGCTGGGCGAACTGCTGTCCGCGGTCCTCGTAGTTGCGGAATTGGTCGAAGCTCGCGAAGCCCGGACTGAGCAGAACATGGTCACCTGCCCGGGCCTGGGCGGCGGCGGCCGCGACCGCTTCAGCGAGGTCCTGACAGACCGTCGAATCGATCCCGTGTGCCCCACAAAAGGTGGAAAGGACGCTGCGGGTTTCTCCGATCAAAAAGACGTGACGAACCCGGGGCGCGATGCGGCGAACGAACGACGCGATGTCCCCCCCCTTTGACTTGCCGCCGGCAATGAGCAGCACCGGCGAGGGAAAGCGCGTCAGGGCGGCCTCGACCGCGTGGAAGTTGGTCGCCTTGGAATCGTTCCAGTACGTGACGCCGCCGCGTTCCACGACACGCGTCAGGCGATGCGCGCCGAGCGTGAAGGTCTGCGCCGCCGTGTAGAGCAGCGGTTCGCGCAGGCCGGCAGCGCGCCACCAGGCCGCGGCGAGCAGGAAGTTTTCCCGCTGGGGATACTCGGCAAAGACCGATCCCCGCAGAAGGACGTCCCCGGGCTGGTCCTCGGTGGCCACGCAGGCCTCAGCCGGAAGCGTCTGGCCGTGCGCGATCGCGTACCTCTGCACGCTGGAGCCCGCAAAAACGGCGCCGCCGACGGACCGCTCGAACAAATGCCACTTGGCGGCGAAGTAGGCCTCGAGGTCGCCATGACGCTCGAGATGATCTTCAGCGAAATTGGTCCAGATCGCCGAGTCCGCGCGGAAGTACCGCATCGTCTCCGCCTGGAAGGAGCTGACCTCGCACACAACCGTGCTGTCGGGCGCCCCGCCCTCGCGATCGAGCACGAGCTGCGACAGCGAATAGCCGATGTTGCCCGCCGCCTCCGCATCCCGGCCGGCGGCGCGGAGCGCGTGGTTGAGGAACTCGGTCAACGTCGTCTTGCCGTTCGTGCCGGTGATCGCCACGAGCCGGCCGCGCCAGAAGAGCGATGCGAAATCCAGTTCGCCGATGCAGACCGCCCCACCGGCCCGCGCCGTACCGATCCACGGATGGGTCGAGGCAAAGCCCGGCGAAAAGATCACCAGTCGATACTCCGTGGCCGGCGCTCCGCGAAACTCCGTGAGCACGCCTTCCCCACCCTTTTCGTCGAAGAGTTGCGGTGATCCGCCCAGGCGCGTCACCAACTGGGAGACGGAGCGTCCACTCACGCCCGCGCCGAAAACGGCGACGGGGCCGTTCAGCAGGGGTTTCAGAAACTCGGGAATGACCAACATGGAGTTAATTCGCGATCAGCGCAGCTTGAGCGTGGCGAGGCCGAGCAGGGCAAACCCGAGCGACAGCACCCAGAAGCGGAGCACCACCTTGGTCTCCGGCCAGCCGAGTTTTTGGAAATGATGATGCAGCGGCGCCATGCGCAAGAGCCGACGCCCCTCGCCAAACCGGCGCCGGGTATACTTGAACCACCCTACCTGGAAGACGACGGAGAGCAGTTCCAAGACGAACACACCGCCCACGATCACCAGCGTGAAGGGCTGGTGGATCATGAACGCCATGACCCCGATTAGGCCACCCAGCGCGAGCGAGCCCGTGTCACCCATGAACACCTCGGCGGGATGGGAATTGAACCAGAGAAACGCCATGCCCGCGCCAATGAGCGCGCCGCAGATCACCGCGAGTTCGCCCGCTCCGGGCACATAGCTGATCAGGAGATACTCGGAAATGATGCGATTGCCCGCCGCGTAGGCCATCAGGCCAAACACCAGCGCCACCGTGATCGTGCAGCCAACCGCCAGTCCGTCGAGTCCGTCAGTCAGATTGATCGCATTGCTGAAGCCGACCACCCAGAGGTAGATCAGGATGAGGAGCAGCCACCACGGCATGTGGGCAATGACCGCATCCTTGAAGAAGGGAACCCAGAGCTCGCGGATCTTCTCCGAACTGACCGGATGCCAGAGCAGGACGCCGAGGGCGACGACCGTGGCGAGCGACTGCCAGGCGATCTTTTCCCACGAATTGATGCCGTCCTTGTTTTTGTGAACGACCTTGAGGTAGTCGTCGCGCCAGCCCGGAACGGTCAGCGCGGCGTAGACGAAGAGGGAGACAAAGACCCAGACATTCGGCGTGGCCCAGAGCACCGCGCTCATGAAGACCGAGATGAAGATGATCAGTCCGCCCATCGTCGGCGTGTGCTTCTTGTCGAAGTAGGTCGCACCGAGGGCGCCCGTGCGCTCGTCGATGTAGCCGTGGCCGAACTTCAGTTCGCGAAAACGACGGATCAGCATCGGTCCGATGACAAAGCCAATCACCAGCGCGGTCAGGGTCGCGCCCGCCGTGCGCACCGTGAGGTAGCGAAGAAGCCGGAAAGGTCCGAAGAGGTGCTCGTAGTCTGCGAGGTAGCTGAGCATGGAAAGAGGAAGGCGGATCAGTGGGCGGCCGTGGCGGCACCGTCGACGACCTGTTCGAGTTGGTAACGGCGGCTGCCCTTGACGAAAATGGCTCCCTGGAACGCTGCGACCACGGGCGTCACGCCCTCGAGGTTCGCGACCACCTCGACCTGTCCCGGGTCCGCACCTGCGGCGAGCGCACCGGCGCGGACGGACTCGGCTTCACCGCCAACGACAAAGACGCGGTCACGCGCGCCGAGTTTCAACGAGCGGCCGAGTTCGTGGTGATAGCGCGCCGCCTCGGGTCCGAGTTCCTCCATGCAGCCGAGCACGTAGAGCCGGGGCTCACCCGCCGGCGCGAGTTCACAAAAGGTTTCCAGCGCATCCCGCATCGAGGCCGGGTTCGCGTTGTAGCAGTCGAGGTAGAGCAGGCGTCCGGCTTCCCGGCGGATCTCGCCGCGCAGCGGCGCGGGGGCGTACTCATCGAGGCGGCGCTGGATCACGTCGCGCGGCACGCCAAGCCAGAGCGCAGCACAGATCGCGAGGACCGCATTCTGGGCCATGCCGGCGGTGACGCGGCGCAGGGCGAAGACCAGCGGCGGCGGCGGACCGTAGGCCAGCGCGATCGCCGTGGTGTCGCCGCGTTGCGTGATCGTGTAGTAGACGCGGTCACGCGGCGGCTCGGCCGGGCGCAGCACCTCGGCGGCCTCGACGGTGATGGTTCGGACGGATAGATCGCGAAACGCCGGAAACTGCGCACACGCCCGAGGGAAGAGCGCGAGACCGCTGGGACGCACGGCCGCGGGCAAAACGGCCTTCTCGCGGGCCACGCCTTCGAGGCCGCCGAGTTCCTGCGTGTGCGCGGGACCAACCAACGTGATGAGCGCGACATCGGGTTCGATCATCTGCGCCAGCGGAGCCATCTCCCCCGGGGCGCTGATGCCGGCCTCAATCACGGCGAACTTGTGTCGGCCAGGCTCGAGCCGGGTGAGCGTGAGCGGAACACCGAGGTGGTTGTTAAGATTGCCCTCCGTCGCCAGCACTCCGCCTTCTTCGCCGCCGAGGAGCAGTGCGAGCAGGTTCTTGGTCGAGGTCTTGCCGGCGCTGCCGGAGATACCGATGACCGGTGCGCGGAAGGTGCGGCGATGCGCGGCGGCGATCGCCTGAAACTCGCTCAGCGGATCCGCGACCACCAACTGGGGCAGCGAAATCGCCGGATTGGCCTGCGCCACCAGCGCGGCGCTCGCGCCGGCTGCGGCGGCCGCGGCCAGGAAATCATGACCGTCGCGGCGGTCAGTCTTGATCGCGACGAAGACCTGACCCGCGCGCAGACTGCGCGTGTCCATCGTGAAGCCGCTCAACGGAGCCGGCGGCACCTGCGTCCACTTTCCAGTGGTCCAGGTGGCTAGGGTCTTGGGGTCGAACGCGGGCACAGTCGGTCATCCGTTCTTGATCTGTTTGATCCCGATCAGTTCCCGCACGACCTGGCGGTCGTCGAAGGGAATCACCGTGTCGGCAAACTCCTGGTAGGACTCGTGACCCTTGCCCGCGATGAGGAGACAGTCGCCGGGCTGCGCCATGTCGAGCGCGAGGCTGATCGCACGGCGGCGGTCGTCGATCCAGGCGATGCGGTCAGCCGAAATCACACCCTCGCGCATGTCGGCAAAGATCTGCTCCAGCGCCTCGCGGCGGGGATTGTCGGCCGTGGCGAAAGCGAAATCGGCGAGGTCCTGCACCGCGCGCGTCATGAGCGGACGCTTGGTGCGATCGCGATTGCCGCCGCAGCCGTAGACCACCAGCACGCGGCCGGGGGTGACGGCGCGGAGCATGCCGAGCGCGTTGCGGAGCGCATCGTCCGTGTGCGCGTAGTCGACGAACACATTGAACGGCTGGCCCTCATCGACACGCTCCATGCGGCCGGGCACACCCTTGAAGGCGCGCAGCTTGGCGAGGAAGACGACCGGGTCGCGGCCGAGGCCCCACGCGGTGGCGATGGCGGCGAGCAGGTTGCTGAGATTGTAGCGGCCGACGAGCGGCGACTCGATCGCCATCTCGCCCTGCGGCCAGACCAGCTTGAACGAGGTGGACTTGAACCCGAGGACGACCTGCTCCGCGCGCACCTGCGCATCGGCGGCCTCCCCGAAGGTGACGGTCCTGACCGTCGCAGGTACGGTCGACGCGAGCTGGCGGCCATGCTCGTCGTCGAGGTTGACGACCGCGACCTTGGGCGTAGCGCCAGTCGCGCCGGTGAAGAGCCGGGTCTTCACCTCGAAGTAGGCCTCAAGCGTCTTGTGATAGTCGAGGTGATCGCGGGTAAGATTGGTGAAGACCGCGGCGCCGAATTGCAGGCCGAGCACACGCTGCTGGTCGATGCCATGCGAGCTGACCTCCATCACGGCTTGGCGGCAGCCGGCGTCACGCATCTGCGCGAGCATGCCGTAGATGTCGAGCGACTCGGGCGTGGTGCGAAAGGACGGGACCGTGCGCGCACCGAGATCGTAGTTGATCGTGCCGATCAGGCCGACCTTCTGGTCGCCGTTGAGGAAATGCTTGATGAGGTGGGTGACGGTCGTCTTGCCGTTGGTGCCGGTGACGCCAATCACGCTCAGGTCGCGGTCGGGAAACTTGTAGTAACGCTGGGCCACACGCGCGAGCGTGGCGCGCGGGTCGGCGACCTGGATGAAGGTCGCCCGGACCGGCATGGCCATGGGCAGCTTGGCCGTGACGATCGCCACCGCGCCGCGATTGATCGCCTCATCAATGAAGGAGATGCCGTCGGCGCGCATACCGGGCAGCGCGAAGAACAGGGTACCGGGGACAACGCGACGGCTGTCCATCACGATCCCCGAGATGGGACGATCGAGCGGACCCTTCGAGGAGACAATCTCGCCCTCGCCAAAGAAGTCGGAAAGTTTGGGTGCCATTTTGATCACGCGGTTGCGCGCAGCGGTTTCCTTGCGGGTGCGCCCGAAGACCTGCGGGCTGAACGCCTGGATGAGCGGATGATTCGAAGTCAGATAGCCGATCACCGGCGGCCTCCTTCCAGGGCAAAGAGCGGGCGGCCGGCAACCGGCACAGCGGGCTTGATGTCGAGGTAGGAAATGAGCTGCTCGGCGAGGTGCTTGAAGCTCGGCGCCGCCACGGTGCGGCCATAACCGGAACCATTCGTCACATTGGCATCGTCCACGATGACCGTGATGACGACCCGCGGATCGTTGGCCGGGAAGAAGCCGGCGAAGGAGCCGACGTGATTCTTGTTCGAATAGCGGCCGTCGATGATCTTCTGCGCCGTGCCGGTCTTGCCCGCGACCAGGTAGCCCGGGATCGCCGCGTTGGTCGCGGTGCCACCGGTCTCAACCACGCCCTGGAGCATGCGGGCCATCTGCTGGGCCGTCTGCTCGCTGAGCACGCGGCGACGAGCCACGCCACCGAACGTGTAAACGGTTTCGCCGCGGCTGTCGCGGATCTCGCGGATGATCTGCGGACGCATGAGTTCGCCGCCGCTCGCGATGACGCCCATCGCATAGTGAATCTGCATCGGCGTGGCGGCGACCGAGTAGCCGGCCGGAATGCGGGTGATGTCGATCCCGCTCCACTTGTCGGGCGAGTTGAGCTGTCCGCTGATCTCACCGCCGAAGGGAAAGCCCGACGCCTCGCCAAAGCCAAAGGCGCGCGCCCAGTCGTAGAACTTCTGGTCACCCAGCTTCATCGCCAGCAGCGCCGCGCCGCGATTGCTCGAGTGACTGATGATCTCCGAGACGCTCAGCGCATGGTCCCACACATGATCGTCACGCATGAGGCGGAGCGTCTTGCCCTTGTACACCGTCGTCTCCGTCGTGCAGTCAAAGCGCATGCCGGGCGTCACGAGGCCGTCTTCGAGTGCTCCCGCGGCGGCGACGATCTTGAAGGTGGATCCGGGATCGAGCTGGTCCGTAATGGACACATTCTTCTGCGCCTCCATAGGTGCGCGGAAGAACTCGTTCAGGTTGAAACTGGGATAATTGCCGAGGCCAAGGATGAAGCCGCTGCGGGCATCGCTCACAATGATCGTCGCCTTCTTCGGATTGAATTTCTCAACGATGGCCGCGAGTTCGGCCTCGACCATGTGCTGCACGGCCGAGTCAATCGAAAGCATGACGCTGAAGCCGTCCGTGGGGCGAACCTCGCGGGTACGGAACTGGGCGAGTTCGCGGCGAAGGCCGTCCTTCTCGGATTCGCGCCAGCCGTCCTGGCCGCGCAGGTAGAAGTCGGCAAAGGACTCCACGCCAGACGCCGGGGTGTCCTCCTTGTTAACGAAGCCGACCACGTGGGCGGCGAGCCCATTGCGCGGATAGGTGCGACGGTAGGACCGGGTGCCGTACACGCCCTTGACGCCAAGCTTGATAATCTGGTCGTAGGTCGATTCCTCGACCGACTCGCTCAACTTCGCCCAGCGGACGAGGCGCTCGCCCGAAACGGCGGGTTCATCGACCACGCTGGCAAGGTTGATGGCAGGCAGCGCAGTCGGACCAGAGGCCGAGGCAGCCGCCTCGGTCGCGTCTCCGGTGGAGCGAGTCTTGGTGCGGAAAATCCGGGTGAGTTCGCTGGCCGGCATGCCGATCAGGCGTGCCAGCTCGGGCCACTTACCCTCGTCTTCGGGCCGCAGCGCCTGCGGGTCGACGCCGAGGACGATCAGGGAGCGGGAGGTCGCAAGGACATCGCCTCGCGCGTCGAGGATGTCACCCCGGCGGGCCTGCTCGACGACAAAGGAATCGCGGGCGCGGTCGACGTGACGAACAAGGCGTTCGCGGTCGAGCACGTGCAGCTGCAGCAACCGGAAGCCGACGCCGACAAAACCGAGAAAGACCCCCGAGGCGAGGAGGACGATGCGGTAGTTGGAGGCAAAACCCTTGGACATGGAAAGCGGGGCGGGAATCAGCGGTTGGCGTTGCCGGCGAGACGGAAGTCGATCGGAGCGAGCCGGACCGAGTCCGAGGAGAAGATCTCGATATTGCGGCGGGCCACGAGGCGCTGCTCGGGCGACTCGGTGATGCGCACCATCTGGGCCTCGCGCGTGCGGACGAGGCCGAGGCGCATGGCGGTGTTCTTCTGCTCGAGCGCATCCGGGGACTGCTCGGCCGCGATCAACGCGGTCGTCTCGGCGATGCGGCGCTCGATCTCGGCGATGCTCGCGTCGATCTTGCGCGACTCGTTGGCCGTGGTGGAAATGCGGTGGCGGAACCAGACGGTGCCGAGGCCGACGGAGCCGGTGAAGCAGATCATGACCAGCGTGTAGACGAGGAGCTGGTTAACGAAGGCGTGGGTATCGGACTTGTTCATGACGAGACGGCGGACGAAAGTTTGCGCAAGGCGCGAAGTTTGGCGGAACGGCTGCGGGGATTGACGGCGAGTTCTTCCTCGCCGGCGGTGACTGGACGACGCGTGAGCGGGTCGGCGTGCTTGATGCGGAGATCCTGCGGACGGTGGTCGTCGGCGCTCTCGGGCTGGCCGCAAAGCCGGCGGAAGAACTGTTTGACCGGACGATCCTCGAGGGAATGGAAGCTGATCACGGCCAGCACCCCGGCGGGCGCGAGGCGCTCAAAGGCGGCGGGCAGCGCGCGTTCGATCGCGCCGAGCTCGTCGTTCACCGCGATGCGAATGCCCTGGAAGGCACGCGTCGCCGGATGAATGCGCGAGGCGTGACGCTCACGCGCCGGAATTGCAGCGGAAATCAGCTCGGCCAGCGAGGCGGTGCGGGCCAGTGCGCCGGTGCCGCGGGCATCGCGGATCGCCCGGACCACGCGGCGCCAGTTGTTCTCCTCGCCGTAGTCACGCACGGCCCGGACCAGCATCTCCTCGGTGGCCGTCTCGAGCCAGACCGACGCGGGCACGCCGGAGCGTGGATCCATGCGCATGTCCGCCGGGGCATCCTGGCGGAAGGAGAAGCCGCGGTCGGCTTCGTCGAGTTGGAACGAGGAGACGCCGAGATCGAACAGGATGCCGTCGAAAAGCCCGAGATTGAGTTCGGCCAGACGGCCAAAATCGCGGTCCACGAGGACGAAGCGCCCGGCGTATTCCTCGCGCAGAACCTCCGCGCGCGGCGCGGCGGCGGGATCGCGATCGAGCGCAACCACCTGCGTGCCGGCCGCGGACTCGAGGATCGCACGGGTGTGGCCACCGCCGCCAAAGGTGCAGTCGAGGTAGCGGCCACCCTCGCGGGGAGCGAGCAGGTCGATGACCTCGCGGAGGAGGACGGGATAGTGGCCGGGCGTCATCGCGATGACGGGTTGCTCAGGCAGCATGGCGCGCATCGGCGGGCCTCCTGATGTCCACGAACGTGATGCCTGAAACCGAAAGCCCGTCGGAGTTGGCGCTGCCGATGCGACGCAGCACGAGGCTCGCGCGCAGCCGGGGCATGACCGTGGCGAAATGCCGGTGGTGCCCGAGGCGCACCGGAGAGAAGGCCGGCAGGCGGGTCGGGGAGATCTTGGCGTTGGTCCGCATGGCTAGATCCCGAAGCGCCGCATGAAGTCGGCCTGCGTCGCAGGCGAGGACTTCTGCACGGTGGCCGCCCAGCGTTCCGGGCTATAGACGTTGAATTTGCTCAAGCCGCCGCTCAGCACGGCGTCCTTGGCGATGCCGGCATGCTGCAGCAACTCGTTCGAGAGGCCGATGCGCCCCTGCTTGTCGAACGTGAAGGCCTGCGTGACGGCGAAAAAGGAGGCGATCTCCGCCTGCGCGGACGCATCGGACAACGGCACGGCGGCAATCTTCGCGTAGAGCTTCTCCACCTCGGCCGGCGGAAGCACGGAAATGTACCCGTCCGGATTTGGCGTCGCGAGAAACGTATCGGCCTCACCGTGTGCAGACCGCCAGGTCGACGGAATCGTCAGCCGATTCTTGTCGTCCAGGTTATGCCGGAAAAGCCCGGTATAGAACGGTTTGCCTAGTTGAGCCATGGAAGAGTCACGCGAGGTGCCCCAAAGTGCCCCATTTCAACCCATTTTCACCCCCACCCGTCAAGCCAAGACCGCCCAAAACGACCGAAAATCGCGTAAAAGTTGTTCACAACCATCGCTCTGAGTGTTCGGGCGCAGTTGCAGGCCGGAGGTCATTCAAGTGACCGCAAATGCAAGCGATTGCCTTTATTTTTCGGCCTAGCGCTTTAATCGGTCGCACAAGTCTGCGTTCTGCTTGCGGGCTTCCTAAGCAGCACGATTGCAATTCAGCCGCATTCAGAAATCCACAGGGGATCCATGCCGGAGATCCTCCTCGTTCTCACCTTCGTCGGGTTCGTCGCCTACCGCATCGCCGCCGTCGCGGAGCAGCGGCGCGTCAAATCCCCGGCTGAAATCGAAAATGAGATTCAGCGGCTGGCGCAGCGCCAGGCCTGGCTGAGCGAGCGGATTCAGCAGGCAATCGAAGAATCGTGGAGCGCGGACGACGTGCGGCAGCTGCGCGCCCAGCTCACCGACGTTGAGTCCGCCCAGGCCGAGCTTGCCCTGCGCGCATCGACGCCCAGCGAACCACGGTGAGTCCGTTAACCCGCCTTGCCTTTTTCGGCTCAGGCCCAACCGTCGAGGCGCTTCAACGCGACTCCCTTCGCAGTGTCGGCGGCGTCCAACCCCACGCTCGATCCGAACTCCTGATGTTTTCACCGGCCCCCACCCCCTTTCCTTCCGCCCGCCACCCCTGCCCGGCCGTTCCCACCCCGTCGTCGCACCGATGCGCGACCGGCCTGTCCAGGAGCTGACCCGCCCGCGCCGTCATGCTGGTTGCATCTCTGCTGGCCCAGATTGCAGGAGGCGAAATCATCCCACCCGGGATCGTGGAGGAACTGCTTTTCAACGCCCGCGCGCTCGGCGAGCAGCTCAGGCCCTGGACCGGCGCGCTGATCTCGGCATCCGTCATGCCCGCCCTCGCCGGCCGGCCGGTCGCAAACCACACGGCCAACGCGGATATCCAATCGCTGGATACGGCGGACTGGGTGGGCCGGACTGGCGCCGGTTACACCGGACCGGAGACCCGGAGTTGGTTCCAGCAGATCAGCCAGCGCATCGCCGCACCCAGCGCCGCCCTGATCTACCGGGTGCGCAACCGCATCTTCCACGTCGCCTCGCCCGTCGAGGGAGAATCCGACGGCTGGTGCGTCAAGGCCTTCAAGCGCCCCTCGTTCCTGCGCAGCCTCGCCTACTCCCTCAGTCCCGCCGGCAGCAAGGCGATGCGGTCGTTCAACTTCTCGCGCCACCTGCAGGCCCATGGCGTCGGCGTGGCCGCGCCGGTGGCTTACCTGGAACGCTGGAACGGACGGCGCCAGGAAGAGAGTTACTTCATCACGGCCTTCCTAGCCGGCATGACGTCGTTCACGGCGGAAACCATCCGGCTGTTCCGCGAGGACCCCGACGCCGGGCGGTACATCGACCTGATCCGGGTCGTCGCCACCGCCGTGCGCGCGATGCACGATGCGGGCTTCATCCACCGCGACCTCGGCGGCCAGAACATCCTCATCCGGCGCCGTGCCGACAGCGGCTGGGATCAGGCCACGTTCATCGACCTGAATCGCGGCAGCATCCGCCCCCGGCTCACGCCTCGCGACCGGGCGCGGGATCTCGCGACGCTGGAGATCCCCTCCTACTTCAAGACGATCTTCTTCCACATCTACTTCGGCGACACGCGGCCGCCCCGGGAGTTCATGCGGTGGGAACGGGTGTTCCGGACGTGGAGAACGTGGCATAATCGCAGCCGCAAGTACCGTCATCCCATCCGTCACCTGCGCGATCGCAACCGCGTGATCGCCGCGTCGACCGACCTGCCGAAAGAGCGCGACATGTGGCTCTGGGATGCAAAATCCGGCCAGCCTGCCGTGGTCCTCGAGCGTCGCGACCGGATGCGGAACTACGCCCGTAAGGATCTCATTTCGCTTTCCTGGCACCTGCTGCGCGACGCGCCGGGCATCTGGACCAGGTACCATGCGCTGAAGGCCGCCGCATTCAGCCGGCCCGTGGCGATGACGCGCCGCATCGGGATCAGCGTCGACCTGCTCTCCGGAAGCTTGGAGGAGAACCTGCGTCCGCTCGACGGGCTGGCGGGGATTCCGGTCCTGGTTCGCTGCTATTTCCATCGCGGCGAAGAGGGCCTCAAGGTGTGCCGGCAACTCATCACGCGGCTCGCTGCGGCCGGACACGAGGTCACGCTGGCCTTGGTGCAGTCACGCCAGGCGGTGCTCGACCCAACGGCGTGGATCACCTTCTGCGAACAGGCCATCGCCGGTGGCGGCGGTCAGGTGAAGTTCGTTGAGATCGGCCACGCGCTGAACCGGGCCAAGTGGGGAACGTGGACCTTTGCGGAGACGGCGTCGCTCTACGACGGCTTGGAAGCGCTGCGCGCGCGTCATCCGGACATCACCTTCCTCGGTGCTCCGGTGAACGACTTCGAGTTCCACTACTACCCGCCCCTGCTCGCGCGCATCGGCGGCAACAAACTCGATGGGCTGGCGGGCCACCTCTACGTCGACCGGCGCGGCGCCCCTGAGAGCAAACAGGGACGATTTGCCCTGCTGGAAAAGGCGGCACTCGCCCGGGCCATCGCCGAGCAGCGCGGGGTGCGCGGCGGCTACTATGTGACGGAGACCAACTGGCCGCTGCGCGACACGGGCATCTACTCGCCGGTCCAAAGCATGTACCGCCTGCCCGACCAGCCGGACAGCGCGGTCTCGGTCAGCGAAGAGACCTACGCGGCCTACATGGTGCGTTACTACCTGATCGCACTCTGCTCCGGTCTGTGTGAACGCGTGTGGTGGTGGAATCTTTGCTCGCGCGGCTTCGGCCTCGTGGACGATGTCGGTGGATTCCGCCGCCGGCCCGCTTGGCATGCCCTCGCCTGGATCCATCGCACGCTGGCCGCAGCCACCTTCGTTCGCCGCGTCGAGGATGCGTCGGGTGCCATCTGGTTCGAATTCGACACCTGCCGCATCGCCTACGCGCTGCGTCCCCTCGAGATCCCCTGGCCCGCGTCGGCGACGGCGGTGCACGATCTCTACGGAAACCCGCTCCCGCGAAGCGCCACGCTGCGTCTGAGCGGCGAGCCCGTGACGTTTCTCACAGCCTGATGGAGCCGGCCTCGTTGAGGCCGGGAATCGAGTTTGGCTTCGACGGATCCGGACCGGGGTCAACGACCCCGGCTACACCAACCCGTCAAGCCGTGAACGGGAAACGCAATCCACGGCCCGACGCGAGCGCGCGCTCGTAGACCGCAGCCGCGGCGGCCACGTCCTGCAAGGCCGTGCCGGTCGAATCAAAGACCACGATCTCGTCCGGTGAACGCCGACCCAGCACCTGACCGGCAATGATCGCGCCCAGCTCTCCGCGGACCTGGTCGCGCTTCATCAGCCCGGCGCTGATCGCATGGTGCAGATCGCCGACGTGTTCGCACTGGTCCGTAAGGTCGCACACCACGGCCGCACGGGCGAGGAGCGCGGGATCAATTTCCTGCTTGTCCGGGCTGTCCGCCCCCACCGCTGCAATGAAGGTCCCCGGCGCAACCATGTCCTGGGTGAGAAAAAACCGGCGCGCCGGCGTGCAGGTGACGACGATATCGCTCACGCTCACGGCGGCGGCGAGCGACGACGCGGGCACGACCTCGAGACTGAGTTCGACCGACATCTGTCGGGCAAAGGCCTCGGCTTTGGCGGCATCGCGGCTCCAGACGTGCACGGTCGAGAGCCGGCGTGCCATGGTCAGGGCCTGAAGCTGCACGCGACCTTGCGCACCGCAGCCGGCGATGGTGGCGACGCGCGCATCGGGCCGCGCGAGGTACTTGGCCGCGACCGCGGTGGCGGCGGCGGTCCGCAGCCAGGTGATATCGCGCGAATCCATCACGGCGAGCGGGCAACCGTTGCTGCCATCCGCCAGGATGATCAGGCCCTGGATATTGGGCAGACCCAGCCGGGCGCGATTCTGGAAAAATCCGCCGTTCGCCTTGACGGCGGTGTACACCCGTTCGCCGAGCCGCAGGCCGCCCGCCTTGTAGTGAAACTCCCCGCCGTCGGCATCGACATGCATGAGCGCCGGAGGGAACGCCGCGCCCGTGGCATGAGCCGCGAACGCCGATTCAACGGCGGGGATGCAATCGGCAAGACTCAGCAGCGCGCCGACTTCGCTTCGATTGAGCAGCAAGGGCACCGGGGCAACACCGGCGGCCGGAGATCCCGGCAGGGATGGCGGGTTCATGGAGGTGGAGGCAGGCGTGCGATGCGCGGCAGCGGAGTGCGGGGTCACTTCTTCATCCAGGGCAACGCATCGAGGTCGACATTGCCCCCCGTGAGGATGATGCCGACTCGGCGACCGGCGGCCGCGGGAAGCTTGTTCTCGAGCAGCGCAGCCAGGGGAACGGCGCAGGAAGGCTCGATGATGATCTTCATCGATTCCCACACGAGACGCATGGCCGCGATGATGCCCGCCTCGCTCACGGTCACGATGTCATCCACGTTGGCGCGAATGTAGGCAAAATTGCGCTCGCCGAGCGAGGTGCGCAGGCCGTCGGCAATCGTGGTGGTCGACTGGAGCAGCACGCGTTCGCCGCCCTTGAAGGAGCGCCACGCGTCATCGGCCAGCGCGGGTTCGGTGCCGATGACCTTGATGCGCGGAGCGAGCGCCCGCGCGGCAATGGCCGAGCCGCTGAGCATGCCGCCGCCGCCGACCGGCGTCAGGAGGTAGTCGAGATCGGCCACCTGGTCGATGAGCTCGACCGCGGCGGTGCCCTGCCCCGCGATGATGCGGTCGTCATCGTACGGATGGATCAGCACAGCGCCCGTTTTGGCCATGAAGGCCGCAGTGGTCGACTCGCGGGCCGCCACGGTGGGTTCGCATTCGATGATCTGGCCACCGTACTCCGCGACCGCCGCCTTTTTAATCTTCGGTGCATTGGACGGCATGATGATGGTGGCGCGCGCACCGCGGACACGAGCCGCCAGGGCCACGGCGGCGGCGTGATTGCCGGAAGAGTGAGTCACCACGCCCCGTTCGGCCTCGGCGTCACCCAGCCCGAGGATCGCGTTGTGCGCCCCACGGGCCTTGAAGGCGCCGACCTTCTGGAGGTTCTCGCATTTGAAGAACAGCCGGGCGGCGGCGATGTTGTCCACGCGGCCGCTCGTGAGGACCGGCGTGCGGTGGATGAAGGGGCGGATGCGCTCATGCGCAGCCTTGATGGTGTCGATCGTGACGGACATGGGTAAAAAGAAAGAATCAGCGGGACGCCGGTTCGCCGCGCCAGGCGGGACGCCCAACGGGATCGAGCACACGACCGGCGCGGGCCAGCGTGCGCTCACCGTTGTCAACGGCGGCGACGCCGTTGACGAAGACAAAATTCACCCCGCTGGGGTAAACATTGGGTTCCGCGACCGAGGTGTTGTCGCGCAGGTTGGCGAGATCGAACACGACGAGGTCGGCCTTGTACCCGGGCATAACCACGCCGCGGTCCGGAAGATTGAGGATGTCGGCGCCGAGACCGCTGGACTTGCGGATGGCTTCCTCGAGCGTGTCGACCTTGCGCTGTTGGCTGTAGTAGGCGATGCGCTGCGGATAGGTGCCGAAGTACCGCCGGTTCGTGCCCACATACTTGCGGGGGCCGACCGCCTCCTCCGGCAGCACGATCCCGCCATCCGTCCCCATCGCGGTCCACGGCTGGGCAAAGTAGACGTCGAGATCAGCCTCATCGAGGCTGAGCGCGCGTAGCTTGATGCCGCCCGCCTTGAAGGGATTACCCTCCAACTGGAGTGCAACCGCGAGTTCGGTCAGGTTCAGACCGCGCAGGCGCATGAGTTCGGCGATGGTTTTGCCGACATAGCTGGGATCGACATAGTCGAGCACGACCACGTTTTCGGCCCCGCCCTTGAGCGCGACCTGGTGCTCGACATCGCGACTGATGTCGGCGCTCTTCGCCGCATTCTCCAGCGTCGCGCGGAGGGCGACCCGATAGTCGTAATCGGTGCGCTGAAGTTCGTTGTAGATCTGGCCGCCAATCGACCACGGCGGGAGCATGACGAAATCACCGTCCGAACCGGCGCTGTTGAAGGCGTAGAGATCGATGAAGATCCGGGCGCCGCGATCACGGGCTGCCTGCAGGAGTTGCACCCATTTCTTCGCCTGGCCGCGATAGCCGGGTCCCCAGCCCTTCATGTGCGTGACGATGGTCGTGACGCCGGTTTCCTCCGCCACGCGGATGCTTTCCTGCAGGGAAAACTCCAGCGTGGGCGGCGGGTCCTTGTGCACGCTGGGCTTGTACCACATCGGAGAAATGCCCTGGGAGCGGATGTGGGCGAGGTAGATGCCGCCGTAGGGCGCAAGGACCTTGGCTAGGTCAACCAGTTCGTCGGTCGTGGAGTGCTGGCCGCTGAAGTACTCGAGTCCGAGGGAGAGCCCGAACGAGCCCTGCTCCTCCAGACCGCGGCGCAGGATGTCCTGCATCTTGGCGATTTCCTCACGAGTGGCGGGCCGTGCCTGGCTGTCGCCCATGACCATCGCGCGAAGCGTGTTGTGACCGTTGAAGAGCGCGACGTTAACCCCGATGCCGCCGCTGCCTTCCATGTCGGCACGTTCCTTGAGAATATCCGGAGGCTGGCGCCCGTCCTGGTTCACCGCGGCGGTGGTGATGCCCTGCGCCACGAAGTTCTGCGCCGCGCGCCGGCGCGGATCGGGAGAGTTGAGGCCGGTCGGGCCGTCAATATGGCCATGCAGATCGACAAACCCCGGAGCCACGATGAGCCCGCGGGCATCAATCTCCCGCTTGCCGCGGGAGCCGGCGAGATTGCCGACCGCGGCAATGGTGTCACCAATCACCCCCACATCGGCCACGCGGCGGGCCGCACCCGTGCCGTCGACCAACGTGCCCTGGCGGAGGATCAGATCGAATTCGCGCGCCTGGACGGGAACGACCAGCGCGATCAGCAGGAGCGAAAGGACGGAGCGTTTCATGGGAAAATCAGCAGGCCCAAAGCCGTTGAGAAACCACGGATGCACACGGATACGGAGCGGAAGAAAATCACGGTGGGGCACGGCAGCTGGGTTCGGTTCATCCGGGCCAGCGTTTTCGGCTTACGCCTCCTCTGCTGAATCCGTGTCCATCGGTGTTCATCCGTGGTAAAATTCGATGCTCGTTCTTCAGCGGGCGGCGGCGGGATCGCGCCAGGCGGGACGGCCCACCGGATCGAGCACGCGGCCGGGCAGCGCCTGCGTGCGGTTGCCCTGGTCGACGACGGCCACGCCGTTGACGTAGACATGCATAATGCCGCTGGGATAGACACTCGGCTCGGCAACGGTCGTGTTGTCGCGCAAGTTGGCGAGATCGAAAACGACGAGATCGGCCTTGGCGCCGGAGGCGATGCGGCCGCGATCAGGAATGTTGAGAATCTCGGCCGCGAGCGTGGTGCATTTTCGGATCGCTTCCTCGAGCGAGTCGACCTTGCGCTCCTGGCTGTAGAAGGCGATGCGCTGCGGATAGGTGCCAAAGTGACGACGGTTGGTGCCGATGTACTTGCGCGGCCCCACGGCTTCCTCGGGCAGGACAATCGAACCGTCGGTGCCGGTCGAAGCCCAAGGTTGGGCGTAGTAAACCTCAAGGTCCGCCTGATCGAGACTCAGCGCCCGCATCTTGGCTCCACCCGGGAGCAGCGGGTTGCCCTCGAGCTGGAGCGCGATGGCCATCTCGATGAGCGAGAGTTTGCGGCGCTGCATGACGGCGGCAAGGGTCTGGCCGACGTAGGAAGCATCCGGATACTCAAGAATGACGACGTTCTCGGCCCCGCCCTTGAGGGCGACCTGATGCGCGACGTCGCGCTCGAGGTCACCGGCCTTGGCGGTGTTCTCCATGACCGAGCGAAACGCGGCACGGTAGTCGAAGTTGGCTGGGGTCGGACCCGTGTTGGGTCCGCCCAGCGCCCAAGGCGGGATCATGATGAAATTGCCGTCCGAACCCGTGCTGTTGAACGCGTAGAGATCCATGTAGAGCTTGGCTCCGCGATCGCGCGCCGCCTGCAGGTAGGCGACCCACTTGGCCGCCTCGCCGCGATAGCCCGGGCCCCAACCCTTCATGTGCGTGACGACCGTGGTGACGCCCGTTTCCTCGGCGACGCGCAGCGTCTCGGCCAGGGCGTCCTCGAGCGTGGGCGGCTTGATGTCGCGGTGCACGCTCGGCTTGTACCACATGGGCGAGATGCCTTGGCTGCGCAGGTGCGAAGTGTACACGCCGCCGTACGGTGCGAGGGTCCGGGCGAGGTCAACCAGTTCATCGGCGGTCGAGTACTGGCCGCTAAAATACTCCACGCCGAGGGTGAGGCCGAATGAGCCCTCGATCTCCAGCCCGCGCCGGAGGATGTCCTGCATCTTCGCGATCTCCTCCCGTGTGGCCGGACGCTCCTGATCCGAGCCCATGACCATCGCGCGAAGGGTGTTGTGGCCGTTGAAGAGCGCGACGTTGAGGCCGATGCCGTTTTGCTCGTAGAATTTTCTCTGCTCGACGAGGGAGTTGGGCTGGCGTCCGTCGGGATTGATGGCCGAGGAGGTGATGCCCTGCGCCACCATGTTCTGCGCGGCGCGGCGGCGTGGATCAGGCGAGTTTAAGCCGGACGGGCCGTCGAGGTGACCATGCAGATCGATGAAGCCGGGCGCGACGATCAGTCCGCGCACATCGATTTCCTTTTTGCCGCGAGAGCCGGTGAGGTTGCCGACGGCGGCGATGCTGTCGCCGTTGATACCCACATCGGCCACGCGGCGGGTCGCGCCCGTGCCATCGACGACGGTGCCCTGACGCAGGATGAGGTCGAATTCACGCGCCTGGGCGGAGGCCATCAGCGCGGGGAGCAGCAACAAGGTCGGGATCAGTTTCATGGCAGCGGGAAATTCAACCAATGGGTAAACCGGCGCAGATCAGGAGGAGTCGAACCAAATCTTGAATATTGTATACAATGCGAATTATTTGAGCCTGACTTGCAAGCTTTGAAATTCCCATCTTGGTGAAACGCACTTAGTAGTAGGACCCGCCGTGACCGACATACCTTCCCTCGTCGAACTCGATCCCACGCAGGTTTCCTCCGTGCCCAAGGCGATGCCGGCCCGGTTGTACGGACTGATCAAGCACCGGGTGTTGACCGGACAGCTCAAGCCCGGGGTGCGCATTATCGAGACGGAATTGAGTGCGGAATTCAGCGTTTCCCGCACGCCCCTGCGCGAGGCCCTCAACCGCCTGGCACATGAAGGCCTCCTCGTCCTCAATCCCTACAAGGGCTACTCGGTCACGCCGCTCTCGATCGCCCACTTCCGGGAACTGTGCGAACTGCGCCGGATCCTTGAGCCCGAGGCGGCGGCGCTCGCGGCAGCCCGGGCCACGGCTGAGGACATCGCGAGCCTGCGGGCGCACGCGGTGCTGACCTACACGCCGAAGAATCCCACCAGCTACGGCGACTACCTTCGCGCCAACGGCAGCTTCCACCTCGCGCTCGTCCGCAGCACGCGCAACCGGATGCTCGAGGGCATGGTGATGTCGGCCCTCGATCGTCATCAGCGCCCCTGCTACCTCGGCCTCGATGTGGGCATCGACGGCGAGACCTCGACGCAGGAACATTTTCAGATCATCGCGGCGATCGAAACCCGCGACGTCGAAACCGCCCGCCGGCTGATGGCCGCCCACATCGGCAACGCCGAGGAGCGCATCTGCGCCTCCCTGCGTGCCGCCGGGTATGAATAAGGCAAAGATGTCAGAGATCAGAAGTCAGAGGTCAGGAGTCGGAAAATAAACCGTCTAACCTGTGCCCCAGATCGTTCTGACATCTGACCTCTGATCTCTGACCTCTTCCGCCTCAGCCTCCGTTCCGCCTCACCCGCCCGGCCTGCCGGTGATGATCCGAGCGCCGCGTTTGTAGGTGAAATAGGAATACACCCACGACAGCAGGACCGAGATCTTGCTGCGGAAGCCCACGAGGAAAAGCAGGTGGATCACGAGCCACGCCATCCAGGCGGGCCAGCCTGAGAACTGCAGGGCACCGATACGCGCCACGGCCGCCGAACGTCCGATCGTGGCCATGCTGCCCTTGTCCCGGTAGGCAAAGTCCGGCCGGGCCACCGGTTCGCGTGAACCACGCCCGGAACACTCGGCTGCAATGATCCGCGCCACGTGCTGGCCCATTTGCAACGCCCCCTGGGCCACGCCGGGCACTGCGACGCCGTTGCGGTCGGTGACTGCCGCGACATCCCCCACCGCAAAGACCTCGGGATGCCCGGGCAGGCTCAGATCAGGTCCCACCGGCAACCGTCCGCTCCGGTCCGTTTCAAGCCCGAGGGTGCGCGCCAGCGGCGACGCCGTCACGCCCGCGGCCCAAATGATCGCCCCTGCCTTGATCGTGCCGTCGGGTAGGACGACCTCGCCGGCCCGGATATCCTGCACGCGCACGCCCGTCCGCACCTCCACCCCGAGGCGGATCAGCTGGTCCGTCGCCAGGGCCGAAAGTTCGGGCGGAAATGCCTTGAGCACCCGCTCCCCGCTTTCGATCAGCACAATGCGCGCGGTTGTCGGATCGATGTGGTCAAAATCCTTTTTCAGCACCGTCCGGCTCAGCTCGGCAAACGCGCCCGCCAGCTCCACGCCAGTGGGACCGCCCCCGACCACCACCGTGGTCATGAGCTCCGCCTTGCGCTCGGCGTCGAGTTCGGTTTCCGCCTGCTCGTAGGCACAGAGGACGCGACGGCGGATGCGCAGCGCGTCATCGAGTGTCTTGAGCCCGGGCGCATGGTTTTCCCACTCGGGGTGGCCGAAGTAACTGGTTCCTCCACCCACGGCGAGGACGAGGTAGTCATAGCTGAGTTCTCCCCGCTCGTGGGTCACGCGCCGCGCCGCGAGATCGATACCGGTGACCTCGGCCATGACCACCACCAGGTCAGGCTTGTCACGGAGGATACCTCGAATCGGCTGGGCGATGTCCGGTGCCGCGATGCCCGCTGTAGCCACCTGGTAAAGCAGCGGCTGGAAAAGATGATGGTTCTGCCGGTCGACAACCGTGATGCGCGCCCGGCCGGAGGGAAGGCTGCGACAGAACGCCATGCCCGCAAAGCCGGCGCCAAGGACCACGATGTGAGGCAGGGTGGAGGCGGCGGCGGTCGACATTCCCTTCAGCATAGGGATGTGCCACCCGATGCAACGCCGCGTTCGCCGGCGGGGGCGCTGTACCGGGAGGGCGGAAAATTTTCCCTTCCGCCGCAACCAACGCGGCCCTAGCCTCCCCTCCTCCATGCACACGCCCGTCAACATCCAGCTCATCGGCAACGAGGTCGCCATCGCTTGGAGCGACGGCCGGGAAACCTATTTCCCGGCGGAGGGCCTCCGCGCCGCCTCGCCCAGCGCGGAGAACCAGGGCGAGCGTGACATTTTCGGCCAGCAGTATGGCGGCGACGGGCCCAAGACCTTTCCCGGCGTGCTCGTCACCGGTTGGGAGCAGGTCGGCAACTACGCCGTCCGCTTCGATTTCTCCGACGGCCACCGGACCGGCCTCTACAGTTACGACTACCTGCGCAAACTGGCGGAGCGACATCCCTAGGCCCTCCGCCAGCCTGGTCCCAGAATCGAAAATCGAAATTCAGTAATCGAAAATCCCATGTCCTTTCCCGCCCGCACCACCACCGCCGAGATTGAGCTCGGCGCCACCTTCCAGCCCAAGTTCGGTCCCGACGGCCTGCTACCCTGCATCACGCAGGACGCGGCCACCGGCGAGGTCCTGATGTTCGCGTTCATGAACGCGGAGTCGCTCGCCCACACCCTGAAGACGGGTCGCGCCACCTACTGGAGCCGCTCCCGCAACAAGCTTTGGGTCAAGGGCGAGGAGTCGGGCAACGTGCAGATCGTCCGCGAACTGCGGACTGACTGCGACCAGGACGTCGTGCTGATCAAGGTCGAGCAGAGCGGCCCGGCCAACGCGTCGTGCCACAACGGATACAAATCCTGCTTCTACCGGCGGCTCGCGGATGCGCAGGATCCCTCCTTCCGGCTCGAGACCACCGCCCAGCCGCTCTTCGACCCCGCGGTCGTCTACAAGAAGAAGTGAGCCCTGCGGCGATTGCCGCAGCCTGAGATCGATTTGCGGTACGCAAGTATGCGTATTCCGGGAATCCGCGCGTTCGGATATCTCTGTGGAGTCATGCGCAAACACCTCCTCCTTCCTTTCCTTGGAACCGCCTGCGCGGTGCTCCTCGCTCTCAGCGGCTGTCGCGAAGACGACGCCCTGCCTCCAGCGGGACCGGCCAATGCCGCTGCCTTTGCCGGGACCACGCTTTCAATCAACCCCACGGTCCAGTTCCTGACCAACGGCCAGGTCCTCTACGTCAATGGCCAGACCACCGGGACGATCTTTCCGGTCAGTACCGCCCAGCTCAGCGGCACCTACACCTACTCGCCTTCCAGCAATTACAGCAGTGGCACCATGGTCCTGACCCTGCCGGCCCCGGCGAACACCGTCACCCTGGATTTCAAGAACTTCCAGCAGAGCAACGGGAACGTCACGTCCTTCAATGTCGGCTACAACGGCCAGACGGTCGCCGGCACGGTGACGAACGGCACGCTCACCGCGTTCAACCGCACCGGCAGCACCACCGGCACCGCGCCCCCCACCACGCCAACGACGCCGACCACCCCCACCACCCCGACGACTCCGGGCACAACCATTCCCACCACGCCATCCGGACCCAATGAAACGGCGGCAACCGCGATCCCAACCTCGATGCAGGGCACCTACGAACTCGAACTCAAGAGCACCGAGAACAACCCGCCCTACCCCGCCGGCACGAAGAAGACCTTCATCATCGGTGCGAGCAGCCTCCAGTTTGACGGCAAGACGCTGACCAATCCGATCTTCTATTTCGCCAACCCGCTCGAATGGATCTTCAAGGAAGGCAATCTCTGGTGGGCCGTTTCCCAGGCAGTCAATGGCGGCCTGAATGAGATCAACCTCTCGGGTTTCAACTACCAGCCCTACTACGGTCAGTGCAACAACCGCGCGAGCACGCCCACCACCACGCCGACCACTCCCAGCACCGGCACGACCACCGCGCTCGCCAAGGAACTTGAGTTCGGTTCCGCGACCGCCGGCGCCCCCTACACCAACGGTCAGCGCGTTGCGTTCACGCTCAATCGCAGCACCACCGACGCGACCAAGAACACGCTGCAGTTCAGCGGCAAGAC
>CAYWRG010000023.1:51587-62797 GCA_964460715.1 uncultured Opitutus sp. | reverse complement strand
GTGTGTCACCTATGTCCTGAATATGACCTGTCACCCATGTCCTGAAACCGTACCGTTTTATGAACATCAGACGTCAGAGGTCAGCGATCAGAGGTCGAAACTCAGGTTTCAAGTTTCAGGTCTCAGGTTTCCTATCCTCCTCCTCCGCTCAATCCCAGTCGTCCGTGCGGAACGGCGCGGCCGGGAGGCCGGCGCCGTTGAACAGGTTGGCGTCGGGCGCATTCGTCCAGGCGTAGCGCAGGGCAACCGGTTCCTTCACGTTGGGCGATGAAACGAGGACGGAGTTGCGCTGGATGCTGGCGTTGGCCGGATGAAAGACGCGATCAGAGCCGGCGATTTCGAAGGCCTTGGGTGGGGTGCCGCCGGCGGTGAGGCCGTTGTCGGCATTGCGGAAAAACACCCGCAGTCCCGCGCCGTCGCGATCCGCGCGCTCGAAGCGCGGGCCGAAGGCATCCACCGGAAGCGCGTAAACCTGATCGCGCGCGAGGAGCACGAGGCGGCGCGCCATCTCGCGGGTGTCGGTCGGCTCGAGATCGATCGTGACCGCCTCGCCCGTTGCAGGCAAAGCGAGCGCATGCTCCTGCGCCTCACGCAGGCGCGCGTGTGCGCGAGCGAGGGGTTCGACCGGAGCGGTCGTCGGTGGCAGTTGGAGCCAGAAAAACGGGACGTCGCCCTGGCCGAGATGCAGGCGCCAGTGCGTGATGAGCGCGGCGAAGCGTGCGTGATAGGCATTCGCGCGATCAGCATCGGCGGTACCTTGGGCCCAGATCACGCCGCGCAAGGCGTAGGGCAAGAGCGGGTGGATCGTTCCATTGAAGATACGGGCTGCATCGCTCGCGGCTGATCCGCCCACGCTCTCGAGCGCAGCCGAACTCAACCAGGGATCGATGGCACTGCCGGGAGCGGCGGTTTGCAGGATGCCGATGGGCACTTGCAGGCGGCGATGGAGTTCGCGGGCAAAGGCACTGGCGATCGCGCTGCCGTCCTGACTTGAGAGCGACCAGGAACCGGCCACCGCGTCGGCAGGGCCTTCGGATGGCGTGGTGGCGCTCTTGAATATCCGGACGGGCGAAACGGGGTCCGGTGCTGCGGCGGCAGGCGCGGCGGGCGCGGGAAGCGCGATCAAATCATCACCGGCCGCGAGCCAGACTTCACCGACGAGGACATCGCGTACGGTGACGGTGTTCTTGCCCTCCACCACCAAGTCGGTCGGCACCGCCGAGGCGGGCAGGGCGTCGAGAAAGACAATCCAGCGTCCGTCGCGCGCCGTGGTGGCGCCGATGGCCTGGCCGGCCAGTTTGACCGTGACCTTCTCGCCCGGATCCGCGCGACCCCAAACCGCGAGCGGCCGGTCGCGCTGCAGCACCGCGTGATCCTGAAACGGCGGTGCAAGCACGACGTCCGGGCGGAGGGGCGCTGCGGCGAGAGCAAGGAGCAGGCAGGAAGCGGTGAAACGGGCGATCATTCCGGAGGAGAGACCGTTAAAGCGTGCCCGCGTGCCGGTTCCGAGCGGGAAATAAACAGGCTGACGCTGACCTGCAGGCAGGCCCCGGCAAAGCCACGGAAAGGTCTCGCAGAGCCGCGGAGTTATAAAACACAATCCATCCTCCGAATGGCCTTCTCTGCGGCTTTGCGTCTCTGCGCGACCTCTGGATTGGATCGTTTGAGTCTAGCCTTACTTTATTAGCCGCCCGCTCACTCGGACTCCGCCTTGCCCGGCGCGGATCGATTCAGAAACGCCTGCAGCTCCGCCGCCATCTTGGGTCCGAAGCCCTCCACGGCGCCGATCTCGTCTGCAGTGGCTGCACGCAGGCGGTCGATGCTGCCAAAATGCTCCAGCAGCAGCGCGCGTCGTTTTGGTCCGAGGCCTTCGAAATCATCCAGCACCGACTCGCGGATCTTTTTCGAGCGCAGGTCGGCGTTGTAGGTGTTGGCAAAGCGGTGGGCCTCGTCGCGTAGGCGCTGCAGCAATTGCAGGCCGGGGTGGGTGAGCGGCAGATTCAGCGGATCGCGCGCGTCCGGGAAAATGATCGTCTCGTGCTTCTTCGCGAGGCCGATCATCGGCGGGGGATTCGCGTCGATCGCAAAGAAGGCCTTGAGCGCCGCGCCGATCTGGCCGCGACCGCCGTCGATCACCACGAGGTCGGGGAACGGTTTGCCTTCCTCCTTCAGGCGCCGGTAGCGCCGACCCACGACTTCCTCCATTGCGCGGAAGTCGTCGTTGCCGATGAAGCTCTTGATCTGGAAACGCCGGTACTGGTCTTTGTCCGGCCGGCCGTCGGTGAAGTGCACCATCGACGCGACCACGTACGTGCCGCTGATGTGCGAGATGTCGAAGCACTCCATGTGCTCGGGCGGCGTATCGAGCCCGAGCGCCTCCTGCAGCGTGCGCAGCGCCTCGTCGTTGGCGCGGAGGAGCGGCTGCTCGCGTTCGAAGCGCCGCGTCTTTTCCAGCGTCTTCTCCAGCGCAAACACGATGTCGCGCAACTCGGCGGCCTTCTCGAACGCCTGACGCTCGGCCGCCTTCACCATTTCGGCGCGCAGCGTCTCCAGCCACTCGCGCGACTTGCCCTCGAGGAAGGTGCACGCCTCCTCGACCCGGGTGCGGTAGTCGGCGGTGGTGATCTCGTTCACGCCGCCATAGATCTCCTCGCGCACGTCGTCGTAGAGTTTCCAGCGTCCGTCCGGCAGCGGCTGCGGCGTGGTGTCGGCGAGGAGCACGCCGAATTTGCGCCGCATCTCCGCCAGCGTCTTGCGCAACAGCCCGCTGTGCGCGAATGGCCCGAAATAGCGCGAGCGGTCGTCCTTGCGGATGCGCGTGAGGCGAAACCGCGGCAACTCCTCGCCCAGGTCCACGCGCACGAGCAGGAAGCGCTTGTCGTCGGTGAAGTCGGTGTTGTAACGCGGGCGCCACTGCTTGATCAGCCGGCCTTCCAGCAGGAGCGCCTCGGGCTCGGACTTCACCTCGATCGTGTCGAAGTCCGTGACGGTCTCGATCAGCGCCCGGATCTTGGGCTGGGAGGTCGTGAAGGCACGCGACGGCATGAAGTAGGACGATACCCGCTTCTTCAAATTCTTGGCCTTGCCCACATAAATGATGCGGCCGAGCCGGTCCTTCATCAGGTAAACGCCTGGTTTATCCGGCAGTTGGCGCACCTTCGCCTTGAGTCCGTCGGGGTGGCTCATGCGTCGCCCTTCTCCTTGTAGCCGGGGTCGCCGACCCCGGTTTCTGCGCGCGTACGGCCGGTTCTCCGCACGCGGTACGCAAACGGTCCGCCTCTGAGGCGTAACGGTTTGCGAGCTTTTGGTGCGCGTGCTGGCATTTTGGCTAGTTTAGCTTAGTTTTGGCGTCTGCAAGTATGGTTTCGTCCGCTCCCGCCTCCAGCCCGACCACGATTCGTCCACTTGCCAAGGTGCGCTATGAACTGCTCACCCTTGGCGACGAGCTTTTGCTCGGACTGACCGCCAACGGTCATCTGACCTTCATCGGCTCCCAACTGGGCCGCCATGGGGTCATGCTTTCGCGCAATGTCACGGTCACGGACGACGCTGAGGTGATCGTGAACGAGTTTCGCGACTGCTGGGCGCGCGCCGATGTCGTCATCACGACCGGCGGCCTGGGGCCGACCTGCGACGACCGCACGCGCGAGGCCGTGGCCGCGGTGCTCGGCCAGCAGCTCGTCTTCGATCCGGCGGTCGAGCAGATGATCGTCGAGCGCTTCGCGCGTCTGGGCCGCAAGATGACGCCCAACAATCTCAAGCAGGCCTACACCTTCCAGCGTGGCGAGGTGCTGCCCAACGCCCATGGCACCGCGCCGGGCCTTTGGGTGGAGCAGGATGGCAAGGTCCTGTGTATGCTGCCTGGGCCGCCGAATGAGCTGCAGCCGATGTTCAACGAACAGGTCGTGCCGCGGCTCGCGCGGCTCGGGCTGCTCCACGAACGCGAAGCCTATGTGCAGCTGCGCACGGCTGGCATCGGCGAGTCGGCGCTCGAGACGCGCCTGCAACCGATCTTTGACCGCCACGGTGACGCCCTCAGCATCGCGTTCTGCGCCCACCAGGGCCAGGTTGACTGCCGCCTGAGCTCTCCGTCGGGCAAGCTCTCGCTGGACGAACTGGATGCTGTGGCGGCCGAGTGCGCCGGGCTGCTCGGCGAGGACTTCATGTGCTACGGCCACAGTTCCCTCGCGCAGGTCTGCGCGGACCTACTGCGCTCGATGGAGAAGACGCTGGCCATTGCCGAGACCGCCACCGGCGGACTGCTGGCGAACAGCTTTACTGACATCTGTGGGGCCTCGAAGTTTTTCGCGGGTGGCTGCGTTTGTTACTCGCACGAGTCCAAGATGCAGCTCCTCGATGTGCCGGAGGACATTCTGCTCCAGCACGGCGCGGTCAGTGCCGAGAACGCCGTGGCGATGGCGGCCGGCGCGGCGGAAAAATTGGGTGCCGACTATGCGCTGGCCGTGACCGGCTTTGCCGGTCCGTGTGGCGGCACGAACGAGAATCCCGTCGGCACGATCCATCTCGCGCTTTATTCGCCGAAGGGCGCGTGGTCGAAAAACGTCTGCTACCCGGGCCCGCGCGCCACGGTCAAGGTCCGTGCGGTCAACGCCGCGCTCGACTGGCTCCGCCGCGAACTCGTCCGCACGACGACCGGCAAGGGCCCGCCGCCGCTGCGGACGCGGCTGGCGATCTGAGCGCGCAAGCGCTCAGATCGCCGGCGGTAAGCTTTAAGCGATAAGCCGTAAGCTCAATCCACTGAGCCCACGTCGGCCACTCGAAGTAGCTGAATTCTAGGCTTAAAGCCTACAGCTTAAAGCTTACGGCTTACAGCTTACAGCTTCCCCGCGGCGGCTGTGCCGACGCGCACGAGCACGGCGGCCAGTTCGTTGGCCTTGATCGGCTTGGAGAGGTAGTCGTTCATGCCGGCGGCGAGGCATTGTTCACGGTCGCCCTGCATGGCGTTCGCGGTCAGCGCAATGATCCACGGTGAAGTTCCGCTGGCGGGTTTGAGCCGGCGAATCACGCGGGTGGCCTCGATGCCGTCCATTTCCGGCATCTGCACGTCCATGAGGATGATGTCATAGTCCTGCCGCTGCACCGCCTCGACGGCTTCCAGCCCGTTGCCGGCGGTGTCCGCGCGATAACCGAGGCGGGCGAGGATGTGCAGTGCGACCTTTTGGTTCACGGGATTGTCCTCGGCGAGGAGGATGCGCTCCGTCCGGGTTTCGGGCCGGGTCGGGGGCGCGACGGGCTGGATCGGGGCGGGGCCGAAGGGATGAGCCGAACCGAAGAGCTGGCTGATCGTGTCGAAGAGCACCGACGGTTTGACCGGTTTTGTGAGGATGGCGGAGAACAGGCGCGCGTCCTCGTCCGACGTGATCTTGCCGATGGAGGAGAGCAGCAGCAGCGGCAGGTGCTCGGTGCCGGGATGAGCGTGGATAGCCCGGGCCAGCATGGCTCCGTCCATCTCCGGCATCTGCATGTCGAGGAGGGCGAGATCGAAGGTCTCCCCTTGCTCCAGATGGGCGAGCGCGGCCCGGCCTGAGGCCTCCAGCGTGGCGTGCATGCCCCAGCGTTCGGCGAGGGTCGAAACGATGCGGCGGTTGGTTTCGTTGTCGTCGACGATCAGCACGCGCTTGCCGCGCAGCGGGGCCTGGGTCGTTACGACAAACGGACGCGGCCCGGCCTGGACGCGGCCCGACCGGATGGTGAAGAAGAAGGTCGAGCCCTTGCCCGGAGTGCTCTCGACGCCCATGTGCCCGCCCATGATCTCGGCGAGCCGGTGGCTGATCGCGAGGCCCAGCCCGGTGCCGCCGTACTTGCGCGTGGTCGAGGAGTCGACTTGCGAGAACGACTTGAACAGCCGGTCCTGTGCCTCCGGCGGGATGCCGATCCCGGTGTCGCGCACCGCGAACCGCAGGCCCACCTCCTGCTCGTCCATCAACGTCACGGTGACGGTGAGTTCGACCTCACCGCGTTCCGTGAACTTGAGCGCATTGCCGACCAGATTGACGAGAACCTGGCGGAGCCGCGTGGTGTCGCCGCGGATCAACGTCGGCACGCCATCGGCCACCTCGTAGAGGAGGTCGACCCCCTTCTGGGCGGCGCGCGCGGCAAACAGATCGAGCGCACTCTCCACGCATTCGCGAACGTTGAAGGGCTCGTTCTCCAGATCCATCCGTCCCGACTCAATCTTGGAAAAGTCGAGGATGTCGTTGATCAGCGAAAGCAGCGCCTCACCACTTGAGCGAACGATCTCGGTGAACTCGCGCTGCTGCGGCGAAAGCGGCGTGTCGAGCAACAGGGAGGTCATGCCGATCACGCCGTTCATTGGCGTGCGGATCTCGTGGCTCATCGTTGCGAGGAACTGGCTCTTGGCCTGGTTGGCCTGCTCGGCGCGCGCGGCCTCCTGCTGGGCCGCGGCCGTGGCTGCGGCGAGGCGGGTGTTGGATTCCTCGATCTCGAGCCGGGCCTGCTGCTGCTCGGTGATGTCCGCGAGCACGCCGAACCAGACCTTGGTTCCATTGCCCATGCGGTTGACGGTCGAGCGTGCGTTGATCCAGCGAACCGCGCCCTCGGGCGTGCAGATGCGGAACGTCTGGACCCACGGTTGCGCCTGGGCGACCGCCTGTTCGAGGGTGCGATAGACGGCCTTGAGGTCCTTCTCGTGCACGGTGGCATAGAGCAGGCTGGGCTTGTCCAGCGTCTCGGCCGGATCACGGCCGAACAACTCGCGAAAACCTTCGCTCAGGAAAGAGAACCGGCGGTTTCCGTCGGGCGCGACCTCGAACTGGAAAATCACCCCGGGGACCTGGGCCGTGAGTGCGCGCAGGCGCTGCTCGCTCGCTTCGAGGAGCAGGCGGGCCTCGCGGCGCTCGGTGATGTCCGTCTGGATCGCCATGTAACCCGTCAGCACGCCGTCCGGGTCGCGCAGGGGCCGCACCTCGACCGAGAGCCAGATCACATGCCCGGCCTTGTGATAATTCTGCACCTCGACGTCGAAGCCTGTGTGCTGCTCGAGCCCCTTGCGCATGATCTCGACGCAGGCCGGGTCGGTGTTCGGGCCTTGGAGGAGTTCCCCCGGTTTGCGACCGCGTACGTCGTCGATCACGTAGCCGGTGATGCGGGTGAAGCCGTCGTTGACCCACTCGATGCGGCCCTGGGCATCGGTGATGAGGACGCCGTTGAGCGTGCGGCTGGCGACCATCGCGAGGCGCCGAGCCTCGGCCTCGCTGCGGCGAAGACTGCCCGTCATCTTGTCGGCTAGGTGCAACGCGCGCGCTCGGCTGCTGCCGAGTGAAATGACCACGCCGGTGAGGAGCAGGCTTACGAGTGCCCCTCCAAAGCCGATGACCACGGGGAGGCGCGTGTCGAGTCCGCGCTCGAATGCCGGCAGCGAGCTGAACGCGGCGGTCCAGGTGCGTCCGCCGACGGCGATGGGCATGACGCGCGAAAATTTCCTGCCGCCAAAGTTTCCAGTTCCATCGGCAGAAACGAGCCGGCCGTCACTATCATAGATCACGTGATCAGCGGCGGTGGCGGTTCCCTCGTAGAGCTCGATGTCGACTTCATCGCGCGTGGCGGCGATCAAGCCGATCATGACGTCGTCGATCACCAGCGGGGCGTAGACCAGGCCAACCAATGCCGCGGTCCGCTCTTCCGGGGTGGTCGGGTTGGTGCCGTTGCGGTAAACGGGGACGAGGTAGAGAAAACACGCCACATCGCGGCTTTCCTGCAACAGCTTGATGCGCGCCGTCAGCGCCGCCTCGCCGGTACGGACGGCGCGGTTGATCGCCTCCAGGCGCACCGGATCGGTTGCGACGTCGAAGCCCTGGGCGGCGTGGTTCGGGCCCAGCGGTTCGATGAACTTGGTCAGGAACAAACGCGGGTGGGTGCCGGAGGTATTGACCGTGTAGTCGGGGGCGTTGTCCGCGCGCTGCTGGGCCACAAAGGCGGCCACGTCCGCCGGCGCGACCGACTCAATGAAGCCCATGCCGAGCACGCCGGGAAACTCTCGGGACAGATCGCGCGAGGCGACATAGGCCCGAAACTCCAGACGCTCGACGGACTGGCTGGCGGCGAACACGCCGCGCGCGCCATTCAGGCTGTAGACGACCCGGTTAACCCGCCCGCCCACCTCCTCCGTGAAGCGTTCGGCCAGACGGTCGAAGCGATTCTGATGCTCGATGTTCAGCCGGTTTTGCGTCTGGACCACGCCCAAGGCGGTGAGGGAAAGACACCCCACGAGCGTGATGGTCGCGGAGAGGACGGTCGTGCCAAGCGCCGCAGAGTCGTGGGAAAGCCGTTCTCTCACTGGAGGAATGATTGGCGCTTTCGGCCGCTGGTGCGAGCGTTTAGAGCTCGGAAAAACCTGAGAGCTGAAACCTGAGACCTGAGTTTCGATCAGGTCAGCGGTCCTGAACTCAGTTTTCTGGTCTCTGTTTTCTGGGTGCGCGGCGCCGCAGCGGGGCGACCGCTCAGCCGATGAGGTTTCTCAGTGCCGCCAGATACTTCTGCTGCGTGCGATGGATCACGTCGGCCGGGAGCGAAGGCGCGGGCGGCGTCTGGTTCCACTTGAGGGCGAGAAGGTGGTCGCGCACGAACTGCTTGTCGTAGCTTGGCGGCGAGCAGTCCGGCCTGTACTCGTCGGCCGGCCAATAGCGTGAGGAATCGGGCGTGAGGACCTCGTCGATGAGGAAGAGGTTCCCGGCCGCATCCGTGCCGAACTCGAACTTGGTGTCGGCGAGGATCATGCCCGCCTTCCGGGCGCGGTCGTGGCCGAGCTGATACAGCTGGAGGCTGAGCTGCTTGACGCGGGCGTAGAGGTCCGCGCCGATGGCAGCCGCGCCCTGCGCATCGTTGATCGGCTCGTCGTGCTGACCCTTCGGGGCCTTGGTCGTGGGTGTGAAGATCGGCTGGGGGAGCTTGTCGGCCTGACACAGGCCGGCGGGCAGCGGGATACCGCAGACCGAGCCGGACTTCTGGTAGGAGAGCCAGCCGCTGCCGATGAGGTATCCGCGCGCGACGCACTCGATCGTGAGGGGCTTCAGTTTGCGCACGATCATGCTGCGCAGCTGAAGATCGCGATCGTGCAGGCCGCGCCGGGCGAATTCGCCGGCCTGGTCGGGCAACAGGTGGTTCTGGATCAGCCCGGCGGTCTCCGCGAACCACCAGTTGCTCATCTGTGTGAGGATGATGCCCTTGCCCGGGATGCCGTCGGGCAGGATCACGTCGAAGGCTGACAGCCGGTCAGTCGCGACGAGGAGGAGCGCGTCCCCGAGGTCGAAAATTTCGCGCACCTTGCCCGAGGCGAGCAGCGGGTAAGGCAGGTGGGCGAGGGTGGTGACCGCCTTGGGTGGCAGGGCGGCGGCGATGTCAGCAGCGGTGATGGGCATGGTGCAGGCGGCGCGAAGGGCCACCGCCAAAGAATGGAGAAGGGCGGACGCAGAAAGGGAAGTCTGGAGTGGCCGCGGCGGGGCTGCGGCCGGTTGCTGGCAGATCCGCCCATCGTGGCGGGAGCATCCTGCTCCCGTTGTTCGGATCGGGAGCTGGCAGCTCCCGCCACCTCTTTTTTGGCGGAGATCCTCCTGCCGACTCACCGCGGGCGCCGCGCGCCCACCGACCGGAGTTCGCTCCGGACCGAGGCCAAAGGCCACCGGACGGCTACCACACTCGCGCCACGCGGCTTGCCTTTATGCAGCCGTGCCGGTGGGGTCTTGTTCGTGTCCACACCCTCCTCCTACGAGCCCTCCTTTGATTCGGTCGAACAGCGCGTGAGCTATGGCATCGCGCTCAACATGGGGGCGAACCTCACCCGGCAGGGGGTGGAGGTCGACGTGGGCGCCTTCATGGCCGGCCTGATCGACGGCCTCGCGCAGCGGAAGCCGCGCATTCCCGAGGCGGCGCTCCGCGAGGCGTTCGAGGCCGCGCAGGCCAAGTCTGACGCCGCCGGCGCCGCCCGTGCGGCCCAGCAAGCCGGTGCGGCGAAGGCGTTTCTCGATGAAAACAAGGCCAAGCCCGGCGTGGTCGTCACGTCCTCGGGCCTGCAGTACGAGGTCCTCCGGACGGGCAAGGGCGTGAAGCCGACGCGTGACCAGACGGTCGAGGTCCACTATCACGGCACGCTCACGGATGGCACGGTCTTCGACAGCTCCGTCGAGCGCGGCGAGACGATCTCCTTTCCGGTCACGGGTGTGATTCCCGGCTGGGTCGAGGCCCTGCAGCTCATGACCGTCGGGTCCAAGTGGCGCCTCGTGATCCCGTCCGACCTCGCCTACGGCGACAGCGGTCAGGGCCCCATCCCGCCCGGCGCGACCCTCATCTTCGAGGTCGAGCTGATCGGGGTCGAATGAGCCGCGCGTTCCGGCGCGGCAGAGAAACCTGAGTTTTCAGAAGTTAGAGTCCATCTCAGCTCCCTTGTCCTGACCGCACCGCCCCCCCCCCGCACCGGTGTCTTGACTCAGGTTTCAGGTCTCAAGTTTCAGGTTTTCCCGGCCTTCGGCGTGCCGCCCTCCGATCTTCCGGACTTCGGTATGATCGAGAGACGGGATCTCCACCTGAATTACGTTGGGCCATTTTCCTGCTCAGACTCGTTAGACCACGCAACGAAGACTGTTCCGGGTCAGGTTACGCTTGGAAAGTGCAGGAAAGGTGCATGGCCGAGGCCCAAAAATTTGCCCTTGCGCGAAAGCGGCCCAAACCTACTTTCTGACCCTTCAGTTCTTTACGTCCCCATCGTCTAGCCCGGTTAGGACACTACCCTTTCACGGTAAGAACCGGGGTTCGAATCCCCGTGGGGACGCCAATTTTGAAACCGCCTACCGCGAGGTAGGCGGTTTTTGTTTGTGGCGCTGTGAAGCAGTTCGAACCCCGGAGGGGTTTGCGCAGACCCGCCCAAGCGGGGCGGAGCGGGCCACCGCTACGGTGGAGTCCGCGAAGCGGAACGAGGCTGCCGAGCCAATCCCCGTGGGGACGCCAATTTTAGACCCACCGCTCGTTGTCAATGACGGTGGTTCTCATTGTAAACAGGGGCCATGACCCCATCAACCTATCCCATCAAGCGCCAGGTCCTCAACTCGAGCGTGACCCCTTCCGCTTGCCCGATCCCTCGAGGTCGCGGACGACGCGCAGGGTGGCTCCACCATCGCTCGAAGATTCCGTTCCCAAGGCCGCGCGGAGTTCATCAAGCAGGCCTGCGTTGTCGCAGT
>CAYWRG010000023.1:26902-51577 GCA_964460715.1 uncultured Opitutus sp. | reverse complement strand
ATATTAAACCCCCCCCGATTTTTATTTGGGGGCGGGGGGGGCCCCCCTCACGCCCCCCCCCGCCGAACTGCTTTCAGAGCTAGGTTGCCAGTTGACGTGGCAACCTCAGCATGAATCACACAGAGTTCGACGTCAGCCGGTTCGAAAATCGAAACGGTTCTACCTCGTGGCGGGTCACCGGATGGCTGCATGGCCTCCGTGTTAGAAAAAACTTCAAGTCGCGCGAAGAGGCCGCAGCCGAGAAAGCGGCGCTCGAAATCAAATCGCTGCAAGCCACCTCGGGCCTGCGCAGTATCGCCACGCCTCTTACGGATGAGCAGGTGCGCGAAGCAGAGGCGGCTTTTCAGCGTCTCGCGGACAAGCCCCGCCCGCTCACATTCTACCTAGATTTTGCTTTCGCGAACTACCGCGAACCGCAAAACCAGAAGCCGCTGGCCGACGCCATCACTGACTACAACGCGGCCAAGAAGCACGAATTCGAGCAGGGCCACATTTCCGAGCCTCAGCTTGATCGCATCGGCTGGGACTTAAAGCGCCTCGATGAGCACTTCCCGAAGCGTGCCGTCGCGGAGCTGACGGTGCCCGCCATTGTGGAGTTTCTCGAAGTCGGCCGTCCGTCGTTGAAGACCTACAACAACAAGCGCGGCGTGCTCTCGACGTTCTTCAAATACGCGTTCCATCGCGGTTGGATCGCGGAGAATCCCATCCCGAAGGTGCCGCACTACCGCATCCGCCGCCGTCGCGGCTCGGCCAAAACCTTCACGCTCGTGCAGGCGCGCGAACTCATGGAGCACTTCGAGAAATTCGAGGGAGGTCGCTGGATTCCTTATTTTGCCCTCTGCCTGTTCGCCGGAATTCGGCCGGGCGTGCCGGATGGCGAAATCACGAAGCTCCGCCCGGAGGACGTGAATCTCGACACTGGCATCATCTCGATCTCCGCCGACGTTTCCAAAGTGCGCGAGCCCCGCCGCATCACGATCCAGCCGAATCTCGCGGCCTGGCTGCGTGCTTACCCGCTCAGCAAATTTCCCATCGTCGTGGGCAATTTCAAAAAGCGGCGCGGCAAATTCAAAGATCGTTTCCACCTCACGCACGACGTGCTGCGGCACACGTTCATTTCGATGTTCGTGGCTAAATTCCGCTCTATCGGTGAGGCGGCGATTCAGGCGGGCAATTCGGAGAGCATCATCCGCAAGCACTACCTTGATCTGAAAAGCCCGGAGGAAGGCGCGGCCTTTTTCGACATCCTGCCGAAACACGCTGCCGCCACGCTCCCGCCCTCGTCGGCGGGTGCGGTTGACGTGCAGGCAGCGGCATGAACCCGCCCACAAATACCGCCAACGAAACTCGCCTCACGGACATCACCGGCCTGCGCCAGTGCGGAATCTTTCCCACTGGCAAAGAGCCTTCAATCCGAACCCTCCGTTCGTGGACCAAGCTCCGTCGCATCCCGCATCATCGCCTCGGCCACTTCGTTTATTATGACCCCGCCGAAGTGGCCGATCACATCCGCACGAAACTGAAAGTCCCTGCGCGGGGTTAGTGCCTCGCGATAAAATTAAAATCCAACGCCGCACCGGTTTTCCGGTGCGGCGTTTTGCTTTTCGAGTCTCGGAGAAAAACGAAACACGCGATGCGTTTTCCCGCGAAATGCGCCCACCGTTCCGGGTCCGGGACGCGGGGTCTATTTGGAAAACGCGCATGGGCCTACAGTGGCGACGAACCCACATCACCCATGAAAAACAAAAACCAAAATGAATCCGATCCCTTCTTCGCCGAGCCCGTCGATCCGCGCGTGGAGGCGCGGACGCAGGCCAGCGAAGCCATCTGCTGTCTCCTCATCTGGATGGCCGATGCGCCCACGTTGGAAGATCGCGGCCTGCGCGCCACCGTCGCTCTCTACTGCATCCGCCCCGACCTGATCGGCGGCGCGACGCTGGAGAAGATCGGCTCGCGCACCGGTCGCACCCGTCAGGCCGTTCATAAGCTGGCGGAAAACTTTCGTGTGAGCATGGGACTGAAGTCATGAACCCGCCGGCCCCCACCACGGTCGCCGCCGAGATCAACCGGCTTTGCGACGAAGCGCAGCGACTCGCCACGGAGTCCCGCGCCTCGTTGCAAGCCGCGCTCGCGGCGGCGTGGTCGGCGGGCCGGCTCCTTTTGGAGGAAAAGAAACGCGTTCGCCGCCTGATGGGCGGCGGCGCGTGGCTCCTCTGGTTGGAGCAAAATTTCCACGGCACGCCCCGCACCGCGCAAAATTACATGCGCCTCGCCCGCGAGGTCGCCGATGTTGCCAGCCCGCAAGGCATGAGCCTGCGCCAAGTATATCTGAGCCTCGGCATCGCTACCGAACCCAAGTCACGCGTGATGCTGACTCGTGCGGTCTCGTTGCCGCCGCACATCCGGCTCGCGAACCGGCTGCTCGTCGCCCTAAAGACCCGCTCTCGCCCGCATCACGCCGCGACGTTGGAGCAGGCGGAGGCGTATCGGCGCGACCTGCGGGCGCTCTTTGAACACCTGCAACGGCTGTTCTCAGCCGACACGGGAGCGAACCTTTCCGCCTCCCGCGTTTCTAATCATTCTACCCATGAAAGCATCGGACGCATCGAACGATGAATCGCTGCTGCGGCGGCTTGCGGAACACACCGACGAAACGGCCACCGTGGCGTTGCTCGTCGCACTCTGCCGCCAGTCGCCGGAATTGAAACACTGGCTATGGGAAGACTTCGCCCGTGACGCGAAGGTGCGCGCGAGGTTCGCCAAACTCGTCGCTACGCCCGACGCGAAATTCACCGGCGGTTTTCGAGACCTCACGCCCGATGCCCGCGCCCGCCGGGAGGAAGCGCGCCGGTTGCGCGAGCAGATACCGGCCTGCCGCTATGGCGGCCTGACTTGGAATGAAGTCACTACGCTCGTGCGCCACTATCAGGCGGGCACGGTCGATCTCGGCGTCTTCCTGCTGGCGCATGACTGGCAAACCTCCGGCAAGGCCACGCCCGCGCTCATGTGGGCGGGTATCGAGCTTTTGGAACTGACCGTGCCCACCGGTCGGCGGCGACCGCTCAAGCATCTCAACAAGGCGCTCGCCTTCCTGAAAAAATACCAGACCCCGGCCCAACGTCGCGCGTCGTTTGGTTATGCCGATTGGTGGAAGCTCCACGCCCTTTTTTACATCCTGCGGCATCCGTGCGATTCCTACCGCACGCGCGATCTGCGCAATCACCTGGCCGAACTCGGCCTCGAAATCAGCGCCAAGGACATTCGCCGCTTTTGCACCCGTCACGGTATCCGCCGCGACATGCGCGCCGGTCGCCCCCGCACCCGCGTGCGTGCGCCCAACGCGGGTGCATAAAAAAAGCCCCGGCGCAGAGCACCGGGGCCGATGGGCTTAATCCTCCTCGGGGAACATGATCGTAAAGCACGGCTCCCCTTTGTCGCCGGGATGAACCAACGCCTTGAGGGTGTGCAGCCGTTTCCGACCTGTGCCGGTGATGACGACTTTGAAAAGTCGGCCACCGGGGAAGGATTTGACCGGCGCGACGCGCGACATCCAGAGCACATCATGCCAGACGCCTTTCCAGTCGTTCCCGTGGTCGGGATGGGCCACGGCCTTTTCGATCAATGCGCCCACGGCGGCAGTCATAGCGACATGCACACCGGGGAAGTGTTGGGCGGAGACAGCGACCAGGTCGCCCGCCGTCGCGTCAATCAAGACGCCGTCGGCGATGGCCTGCGCGCGGGTGTAAACGGAAACCACGGTGAAGCCGTCGAACGGCTGGCCGGGCTGATTGATAACGTCGCCGGGTTGATGAACCGGGTCACGGGAGAGATCACGCATGGGATTTGGGAGTCGTGCGCCCCAACGAGGGCGCGGCAGGAGCAGCGGGCCGCGCTGCGCGGACCCCACCTGAGCCAAACCTTAAAAAAGGCCGTCCCGGAGGGATGCCTCCGGCCAGCACCGGCAGCGCAAGGAGGAGCGCAGGGCGCAGCCCGAGAACTCCTTGAGGCGCGGACGGGCGGAGTGCGTAGCGCGGAGCCCGCCAGCCGTCGCAGGTGCTAGCCTTGGCATCCCTTCGGAGCGGCACCGCTAGAAAAATCGAGCGAAGCGAGCATCCAAGAGAAGCGTGAATCAGGTCGCGGGCAAAGTGATTGGCACGGCCAGTTGCTGTGCAATTGGCGTGTAAAGATCGACCGGCTGGTCGGGTGAGCGCAAAGAGACGACTAAGGCGTATCTCAATCGACTGTTGTAACGCTCCAAATGGTGCCGCAAACGCCACCAACCACTCACAGGATAAACGGCGATACAGGGTTTACTGGCCAATTCGGCGGCCGATCCCCTCCATGTATCTTGGTGAATAGAGCCGCGATGCCTGGTATCGCTGCCAGTGACCCAACGGTCGGAGTCGCCGCCACGCATCCAAGTTTGTCCTGCACGATCCTCCGCGTTGATACGTGAGCGAAACCCTGCGGCGTTCTCCGTCGGGCGCTGCACATCGAAGCGCAGGTGGCACGATCCATATCTGTAACGGTTGTTCGTCAGACGGGGACCGGGGTTAGGTTCGATAAAATAGGAGAGAGAAATGCGAAGCTCGACATCGGCCGTTCCGATCTGGTGAAGCGCGTCGGCTGGCCAAGGGAGCGTGTGAAATCGCATTTCATTGGTAGCGTAGCTGCCTTCCACCTTTGCGAATGGCTGAAGCTCGTCCTGCACGATCAGGGTTACTGCACTTCGCGCGGTGCGGAGCGCACGAAGGGCGTTGGGCTCCCCGTGGCCGTAAGTGCGAAGCATTTCCGACACAGCTGCTTTATTGCGCAGATTCCGCCCTTGGCGCATGGCATCGGACCACTCCGCGCTGTGAACGATGAGCGCGCGAATCGTCTCCGGCCAAGCGTTCGGATATTCTCGTAGAATCAACGCGGCCATCCGAGCGGCCTGTGCCGAGGCGGCGCTAGTCCCGTCGGCCGTAGTCAAAAGCCGATTCGCGAAGGCCGCGTTAGTTGTGAGCAATTCTAAATCAGGATGCTTCCAGAGCTGCCCACCCTCCTCGAAGCGATTGCCACCCTCGAAAACAATCTCCGGCTTTAGAGGCCAGTCTTCGTTCCAAACACAGGATGTCGTGGACATCGGACTCAAGTCTCCACGCGACGCTTTTGCGGGCAGGTGACTCCTCGCAGGTTCGCGGATGAGATTCTTGTTGGTGCATGCCCCCACTGTTATTGCATTCCATGCTTGGGCTGGATCGTGGACGGATTTTTCGAGATTAACGTTGGGATAGTCGCCAGCGGCATCGCAGGCGCAATTACCCGCGCTGACAAATAAAAGCCGGGGTTGAGCGGGGTCTTCACCAACGGCGGCGCAAAGTTTATCTGTCGCGGCCGACCAAGAAGTTGGCCGTCCGTCAAAGCAACTATTGGCCGCGCTCACTTGTTGAGCAAAAACCCGCTTTCGCTGCGGGGCTGCCTGTTCCACGGCTGCTACCGTATCAGCGACAATGTTTCCCCACTGATCTGCGGGTTGTGGGTCAGCATCGTTGAGAATTTTCCCCGATTCGAGCCAGTGGGAAGCTTGGACGGGCGTCGTCGAGAGCAGGATTTCCGTAAGATCTCCGTATGCGGCAAGTCCTGCCATTTGGGTGCCGTGTCCGGAGCCGTTTCCGTGGCGGTCATCGGTGCCCCACGCTGGGAGATACGCATGAACTCCATTCGGTGCGACAAGCGGCGAAAGCAACGCATGCCCGTCGTTGATGCCGGTATCTAAAAGACAAACCGACGGTGCGTCGGCAGCGGGCGGTTGTAGTTGGGCTGTTACAGTTGCGACCCATGCCGCCTGGTCCGCCGGGTTCAGGTCGTCAAATTCGGCTGCGCCGACTGCCGGGGCTCTGAGTTCGGATAAGCAATCAAGCAAATCAACGGATGCTTGGAGTTGTTCACGTGTAGCCCTTACCAACAGGATGCTTGTCTCCGGTAACACCAATGGACGACCGACCACTATGACGCCTTGGGTTTCTGCCAAAGTGCGAAAGCGGTCAATAATGGCGGCCCTATCTTGCGGTGAGTCGCCCGCACGCAACCAAGCCTCCCAAGGCACGTGAACACCTGCTTGCGGAATCTGGCTGGGTTCTGTCCAGAAGGCATCCAACGCAGCCTTTCGGATAGATTCAATTGATGCGATCAGCGGTTGGTTCTTGGGGACACCACTTCCCGGTTTGGTTTCGGCATCACGATAGTCGCTGACTAATTTTTCGAACGCAGAAAGTTGGCCGAACGGCACACGCACCGTCGCAAAATCTTGGGGTTTTAGACTGCCATCAGGTTGAGCGACCTGCAAGGTGCGCACGTTGAGCAGTGTGATATTCTTCCCTCGACGCTCGAGCTTATCGCTTTCCAGCGGAAAATCGGGTTGGCCCGCAAATTCGAGAACAAGACCATAATCGGTCGGTAGGCCAATAGTGGCCCGTTGTTCCCTTTCGATATTCTCCGATTGCCGAATCGAATCAAGTTGGCGAACCAGCCTTTCGGCATGAGCAACACGATCACGACCAGGAAATTTATCGCCACCGCCACCACCGCCGCCGGGGTTGGTAAACTGGATGCCCTGGGTGCGTCCTTCGATGAAGAGATGCCGAAGATTACGCTCGTTTTCGCCGGGCATAGTTTATTCAGGACGGCGATTCAGGAAGGTATAACGCTCCTCCAAAGCGTGAATCAAGTCGCCTGTCCTCAGCTCGGATCGACCAGCAAGAAGCAATGATTTGACCGCCTCGTCGCAGGCACGAACTACTTCTGCGTAGCTCATACCCTTCGCGGCGGTGGCCGCTTTGTTGACAGCAACTTTGATTTTTCCCGGTGCCTGCGCCAGTCGGCGACGAATGGTCTCAGCTACCAGATTTTCGCTCGGCAAAACATAAGAGAGCAAATCATCGAAGCGCCTAAATAGGGCCTGATCCAAAGTATGTCCGTGATTCGTAGCCGCGATTACCAAGCTCGTGCCTTGGTAGTTCTCTAGCAGCATAAGAAAACTGTTTAGGACACGGCGCATTTCACCGACATCTGAATTGCTGCCGCGCTCAGTGCCAATGGAATCGAATTCATCGAACAGATACACAGCGCGAACGCGCTCCATTGAATCAAAAATGAGCCGCAATTTGGCAGCAGTCTCACCAAGAAATTTGGTCATCAAGGCATCAAGGCGGACGATGAATAGCGGAAGTCCAAGTTCACCTGCGAGCGCATGAGCGGTCATGGTCTTGCCGCAACCTGGAGGACCGCTGAGAAGTAGTCGTTGGCGCGGGCGCAAATTGTGACCTTTCAGCAGAGCCATCTGTCTATGTTCTTCCACGATACGCTGCATCCGAGCGCTCAACGCTTCAGGTAGCACCATGTCGCCAAGTCTAGTCTGAGGATGATAGACCGCAAAAAGTTCGCTTAACTCACCGCGAGCAGCGGCGAAAGGAATGGGTTCGCCTACCGTTGCTTGTGGCGTCAGTCGCTCTTTGGCTTTGTCAATCATCCGGCGGAGTTCGGCTGAAAACTCCGTATTTCCCTTTCTCGCTTCGCCGGCGGCCACCTGCATGGCGACAGACATGAAACGGCCTTGGTCACCTTCACAGTGACTTTGGACGAGGGCACGCACTTGCTCCGCTGAAGCCATGCAAGAACGTAAATCAAAGATAGGCCAAGGCGCTAGCCGAAAGGAGCTAGATTTCTAAGATTAACCCAGCGCTGTGGAACGAGTAGCCTGCTCCTGTGCCATGAGCGTTAGCCAAACTGCCGGCTGGTAAAGCTTCCGGCCTTTTGTTGGCAGCTTTGCCTCGCGAGCGCCGCCCACGTAAGCGAATTGCTCTCTTGCCTCAGATGAGGCTCGCGCTGCGGAATGAGTAGAACCCCATGCCGGTCGGGTCGTCTTCCTTGCATCCGATGATGACGTGATCGAGCAATTCGATCTGCATCACTTCCCCCGCTTCGCGGATGATCTTGGTGATTCTGTGGTCGGCGGCTGATGGTTGTGGATCACCGGATGGGTGGTTGTGAACCAAGACGATCTTGGATGCGGCGGTCATAATCGCGGCGCGGAATATCTCGCGCGGATGAATCAAGCAGGAGTTGAGGGTGCCGCTGCCAATTTTGATCCGGCCGAGTGGTCGGAACTTCGTGTTGAGCGAAATCACCCACACCGACTCGACGGTCGGCTCGGATGCGAAGGCTCCCTCCATGTAGCGGACGATATGTTCGGGACGATCCAAGGGCTCTTCATCGCCGAGTCGGACGAGGTGGTAGTGCGCAGTCACTTCATACACTTGCATGTTGAACGCGAAATCGCGCTGCGTGCGGTGCCGGCGACGTGCCGGGTGATCCGTTCAGCCCGATCTCGCGCCCCGGGCTCACGCCGAGGCAAAGCGAAGCCACGGTGGTCCGTGGCTTCGCGTGGTGGAGGCGCGCCCCGCGCGCACAACCTTGCCCTGCGTGATACGATGGGGCGACCCAGAGGGCAGGCCTCATAAATAACTTATTTGTAGGTAGGCAGCTCAGGTATCCGCATTCGCCAACTACAGGACTCGATTGGTGTTGAGGGAATCCAGACTTAGGCTGGTTTGTTGCCTCAGCATCGCCAAACTGCATCCCATGCAATGGCTCTCATGGTCGCTTCTTTCAGCGTTTTTCGCGGCGGCGACGGCGCTGCTCGCAAAAGCAGGCATGAGCGAAATCAATTCTAATCTCGCTACAGCCTGGCGGACCTCGGTTGTGCTGGTCTTTGTTTGGGGGATCGCTCTTGCGACGAATCGACCTGAAGCGATTACCGAATTATCCAAACGGAACTGGCTTTTCCTCGTGCTATCGGGAATCGCGACAGGACTTTCGTGGTTGTGCTATTTTCGCGCCCTCCAGCTTGGCGATGTCTCCCGTGTGGCTCCGGTGGATAAGCTCAGCGTCGTATTCGTAATTGTATTTGCGGCGCTTTTTCTGGGGGAGCCACTGACTTGGCGGACGATTGCCGGGGGCGGAATGATTGCGGCTGGAGCGGTGATCCTCGCGCTAAAGTAGCCGTAAAATCGCGCTCGTGCGTCCGCTGCCTGCGCAACGGACGCCCTGCGCTGTGATGTGCGCCTCTTCGGCCTCACTTCTTATCGTGAGCGTCGTGAGTTTCTTCGCCGTCCTCGCGTTCAACCTTCAGAACTTTACCGGCGGCATCGGTTTTTATCTCAAGTTCGCTGCCGTCGGCTAGCTTCACTTTGGCCTCGTAGGTGACGCCCTTCTTTTCGATCTCTTTCTCGACGGATTCTACTTTGCCGCCTTTGGCTTCTGCGGTGATGGCAGCCTGAACCGCGCCGGGAACCTCGGCCCACTGCACGACGTGATCCTTTTCGTCGCCGTCCTTCTTCTCTGCGGCAAAGGAAATGCCGGCCAATGCGACCGTGAGTCCGAGCGCGAGCGTGGTGCTACGAATGATACGGGTGGATTTCATGATATTAACCTTTCGTCTGTCTGGGTTTGAATTTGCGCCACGCGAAGTGCGCGACGCCAAAGGAGGAATCCGATCCAGGCAATCAATGCCGTGATGACGGTATGGCTCAGGTAGTGAGCGCCCTTGGCCATCTGGTAAAAGCCCATCGCGCCGCCAAATCCGAGTCCGAGCGCGACGCCGAGCATTTGTGCCCGCCGGTTTCGGCCTAAACCGCACAACGCGAGCAAAGCGAAACCGCCGCTGGCGTGGCCGGCTGGAAAACAGCGCCCGCGCTTAGTAGGCCGGTCATCGGCGGGATAACGCTCCATGACCCGCACATAGGGAACATCACCTCCGTAGCGGCGGATCTCCGAAGGGCAAAATATGTTGGTTGTGGCTTTAAGCTGCCCGATCAACGCGGGCACGGTGCCGATCGTGAGAAACGCGACGAAGAGATGGCGGCGTGAAGGCGCGGTCAGTGGCCAACGGTCCCGCCACCGGGCGGGTCCAACCGCCAGCCCGAGCAAGGCAACACCCAAGACGATGATGAAGACCTTTGGTAGGTCGTAGAATGCCAGCCGCAATATCGAGTCGTGCCGGTCGATCAACCACCCGTGCGTGGCAAAGTCGTAGAGCCTGTCCTGCAAAAAAAGATCGAGCCCGGTAAACTCGAACAGCAGGAATGCCGCGACCAACAGCGCTGCCGCAGGCCACAGAGTTTTATCAACGCGCAACGGGGGCATAACGGGCAATCTCCTCTTGGCTCAGTTCGCGTTGTCTGCCGTGCTTAAACAGCCAGCTCGCAGTTTGATAGGTGGCGATGGCCTCGTCTATCAAAGGTTGGTTGGGATGCTGGGGCTTCATCTCGTGTGAAAAATCACTGTAGCTTAGCGTGAGCGACTGACGGACGGGCTTCAGCATGGCGAGTTGCCCCCATTGATACAGGCCGAGCTTTTGGTAATTTCCGATCAAAGCGCGCCCGCTCTGGTCGGCAGGCTGCGAAAGCACATCCCAGCCAAAAAACCGACTTGGATAGGTCCAGTTCAGCAGCCCGAGTAAAGTTGGCGCATAGTCCACCTGGCTCATGAGGGTTTGCACCTTTCCGGGTGTTACCTGTCCTCCCGGAGCATAAATGAACAAGGGTATGTGATAATTTTGAACCGGGAGTTCGGTCTTGCCCGCGCTAGACGCGCAATGGTCGGCCACGATCACGAAAATGGTATTTTTGAACCACGGCTTGCTCGCGGCGTTGCGCAGGAACTGGTCGATGGCGTAGTCGGTGTATTTCACACCGCCAGCCCGTCCGGACGTTTTCGAGGGCAGGTCGATCTTGCCTTCGGGAAATGTATACGGACGGTGATTCGAGGTCGTCATCACGAAATGAAAAAACGGCTTCCCTGCCGCATAGTCTTTGTCGGCCTCGCGCATCGTCCAGCGAAGGAGGTCTTCGTCGCAGGCACCCCATACATTCGCGAACGTGATGTCGTCCTTTGCCACCATCGTGCGATCCACGACGCGATAGCCGTTCTGGCCGAAGAAATAGTTCATGTTATCGAAGTATCCGAAGCCACCGTAGACGAAGGCGGTCGAGTAGCCTTTACTCCGAAAAACAGAGCCAAGCGTGAACATGTTCTCGTTGTCTGGCCGCTTCACGAGTGAACGCCCGGCGGTAGGCGGGACAGAGAGAGTCAGCGCCTCCATACCTCTATCCGTGCGGGTGCCGGTGGCGTAGAAGTTGTCGAAAACCAGTGCCGACGGGGCGAGCGCATCGAGATGCGGCATCAAATTCTGCGTGTTGCCATACCGGGAGAGAAATTCGGCGCTCAGGCTTTCCACGGTGATCTGAATGACATTGAGGCGTTGCTCCGGCCCGGCGCGAGGAGCCCGGATGAGGCGGAGAAAATCGCGCGGATCGTCGGTCAGCGGTTTCGCGCCGTCGCGAGCAAGGATCGCGTGCATCCGCTTGAACGCCGCCTCTTCGGGCATTGTCGGATAGAAGCGCTCGAAATCGAGCTGGTTGGCGCGAAACGCGGCGACAAACGACCAAAGCCCGTTCTTGGCGAGTTCACGGTTATAGTTGTTTACGAATTCAGGGATGAATCGCTGCTGTAGGCCTAGCCCAAACACGAAAATGACGACCATCCAGCATCCGGCTGCGCGCCAACGCGGCGCGGCGGGAGTGGTTGCGTGCGTCAGCCAACGATCCGGCCAGCCTGTGCGAAGAAAAAGTCCATAGATAATGACGGCCGCGATAAATAGACCGGTAAGAATCAGCGGCATCGGATACGATTCGCGGATATTGCCGATTACTTCGGTCGTATAGACGAGATAGTCCACGGCGATAAAGTTGGCTCGCACGCCGAATTCATCCCAAAAAAACCATTCCGCGACTGCTCCGAAGAGAAGCAAATATACAATGCCGAGAAATGCCAGATGCGCGAGGGCACGAGCGGAGCGGCTTTCGAAAATACCCGCAGGCAACAGCGCTAGGAGCATGACGAGCGGGAGGCTCCACCACAGTGCGGCACCTAAATCGAAAAGAGCACCCCAGAAAAATGCCGCACCCAAGCTCGTCGTCCACGACACCTCCTCTGCGGATTTGAACAGCAATATGCCACGAGTCGCTACGCCAACGCCGAGCGCAAGGAGGATGGCAAGTAGCACGCCGCCGTGTCGGCATTCAAGAAATCGTGTGAACCAAAGTCGTATGTATTGTTTCATTATTGGAGCTTAGAAATTTTTGCTGAACACGAGACCGCTCCCCTGTCCGTCGAAAGAAGGGGTCATGGTGAAAGCGCCCTCTTTGGGCTTGTTGTGACGCTTCACGATGGTCCGGCCCACGGCCGTCCCGATGATCGCCGCAGCGACCACGTCGCTCGCGTAGTGGGAATTCTGTTCCACTCGCGAGTAGCCCACGACTCCGGCGAGGCCGTAGGAAAGCCCCTGCACCCACCACTGATCGTAATGCGCGGCGATAACCGAAGCTACGGCGAAGGCTTGCGTGGTATGCCCCGAGGGAAACGAGTAGTTTCCGCTGAACGGCTTGAAATCGAAAGTGCGGTCGGAGGCGTTGGGACGGACGCGGCCCACCGTGAACTTCATCAACGGGGTTATGATACCGGCGGAAATAACACTCGCCGTGAGACCATCCATCGCCACGGCTTTGGCTTTCGTGTCTTCGGCGAGATACCCGTAAGCCTCGAATGCTCCCAATACCAACCACGAACCTTCAGCTCCGAATCGTTGCGCGTTTTTTGTGAAGGTATGCAGTTGCGGAGTGATGTTCTCCTGCGATTCCTCACGAATCATGCTGTCAGCCGCCGTCGAAGCCACGACGAGACTGGTCAGGCCACCGGCCATCAGCCAATCGCGATGATCCCAACGCAACGGAGCGGTCAGAATGGCGCGGGTGTCGTCCGCGAGGAGATTCACGTAGTCGCGTGAAAAGAGACTGTCGGGGCGACGGCCTTGTTCGAAAACTGGCTTTTCGCTGACCGACGAATGCTTGAGGTCATCCGTGGACCACCGGTGGTTGTCGGCTGCCGACAACGGTAGTGCCACGACGAAAAACAAAAAAACGCGCCATGCGTGGGGTTGGGAGTATTTGAAAAAGTGAAGACAGGAGGGTGACACGCGTGGTGAGACCGCTGCTCGCACGTTTCATTAGAAGAATGACGACTGCGTAATCTGCGTGTCATTTCGCGGATGGATTTTACCCAACCGCCGGTGTAGTCGATGCTGGTTCCCGCCGTTCAAGCTTACTACGAATCGCCCTGCCGACCGCGAGTGACAAGGAAAGCCACGCCACTCCAAGCGCGATCCCTGCCAATACGTCGCTCAGATAGTGAACGCGCAGGTAAACCCGGCTGAGGGCTACGGCCAGGACCATTCCGATTGCGCTAAATGTAACAGTGAACTTCAATCGTTTCGTGGTCACCTGCGAGACGATGATAGTCGCAAACAGGCCGAAGAACACAGTGGCGGCGACCGTATGCCCGCTTGGAAAACTGTAGTCGGTCATAGCCACTACGGTCGTTTCCATCGCCGGACGCATGCGGTGAAAAACGGATTTGAGTCCAAGGTTGAGCAGGGTGCCTCCAGGCACCGCAAGAACCAGCGTGGCCAGCGCAGCCCAAGCGCGTCGGTGAATAAAGTAAACCGCGCCCGCGAGAGCCGACGGTGTGACGACGGAGAACGACGCCAAGAAACTAGCGCCAATCATCAGAGCATCGATTGAAGAAGACTGATGCGCACGCATCCAATAAAGGACCTCAAAGTCCACCGCCGTAATCGAACCATTGCTCCAGATGTTCTGGGCGAGGGCAGAGAAAAGTCCTAGTGCCAGCAAAAAAAGCGCGAGAAATAAAAAGCGCTGAACGGGTGTGGAAAAAGGCTGCGGGAATGAGACCGTTGGGTGCGCATCCCTCCGGAAATGTGCGTCGCGCGGCGATGCCCCTCCTTCCCCCACGGCGCAACTGGGTGCGATCAGGACGCGAAGGCTCCTCGGGTGAACGCTAATATTAAGCACGGCATCTGCGGCGTGAACTTCTCCATCGGTATGAATCACACCGGGGCGACTTCTCGTGATGCGAAAGCGGACGCTCTGCGTCCGTAGAACATGAGCGCTTTGATCAATGCGTCCAAGAAAGAGCCGTGCGATCAGCGGCACTGCCGCCATGACGCCGAAAGGAGAAACCGCCACCAAATCGAGCCTGCCGTCCTGAACGGAGGCACCGGGGGCGATGCGCGCATTATTGCCGTATTGCTCAGAGTTAGCGACGGCGACGATGAAGGCGCGTTGAGACCATGTTCCTTCATCTGAATCGATTTGGCATACTTCGGAACCCCGCCGCAGGAAGCAGCGGAGCGAAACGATCAAATAGCTTACGATTCCGCGCCGCGTAAGTCCGTTGAATCGTGCGCTTATCTCGGCATCGAAACCGAGACCCATGACGTTGCAGAAAAAACGGCCGTTGACTGTCCCCGTATCGATCAAGGCCACTTGGCTGTCGTTTAGAAGAAGGCGTAGGGCGTGAGGCAGCGATGTGGACAAGCCGAGATGCCGGGCCAGACCGTTGCCGGAGCCGTTGGGTGCGAGAACAAGAATGACCGTGGTGTCGATCAATGCCTGCGCCACTTCATTGATCGTCCCGTCACCGCCCACGCATACTACATGCGTGCATTTCAAGATCACCGCTTCACGGGCCAGTTGCGTGGCATGACCTGCGGCTCTTGTCGTGACCACATCCGCATTGATCGCGTGTGTCGCGATGAACTGCGTAATGGTCGCATGGCGGGCAATTCGATTTCGCCCGCTCCCGGAGCGTGGATTGATGATGAAGCGGATCTTCACGCTAGTCGGCCCGGGCCGCAGCGCGGGCTCCGCCAGCACCGGGATGAAGCGCGGTCAGAAACCGTGCCGCCAGTGTTGGGAGAATGAGGAGGTTCAATGTTGTCGAGGTCAGCAGGCCGCCGAGAATCACAACGGCCATTGGCCCCTCGATCTCGCGTCCGGCTTCGCCGCTGCCGAGGGCGAGCGGCAGCAGGCCAAGGCCTGTCACCAACGCGGTCATGAGGATCGGCACCAGGCGCTCGGATGCTCCCTCAATCGCGGTCGCCAATCCCCAACTACGCCCATCGACACGCACGAGGTGATCGTAGTGGGAAATTAGCATGATGGCGTTCCGCGTGGTGATGCCAAAAAGCGTTACGAAGCCGACGAGCGAACCCATGTTGAGCGCACCTTCACCCGCGTCGCCAAACCATGCGGTGAACGACACGGCCAGCACTCCGCCCACCAGAGCAAACGGCAGGTTTGCGAGCACCAGGACGACGTTGCGCCATGAGCCGAGAATGATGGACAACAGCAGCACGATGCCAACCGCAGCGATACTGGCGTGAAGGAGGAGCTGGCGGGTGGCGGAGCGCTGCGCTTCAGCCGCTCCGGAGAAAGCGAAATATACCCCGCGCGGCAGTTCCACCCGAGACCCGAGGACGCTCTGCGCCTCGGCGGTAAAGCTGCGCACGTCGCGTCCGGCGACGTTTGCCGTGACCGTTTGCCGTCTGCGCGCACCTTCGTGGAGAATCGAGAAGCGTCCCGTCGTCTGATAAACGTCAACCAGCGTTTTGAGCGGATAGAGGAGGCCCTGGCTGCTGCGTAACATTAAATCGCCTACGCGTTCCGGGTCGTTGCGCTGGGCGGCGGGCAGAACCACTGCGAGATCGGTCACCCGGCCCTCGTTGTAAACCTGGCTCACGACCGTCCCTTGATAGGCGGCTTGCACCGCATCGAGCACCTCGACTGGACGAAAACCAAGCTCCGCGAGCTGCTCCGGCCGCAATCGCACGGCGATTCGAGGTGCGCCTGGCGGAGACTTCAACTGCACGTCGCGGGCACCGGGCACGGTGGCGAGCACGCGGGCGACTTCCGCCGCCGTGGCGTCGAGTGTGTCGAGATTCTCGCCAAAAACATTTACCACAAAGGCAGAGGTCTCGCCGCTGATACTTTCGCCGATTCGGTCGCCCAAAAATGTCATCACCTCCGACTGCACGCCGGGCATGCGGCTCAGTGAGTCGCGAAGACTTTCTGCGACGCGGCCTTCGTTTGCGCCGAGGCCCGGTTTTAGTTCGACATGGAACTCACTGCGGTGCGGCCCCCAAGGATCTTCACCCTGTTCCGCGCGGCCGATCTGCTGCTCGACGGTGGCGATGCGTGGATCAGCCAGCCACTCGGCTGACAGGCGTGTGCCGATGCGCCGCATCTCTACGAGCGAAGTGCCGGGCGCGGAGGAAACCTGCACTACAAAATGTCCTTCGCGAAATTCGGGAAGAAAGGAGCCGCCGAGAAACGGTATGCGCGCGATGGCCAGAACGCAGCAGAGAAGGGCCATGCCGATGGCGGTCCTCGGGTGTCGGGCAACGATCCCCAGCACGCGCTCGTAAGCGGCACGAAGGATACGTTGGAGGCGCGGAGCGTCCGCCTGGCTTCCGGGGCCTGCAAGGAACGTGAGCGCCAACGCGGGGGTCAGTGTCAGTGCCACGGCAAGCGAGGCGAGAATCGCGAGCAAGTAGCTTGTCGCGAGAGGCGCGAAGAAGCTGCCTTGGATTCCCGTGAGCGTGAGCACCGGCACGAAGACCAATGCGACGATGAAGGTAGCGTAAACGACTGCACCGCGAATCTCCACGGAAGCGTCGAAAACGACGCTGATAACTGCGCGCGGTGCGGCGAGCAGGCGATTCTCGCGCAGTCGGCGCAGAATGTTTTCCACGTCGATGATGGCGTCGTCCACGACTTCGCCGAGTGCTATGGCGAGGCCGCCGAGCGTAAGGGTGTTCAGCGTCACACCGAACCGATCCAGCACAATGATTGCGGTCAGCAATGAGAGTGGGATTGCAACGAGGGAAACCAGTGCGGTGCGAAGATGGCCAAGAAACAAGAACAACACGACCGCGACAAGGCCTGCCCCGAGCATGAGCGAGTGACGGATGTTGCCCAACGATGCTTCAATGAACGATGCGGGGCGGTGCAAACGGGGATAAACCGTGATGCCTTCAGCGGCAAATACGGGCGCGAGGTCGGTCAACGCGCTTTCGAGTGCGAGCGTGGATTCGAGTGTGTTGGCCCCATACTGGCTCGCCAGAGTGAGCAGGACTCCGGGGCGGCCCATGATGACCGCATCGCCGAAACGTGACTCAGCCTCCAGTGCGATGGTGGCCACATCGCGGAGACGGATTGCCGCACCGCCGACCGAAGTGCGCACCATGATCGCGCCCAATGCCTCTACGGTGATTGCGGGACTCTCCGACTGTAGAACGATGCGCTGGCCCGATGTATCGATAAAGCCGGCACCGCGCACGCCGCTGGCCTGTTGCGCAGCGGTGAGCACATCGCTCAGCGCCAACCCGTGAGAAATCAGTTTCTCGGGTTCCACCTGAATTTGCCACTGCGGCACTTCGCCGCCGAACACGCTGGCCTTGGCCACACCGGGCACGGAGAGAAGTCGGGGCTTGAGCGTCCAGTCGGCGAAGGTTCGCAGCTCCCTGGGCGTGAGGCGTTCGCTAACCAAGCCCAGTTTCAGCAAATCCATAGTCGCGGACGTGAGAGCCGACATTTTCGGAGACTTCACTCCCGCTGGAAGAAGACCGGCGAGTTCGCCCAGTTTTTCCGCGAGCAACTGCCGCGCGGGCAGGATCGCGGTGCCTTCCGTGAACACCACGGTGATGACCGATAGTCCCTGCGCCGATTCGGAGCGCAGTGATTCCAGTCCGCCGAGGCCGCTCAATGCGGTTTCCACCGGACGGGTGACGAGTATTTCAACTTGCTCGGGGGAAAGCCCCGGAGCCTCCGTCTGCACCGTGACCTGCGGGGGCACGAAGTTGGGAAACACATCCAGCTTGGCGTGCGCGGCGACGAAGACCCCGTAAACAAATAGCACGCACGCTAGTGCAATGACGATGCCCCGATAACGAAGGGAAAGGCGGACGATGGCGGAAAGCATGGCGTGCGGCTAAAGCCCGGTCTGCGCGCCCAATTGCTCGTGTGAGAGGAGCTGTTGCGCGCCCGTCACGACAATATGGTCGGTCGCGGCGAGACCTTTCACAACGATGACTGCATCAATAAATGACCGCCCGAGGGTGACGGAACGGCGTTCGTAGGTCCGTGGAGCCGTCTCGACATAGACCAGCGTCTGCCCCTGATGTCGGATGACTGCGGAAGCCGGAACGGAAAGCGCGGCGGTATCGTCACCTCCAGAGGGAATCAAAGCGCGCAACAGCGTGCCGGGTGGCGGGGGACTTTTCATGACCGCCAAGTAACCTCCGCCTTGAAACTGGGAGTCCGCTTGTGGGACCGGGCCGAGCACGGCGGCCTGCTCCGCACCGGTGTTTCCTGTCAGTCGCTCTAGTTGTAATGTTCGCGGGGATTGCGTGGGAATTTCCCCTGCGGCGATGTCCACGCGGACGAGCGCGGTCTCTCGCATTGTGAGGGCGGGCAACAACGCAGCGCGGGATTTAGTTTCGCCAAGCGAGTCTCCCCAGCCCGCACGAAGGCGCGCCTGCGCGCTGGCCAGCAAGGATCGATCACGCAATTCCGCCGATTCGGCTGCCTCGACCGCCCGTGCGGAAACATTGTCGCTGGTCGCGTTGAGCTGACGCAAACGAGTCAGTTCCTTTCCCGAGGCCAGAAAAGCGGCTTCGGCGGTTTCCAGCTCAGCCACCAAAATAAAAAGTGGGGCGGGATCAATCACGCGCGCGTATCCGGTTGTATAATTCGCCAGCCGGACGGGTGAAGGAGCCGAAGTAACAATACCGGCTGCCGCAAATTGTTCGGCGGAAAGATTCACGGTGGGCCGCAGCGTGGTCGGCCCCGCTTGGGTGGTGGGGTTTTGGGTGGGCGATGGGGAAGCAGGCGCAAGCCACCACCCTGCGAGGCCGCCTACCAACAGGCCGACGATAGACCCAAGGATAAAATGTTTCATGGGAACGATACTGAGGTGACGAAGGCTTCGATAAGATTGGTGAGCCGTCCGAAAGGCACCTGGAGAGCCGCTTCAAGTTCGGCGGCGGCTTGGTCGGCCACCGCACGCGCTTCGATCTCCGTAAGTTGAGCCGCGCTCAATTCCCGGAGGGCAATTTGAAAGTCGAGTTGATCTATATCACCTGCGTCCAATCGGGCCTGTTGAATCGCTTGCTGATGAGCGAGCGATGCGACGATGCGCTGGATCGATTTCATCCGTGCTTCGGCTGCTGCCAACGCGGATTTGGCCCGGTCGATTCCAGACATCATTTGGGCTTGCAGCGCGGCAAAGCGGGCGGCGCTTTCCTTCCGCCGCGCCTCGGCCTCGGCGATTGGACCGTCGTTGCGATTGAAGAGGGGTAGCTCGGCAGTGATTGCCAGACTCCATTTGCTCGCACCCTGATCCCATTGATAGCCCGGTCCCAAATGAAGATTTGGATACTGGCGGGCTATTTCGAGCCGGAGCGCGTGTTGAGTCACTTCGTAGTCGGCCAAAGCGGCTAGCAGGTCGGGTCGCTGGCGGAGCGCGAGTGATCGGGCGGCTGCAAATTCGGCGTCGCTCGGGAGACTCAGACGGGGCAAGACATCGGTGACGGTGAGATTGGACACTGCGGAGGCGGGCAAGCCGAGGGCTTGCGCAACATTTGAGAGTGCGATGGTCGCCTGTTGCCGGGAGTCGGCGGCATCTGCTTCCGAACGTCTCCAAGCGAGACGCGCACTGGCTGCGTCGAGTGAGGATGCGGCTCCGGCGGCACGGCGGCTTTCGACCAATTCCACTATGCGTTGATCGGCTTCGGCGAGGACGTTCAGGGCGACGGCGCGGGCCTCCGCGTGCGTCCATGTCACGACTGTCCGGCGCAGTTCACTGCGCACCTGCCAGGCGGCAGAGAAGACTATTTGGCGTGCCGACTCGGCAGCCCGTTGAGCTTGGTTAATGCGGTGTTGGCGCTTGCCTGCCGTTTCAACAGGAAGGTCAAACCCCACTGCTGGAAACCAAGGCGATGAGCTGCCGGAGCTGACGTTGTAACCGGGGGTGAGAGTCAAAGTGGGGTTTGACCGGCTGCCCGCCGTGACCTGACCGGCGGTTAGAGTAGTCCACTGCGCGCGGGCCAGCTCCAGCGACGGGTGATAGTAGAACGCCGCCCAACTAAGCGTTTCAAAATCCCACGACTGGACCGGCCAGGGGCTGGTGTCGGCCATGATGGCGTTGCGTCGGAGAAAATCCCGCAGGCCGTCGTCAACAAGCGAGCGTCGCTCAAACGCCCCCGCGATAGCTGCGGGGCTGATCGGTCGGTCTTGATAGTGGACACAGCCACCGATCCACAGCGGAGCACCGATGAGTGCGCAAACGAGGATACGGGAGTGGCGCGCCGACATATTACCGCGTAGTCGGGCACAAACTGCCGCCCGCCAAAGTGAGGCGGGGTTTGGAAAACATAACTTGGACCATTCACCAGTGAGAGTCCCGGATGGTGTTTTTGTTAGGTAGATGACAAATCCGTCATCGGAATGCCATAAAGGCGCTGTCTTTCAGCCGAGTTCACGCTCGTCGTTCACCAGACTTTAGTTAGCTTGTGAGACATGCGCGTTTTGGTAGTCGAAGATGAGAAAAAAGTCGCGGCCCTGATTCAGGCGGGCTTAGGCGAACGCGGTTTTGCCGCCGAGGTGTGCCACGATGGTGATACAGCGATGCGTTTGCTCACCTCGGAGTCTTTCGACGCCGTGATCATGGACATCATGCTACCGGGCCGCGATGGCCTGAGCGCGCTTCGCAAATTGCGCGAGGAAAAGAATACCGTCCCGGTTCTGCTGCTGACTGCAAGGGGCGACATCAATGAACGGGTGGAGGGACTCGACCTCGGTGCGGACGATTATCTTCCCAAGCCGTTTTCCATGACGGAACTGATCGCGCGACTCAAAGCCGTGCTTCGGCGGCGCACGGGGGTCGGTTTGACGATCCAGAGCTTTGCCGATCTGAGCTTGAATCTCTCCACACGTGAAGTGCGGCGCGGCGACCGCAAAATCGAACTTACGGCTCGCGAGTTCGCCTTGTTGGAGTGCCTTATGCGCACGCCGGGCAAGGCGGTGACGAGGGTCGAAATCAGTCAAAGCGTGTGGGGACATCAATTCGATGCCGGCACGAATTTTGTCGATGTCGCCGTGCAGCGCCTCCGCCGCAAGCTCGACGATCCTTTCCCCGTGAAGTTAATCCAAACGGTGCGCGGGCTCGGCTATGCGGTGCAGACCTACCCATGAAACCGCTGTCAATTCGCATGAAGTTTGCCTTGTGGGCCTCCGCTCTAACCGGAGTCGTGCTGGCAGTCTATTCCGTCGGCACCTTCATAAATCTTTATCATGAACAGCTTGAAGCTGCCGATTTGGAAATAGATGGCGAGGCTCGCCACCTTTTGGCGCTTCATCCGGCTGGATTGATGGATGCCTCGGCCGCAGAAATCGTCCGGTATCAGCCGTGGTTAGCGGTGGCGCATTTCGACGAAAATGGGCAAATGACGATTCGCTCTCCTGAGTTGCCCGAGAGCCTCGCTAGAGCGGCATTGACGCAGAAAGGGCTGCATACAGCCCACGTGGCGGATTCAGCCTGGCGCATCGGGGCTTGGAGTCGCGGAAAGGAGGTCTTCATCGTGGCATATAATTTGGAGGAAGTTCACGACATTGTCATCGATCTCATCTTGAGCTATGCTCTTTCACTGCCGGTCGTGGTATTAGTTGCCGGTGCGGGAGGTTGGTGGGTGTCTGGACGAGCACTCGCTCCCATGCGTGAACTGAGCAAAGCAGCAGAGCGTGTGCAGGCGTCTAAACTTGACCAACGAGTCACCGTCCCTGAGGCGGCGGATGAGATTCAGCGGCTGGCGTTAGTGCTGAATGAAATGTTTGGTCGCTTGGAAAACAGCTTCGCCCAAGCCCAGCGTTTCGCGGCCGACGCATCGCACGAGTTGCGGACACCGCTCACGATTATTCGGGGCGAGGTGGAGCAATTGCTTCACGCAAATGGACTGACGCCCGTCCAAGAAGCCAAATTATTGAGTGTGCAAGAAGAGATCAGACATCTCGAACGCATTACCGAGCATCTGCTCCTTCTCGCCCGTTTCGATGCTGGCAAAGCAGAGCTTAAACTGGAATGGATTGATCTTTCCGCATTGGTGAAGGAAGTCGGCGAAGACGCAGAGTTGCTGGCCGCAATAAACGAGGTGCGTGTGGCGATGGAAGTAGCCGAGGGCGTGAAAGTGATGGGCGATCACGTCCAGTTGCGACGCCTGTTGCTAAATCTGCTGCAAAACGCCGTGACCTACAATCATTCGGGTGGCGAGGTTACGTGCGCCGTGTCGAATGATGGAGCTGCGGTGAAGATACGGATTTCGAATACCGGAAGCGGTATCTCTCCCGATCTGCACCAGAGGGTTTTCGAGCGGTTCTTTCGGGGTGATCGCAGCCGCACAGAGCGCCAAGGTCACGGACTCGGCCTTAGCCTATGCAAGGAAATCGTGCTGGCACATGGCGGTGAAATTATACTCGCCTCAAGTCGGCCGGGATGGACCGAATTTCTCGTCTCGCTCCCGCGATCTCCTTCGAAGGCTGCAACGCAACTTGTGGCAAGCTGACCGTCGCAAAATAGGAATGTTGCGCAGACATTAAGCAAACCAACCTTGAATCGCTGACCGCAGCAGTTGCTTCGCCCGGTATAGCCGGGTTTCGACGGCCTTGGCGGTGCAGCCCATAACTTGGGCGGCTTCGTTGTAGCTCAAATCCTCCAGCTCGACGCAGAGGACTGCTTGTCGAAGATTGTCTGGCAGTGCGTTCACGGCTTGTCGCACGTCGCTGGCGAGATTCGCCTTTTCGGCAATATCGGACGCGGGTCGGGCGGAAGAATCAACGGGGTCGAATCCACCCGGCTGGGCTGCATCCATCCCTTCGATGCTGTCTTCGCGCCGACGGAACCGCCACCGCCGTTTATTTCGCCCGAGGTTTCCGGCGAGGGTGAGCAGCCACGGTTTGAACGCCGCGCCGACACGGTAGCTCGCCCGCTTTTCGTAGAGGCGCACGAACGCCTCCTGCGCGACATCTTCAACATCCGCCGAGGGCACGCCAAGTCGGAGCAGAAAGGCTTTCACTCCTAACTCCCAGCGATGCATCAGCGTGGCGAGCGCATGATCGTCGCCACGTTGTAACGCCTCCATCAACGCTTCATCGGAAATTGCCCCGGCGTCATTTTCGTGCCGGGTCGTCATGCGTTGAGGTTTTCTGCATATCGAGCGTAGGCGGGGCGGCGTGGTCGAACGACGCCACCCGCGGCAGCACGATGGAAAGATAGCGGCGACCTGCATCACCGCCGATCACGGCGGCGACCTCTTTGATGTGCGCCTGAGTGCTGGTCACGCACAAGGAATCCACGGATGCGGCCTTGGCTGCTGCGGCGGCGATTTCGGACTGCGGGGCGTTGGCCGCCCGCAGCCTTTGGAGGTCCTGGCGGGCATCCGCGATGGCCTCGCAGTGGTCGGCACAAATCAGTTCGTAGGCTTCGTGCATCTTCTCCACGCGGGCGAGCTTCTCGCCGCTCAATTTGAATTCCTCTCGCACCCACATGAGCGAGTCATGGCCATGCGCCTCGGCATCGGGCATGGGCCGGTGGAAACAAAAATAGGTGAGGCAACCAGTAACCAGCCCCACGGCGATGATCGCCCCGGCGGTGATCCAGCGATAGCTCATGGGCTGCCTTGGGCGTTCACCCGCTGATGCGGGTCGATGCTGGCGACGTAGCGCTGGATGAGTTGATCGCGTTCACGCCCGGCCTGATTGGCGGCAAGCAAGCCGCCGCCGGTGCCTGCGAGCACCACACTGGCGGCGGCATAGACGGTGACGCTGGCGACGTGCGCCTTCAGCCAAGCGCTCCAAGTGGCCGGCAAGCGACGCCCGGATTCGATTCGAGCCCAGACAGCCGCCCGGAATCCGGGGTCGGACTGGGGCGAGGCGGTCCAGCTCTGGCGGACCAACTGGCGGAGTTGTTGATCGTTGAGGTGGTTGTTCATGATGTGTCTTTCTGCGATACACCGGCGGTGCCTCCAAACCCTCGAATTTTTCGGGATAAATTCATTTCCCGCGTCACGCTCTGGGTTGCAGAGCGAATGTAGTAGGATTAACTTCTGGATTATAGCAGGTAACGCAATCCATGAAACTCGTCACTCCGCTCGACTCGATCCTCGCCCAGCGCTCGCGGTTCCGTGCGTTTCTCATTTCACGCCTGGGCAACGAGGCCGACGCCGACGATGTGCTGCAAGCCGGTCTGATAAAAGCGATGCGCTCGGCCGGCGAGGTGAGCGACGAACAAAAATTGACCGCGTGGTTCTACCGCCTGCTGCACAATGCGCTCGTCGATCATGTGCGCAGCCGATCCGCGAGTGCCCGCCGCGACGATGCGTGGGCATCGGAAGTCGTCCAGACGGACGAGGTGGCACTCAAAACGGTATGCGCCTGTTTCGAGAGTTTGCTCGTGGAAATGAAACCACGCGAGGCAGAGCTGGTGCGGCGAGTCGAGTTGAGCGATGAACCGGTGGCTCATGTGGCGCAGGCATTGGGCATGTCGGCGGGCACCGCCAGCGTCACGCTGCACCGTGCGAGGGCGGCACTGCGGAAACGGCTGGAAGGTGCCCAGGAGATTGAAGAGTCCATTAACCGGCACAATGAATTGCTTATCGTCCAAAAC
>CAYWRG010000023.1:0-26892 GCA_964460715.1 uncultured Opitutus sp. | reverse complement strand
GCACTGCGGAAACGGCTGGAAGAGTTTTGCGGCGAGTGCGCGGCGGGTGCGTGTTTGGATTGCGACTGCACCCAACCGGAGAGTTGAGGCGGGTGCTTACAGCTTTGTCCGTCGAAGACGCAGTGCATTGGTGATGACCGAGACGCTGCTGAGTGCCATCGCCGCGCCCGCGAACATCGGGTTCATCAACCAACCGGTGACCGGGTAGAGAATGCCTGCCGCCAACGGCACCCCGGCGGCGTTGTAGATGAATGCGAAGAAGAGATTCTGGCGGATATTTTTCATCACGGCGCGACTGAGCACGAGTGCGCTCACGATGCCACGCAGGTCGCCTTTCACGAGGGTGATGCCGGCGCTTTCGATGGCGACATCGGTGCCGGTGCCCATCGCAATGCCGACATCGGCGGCGGCGAGGGCCGGGGCATCGTTGATCCCGTCGCCCGCCATCGCGACCACGGCACCGGAGCGGCGCAGTTCCTCGATGATGCGGTGCTTGTCCTCGGGCGCGAGTTGGGCGCGCACGTCGTCGATGCCGAGTTTTTTGCCCACGGCGCTGGCGGTGGTGGGATGGTCGCCGGTAAGCATAACGACTTTCAGGCCCAGCGCATGGAGCCGGCGGATCGCCTCGGGCGTGGTGGCTTTGATCGAATCTGTGAGGGCGAGCAACCCCGCCGCTTTTTGATCGAACGCGACCCAGATGACCGTGCCACCTTCGGAGAGTAGGCGCTCGGCCTGCGTCTCGAAGTCGGCGGGAATGGCGACGCCTTCTTTTTGCAGCCAAGCTTGTTTGCCCACACGGACGAGGTGGCCGTCGATGCGACCGGTCACGCCCGCGCCGGTGACGGAGGCGAATTCCTTGACGCGCGGCAGGGTGAGCTTGCGCGCTTCGGACGCCTTTACGACGGCGTGTGCGAGCGGGTGTTCGCTGCCGGCTTCCAAGGCCGCAGTCCACGCCAAGAGGCGTTCCTCACCCACGTCGGCGTCGGCGTGCAGGCCGGAAAGTTCCGGGCGGCCCTGCGTGAGGGTGCCGGTTTTGTCGGTGACGAGATGAGTGACTTTTTCGGCGCGTTGAAGAGCCGCGGCATCGCGAATCAGCACGCCATGCTGCGCGCCCCGGCCGACACCAACCATGATCGACATCGGTGTAGCGAGGCCGAGCGCGCACGGACAGGCGATGATGAGCACGGCCACGGCATTGGCGATGGCGTAGGCGAGCCGGGGCTCCGGCCCCCAGAACATCCACGCGGCAAAGGTAAGCACAGCGATGGCGATGACTCCTGGCACAAAGTAAGACGACACGCGGTCGGCCAAGGCTTGGATGGGCGCGCGACTGCGCTGGGCCTGCGCGACCAACTGCACGATCTGGGCGAGCAAGGTGTCGGCGCCGACTTTTTCGGCGCGCATGACGAACCCACCGGTTTGGTTGAACGTGGCTCCGATCACGCGGTCGCCGGTGGCCTTTTCGACCGGTAGCGGTTCACCGGTAAGCATGGATTCATCGACGTTGCTACGGCCTTCGGTGAGCACGCCGTCGAGCGGCACCTTTTCGCCCGGTCGCACGCGAAGCAAGTCGCCCACTTGGATGCGATCCAGCGGCACGTCTTCGTCTTTTCCATCGACGACGCGGCGGGCGGTTTTCGGTGCGAGTCCGAGCAGCGCCTTCACCGCTTGGCCGGTGCGACGGCGGGCGCGCTCCTGAAGGTATTCGCCAAAGATCGCGAGGACGGTGATGATGGCGGCGGCTTCAAAGTAGAGCCCGGTTTCGCCGCCGTGCCGCATCTCATGCGGAAAGAGATTGGGCGCGAGCAACGCCACGACGCTGAACACGTAGGCGGCACCGATGCCGAGTCCTAGCAGCGAATACATGTTGGCGCTGCGATGACGGAGTGAGTTCCACGCGCGTCGCCAGATGAAATCTCCAGCCCAGAAAATCACCGGCGTAGAGAGGATAAACTCGCCCCACCGCCGCCACGTCGCCGCTTGGCCTTCGAGGGAGAAGCCCGCCATGCCGGCCATCGCGGAGATGAGCACCGGTAGCGCGAGTGCGCCGCCGATCCAGAGTTTGCGTGCGAGTTTGTTGAGCTCGCCGTCATCGTCTTCGGCGGCGTCATCGCCGGTCTGGATAGGCTCAAGCGGCATACCGCACTTCGGGCAATCGCCGGGATGATCCTGCCGCACCTCCGGGTGCATCGGGCAGGTGTAGATCGTTTTGCTCCCGCCGACGAACGCGGGGTTTCGCTCCAGCGCCATACCGCATTTGGGACAGTCGCCCGGTTTGTCGGATTCGACGCCTGGACACATCGGGCAGAAATACTTGGCCGAAGCCGAAGGTGTCACATCGGCGTCGTGGTGATGGCCGTGCCCGTGGCCCTTACCGTGGCAGCAGGCAGGGGCGGCTGCTTGCGCGGGTTTGTGGCCATCGTGTCCGCAGGCTTCGTGGGAGCCGTGGGTGTGGGCAGTGGATTTATCGTCGCCCTTTGCGGACTGATCGGAAGAAGCGTGTGGTTTCATACGGGGGAGACGGAGGCGTCTGCTAGTTCTTACACCGCAATCGCGGACTTTCCCGCACGGCTTCGGCATTTTATTCAACCCTAGCATTTAAGCGAACCATGATTTGCTGGCGGCAGAGTGGTGCGCTGCTCCGTTTGTCATGGCGCAAGAAATCCCCAAAAAAAGCCGAGGGTTTCGCAAGGGATGCGGTGTAATGCAGGCAGGACACTATCGTCCTTCACCTACAAATCATGAAAACCAGCCTCTCATCTCGCGCCGGCCTCGCCGGTCTTCTTATCGCTCTGATCGCCACCGGCACGCCGGCTTTCGCCCATGAAGCGCACAACAAAGATAAGGCCCCTGCGCAGGATCATGCCGGCATGAACATGCCTGCCGATTCGGCTGCTGCGGTGGCTGCGTATCCGCTGACCAACTGCGTGGTTTCCGGCGACAAACTCGAAGACGGCGACATGGGCCCGCCCATCAGCTACGTTTACAAGCAGGACGGAAAGCCCGACCGGCTAGTGCGCCTCTGCTGCAAAGGCTGCGTCAAAGATTTCAACAAGAACCCCGAGAAGTTTCTCAAGATGATCGACGATGCCGCTGCGGCCAAGGCCAAGGGAGAGAAGCCTGCGGAGACCGCGCCTTCCGGCCACGGCAACCACTGAGTTTCGCGTTGGAGTGCCCGTTAGTTTTTTCGCCAGCCGGAACCCGTGAGTTTCGGTTGGTGCGGTCTCGCTGACCCAACGCATTCATCCTTTCCCAACATGGACATTTCCTTGCTCTTCGGTCGCCTGCACCCGTTGGTGCTGCACTTCCCTATCGCCCTGATCCTGTTGGCGGCGGGGGTTGAGGTGGTGCGACTGAAATGGGATCACCCGCGTTACGCCACGCTGGTGCCGTTTCTACTGATCGTCGGATCGGTCGGCGCTTTGGCGGCGAGCGGCACCGGCTGGATTTTTGCTCAAGAATACCACCCTCGTCCTTCACTGTCCTGGATGCTGCAATGGCACCGCTGGCTCGGAATCGCCGCGACCGTGCTTGCGGCGGGTGCAGCCTGGCTGGCCTATAAATTTGCCCATTCCGAAAACTCGCGCGGTCGCTGGTTGCGCCGCTCGGCGGTGTGGCTGACTGCGCTCGTCCTCTCCGTTGCCGCCCATCTGGGTGCCCTCATGGTCTGGGGCGAAGACTACTTCAACCCGTCCGCATGATCCCTCTCTAAAAAATGCGATATTCACATCTACTGCTCGGTATCGGTGCGCTGCTCGCCGCGAATGTCGCGCACGCCTGCAAAGAGTGCGGCGGTCAGGGCAAGGCTGCTTGGATCGCCCGCGAACTCGCGCCGAAGGCCTCGCAGCTCTACCCCAACGCACCCATCGTCGAATACTCTCTCGACGTTACCGAGACCACCCTGTCTCCCGCCGGCAAGCCCGTGCGTGCGCTCACTCTTAACGGATCTGTTCCCGGTCCGACGCTGCGCTTTCGCGAAGGCGATGTCGCCCGCATTCACGTCAACAACCGCTTGGCGAACGAAGAAACTTCGACTCACTGGCACGGCTTGCTTGTGCCCAACTTGGAAGATGGCGTGCCCTACGTCACCACGCCGCCCATCCGCGCCGGGGAGTCCCGCACCTTTGAGTTTCTGCTCAAGCACGCCGGCACCTATTGGTATCACAGTCATACAGGTTTGCAGGAACAGCGCGGCGTTTACGGCAGCATCGTGATTGAGCCAAAAGCGGGCACGCCCGCACGCGCCGACATCCCGCGAATCGACCGTGAGGAAGTGATCGTGCTGTCCGATTGGACCAATGAAAACCCGAACGACGTCATGCGCACGCTGCTGCGCGGCAGCGATTGGTATGCGATCCGCAAAGGCACGGCGCAGTCTCTCGTAGGCGCGATTCAAGCCGGAAACCTGAAGGACTATCTCAACCGCGAGAAATCCCGCCTGCCCCCGATGGATGTATCCGACGTGGCTTACGATGCCTTTCTCGTGAACGGGAAGCCGCGTCAGCGTCTCGCCGCCAAGCCGGGCGAAACCATTCGCCTGCGCGTGATCAACGCCGCCGCCTCGACCTATTTTTATCTCAACTCCGCCGCCGGTCCGCTCACAATCATCGCCGCCGATGGTATTGATGTAGCCCCCATTCACCAAAAGCGCCTGCTCATCGGCATGGCCGAAACTTACGACGTGCTCGTGACTGTGCCTGAATCTGGCGCATGGGAAGTGCGCGCGACCGCGCAGGACAATTCGGGACACGCCTCGCTTTTCGTGGGCGAAGGTGCGGAGAACACGGCTCCCGCTCCCGGCCTCCTCAATGCCTATAGCATGAACGTCGCCCTGGCCGCCGTGCTGGATCAACTCGACGACAGCGGCGAACTCACCGACGCCGAAGCGCTCGCCGCTGAGAGCGACCGTCCGCTGCCTCCTTACAAGCGCCTCAAGGCGACCGTCCCCACCACGTTGCCTGCGGATGCGCCGGTGCGCGAAGTCACGCTCAAGCTCACCGGCGACATGATGCGCTACCTCTGGTCGATCAACGGCAAGTCCATCGACGAACAGAGCACCATTCCCGTGAAGAAAGGCGAAGTGCTGCGCCTCGTGCTCGTGAACAACACCATGATGCACCACCCGATGCACCTGCACGGGCATTTCTTCCGCCTGCTCATGCCCGACGCGGTGGATCCGAAGTATGCGCCGCTGAAACACACCGTGGACGTGCCGCCGATGAGTCGCCGCGTTATCGAATTCTACGCCGATGAAGACCGCGACTGGCTGTTTCACTGCCACCTCCTCTATCACATGATGGCCGGGATGGCGCGGGTGTTCAGCTATCCCGCCGGGGCCGAGTTGACCCCTGCCGACGCCACTGCGGTCGCGACCGCCCCGTCTGCGAAAACGCCGGCACCCGGCACGGCCTCTCTCTCGAAATTCACTTATCGTCCCGCCTTGGGCGAACATGCCATGCCGCACACCTATACCTGGATCGACGGCAGCGTGCAGTCGCACATGAGCATGGGCATGGGCACGATCCAGCGCGGTCGCGACAATCTGAACCTGATGTGGGAAACCGGCTGGGAACGCGTTGAGAAAACCGAATACGAAATCGACGCGACCTATTCGCACTATTTCAACCCGCGATGGGTCGCCTTCGCCGGCTATCGTCTCACCAACATGATGGAAGGCCACGATGCCGTCATCGCCGGGGCCACCTATCGGCTTCCCTACATGGCGGATTTCACGACCACCCTCCAAAGCAACGGCGACGCCCGCGTCGCGCTGGCAAAGATGCTCCAGCTCACCACGCGGGTCGGCATCATGGCGCGCGCCGAATACGACACGGCGCAAAAATTCTCCTGGCAGATAGGCGCATCCTACACGCTCACCAAACGCTTCTCGGTCATCAGCACCTACGATTCCGATTACGGCCTCGGTGCAGGCGTCGGTTTCCGTTTCTAACCCGATCCAATTTCCCGATATGAAAACCAAACGATTCCCGCTCCTCGCGACTCTCGCCCTAGGGCTGTCGGTCGCTCTTTCCTCCGCCTCGGCGATGGCCGCCGACGCTCCCGCCAAACCCGTTGCCGAAAAGAAGGCGGCCGACAAAGGCCCGACGAAGCCGTATCCCCTCGATGTCTGCCTCGTGACCGACAACGACCTCGGTTCGATGGGCGATGAGACCAGCTTTGTTTACGAGGGCCAGACAGTGAAATTCTGCTGCAAACCCTGTGAGAAAAAATTCCTCAAGAATCCGGCGAAATATTTGGAGAAACTCGCGCCCAAGGCGAAGTAACCCGCCGCTCCGCCGCTTCGAAACTTCCGCCTACAATGCTCACAAACAGCCATGCCCACCGTGTAAGTATTCAGCGCAGTGCGACGGCGGCACCTCCCCGCATCGCTGCCGCTTCGGCCCTCCAGAGCTTCTCCCGGCGGGTGCAAATGCTCGCATCGTTGGTTCTGATTGCCCTGATCGCGCTGCCATCCGCATGGGGCCGCACTGAAATTGCTGAGGCGACACAGCCGCAGCTTTTCAGCGCGCGCGATGGACGCGTTTGGCTGGCTTACGCCAAAGGGAAAGACCTGTTCGTGGCTTGTTCCAAGGACGGTGGCGCGGAGTTCTCGGCACCCGTGAAAATCGTCAGCGATGAGAAATTCATGATCGGGATGCGCCGGGGGCCGCGCATCGTTGCCGATGGTGAGCACGTCACGGTGACGGTAATCGGCAGCGAACTGCTCTCCTACCATTCCTCGGACGGCGGTCTCACGTGGAGCGCCGCGCGCACGATCAATGAAGTGCCGGGAAGCGCGCGCGAAGGTCTGCACGATCTCACGGCAGCACCCGGTGGCCGCGTATTTGTGACGTGGCTCGATCTGCGCAACGGGAAGATGGAATTATGGGGAGCACGCTCAAGCGACGCAGGCCGGACGTGGGCGAAGAACGAACAGGTCTATCGCTCCCCCGAGAAGTCGATCTGCGAGTGCTGTCATCCCACTGCGCAATTCGACACGAACGGGAAGCTCGCCGTCATGTGGCGAAACTCCATCTCGGGAAACCGAGACTTGTGGCTCGCCACGGAGGCGAACGAAGCAGGTGCTTTTTCCGTCCAGAAACTCGGCATGGGATCGTGGGCTTTGAACGCGTGCCCGATGGACGGCGGCGACATCCTCTCGCTCGGCGGTGGAGCGTTCACGACGGTCTGGCAGCGTGCGGGTGAAGTTTATTACTGCGCTCCCGGCGGCATGGAGGTCGGCCTCGGAAAAGGCAAACAGCCCGTGGGAGTCCAAGTTGGCGGACGGTCGATGGTCTTTTGGCAGGAAGGCAATCAGCTCATGATGACTCGCGATGCCGGCAAATCGGCCCCCATCAAACACGCTGAAAACGCGCGTTATCCCTCAGTCGTCGCCACCGGTGTCCACGCCGTTCTCGCGTATGAGCAAGGCAAATCGGGCGAGGCACGAATAGTGATAGAACGCCTCTGATAGAAGGGAACGGACTCCAAGTTGTAACGCTCTGCTCTAATGTCGCCCATGCCAACAAACCCCATGCCCCATTTTTCACGTCGTCGTTTCCTTAACCTCTCGGCGGCGGCGGGCGGGCTCGCGCTGCTTCAGCGCCTTACCCCGGCTTATGCTCAGTCGGGCCACGCCGGACATGGAGCGATGGCGGGCACCGGCGGCGAGATGGCTGCTGCGACCAACGAAGTGAATCTAGCCATCCGGCGCGCCACGCTCGATCTCGCCGGAACGCCAGCCTCGGCCGTCACGGTCAACGGGACTGTGCCCGGCCCGCTTCTGCGCTTCCGCGAAGGCGATGAGGCGGTCATCCGCGTGACCAATCAGCTCGATGGCGAAGACACCTCGATCCACTGGCACGGCATCTTGCTCCCGGCGGCGATGGACGGTGTCCCCGGCGTCAGCTTTGGCGGCATCAAGCCTGGAGAAACGTTCACCTATCGTTTCCCTCTCAAACAAAGCGGCACCTATTGGTATCATAGTCATACCGGGTTTCAGGAACAGGTCGGAGTCTTCGGCCCCATCATCATCGATCCGCGCACACCTGCGCCCTACGAAAACGACCGCGAATTCGACGTCATACTCTCCGACAGCACTTTTACCGATCCGCACCTCGTCTATTCCCGGCTCAAAAAACAAAGCAACTACTACAACCGCCAGCGTCGCACGCTGCCCGACTTGGTTCGCGATGCCGGACGTGATGGATGGTCCGCAGCCCTTGCCAGCCGTCGTGAGTGGGCACGGATGCGCATGGACCCCACGGATATTTCCGATCTCACCGGAGCCGCTTACTCCTATCTCGTAAATGGCCTTCCCCCCGCCGCCAACTGGACGGGATTGTTTCACCCCGGCGAACGCGTGCGCCTGCGTTTCATCAATGCTTCCGCCGCCACTTATTTCGATGTCCGCATCCCCGGCCTGCCCATGACCGTGGTCCAAGCCGATGGCAACGACGTGCAGCCCGTCACGGTGGACGAATTCCGCATCGCCGTTGCCGAAACCTACGACGTGATCGTGAATCCCGAGGATCTCGCCTACACTCTGTTCGCTGAGACGATGGATCGCAGCGGCTATGCCGCAGGCACTCTCGCGCCGCGCCAAGGCATGACCGCTCCGCTGCCGCCACGTCGCATCCGTCCGATTCGAACGATGGCCGATATGGGCATGGACCACGGTGCTGGCGCAGGCTCGATGGCGGGAATGCCGGGCATGGCTGGTGGAGAGCATTCCGGGCATGGTGGCTCGCAGCCCCCGCCACCCTCCGCTCCCGCCGGGCATGACATGGCCGCGATGGCCGATATGTCGAAGCCCGCTTCCGCGCCCGCAGTCGATCATTCTAAAATGGCCGGGATGGCCGACATGCCCGGCATGAAAATGCCTGCCACGCCGCCTGCGAGCAGCGAACACGCAGGCATGGCGATGCCCGCCGCGCAACCTGCCCCGGCGCCTGCTCCCGTTCCGCATGGCTCTGACAATCACGGAGCGGGCAATTCGATGGTCGCGATGGCTCCGCGCAATCGACTGCACGAACGTGGCACGGGCTTGGAGGATGCGCCCCATCGCGTGCTCGTTTACACCGATCTGCGTTGCCTTCAGCCGCGCGCCGAAGTGCGTCCGCCCGACCGCGAAATCGAACTCCATATCACCGGCAACATGGAGCGCTATATCTGGGGCTTTGACGGGAAGACATTTTCGGAAGCCGCCGCTCCCATTGCCTTCAAACTTGGCGAGCGCGTGCGTCTCACCTTCGTCAATGACACCATGATGGATCACCCTATGCACCTGCACGGCATGTGGAGCGAACCCGAGAACGGGGCCGGTGCTTATCGGCCGAAAAAACATACGATCAACGTGAAGCCGGCCGAACGCCTCTCGCTCGACATCGAAGCCGATGCGCCCGGTTTCTGGGCCATGCACTGCCATATTCTTTATCACATGGAAGCCGGCATGTTCCGCGTGGTCTCCGTCGCCTGAACCCTGCCACCCGCCATGCACCGTTTTTTCTCTCTCCTCGGCGTCGGCCTTATCTCGGCCAGCTCGCTACTCGCCCAACACGCCGGACACGGCACGGGCGCGGATGCACCGGCTGCTCCCGTCACAGGGCAGCCTCCGCACCTTACTCAAGGCTGGGCTTCGCCTGTCGAAGACAGGATGAAATTTAACTATGTGCTTATCGACAGGCTGGAATTCTCCTCGGGCGACGCCGCTGATGCACTCAGCCTGGATGCCGAAGGTTGGTATGGGGGTGACCGAAATAGGTTTTGGTGGAAAGCCGAGGGCACGAGCCAGCTTTCCGGTCGGCGCGAAGGCGAAGGAGAGGTGCAGGCGCTCTACAGTCGGCTCGTGGCACCCTTCTGGAATTTTCAAACCGGACTCCGCTACGATCGCTCATGGGGAACCGGATCGGATCGGGGTCGCACTTTCGCCGTGTTCGGATTCGAAGGCCTCGCTCCTTACTGGTTTGAATTGGAACCGGCGCTTTTTGTGAGCGAGCACGGTGATATATCGGCTCGCTTGGCTGCGACCTACGACGTGTTGCTCACCCAACGACTGATTCTGCAACCCCGTTTCGACGTCAACGCGGCGTTACAGGACGCCCCAAAGTTCGGTGTCGGTAGCGGCCTCAACAACGTCGAGTTGGGCCTTCGCCTGCGTTACGAAATTCGTCGTGAGTTTGCCCCTTACGTTGGCGTCACGTGGACACGCCAAACCGGCAAGACCGTCGATCTGAGCCGCGCGGCCGGAGATCCCGTGGATGACTTCCGCTTCGTTCTTGGTCTGCGCCTCTGGTGGTGAGTAGCGCGCTCTGTAGAGCGATTGTTTATGGAAAAGAGCGAGGGGTGCGAGGGTTTGGCGGGATGAGCGGGGTAGGATTGGCAAGGTGCTAGTGAGGCGAAGGTCGCCACATTCAGCGCCAAAACTCAAAATCCATCATACCCATGAAAACCCTCCGTATCGCCCTCATCTCCCTCGTCGCGGCTGCCTCCGGTGCCGCTACTTTTGCCGGCCCTGGCCCGCAGTATTGGGCCGCTCGTCGCGCCGAACAGACCACCAAGAAAACCGAGAGCGCTCAAGTCTCCGCCTCCAAAGACAAAGCCGGAACGTCTTCCGACTCCACGAACGGTAAGCAGGGCGAGCCCGCCAATGCGATGAAGTGCAAAACCGCCTGCTGCTCTTGAGTTGGTTTTCCAGAATCTCCAAAGCTCCGGCCTTCTTTTGAAGCCGGAGCTTTTCGTTTTCTGACAGGACAAACTTAACCCATCACGTGGCCTCGTTCGGTCCGCCACTCACTCCCGCGCGAGACTCAATCCGTAGTGATAGGGCGGCAACTCGAAGGGGCCGTCGGTTAGGTGCAGTCCACCCGCTGATTTAGCCCAAGCTAGAATTTGATCGGGGCCGGGTCTGATGTCGGCGCTGGGGCCGCGCGGAGTCGGGATGTCCGTCCGCCAGTGGATCACCGCAATCGTTCCGCCGGGGCACACGATTTTCGCTGTCTCTCGCAACAACTCGACCGGAGATTCGCCGTGAAGGATGTTGAAAAGCAGTCCCGCTGCGCATGATCCGTCGCTCAACCCATAGCCTTGGGTCAGCACATCGCGTTGGACGGCGATGCCATTGTTGAGGCCGGCGCGTGACAGCCTTTCGTTCGTCCGGTCAACCATCGCGCCGTCGATGTCGCAAGCGCGGACTGAACCGCCGATCCGGCGCGCCAAGGGGATGGTGAAAGTGCCGTAACCGCAGCCGAGTTCGGCAACGTCGCCGGTTGCGATATCGAAATGGAAGCGCGCGAGAATCGCGTCCGCATCAAGCAGCGTTTCCCAATAATCTTCGGCGGGCATACCGCTCTCGCGCAGTTTCATGAATGTGCCGGTTTTGACAAAAAACAGGCTGCGGTCTGTTCACTCGACGTAACGTTTCAGCATTTGCGCCACCTCGCGCAACTGGCGCTTGCCCTGATCGGATGATGCCGGAGACGTGAGGCAGTGTTCCAAATGCTCGTGGATAATTTTCTCGGAAAGCGATTTTATCGCCCGGCGGGCGGAGACAAGCTGGTTGAGCACTTCGGCGCATTCATAGTCGCCCTCAATCATGGCCTCCACGCCCTTAAGTTGGCCGGTGATCTTGCGCAGACGAATCTGCAAGGCGCGGCGATCTGCTTCGGGATCGTCTGGTGTGTGTGACATGCGTCGAGTCTGCGTGAGCAAAGCCGGTTATTCAAATCGCAAATTTGGGCTTGCCTAACATAAGGGGGGTGGGGGCATAGTCCTTCATGGATTTCAATACGCTGCTCCAACAAGGAACCGCCCATGCGTGGCTCTATTTCCCTGTGGCGATACTGTTGGGCGCGCTCCACGGTTTGGTGTGCGTTGTAGTTTACTTGCACGCCGGATAGACCATGATGGCGTCGTTCATGATCGCGGTGCGGGGCACCGTCATGCAGGCCGCTTTGCTCGGTCTATCCGCAGCAATTTCACACTCCTTGGTGATTTGGGCTCTGGCGGCTTTGGCCCTGACGTTCGGTAGTCAGTGGAACGTGGAAACGGCTGAGCCGTATTTCCAAATGGGCACCGGCATCATCGTGATTGCTATGGCCGTTTGGACCTTGTGGCGCATCCGAAAGGGTTCCGCACATCACCATCATCACCACGATGAGGTTAAATCTCTCGTGACTCCCGACGGAGCCGTCGATCTGAGCGTTTTCGAGGAAGGAGTGCCGCCGCGTTTCCGTATCTCTTTCGGGGCCTCGTCACTTTCCCCAACCGTGCTTCGCACCGTGCGACCGGATGAGAGTGTTCAGACGTTCAGCTTTGTGCGCAGTGCTGAGTTCTGGGAATCCAATGAGACGATCCCGGAGCCGCACGAATTTCGGGTCGAAGCCGAACTCGCCGGAGCCTCCGGTGAGCATAAGGTCGGCGTCGATTTTTCCGAAGAGCATCATCACCACGATGGCGAGGAAGACGACGAGCACTCCCGTCAGCACGCGGAGCAAATCCGCCGTCGCTTCGACGGTCGTGAGGTAACGACACCGCAAATCATCCTGTTTGGTCTGACCGGTGGTTTGATGCCTTGTCCTGCGGCGCTTTCGATTCTCCTGATCTGTCTTCAACTGAAAGAGTTCACCCTCGGGTTCTCGCTGGTGGCAGCGTTCAGCTTTGGCCTCGCTTTAACTTTGGTGACGGTCGGAGTCGTCGCTGCTTGGGGAATACGTGAGGCATCCAAACGCTCCGGCTTCATCAACCGTCTGGCGGGCCGGGCACCTTACGTGTCGTCGATTTTCCTCATCATCTTGGGCGCGTTGTTCTTCGCGCGTGGCGTGTGGCATTTCGTGTAAAGCCAGTCTTGCCTCGACACTTTTTCAAAATCGAACTACCTCCTCAACTGACTGTTGCCGCTTCCGTGAACCCACTCTTCAAAGTCATTGCTGCTCTTTTGCTGGCCCTCTGGCTGCCAGCGACGCAGCACTGCGACCTCGAAGCGGCCGGGATAACGGTGCTGACGCACGGCGATCACGCTTCCTCCGCGTGCAAAGATGTCTGCAAGGATGATGCGTGCCATACCATCGAGGGCGTTTCCTACAGCAAGGATGCGAACTTCCTGCGCGTGCTGCCGCCGCCTGTGATGCTATCTGTCTGCTTGCTTCACGTTTTGGTGCAGCCGGTGTTGGTGGAAACTCAGTCCTTTTACTTGGCGGGCGATCCTCCCGCTGTGGAGTTGCTTGATCGCACTTGGCAGTTTGTCCGTCGCACGGCCCTGCCGTCGCGCGCTCCGAATTCCGTAGCCTGATCCGTTCCTGCGCGAACGGATTTCCGTGGCTGATTGCGCCCTGACGACGCCTGCGCGCGTCCTCCGAGGGCTTCCCCCGTCCAAGTTTTTGATCCCGTTTTCCCACCCATATTATGTCCTTGTCGTTTCATTTTCACCGGCCCCGTCCGTTCATCGGGCTGGCCCTCCTCCTCACCGCCGTGGGGGCGCACGCCCAGGAAGCTGCGCCGACCGCTCTCACCTTGCGCGAAGCGTTGCTCCGCGCCGCCGACCGCAATCCTTCGCTTCTCGCCCAAGGCTATCACGAACGTGCCGCCGAGGCGTTGATCGAACAAGCCGGTCTGCGACCCAACCCCACGCTTGATGTGGGTTTGGAAAACTTTGCCGGCACCGGTCGCGTGCAAGGCGTCCGCAGCCTAGAAACCACCGTGCAAGCGAGCCAGGCTTTCGAGCGTGGCGGCAAGCGCGAGAAGCGCGTGGCCCTCGCCGGTCGCGAGCGCGAAGCCGCCGCCAAGGAGTTTGCCGTGCGCCGCGCCGAGGTGCTTTCCACCTCCGCGCTCGCCTACCTCGAAACTCTCGCCGCCCAACAGCGCCTCGCGCTCGCCGCCGAGCCGCTCAAGCTGGCGCGTGAAACCGTCGCCGCTGTCGATCTCCGCGTGAAGGCGGGCGCGTCGTCCCCCGCCGAATCCGCCCGCGCCCGCGCCGGGCTGGCCTCCTCTCAGGCGGATTTCGCCCGCGCCGAAGCGGGGCTCGCCGCCGCGCGCGCCGCGCTTGCCGCCACATGGGGCGGTAATGTGACGGAGGTTCAAAGCGTCACAGGCACATTGCAGGTGCCGGCGGAGCTTCCCGCCGAAGCGCCGTTTCTGGCCAAATTGGCGGTGCATCCGCGTCTGGATTTGCAGCAATCCGTCATCGCTGGTCGCCGCGCCGCCCTGGAGCTAGAGCGCGCGCAGGCCACGCAGGATGTCACGGTGAGCGGCGGCGTGCGCTTCCTGCGCGAAGGCACCGATGCGGCCTTTGTCGCGGGCGTCTCCGTGCCTATTCCGTTTCGTAATAAAAACCAAGGTAACATCCGCGCCGCCCGCGAGACGCTCGCCGGTGCGGAATACGGGGTGCGCGCCGTGGAGGTCGAATTGCGCGCCGAGTTTACCGCCGCCTGGCAAGCCCTCGCCGCCGCCCACACTGCGGCGCAAAGCCTGCGCCGTGAAGCGATGCCCGCGACCGAGGAAGCCTACGCCGCCGTGCGCCGCGCCTACGAGCAAGGTCAGCTCCCGCTGATCGACGTGCTCGATGCGCAACGCGCCCTCGTCGCCCTGCGCAAGGATCTCCTCGAAACCGAAATTGCCTACGCGGGTGCCCTTACCCGCGCCGAAGCGCTCACCGATGCGTCCTTCGCCGCCGTCTCCGCCCTAATTGCCCAACCCTGATCGAATCTCGTCCCACACTTTTCCTTTATATGAAATTCAAACTTCCTCTCACGATTCTCGCAGTCCTCGCCCTCGGTGGCGGACTCGCTTACTACATCTCCGCCAGCAGTCGCGACCATGCCGGCGAAGCCGCTGGCGGTCACGATGAACCCGCCGCCGAAAGCGAGGGCGAGAAAGGTTCGCATGGCGGTCGCCTCCTCAAGGACGGCGACTTCGCGCTCGAACTGGCCATTGCCGAAGAAGGCATACCGCCCGAGTTCCGTGCTTGGTTCACCAAAGCCGGGAAACCCGTCGCCGGCTCGTCGGTAAAACTCACCGTTGTGCTCAAGCGCCCCGGCAACGTGATCGACACCTACACCTTCACGCCCGAAGGCGACTATCTGCGCGGCAACGCCGAGGTCTATGAACCGCACTCCTTCGACTACATCATCGTGGCGGAACATGCCGGTAGCACGCACCGCTGGGAATTCGCCGCGCCTGAAATGCAGGTGACGATCACGGCCGATGCCGCCGCGCGCGCCGGAGTCGTCGCCGAGGCCGCCGGCCCCGCCACCATGTCGGAAGCGCTTTCCGTTTACGGTCAGGTGAAGCTCAACGCCAACAAAGTCGCCCGCGCCGTGCCGCGCTTTGGCGGCATCATTCGCGAGGCACGCAAATCTCTCGGCGACTCCGTGCAAGCCGGTGAAGTCGTCGCGATCCTCGAAACCAACCAGTCCCTCGCCACCATCGAAGTGAAGGCTCCCATCGCGGGCATCATTGTGGATCGTGATGTGAACGCCGGTGAAACCGTCACCGATGGCGCGGTGCTTTACACCATCGCCGATCTCGCCGACGTGTGGGTCGATCTCAACGTGCCAAAGCGCGATCAAGCGCGGGTGAAGGTCGGCCAGTCCGCCGTGATCCACGCCGATGATGGCGGCACCGAAGCGACAGGAAAAGTTTCGTGGATTTCGCCGGTTAGCTCGGCGGAGGCGCAGACTCTCGTCGCTCGGGTGGTGCTCACGAACGCCGATCAGCGCTGGCGTCCGGGCCTCTTCGTCAAGGCTGCCATCAGCCTCTCCGAAGAGCCGGTGCCGGTGGCCGTGAAAGAGTCCGCCATCCAGACGCTATTCGATTTTACCGTGGTATTTTCCCAACACGGCGACCTCTACCAAGCGCGTCCCCTCGAGTTGGGCCGTCGCGGCGGTGGCTACGTCGAAGTGCTCAAAGGTCTGAAAGTTGGCGAACGCTACGTCACGGAGAACAGCTTTCTCATCAAAGCCGACATCGGGAAATCCGGTGCCTCCCACGATCATTGATCTGAACCGGAGATCATACCCATGAAAGAAATCACCGCTATTATCCAGCCGCACACCTTGTCGCGCGTCATGCACGCGCTCCACGCGCTGCCGCACTTCCCCGGCGTCACTCTTTTCGATGCTCACGGCCAAGGTCGTGGACGCGGGACGGGTGGAGCCTTCCGGCCTACCGAAGAGAATTTCACCTTCCACAAAAAGACCGTGCTGCTCCTCACCTGCGAGGCCGCCCAAGCCGACCTCATCGCCGACACGCTCGTGCAGGCCGCCCGCACCGGCAACAAAGGCGACGGCCTTGTCACCATCAAGGATGTCGCCCGCGTCATCCGCATCCGCACCGGCGAAACCGCTCGTCAAGCCCTCTAAGCACCACTCGTCATGCTCGAAAAACTTATCCAATTCGCCATCCGTCAGCGGTGGCTCGTCCTGATCGTCACGCTCGGGATGTGCGCCCTCGGCGTTTACAACTACCAACACCTGCCCATCGACGCGGTGCCCGACATCACCAACGTCCAGGTGCAGATCAATACGGAGGCCGCCGGCTTTTCGCCGCTCGAAGCCGAGCAGCGCGTCACCTATCCGGTCGAGACCGCGATGGCAGGCCTGCCCAACCTCGACTACAGCCGCTCGATCTCCCGCTACGGACTCTCGCAGGTGACGGTCGTCTTCAAGGACGGCACCGACATTTACTTCGCCCGCCAGCTCGTGAACGAGCGCATCCAAGAGGTGAAATCGCAGCTTCCTCCCGGCTTGGAGCCGACGATGGGACCGATCTCCACCGGCCTCGGCGAGATATTCATGTTCACCGTGGAACCGGAGGCGGGTGCGAAGAAAGCCAATGGTATGGCTTACACCCCCACCGACCTGCGCGAAATCCAAGATTGGGTCGTGCGCCCGCAGCTCCGAAACCTGCAAGGCGTCACGGAGGTCAACACCATCGGCGGTTTCGTGAAGCAGTTTCACGTCACGCCGCGTCCCGATCAGTTGATGTCCTACGGGCTCACTCTCCGCGATGTCATGGACGCGCTGGCGCGTAACAACGCCAACGTGGGTGCGGGCTACATCGAGCGTTACGGCGAACAGTATCTGGTTCGCGTGCCCGGTCAGGTCAGCGGCATCACAGAGATTCAAAACATCGTCGTCACCCGTCGCTCCGGCCAACCCGTGCGCGTGCGCGATGTGGCCGACGTGATCATCGGCGAAGAACTGCGCACTGGCGCGGCTACCGAAAACGGCAAGGAAGTCGTGCTAGGCACGGTATTCATGCTCATCGGTGAAAACTCCCGCGATGTTTCCACTCGTGTTGCCACGAAGCTCGCCGACGTGAATCGCAGTCTGCCCGAAGGCGTCGTTGCCAAGACGGTCTATGATCGCACGTCGCTCGTGGATCGCACCATTGCGACCGTGCAAAAGAATCTGGTCGAGGGCGCGTTGCTCGTGATCGTAATTCTTTTCCTGCTGCTCGGCAACATCCGCGCTGCGCTCATCACGGCGGCAGTCATTCCGCTCGCGATGCTCTTTACGATCACCGGCATGGTGACGAATAAAGTATCGGGCAACTTGATGAGTCTCGGGGCGCTGGACTTCGGTCTGATCGTCGATGGCGCTGTCATCATCATCGAAAACTGTCTGCGCCGCTTCGGCCACGAACAGCACACGTTGAATCGACTGCTCACCAAGCCCGAGCGTTTCGCGCTCGCCGCCGAGGCGACCGCCGAGGTCATCAAGCCGTCGATTTTCGGCGTATTCATCATCACCGTGGTTTACATTCCGATCTTCGCTCTCACCGGCGTGGAAGGGAAAATGTTTCACCCGATGGCGTTCACCGTCGTGACCGCACTGATCGGCGCGATGATTCTGTCGCTCACGTTCGTGCCCGCCGCCGTGGCGATCTTCGTCACCGGCAAGGTTTCGGAGAAGGACAACATCGCGATCCGCGCGAGCAAGTCGCTCTACCGCCCCGTGCTGCGTTTCGCCATGTCGGTGCGTCCCGCCGCCGCAATTGCGGCTGTGGTGCTGATCGGTCTGGCCGGCCTCGCTGCCTCGAAGATGGGCACGGAGTTCATCCCGAATCTCGACGAAGGAGACATTGCGCTGCACGCGTTGCGCATTCCCGGCACAAGTCTGACTCAATCGCTCAAGATGCAGGCCGACGTGGAAACCGCCGTGAAATCCTTCCCCGAAGTGGACAAGGTTTTCGCAAAAATCGGCACCGCCGAAGTGGCGACCGATCCCATGCCGCCGAGTGTCGCCGACACATTTGTCATGCTCAAGCCGCGCTCGGAGTGGCCTGACCCGAAGCGCAGCAAGGCCGACCTCGTCGCCGCGATGGAAGCCGCGACTGCGAAGATCCCCGGCAACAATTACGAATACACGCAGCCGATTCAGATGCGCTTCAACGAACTCATCTCGGGTGTGCGCTCGGACGTGGCCGTGAAAGTTTACGGCGACGATCTCACTGTCATGACGGAAGTGGGCGAACGAGTTGAGTCAGTGTTGAAGGCAATCCCCGGCGCGGCAGACGTGAAGATTGAGCAAACCACCGGTTTGCCGCTGCTCACCGTGCATCTTGATCGTGAAGCGATCGCTCGCTACGGCCTTGCGGTGAGCGAGGTTCAGGAAATCGTTTCAACCGCGCTCGGTGGCACCGATGTCGGACAGGTCTTTGAAGGCGACCGCCGTTTCGATCTCGTCGTGCGTCTGCCCGAAAACCTCCGCACCGATCTCAAGGCACTCGGCAATCTGCCCGTGCCGCTGCCAAAGCTCGATGAGGATGAAGCGCGGGTGCTGCCCGCCGTGCTTCGCACCGGCGGTCGTTTCGCCGAGGCGAAACCCTCGATGTCGTTCATCCCGCTGAGTGAAGTTGCGACCATCGAAATCGCGCCCGGCCCCAACCAAATCAGCCGCGAAAACGGCAAGCGCCGCGTCGTCGTCACCGCCAACGTGCGTGGCCGCGATCTCGGCGGCTTCGTCACCGAGGCCCAACAGCGCGTGCGCGACACGGTCAAAGTGCCCGCCGGCTACTGGCTGGAATATGGTGGCACATTTGAGCAACTGATCTCGGCCAGCAAACGCCTCCAAGTCGTGGTGCCAGTCGCACTGGTGCTGATTCTCGGTCTGCTCTTCATGAGCTTCGGCAACGCCAAGGATGCACTGCTCGTGTTCACAGGTGTTCCGCTCGCCTTGACCGGCGGCATTGCCGCGCTGTGGTTGCGCGACATCCCGCTGTCGATCTCGGCGGGCGTGGGTTTTATCGCGCTCTCGGGCGTGGCGGTGCTCAACGGCCTCGTGATGATCTCCTTCATCCGCACGCTGCGTGCCGAGGGTAAACCCATCGACGAAGCGGTCGAGGAAGGCTGTCTCACCCGCCTGCGTCCCGTGCTCATGACGGCGCTCGTCGCCTCGCTTGGCTTCGTGCCGATGGCGATTGCAACCGGTGCCGGTGCCGAGGTGCAGCGCCCGCTGGCGACCGTTGTCATCGGTGGTATCATCAGCTCCACGCTGCTTACCTTGGTCGTCTTGCCCGCGCTTTACCGCATGGCGCACCGCGACGGCGATGTGAAGGAAGTCGAAGCCTAAGCCATTTCGATGAAAACCCTGCTCATGTTGTTACTTGGCGCAGCCGGCGCTTTCCTCGCCGGTTGCGCCACGCCCTTTCGCCCTCCGGCGGACGTGGCCCATGTTGGACTCGCGATCTCGGATGTGGATTCGAAAGCCGTCTTGCTGCGAAAAATCTGGCTCGAACGAAAGGACGGGCCGCTCGTTGTCACCGGCTATGCGGTGAAGCGGTTGGATGCCAAGGACACGACTCAAACGCATCTCGACGTGATCCTTTCCGATGCGACGGGGCAGATACTCCGCCGCACGGTGGAGCACTTCGAACCGCGCCAGATTCCCCGGCGCTACCGCATGCCTGATTCTGCTACCTACCGCGTGACGCTTGATCCGCTGCCCGCAGGCACGGCCCACATCGAAGTGCGGGCGCATGAGGGCGAGTGTCGTGACCTCAGCCCGATTTCGGCCCCCAAAGAATAAGCGCCGAGCCCGCCTGACACAACGCGCCGCCGGCCACATCCCAACGATCCGGCGGCGCTTTCCATTCACAAATCCGCCTCCCGTCTATGAAAAACGACCATGATCCCGAAGCCTCCCAGCACGAATCCGACACGGAGCATGAACACGACCATGGCGGCGCGCCTGAATTTCTGCCCCACTGGATGCAGGAACGCTGGACGTTCCTCACGGTCGCCGCTGCCGGTGTATTCCTGAGCATCGGCTTTTTCGGAGAGAAGTTCTTCGGGTTGCCGCACGCGGTCGCGCTTGCCTGCTACGTGCTGGCTTACGTCGCGGGCGGTTACGATGTCGCGCGCGAGGCGCTGCCCGCCTTGTTCCGGGGAAAATTCGACACCGATCTGCTGATGCTCATGGCGGCAGCCGGAGCAGCGGCAATCAACCAATGGCCGGAAGGCGCGTTTCTGCTCTTCCTCTTTGCCCTCGGCCATGCGGGGGAACACTACGCGCTCGACCGCGCGCGCAACGCCGTGGGCGCACTCGGCAAGCTCATGCCCCGCACCGCGCATGTGAAGCGCGGCGAGCGGGTCGAAGAAGTGCCCGTCGAACAGCTCGTGGTGCACGATGTGGTCGTCGTTCGTCCGGGGGATCGCGTGCCGGTGGACGGCATCATCGCGGCTGGCGAAAGCACCATCGACCAAAGCGCAGTCACGGGAGAAAGCGTGCCCGTGGCGCGAAAACCCAACGACGAGGTGTTTGCCGGCACCATCAATCAAGAGAACGGCCTCGATGTGCGAGTCACGCGTCTGGCGAGCGACAACACGCTCGCGCGCATCATGAAACTCGTCGCGGAAGCACAGGAACAACAAAGCCCCACGCAACAGCTCACGGAGAAATTCACCCGTTGGTTCGTTCCCGCCGTGCTCCTGCTCACGGTGCTCATGATCGTGCTGCCGCCGCTCTTCTTTGGCTGGGCGTGGAGCGCCAGTTTCTACCGGGGCATGGTGTTGCTGGTGGCTGCGTCGCCCTGTGCGCTCGCCATTGGCACGCCCGCCGCCGTGCTCGCCGGCATCGCGCAAGCCGCGCGCCGGGGCGTGCTCATCAAGGGCGGCGTCCATCTGGAAAATCTTGGTCGCCTCCGCGTCATCGCGTTCGACAAGACCGGCACCATCACCACCGGAAAATTCACGGTGACGAGCATCGTGCCCCTCGAAGGCGTAAACGAGGAAACCGTGCTGCGCATCGCGGCGGCGGTGGAAGAACAGTCCAGTCATCCCCTGGCGGCGGCCATCGTGCAGACGGCGCATGAGCGCAAAGTCGCGTTCCCCACTGCGACCGGGATCGAAAACCTCGCGGGCAAAGGTATCCGCGCACAGGTCGAAGGTTCGGAAGTCTTGCTCGGCGCGTTGCGGGCTTTTTCGGACGATTCCGCCGCTGCCAAAGGCGGTGCTCTGGCCGACACGATTTCCAAATTCGAAGGCGACGGCCAAACCACCGTTATCGTGCGGCAGGGCGGAAAGTTTATCGGTGTGATCGCCCTGGCCGATGAACCGCGCGCTTCCTCGGCTGGCATCATGCAGCGGTTGAAAGCGCTCGGCGTGAATCAGCTCGTGATGCTCACGGGGGACAACGAAGCCGTGGCGAAACGGGTCGCCGCCAAGGTCGGCCTGACGGACGTGCGCGCCGCGCTGTTGCCCGAAAACAAGCTTACCGCCATTCGGGAACTGGAACGCCAGCACGGAGCCATCGCGATGGTCGGCGACGGCGTGAACGACGCGCCCGCGCTGGCGGCGGCGACGGTCGGCGTCGCGATGGGCGGGGCGGGCACGGCGGTGGCGCTGGAAACCGCCGATGTGGCCCTCATGGGTGACGACCTCGGGAAGCTGGCTTTTGCCGTCGGCCTGAGCCGCGCCAGTCGGCGCATCATCTGGCAGAACCTGGCTATCGCGCTCGGCGTCATCGCGCTACTGATCATTGGCACGCTCTCGGGCAAAGTTGTTCTGAGTGTCGCCGTTTTCTTCCACGAAGGCAGCACAGTGCTCGTGGCGGTTAATGCGCTGCGACTACTGGCGTGGCGTGAGCCTGTCAGGGATTAACTAAGCGCTGAAGGCGCTATCACCGATGTCTCGTTCCTCGAAAATCCACTCCATTAGGGTGCCGCCGCCGGTCAGGGGCAGCATGGCTATTACTTACATTGGCGGTGGCATCGGAATGTTTGCCGGGTTTTGCGCGGAAGTGGGATGGCACGGCAACATGCTGTGGATGACCGGGGGTGCGCTCGTGGGTGGCGTAGTGGGCGGGGCCTGTGATTTTTCGATTTATCGGTATCGCTGCTATCGGCGTAAACAGTCCATTGCACGCGCACAGCCGAAGACCTAAACGCAGCAACTTCGTCTGGCCGGCCAAAAAGCGATGCTATGAGTGCGACCGTAAGGATGTCGGCTTGATTTGACGACCTGCCGGTGATTCGATTTCAGCGATGCAGTGCCGCCGAGTTGCCTTAACTCTTATTCTGGTCGCTACATGGATTGCGACAATACTCCATGCCGGACTTGAGGTGAACGGATTGATCCCGGATCACGAGCATCGTGCATCTCACAAACACACGGCCACGGGTGAGCATGCCTCGCATGAGGAGGCGGGAACCGCCGCTAGCGACCATGACCCCGTAGTAGCTCGTAGCCTTTTGCAAAAAGGGCATCTGAGCTTCTGGCTGCTTCTAGTTTCCGCGCCGTTCATAGGTATCCTGATTTGGCTTCGATCAAACTTACCCTTGAGGGCGGTAACGTTTCGAAGACCTCCTCGACCGCAGGGTGTTCTAGCGCTCGCGAGTTGGCAGTTTGTATGGCGTTGCGCGTCGTTTACGACGGCCCCGCCGGTGGCAGCCTGAACCGGATTCGCATAAAGCGAATCATCTCTCGGGCGCTGCACCTTCTCCAGCGGTGCTGCGCACCGCTATTCTCGACCGTCCGATACGAAGGCCCGACTTCCTAGTCAGGCCGAAATTCTGCCTACAAATTTCCTCAATTCCCATCATCGATTTATATGAAACGTTTTCTGCTCATCGCTGCATTCCTCGGCATCACCCTCACCGCATTCGCCCACGGCATGTCCGCGGCCGATCAAGCTGCCGCGCTCGCCGCTGGCCCGTTCGAGTTCATCAAACTCGGCGCGAGCCACATGCTCACCGGTTACGATCACCTGCTGTTCCTGTTCGGGGTGATGTTCTTCCTCACGAGTTTCAAAGACATCGTGAAGTTCATCACCGCGTTCACCCTCGGGCACTGCATCACGCTGATTTTCGCGACGCTGCTGCACATCCGCGCCAACTACTTCCTGATCGACGCGGTCATCGCGCTCACCGTGTGCTACAAAGCTTTCGATAATCTCGACGGCTTCAAGAAATACATCGGCACTGCTTCGCCCAATCTGCTCGGGGCGGTCTTTGGCTTCGGGCTGATTCACGGGTTCGGCCTCTCGACCCGCTTGCAGCAATTGCCGCTCGGTCATGACGGCCTCGTGGTGAAAATTCTCTCGTTCAACGTCGGCGTGGAACTCGGGCAAATTGCTGCCTTGCTCGTGATGGGCTTCATCCTCAACCGGTGGCGGCACACCGCGTCCTTCGCGAAGTTCAGCAACGTCGCCAACGTCGGCCTCATGATCGTCGGGGCGCTGCTTTTCCTGATGCAGCTCCACGGTTATCAGCACACGCGTTACCCGGATGATTTCCCGCTCAACAAGGACGATCACTATCACGTTCACGAAGACATGGCCGCGCCTCCGGTCGCACCCGCGCCCGTCACCAAGCCTGGGGCGGACAAGGGCCACTCGCACGGCCCCGGTGCCGACCACACCCATTAAACCGTTTCCTCTCTCAAACCCATCCATCCAAAATCATGAAAACCATCACGCTCAAAACATCCGTCCTTGCCACTTTGCTTGCTCTGGTGAGCAGCCCCGCTTTTGCCCATCCGGGCGGCCATGCGCCCGAGCCATCTGAACTCGAAAAACCGGCGATACCTACCGCGCCAGCCGAGAAGTTGCCCGAAACGGTAGCTGAGATTCTGAAGACCATCGACGCGCAACAGGCGTTGATGAAAACGGCCCTCGATGAGGGTAAGCTCAGTGTCGTTCAAGCTCAGGCCTTGACCATCAACAAACTCGTTCAACACCTGGTCGCCAAGGTGCCGGCCGATCACCTATCCACCGTGAAGGAACTCGCCGGCCGTCACGATCAACTCACGGCAGCACTCGTAAAATCCAGCTCCGCCGGTGCGAAGAAAGAGACGGAGTCCAATGTGGCCAAAATAAGCGCCAACGTGCGTGCGCTGAAAACCCAGGCGCATTGATCTGGCCCCTGTGCGTCCAGCGCCGCCGATGGCATTCTTCGGCGGCGCTGGGCTTAGAGCCAGCGATGAGCGAGTGCTCGCTCGTCCTTCAGTATCAGCGCGGAAAGCGTATGGACGGCGTGATAGCCCATGTCCATTCCGCACCCATCAACCTGGAGTGCTTCCCACCGTTTGGAATAGGCCCAGTCCAACATCACCGCCGCACTCCAAGTGATGCGGATGGGCTCATTTTGTTTCACAACATAGAGGTCAATATGACGGCGCGTGCCAGCCGCGCTGACGTGCCGTAGAAGGGTGTAAATTTTGGTGCCCTTGCGGAGGAATTGGCGGAGAAATTCGAGCGCCTTCGCCTGCTCGGATGTGAGCGCGGGTTTCGTCTGCTTCGGAGCGGATGCGGAGTTTTTCATGATGTCGTCGAGGTCGCGCGTGGCCGGGTTCCGGCACCTTGCCGGGGATCACCGCCTGCCCGATCTCCCGACCGGTCAGCACGCCCAGGCAAAGGCCGTCCGCGCCCGTGCGCGGGCGGGCGGGGTGGAGGCGCGCAGCGCACTACCTTGCCGGGCGTGGTAGGCTGGGGAAACGAGAGGGCCGCCCCCATTTCGGAGGTCCGCGTGAGTGTGCAGGTGTGTGTTCAAGCTCGGCCCGCACGGAGTCTCGGGACGGGAGAAGCGCAGCCTGGCCGGGAGCCGGAGCGGAGCCGCCGGGTGTGGCCCGTGCAGGCGGACGGTAGGCGGAGCGCCGACCGCGCCCGAGTCTCCGTGCTTGTGCCGAATGATCCTCCGCCGAAGCAAGTCGCCGCGCCAAAAGTGCAGCGCAGCGGAGCGTTGGCGCGGCGTCTTGCCGGGTCGGAAATGGGGGCTGCGGGCGAGTCGGTGCGCGCCCCTATTTCGATGTTTGCTCGCCCCGCGTGGCGATCCGGTTGACAGCGGCCCCTTGGGTGAAAGCAGCGTCACTTACGCGCGTTCAAACCTTACCGTTTTAGGTAAGGGGAGCAGCGTGCCCCTCAGAGAAAACACCGGTGTGTTTTCCTAAGTGAATGCCGCTGAGTCGGCGATTTTACGGAGATGTTAAGTGCCAAACCACAGTTGAATTTGCGGAGTGCGCGGGAGTATTTCCGCGAGCATCTGCGCGTGGGCGATTACTACGCGGCAGGTCAGACGGTCGCGGGTGAATGGTTCGGCGTGGGTGCTGGAAAGCTCGGGATGAAGGGCAAGGTCGGTGAGGATGCGTTCCTCGCGTTGTGCGAAGGATTGCGACCGGACTCGCGCGAACGACTGACGGCGCGGAAAAACTCCACGCGGAAAACCGAGACCGGTCAGGCGGCGAACCGACGCGTGTTTTACGACTTCACATTCAGCCCGCCGAAAAGCGTTTCGGTGGTGGGACTGTATCAGGATGACCGCATTTTGGCGCTGCACGATCGCGCGGTGCGGGTGGCAATGACCGAGCTGGAAAAGTTCGCGGAAACGCGGGTGCGTCGAACCGGTGAGGATGCCGAAAGAGAAACTGGAAATCTGGTCGGTGCCTTGTTTCGCCATGATACCAGTCGGGAGCTCGATCCGCATCTGCACACGCACTGCGTGCTGTTCAACGCGACTTTTGATCCGGTCGAGAAACGATGGAAGGCGCTGCAAGCGGGGTCCATGTATCAGGCGCAAAAATTCGCGGAAAATCTCTACTACCACGAACTCGCCAAGGGGCTGCGTGGACTCGGCTACGAGATCACGAACAACGCGCGGGACTTTGAAATTCGGCAGGTGCCGAAAGCGGTCATTGACCGCTTTTCAAAACGGCACCGGCAAATCGACGAAGAGACTCAAAAGGAGATCGAGCGCGCGGGTCTGCACGGCAACGTAAAGGCCCTGCGGCGGCAAGTGGCGGAGTCGCGCCGGAAACGGAAAATAAAGGACTCGACCGCCGACCGGCTGCGGCCGTCCTGGGAAAAGCAAATGACGCCGGAGGAACGGCGGGCGCTGGCGGAAATACGCCCACAGGCGGATGCCAGTCCGGCAAAAGCGAACGTGGCGGACATCGTGGCGTGGGCGGATGCCCGGCTTTTTGAGCGGCGCTCCGTCGTAAAGGATTTCGAGCTGTGGTCGGAAGCGTTGGCGCGCGGTCGGGGCGAGGTGTTTGGGCTGCCCGATCTGGCCTCCGCCGTGGACGCGGGCGGCTACATCCGTGAATCCGGCACCCGCAATCTCACCGCACGCGGGTTGCTACGGTGCGAGCTTGAGGTGGTGCTGGCGGCCAAGAATGGGCGCTTCGTTCATGCGCCGCTGGTGGCCGCGCCTGCGTTGCCGGCGTCGTTGTCGGAAGAACAGCGGACGGCGGCGGAGCGGATTCTGGGCAGCCGGGATTTGGTCACGCTGTTTCGCGGCGGGGCGGGCACCGGGAAGAGTTTCACCCTGAAATCAGTGGAGCGTGAACTGGCCTCTGCCGGGCATCTGGTTGTCGTCCTGGCACCGCAACGTCAGCAGGTGCGGGATCTCCAGAATGACGGCCTGCCGGCCGAAACGCTCGCATCCGTGCTCACCCGCAAATCG
>CAYWRG010000022.1:40446-63345 GCA_964460715.1 uncultured Opitutus sp. | reverse complement strand
CTGCTCAAATCAAATCAATCCAACTTTCCCCTTGATTGACCGCATACCTGTTGTTCGTGGCCATCCTCCGATCTGATCCGATCTCGCAGGAAATCCGGCCGAAGCGGGCGTATCGCCCACACTTGCGAACCGGAGCCGCGTCCCTAACCTATTGTCATGTCGAAAGAGCGTTACATCACGGCCAAACAGAAATGGGCCGAGAAGCAGGTGGCCGCAGGCGTCCGCGCACGCGCCGTCCCCGCCGAAGGCCGGCTCCCGCCCGGCCAGAAACTCACCACCGGCTTTCCCGTGCTCGACCTCGGCGTGCAGCCCGACATCCCGCTCTCGGAGTGGTCCCTCACACTCGACGGCTTGGTCGAGAAACCGGTCACCCTGTCGTGGGCCGACTTCAACGCCCTGCCGCAGGTCGACGACACCAGCGATTTCCACTGCGTGACGACCTGGAGCAAGTACGACTGCCGCTGGGGCGGCGTCGCCTTCACGACCCTCTACGAACTCGCGCAGCCCAAGCCCGAGGCGCGCTTCGTCTATTTCACCAGCTACGACGGCTACTCGACCAACGTGCCTTTGGAGAAGTGCCTCGATGACGACGTCCTCGTGGCCACCCGCTTCGAGGGCAGCCCGCTCCCGCGCGAACACGGCGGCCGCGCCCGGGTGATCATCCCGAAGCTTTACGCCTGGAAAGGCGCCAAGTTTGTGAAGACGCTCACCTTCCTCGAACGCGATAAGCTCGGATTTTGGGAAGTGCGGGGCTATTCCAACGACGCCGACCCATGGAAGGAAGAGCGGTACGCTTAAGTCTTTTTTTCAATCATTAGCGCGGCACCGGCCGCGCTTGATGAAAAGTTTTTATCTTAGGCGGACCGGTGGGTGCTGGCTTGGTACCTGCTTATTGGGGGTAGTTAGCGAACTACCTATGACGCCTATTCTGGACAGCCGCAAGTTGCTCGCCTTCACGACACTTGCCCGGGTTGGAAGCTTTACGATGGCCGCAAGGGAGCTGAATTTAACCCAGTCTGCGGTCAGCCACGCCATCAAGTCCCTCGAGGACGAACTGGAACTTCGCCTGTTCGACCGATTGGGCCGCAGCGTGAAACTGACGCCGGCCGGCACGCAGCTGCTCGATCATGCCCACCGGATTCTCGACGAGATGAAGGTCGCCCGCGCCGACCTGGCCGCGTTCGCGTTCGCCAAGTAAGCCACGCGGATCAGCCGCCCGGGTGCCCCCTTCGGGCCCACCGGCAGAATTCGGGCTTGCCTCAGGGGTCCCGTATCCGTGTTTTCGTCATTCCTCCCGTGCCCGGGTGGTGGAATTGGTAGACACGCAGGTCTCAGAAGCCTGTGCCTAACAGCATCGCGGTTCGAGTCCGCGCCCGGGCACCATTTTCCTAAGCCGCTTACTTTCAATGGTGAGCGGCTTTTTGCTGACGTGCCGTCCGATTCGAGACCCAGAGATACCCGAGCGCATTCAACCATCGTTTCACGTTCAAGGCGTTAGTCCCGTGCAGGGTGAACAGCGACAACCCAAGTCGCTACCATGCCCACCCAACGAGTCGCTGAGGAGTATCCGCTGAAGTCAGGTATCCTCATTGCGCACAAGACCAACCCCACCGGCTCCCGCGCCTACCGTGTGGACATCGCCGGATCGATCACCGGCTCGACACGCGAGCAACGCCAATTCCCAACGAAAGCAGAGGCAAGACGCTACGCCAAGCATCGCCATGATGAGTTGCTGAAGCACGGCCATTCCGCGTTCGCCCTCACGACGACGCAGCGGGGCGATGCATTGAGGGCGCTGGCGTTGCTTGAATCGTGCAGACTCAGTCTGACTGACGCCGCTCGCATCGCGGCAAGTCAGTGCCACACCAGCAGCGAGCAACTCTCCGTTACCCAGCTCTACTCGCGCTTCATGCTCGCGCCGGGGCGTCGTAAAGCCCGGGCAATACCGCGCCGCCCACTAACAGTCGTGAATCTCACATGGCGTCTGAATCGGTTCGAGCGCGCCTTCGGCACTCACATGGCCTCGGAGATTTCGACCAACGAAGTACGGCAATGGCTTTCTTCGCTGGGTGAGTTGTCAGCAATTTCCTTCAACAACTACCGACGGGTGCTTCACGCCATGTTCTCGTTTGGCGTCTCGGAAGGCTACCTAGCATGTAACCCGATCACGAAGATTCCGCTCTACGTCGTACCACACAAAGCTCCGCCTATCCTGACCGTCGACGAGGCGGAAAAGCTGCTGAACGCAGCATGGGAATCAGAAGAGCGGCTTGGCCTGCTCGGTTTCGTGGCGCTTGGCCTTTTTGCTGGCGTTCGCCGGGCTGAACTTGAACAGCTCGACTGGTCGGCGGTGAAGTGGGAACGCAAGATGGTGACCGTGGACGGGACCATCGCAAAGAGCGGAAGCATCCGAAACGTTACGCTACCCGGAAACGCCCTAGCGTGGTTGGGCCAGCTTACAACTAAGGCCGGACAAGTCTGCCCGAGGAATATGAAGATCCGCCTCCGCGAGCTTTGGAAGCTGGCAGGCTTCAAGAAACCCGGGCGCAACGAACTCCGTCATAGCTTCGCCAGCTACCACTACGACCTGCACCAGAACGGCCCACTGACCGCCGCCCAGCTTGGACATTCGACGGGCACCCACCTGCTTTTCGAGCATTACCGAAGTTTGGTCCCACTGGGAGACGGAGAGAGATTTTTTAACCTCCTGCCACGCACTTCCCCCGAATTGGCCGAGAAGTGTCAGCAAGTCAGCAGCACAACCGCCACCGCGTAACCCACGGCTGAATCACTCAGCTACATTCAAATATATATGGAAAACCCCATACGTTAACCTCTGTGTGTGTCGGATGGATGAGGTCAGGATTTCTTACAGAAAGTCCCGTTCTAACAGGAAGACACGGAGCCTTCCCCGTTTCGCTCACTTCTTGCGCAGATTCGCGCTGGCAAGCTCGTGTAGCTTCAAAAGGTACTCGCTCACTTGAAGTCCAAGATTTTCAGCTGTCTGCTGAAGGCTGGTCTTCTCGGCGTCGGAGACGCGGAACTGCACGAAGGCTGTCTTGGGGCCTGACCCTTGGAGGTCTTTGGCGCTAATCTTGGCGGCGGCTGCGGCTAGCTTGGCTTCGGTGTTGGGTTTCAAGCGGCGAGTGAGAGCTTGGATTCACGGTTCAGGATGCCACGGATGACGGTTGCGGACCACTGTGCTCCGGTCTTGGTGGGGACGCCACTCAAGGCGCTGGCAATCTGGCGCAGGGAGCTTCCGGAGGCCCGAAGAGCCTTCATCTGCGCAATCACAGCGCGTTCGTTGGGGTTTTCAACGAGGTCTTCCCTGTTGGCGTCGAGGTCGTAGCCATAGGGTGCAAAGCGGCTGATGCGCTTGTTGCTCTTTCGCAGGCAGGACATGGTGACGGTCACCCGCTCTCGGAGTTGCTCAACTTCAAAGTTCTGAAGGAGCATGAGCATGTTCGTGACGAGCTTTCCACTGGCACAAGTTGAATCAATTTTTTCCGAAAGTGAGATTAGCTCCCCGCCAGCCTTCTGAATCCGTTCCAAGATCGCCATGGAGTCCCGAAGTGAACGAGACAGGCGGCTCAGGCTGAAGACGATGAGAGCACACTTGCGGCGGCAGACCTCATTCAAGGCTTCGTTGAGGGTCGTGCGCTGGGAAAGCTGGGTTAGGCCACTAATTCCAGCCTCTTCGTAGATCCGGAGCAGCTTCAGGCCGCTGGCCTCGCAGTAGGCCGTAATCCGCTTGGTCTGGATCTCAAGGGAGTTGCCCTCGTTGGCTTGGAGGGTCGTTGAGCACCTGACTATCGCAATCGCTTCCATGTCCTTAACGTGTGACGTTTGTCACACGCCGTCAAGCCTGTTGAGACCGGATTTGCTGCGATTGCTGTGAGCAACCAGTAGGTTGCTCACGGTAGATGAGCTATTTCGGAACAGCTTAACCAGACAATGCCATGGCCTGCAATTTTCCCAAGGGGTCGGTTATTGGCGGCAACTAGGTACCCTTGCACCCGGTCTAACACCCCTACCGCTTCTCGCCAGTGAGCGACTGTTTGAGTGTCTCACTCTTAGCCGTGATATAGTTCAGCTTCCTTATCTCAGGCAGTGCAAGAGACTCACCTACTTCGGTGAATTCCACGAAGACTTGGATGTAGTACGTTTTACCTGCCTCCAAGTTCTTCGTGAGGTAGTGTTTCATCCCTGCCCAATTCATCCAAAAAGCATGCTCTCCGGGGGTGGTTTTATAGTAAAAATATGTGCCCCTGAAATACTGACCAATCACCTTTTGGTCGTCCAAGATTGGAAACGCATACAAACTTGGATCACCAATCGCAGGGCGGTAAAAAACCACCAGTGCAGTGTCTGCATCGGGTCGTGGAAGCGGTTGATACGGTTCTAACGTAATGTTTCCGCGGTCCCAATGCGGCGCGCCCGCGCATCCGGAGGAAAAAAGCAAAGGCGTCGAAAGAGCAAACACACTCGCAAGCAGAGGAAAACTAACCCGCAGCATAAAGTACTGCATTACGGCCGTTAAGATCGCTGGTGGAGAAGGCTTGATGAGCTTATTCATGTATGGAGCGCCATTTTCGCTCAGACGAGAGCATCCCAAAAATCGCGTTCATGGATCAGCATTACTGCCGAGCCTTCTCGACGCATCTGAACAACCCGCTCGACCTTGCGTCCGTAGCAAGCAAACGCCCAGCACGGGTTCCCATCGTCACCGATCACAAGATAATCGAGGCCCTTGGTCACGTTGTCTGAAAAATGCCCACCTTTTTTTCTAATCGTATCGGCGATCATCTGCCGGGGACCGCGACTCGATACGCCAGTGAAACAAAAAGAGCGGCCGTCAAAGACGATCTCAGGATCGACGGCACAAACTCCGGCAACCGTAATCTCGGTCGGCAAGAGTTCAGGAAGGCGGTCTGCGATGCGCACGCTCGGTGCGAACTCGGAGAAGAATCTGAGCATGAGGCGTTCCTCGGCTTCATCGATCTTCCCGTCGCCGAGCACCTTAACGATCAGCGATTCGATTTCCGTTATGGGCCATACGTTCCGGATGTCGGAGTAGTTTTCCAACCAGTCCTGCAATCCCCGCAGTTCGCCATCAGATACTTTCATGTCAGAGACGACTCCGTGCAAGATGCCGTGCAACTCCTGAATCGCATGCGTAACAGCTTCGTAAAATGCGCTGTTTGACTTGGCACGGTCACACAGCGCCTTCAGGTCCGCTAGTTCCTCAGCGTCAATCTTGCCGTCGTCAAGTGACAGATTGAGAACGCGCATCAGCTCCAGAAAGACGCGGTCCTTCTCGGCGACCCGTTGATTTGAGTCGGACCAGTCGCGCAACTCCCGGATCTCTTCGGCATTGATTACCCCATCCATCGCGATGCCGTCCAATATGCCATTGAGGTGGTGAAGAGCCGAGTCACGCCGCTGACGGCCTGCGAAGTGCATGTACTCGTGGAGGTCTTGCCCGCTTGCCATATGAGTTTACGAATAGATTTTTGGTGCTAAGGCGAGCTTTAGGCGACCCAGACTGGGTCAGTCAGTTGGTCGTCGCGTTCTGCCGAAATCCGCGGACGACCCACGCGACTCCATGTCCAATTCCAAGTACCGCCAATGAAACGACTGCCCAGTCGCCGATTGCCGAAAAAACTGTTCGGAGGCGTTTCCACATTAACTCATCTCTCGCTGCGAGAGAGTAATCGCGAACGATAGCCGTAATTTGTTCATCGCTAAGCGTCTTCGGCACTTCGAGCGCAATTGACTCAAATCCATCCTCCTCCACCTCGTAAATTCCAAATAGCTCCTCCCTCAGTTCTATAATTTTAAAATATGAACTAGAATCAGTTAGCTGCGGCTTCCGACGATCAAACTCCGCAAACGAGGGCGCAAGTAGCTCCAAGGTTTTGGTGTTTACGTAGGGAAGTGTTTTTGCACCGCCAACGGCTTTCTGATTCATGGCAACAGAAACCGCGTCGCTGGTAACGATAAACAAGAACGCAGTTGCCGCGAGTATCCAAAGTCGGTGCCAACCGCTAATTTTCCGGGTCATCGTGCTAAAGCTGGATTCTACAATAGTCCAACTTTCGCGTTCCTTTTCGTTGCGTCGAATTTTCTGATGCCTGTTGCACAATTCAGCTACCCGGCTGACGGGAATTTTCGTGTTGGAGGAAATCGCGTGCGATGTCCGATAGTTCCAGTCCGATTCGGTTGCCGAGGCGGACAGCATATCGAAAATGATGCGGCTGTCGCGCCAGTCTCGCCATGACCTAAACAAGTACGCAGCCAGAGAAGCTAGGCCAACAACGCAAAGACCTTGGATCAGGCCGTTATCGCTTAGTAATTCCCGGAGACCATTGGTATTCATAATATCACCTTAGGGTTGTATGATCTACACCGATCTCATAGTGCATTCGGGTCAGTTTAATCGTCCTCGACTGTGGTGGTGAACGACCGGCTAATCAGGGTTGTATTTCAACGCAGGTTTTGGTGCTGGAGACCGACTGAACTGTCGAAAGATTTCCACAGAAAACTACCCGAGGGAGTTTAGGAGAGGTTTGGGGCCTGATTGCGCAAGCAACGGGCATGCCGTAGTACGGCACAGCGTTATCAACTCCGTGAAAGACCACCACTGAAGGTTTAACCAATGATACCGCCCTCTGAGTAAGATCACCCCAGTCACGGTATCCAAACTGTCGTATGACTAACGCTTCCTCCAATCCATTGAGATTGAGTTCTGCCCAAGGGAGGACCGTCAGATACGGGAAAATATTCCAAGCAACTAGATGGTAAGTGGCGGGTATTAGCGGATCGGGGGTTCTCGGAAAAATTGAATTCAGGGCTCCCAAGCCGGGACGCATTTTTGTGTCATCATCCGATCCTCCGGTAGAGCGACCAGCAACCTGACCATAGTTGATGCCGATAGTCAGTACTGTCACTTGCGAGAACTTCGGAGAGTTAGAATCTAGCACCAAGTCAAAGCGATAACGCTCCGTACTGCCAGCGCCGAACAGTCGTTCTTCGATGCGGGCACGAATCGGATTCGAATCAGATTCATCTCCTTTGAATCGCCCGCGCAACTCGAACTCAGGTTCGGACTCCTGAAGATTACGATTAAAGTCGCCGATAACTTGATTTAGTTCTGAGCGAGTCATCGAGTTTTCTAAGTTTCTTCAGCGGCGCGGTAATCACGCCAATGACACGTTGAGGCAGGGATTATGAACTGCGATTTAGCTGCGTGGAAGCTGTCGAGCGACCCCGCGTCTCTCAACGCTTTTCAAAAAATGGGCGTGAACCTCCAAGCACTACTAGCACAAGCCTCACGTGCTACGGCCCTCGCAAACCTCCTTAAGCTTTAAAGTAGCATTTTCCCTGTCAGTAGCGTGATGGCAGCGACGATGGCAATTCGGGCAGAGAGCCACCGCGTTTGAAACGACGTCACTGCCGCCATCAGCCAGCGGAATGACGTGATGGACTTCAAGAAACGGTAGCCCGTCGTCATCAACAAAAGGGGCTTTGCAGGCGCAAAGTTCACATTTTCCGTGCGCTGTTTGGAGCACCCATGCCTTTACCATTGGGTCGCGTTCGAATTCTTCCACACTTCGAGTCACCCTCTTGGGTGCTTTTTCACCTACGGGCTGATGAGCCAATGGCAGAATGCGATTCCTATTCACCTTCTTCTTCAACGCAACCGGGTCTGCCTCCGGAAGCGCATCATCACCATTGAATACATCGAGCCTTTCAAGTGATGCCACAATTCTGCTTGTGACTTCCGATCCAACGTTGGCCGCAGGCTTATACCCGGAAATCCAGCGGCGATTGAGCCCGCGAAGCACTGCCGAGATATTCTGCATCCGAAATTCCACCGAGCCCTTAGTCCGATTTCTGAGTGATTCGGCTCGGAGCTGGCGATTCATCTCAGCCTTGTTGTAGGGCTTCCCCGAGATTTCGTCGCGTAGCATTGTGAGATAGGCGGATACAGAGGCGTCTATCTCCTCGTCGGACCAGTCGGAGCCTTCACCTGCTTGAAACTCTGGCTTGAGTGAAACTGTGAAACCGAGTGAGCGAAGCACCCTGAAACACGCCGAGCTTTCGCCGCCGGAAAAGTCACTGGGCTGAAGGATGCGTCCAGCACTTCTCCGCGCAGAAATTCCTAGAATTGCCTTGGGGGGATATCGCTCTCCGCCGTGCAGTAGATCGTACCGTTCTGATTCGTGGAAATCGTGCTTCACCGATTCTCGCCGACCAGTTCTGTCCCCACAGGCTTACAGCCCCAGAAATCGTCCTTGGTGGAAACCTCGACGATGGGCTTGTTGCCAGTTTTCACTAGCTCCTCCCCGAACGTGTCTGGATTCCAGTACAGCTTGAGTTCGAGAACCCAGTGCATGGCCTTGAGTTTTAACCCGTCTTCGCCGTCCCAATCAGGTCGTATCTCACCAGCTTTCTCCGCACACTTTTGGGTCATCTTTGCACCACGCGGTGCGTGCATCGCTCTGATGCGAGAACGGACTGATGCCATCGACAGCCTGCCGCCGTTCTTGGGCGATACGAAGATTCCGCGTCGATACTTGCTCGCCTGATAGAGCTGCTCAGAAGAGTACCACTTGTTTTCTGGCACCTGTGCGATAGGCCAGTAAATCGGCATCTGCCCCGCCATGTTCGAGAACACCCAGTGGCGGTTCACCTTTTTATGAAACCAACAGACTTCAGAGCGGCGATAGGTTGGCATGACAGGTTAGATCGGATGCTGTTGCAGGGAATTCGAGCCACGCTATGAGCACCGTTGCTAGGTCTGGCTGATCGACAGTTCACCAAAAGCAGCAGGCGTTTTCTCAATGCGCAAATATAAGAAGTAGGCAGGACTTCTTACAATTCGCCACCGTTCGCATTTCACGCCATAATCGCGTGCATCAGTGGGGCGGTATGGTGCCGCTTCCGAAAACGAAATTAAACTATGATTCAAACTCCGAAACAGAGACAGAACCTCGATCGCCTTTTGCGAGCGAGGGCACAGCCAGTGAAATACGACAGCCGTTACGCGGACGAAGCTGAAGCGATGCACGCGCACTACCGCGAGTTCCTCGTTCAGATTCATGGTCCGGAGTCCATCTACGGAGACGACGGTCGTGGAGAGAAGCATCCTTACTTCGGGGGAGGCGTTGGCGAACCACGCGAGCCGCTCTTCCGCTATTGGAGTTGAGGGCCGACTGGTGTGTGACCGCTGTTGCGGGCGTGTTTCTGCAGCGCGGTTGCGCCGTCCGGCATTTCACCATGATTTCACCATCAGCCAGCTCCAACGGGATCGTTTGGTGTGGTTTCACTTGCCTCGTGAATCAGCCGCAAACACTGTCTCACCAACCCGCTGTTTCACTCTACACGGACGTTCATTGGACGACATAACTGGCTGAATTGCTTAGGTGTTACGCTGTGTCTCAGAAGCCTGTGCCTAACAGCATCGCGGTTCGAGTCCGCGCCCGGGCACCATTTTCCCTAAGCAAAGGAAAGGTCCGTCAGAGTGACGATGGACTGGTTACGTTGTGGCAGATAGAGGACCGGCCGCTATGCGGTAGGTTTCTTTTCGGTTACACGCCGAAGGACAATATGGATTTGGCCGTCGCGCTCAAGCCGGTGGAACTCCAAAGCCCATTGGCTTCCAGCGATCTCGGATGGTGCAAATGATGCGACCTGAGAAATCGAGTCATTCGGTTCGGACAACCCGCGATACTCGGACGTCGAAGACAGCGGGAGCAGCGTTTCGATGATCGAAAACTCAGCGATAAATTTAATCGTGCGGATGCGGATCGGTCCGGCGGGAGTATCGATCACGTAATGGTCCGCGTCGTTTGGGTATTGGACAACGAACGCCTGACGAAGCATTTCGCCATTGGGCACCACCTTGGAAAAGATGTGATCAAGTTCTGGGTTAATAACTGCCGCGCAGACTTGATGAACAGCGGCCTCCTGTCCGCTCGCTACGGCACGAAGCCGAACCTCTGCGGCAGGCCTTCCGCCAATCACAGACCTAAGGGCTGCTTTCTGTCTATCGTCTTGATCGTCGCCTACCAGGAGCGACACATGCACGACTTTGGGGCGCCGTTCTTGGTGTGGAATTGCGGCGATCCGGAGCCAGCTTGCGAATGACTCAGGATTAATTTCCGAAACCTCCCGGATCTCGATTCCCTCAAGTTTGGCATATTCGATCGCTCCCTTTGCAAAGCCGGTGGTTGAAACCGCGGTGACTTTATTGAATCCGAACCGACCACGACGCCCCACCAGCTGCTCGATCCAAGCGCCGGGCGCGGTGCCGTGACCAGGACGATCTCGACACTCGATCAGCCATGAGAACGTCGTGGATCCGACGGGGCCGTTGATTTCAATGTCAAACTCCGCAAGCGGGTGCCCACCTTCATCGAAGATCTTCTGGTTTGTGCTTACGTTAAAGCCCGGTGGAAGCAGGAGCTTTTCTGCAAACGCCACCATTGCTTCTAGTTGTTTGCCGTCTGAGCTCATCGTCTAGTTAAAGGCTATCCCCAATGGACGAGAACTAACTCAGGCTCTCCGATGAGCAAGCACGCCCGTTTTGTAAGGTGCCGGATTGAAGGAAGGTGGGTCCACTCTATAGCTCATACCCCACTGAAAGCCTGCAGGCATGGCCTCGCACGCAGCGACCCCGCCCTATTTTGCAAGCGCCCTGGCGATTTGGGATCAACCCTCGCCTAACCGGGACTGAACCCATCCAGGCGGAGCTCAACCGGTCTTTGACGCAGGCGAAAGCGTCAACATTACGACTTTCTGCGCAAAGATTTCCGGAACTCGGACCGACTCCGCCGGATCACAGTCGCTTCGCCGCGGCATGAAATCACTGATGATGCACTGCGTGGTCCCCACGCACCTTTTGTTCCCTCGTTTCCGGTTCGCTCCCCTGTGCGCTCTGCACGCGAGGTCCGCGACCGGAGGGACCCGCCGCTGACCCTGCGACCTCCCATGCAAGACTCGGAGTTTTCCGCTTCCCCGTTCTCTTTGCGTCACGCTCGCTCCAAGGCGGCCGACCGCTTCCTCGTGAAGGCCCGGCACAGCTACGTGATCGTCCATGCCCACGAAATCCAGTGGGCCGAATCCGCCGCCAACTACGTCGTGCTGCACACGGCCCGCGGCAAGCACGTGCTCCGCTGCACCCTCGCCGAGCTCGATCGTCGTCTGACCGCGCAATCCTTCTTCCGCGCCAGCCGCTCCGCCCTGGTCAATCTCGACTGCGTGCGGGAGATCCAGCTGCCCAAAACCGGCAAACGCGCCCTGCTCCTCACCGACGGCACCCGCGTACCCCTGGCGCGCGCGCTCAATCAGCTGCGCGAGAAACTCTGAGCGCTCAGATGTCGCCGCGTTGCGGCCGGAGGATGATCTCCTCCACGACCGTCGTCCGACCTAGCCGGTAAATGTCGAGGAAGGCCCGGGCCACATCGGCAGCCGGCATGATCCTTTCCTCCGCCACGCCGCTCGCGGACCACGACGGCGTCCACGTCGCGCCGGGGTGCACGCAGCAGACGCGAATTCCGGTTTCGCGGGTCTCGGCCCGCAGCACCTGCGCCAGACCGGTCACCCCAAATTTGGCCGCGCAGTACGCCGCGCCATTCGGATAGGCCCCAAGCCCGGCAATCGAGCTCATGAAAAAGATATCGCCCTGCTTGCGACGCACCATTGCCGGGAGAAATGCACGCGTGACAAGAAACGCACTGCGCAGATTCGCCGCCACGATCCGGTCGAATTCCGCGACCGCCAGCTCGGCAAAGGGTGCACCCGCGAAAACGCCGGCGTTGTTGATCAACACGTCGACGCGCCCGAAACGCTTGGTCACCGCCGCCGCCATCGCCGCGACCGCGGCCTCATCGGCCACGTCGCAGACAAACGCTTTCGCCGCTGCACCTGCCTTCACGCACGCCCGGACCGTCGCCGCCAGCGTCCGGGCATTGCGCGCCACCAAGGCCAGCCGCACCCCGCGAACCTCCACCGCGAACACCTTCGCAATTGCCGCCCCAATGCCCTGAGACGCGCCGGTGATGAGGACAATCGGCCCGGGCTTTCCCGCGGATGAGTGCAGACGAGGCCGGACTTTCACGGACGATGCGCTGCGATGGGAGTTTGGCATGGTTGAAATTCAAAGGCCTTCATGTAGCTGGGGTCGCTGACCCCGGGGATTGAAGTTACCCCGACCAGCCTCAGCGAGGCCAGCTACATTGCGCTCCAGCAACCGTATCGCTGCGTTCTTCCCTGCATCATGGATACTTAGCCGCGTTCATCCGTAAAATCCGCGGCCGGGTTCGTTCCTTCAGCAGACGAGCGACTGGAAATCCGTGAAGTCCGCGCTGAAGCCGCCCTTCACGCCTTTGCAGATCACGCTGACGGCATCATGCGAGTGCAGGGATTCGAGGTGCGAGCACGCGACCTGAAAATCGCGGATCCGCCGGTCTTTGATAAGCTCGGCGTAAACGAGCCGCGCCGCGTCCTCGACAAACTTGATGTGCGCGCCATTGAGCTCGGCAAACGCCTGCTCGTCCTCGCGCTTCACCATCACCTGCGTCTCGGTCTTGAGCGCCGCCAGGCAATGGCGCTGGAGATCCGCCACCGTCAGCTTGGCTCCCGGCGCAATCTCGACCTTCACCCGTGCCTTCGAACGCTGGTTGTGCGCAATCGCATACGCGCCGCGCGTGTCCCGCGCGTGCTCGGCGAGCTCGGCGCTGCAGGGGCAGGCGGAGGAGTAGACAAAATCAAACTCGATGAACCGGCGGAAGCCGTGCTTCGGGTCGAGCGTGCCCTCGAAGGCCACGGCATAGTACTGGTATCCCTCGAGGCCACTGCGCAGCGAGCGCTGCAGGATTGGCTGCGAAAAACTCAGCCGCAGCCGCGCGCTCAGCGCGCCCACTTTCTTGCGGTACTTCTCGAGAATGCGCCCCAGCAGCTCAGGCGTGAAAACCTCATCCTGGTGTTCGTAGAACGAACGCATGATGCGGCTCATGTTGATGCCCTTGAGGGTCGCTTCGAGCGAGACCGTGCCGGTGACCTGGGTCTCGAGCGCCATGACCTGCCCCGGCTTTACCCGGTACTTGAGCGGCAGCTTGAAGTGCGCGATGCCCACCTGCTGGATTGGGACAGCGGCGCCCTGGATCGCATCGGCGGCCTCCATCATGTCGGGCAGCGACTCGCGGTAGGCCGGGCTCAACTTGAACCCATGGTCGTAGGCCCGCGTAATCCGCGGCTGGGAGCCTCCCGCCATCGCGTGGAGGTACATCGTCTTAGCTTTCTTCGTGGGCATGTCGTTTTTGGGCTGCGGCGCCGGCGATTGGGGACCGATAACAACCGGGTCCGGCGAAATTGAAGCGGGAGGTGCGGGCGTTAAAGGACGTCCGGACCGTGGTACTCGGCAAAATTACGCGGCGTCTCGTACAGGCGCACGCAATGCAGCCGGCCGGCCGTGATGTGGGGTGCGATTTCGTTCCAAAACGCGATCACCAGGTTTTCGGTCGAAGGAATGACCCCGCGCAGGAAAGGCACCTCGTCGTTCAGGTTGCGATGATCGCACTTGTCCACCACCGCCTTGTTGAGGATGTGCTTCAGATCACCCAAATCCATGATGTAACCCGTCTCGGGGTCCGGCTGGCCGCGCACCGTGACCTCGAGCACGTAGTTGTGACCGTGCCAGTGCGGGTTCGTGCACATGCCGTACTTATCCTCGTTCCATTGCTGGCTCTTGGTCGGATTGTGCAGCCGGTGGGCCGAATTGAAATGCACCTGCCGGGTGATGCTCACCACGCCCTTGAGCGGACGCACGGGGCCCTTGGAGGATTTCGGCTGGGAGGACTTCTTGGGCATGGAGAGTCAGTAGGTACCACAAATCCCCGCGCGGTCAACCCACCACCCCATTCCGCCCGGTGCGGCAGATCGTTCTCATTCTCTTAATCGTTCTTCGTTCTCGATTTGGAGGCCTCCGTTCGAACGCGGTGAGTGCCTCGGTCTCCAGCGGAGAACGATAACGGGGAACGAGAACGATGCTACTGAATGGCCGCGGCCCTCAGCGCAGCATCGGCTGCGCCCGCCAGACCAGCTGGAGCGAGAGCCCGAACGGGTCGCGCAGCATGATCATGCGGTCGCCCGCAGGCGTCGTCTTGAACGCCTCGAACAGGGTTGCCCCCGCCTTGATCAACCGATCGCCGTCCGCCGCCGGGTCATCGGAACTGAAGGCCAGGTGCAATTCCAGCGGATGCTTCTGACCGTAGGTCGCAACGGGCGCCGCCGTGTTGCAATACAGCTCGATCAGCACGACGCCATCGGCCGTGGCGAGGAACGTGGTCCGCGCCGGATCGGTGCCAACCCGCACCACCCGCAATCCGAGGTGCTCGCCGTACCAAGCGGCGACCGCAGCGGGGTCCGCGACATTCAGGGCGACGTGCTCAAGGCGGTGGGCGGGCATGGCCCAGCGCAATCCGGCCCGGTGATTCGCGCAAGCCTGGACCGTTTTTGGTTTGTCGCGCCGCCTCACCGCCGTTTGCTGCGACCATGGGTCTGCGCTTCAGCATTCTGGCCAGCGGCAGTTCGGGCAATTGCGCCCTGCTGCACTCCGAGGGCGCGCGCGTGCTCATCGACGCCGGTTTCTCCCCGCGCCGGCTCAAGCAGATGCTGCACGACGCCGGCACGTCGTTCGAGGCGATCGACGCCGTCTTCCTCACCCACGAGCACGGCGACCATGCGGCCGGCATCGAGGGACTCGCGCGCTTTCCCCATGTCCAGGTGTTTGCCAACGCGGCAACCGCCCGCGCCGTGCAGGCCAAGCTCGATCATCGCCCGGCGTGGAATCTCTTCGAAACCGGGGCGCGCTTTCAATTTCGCGATCTCGAGATCTCCAGCTTCGCCGTCCCGCACGATGCGCAGGATCCCGTCGGCTTCACGTTTTCCGCCGGACGCGAGGGCGATCTTTTTGCCCCACGACGAGCCATCGCCTGGCTGACCGACCTCGGCCACGCCCCGGCGCACATCCATGAGCGGCTGCGCGAGGTCGACGTGGTCGTCGTCGAGTCGAACCACTGCCCCAAGCTGCTCCAGGCCGACCTGAAGCGCCCCTGGCCGACGAAGCAGCGCATCTCCGGTCGCCACGGGCACCTCTCCAACGACGCCATGCGCGAATTGCTCGAGACCGTCGCCAGCCCACGCTGGCGCCACGTGTTCCTCACGCACGTCAGCCGCGACTGCAACAGCACCGAGGCCATCGAAGGCCAACTCGCGCGGCTGCGCACGCAGCTCGCCTGCGGCTTCTCGATCGTCGCACCGGGCGGTGGCACCCCGTTCTTCGATCTGCAGTGAATTGGTTTGACTCCGATGTAGCCGGGCTCAGCGAGCCCGGCTACCTGTCGGTCAACACACCGCGCTGATTGATTGTGACGGGAGCTGACGGAATCATGGAAACTGCCAGCTGATAGCTTCCATAAGTTATCCCCTTCTTTTCTCACGCGATCGTTGCACGTCGGGCTCGCATCGCCGGCACGATTTCCGCAGGATGGCGCGGAATGAATCCGCCCAATACGGAAGCCCGCCGCACCAAGGTCATCTTCACGCTCGGCCCCGCGACCGAGAGTGAAGCCATGCTTGAGCAGTTGATTCTCAGCGGAGCCGACGTGGCCCGTTTGAATATGGCGCATGCCAAGCATGAATGGACCCGGACCATGATCCGCCGCATCCGCACCGTGTCGCAGCGGGTCGGCCGCGAGATCGCGATCATGATGGACATCAAGGGCCCGGAGATTCGCACGGGCGACCTTGAAGTCCCGATCGAGCTCAAGGCGGGCGAGATCTTCGATTTCACGGTCAAGCCCGGCGGGGAGCGCGATAACGCGGAGGAAATTCGCTCGGTCAACGTCAACTACAAGGACCTCGTCAATGACATCCATGTTGGCGACATCGTGCTGGTCGACAGCGGCCTGATGCGCTTCGAGGTGCTGGAGAAGCAGGATGCCCACATCCGCTGCAAGGTCCTGATCCCCGGCCAGCTCACCTCGCGCCGTCACATCAACCTGCCCGGCGTGAAGATCAATCTCCCGGCCTTCACGGAAAAGGACCGCGCCGACACGCTGGTCGGCCTGTCGGAGGGCATCGACTACGTCGCCCTCTCCTTCGTCCGCGCCGCTCGCGATATCGAGGATTTGCGCGAGTTCCTTCGCGCCAACGGCTCCCGGGCCAAGATCATCGCCAAAATCGAGGACCAGTCGGCCATTGAAAACCTCGACGAGATCATCCAGTCGTGCGACGCACTCATGGTCGCCCGCGGTGACCTTGGCATTGAATGTCCCTTCGAGGAACTGCCCGTCATCCAGCGTCGCGCGGTCAAGACCTGCTTCCACCACGGCCGTCCCGTGATCATCGCCACGCACATGCTGGAATCGATGATCAGTTCACCGATGCCCACCCGCGCCGAGATCACCGACGTCGCCAACGCCGTCTACGAGAAGGCTGACTGCGTGATGCTTTCCGGCGAAACCACCGTCGGAAAATATCCGATCGAGTGCATCCAAATCCTCAACAAGATAGCCCATCGCATCGAGCAGGAGGGCCCGTTTGATTTCGTCGAACCCCAGCACCTCAAGGGCGACAAACTCAAGCTCCTGCAGGCCGCCGTCCAGTTTGCCAACGAGGTCAAGGGCAGCGCGATCCTCACCTTCACGCGCCAGGGCTTCATGGCCACGAGCCTCGCCGCCCTCCGGCCGGCCTGCGCCACCGTCTTTGCGATCACCAACTCGATCGAGACGCTCCGCCAGTTGCGGCTGCTCCGCGCCGTCGAGCCCTTCCTCATGCCGCTGACCTCCGATCCGAACGACACGATCGAGCAGGCCATCACCCTCCTGCGCAAGGAAGGCCGCGTGCAGACGGGCGACAAGCTCGTCATCGCGACCGACATCCTGTCCCACGACCGCCTCGTCGACAGTGTCCAACTGCGGACGGTGCGGTAGGCCGAGCAAACCAGAGGTCAGAAGCCAGAGATCGGAGGTCAGAGATCAGTTCCAAACCGTCGCGAATGGGCTCCGCGTGCATTCGCGGATTTCTGGAGAGTCGGGATCGTCCTGACTTCTGACCTCTGATCTCCGACCTCTTCCGACTCCGTCACCCCCGCGGCAGTCGGACCTCGAACACCGCGCCGCCGCCGGGGGCATGGCGCACGGCCACTTCGCCACCGTGGGCGACGACGACGGCGCGCACCAGGCTGAGGCCGAGGCCGAGTCCGGCTTCGGAGCGGCTCTTGTCCCCGCGATAGAGGCGCTCCCAAATGCGGGTCTGCTCCGATTCCGGCACACCGGGACCGTTGTCACTCACCGTCAGCACCGCCCGGTCGCCTTCCGTCACCACGCGGACGTCGATTTTTCCTCCGGCCGGCGTGTACTTGCAGGCGTTGTCAACGAGGTTGGCGGCAACCTGACGCAGGCGCACGCCATCACCGGTGATCGGCACCGGACCGCTCGGAATGAAGTTCAGGGTCAGGCCCTTGGCCTGGGCGATTTCGTCGTAGAGATCGACCGCGCGCCGCGCGAGTTCCGCCAGATCGCAGGGCGCGCGTTCCAAGCGCAGCATCCCCGCCTCGGCCTCGGAAATCTCCATCAGGGCCCGCAACAGCCGCAGCACCTCGTCGGCCCGCTCGACCGATTCAGCCAGCGCCTCTCGCGCCACTGGGTCCGTGGTCTGACTCAGGGCCAGCTCCGCGCTTCCGCGCAGGCCCGTAAGCGGCGTGCGCAGGTCGTGCGCGACGTTGTCGAGCGCCTCGCGCATCGCCTTCAGCAGCGCGGCATTCTTATCCAACACCGTGTTGAAGTGATGCACGAGTTCCGCGACGTCGTCCGCGCGCGCCGGAGCGGGCACACGCGCATCCAGTGCGCCCGTCGCCACGATGCGACGCGCCGTTTCCACGACCTGCAGCAAGGGCCGGGTTGCCCGCCGCGCCGCGAGATAGCCCGCCAGCGACCCCACCACGATCACGGCCCCGCCGACCCAGATGAACGTGCGCCGGAGCGGCGCGAGCAGCACCGCGCGGCTGTCGGTGCTGCGCCCGACCTGAAGCAACAGGTTGTCGTCGATTAGTTGGGACACCACGGCGAGGTCGCGCTCCGCATCGCGCGGGACGCGCAGCACACTGATCGGCTGTTCCCGTGCAGTCCAACCACCCCAGCCGTCCGGCACCGTGACCCGGCGTACATCCGCCTCGATCCAGTCCGGCGGAATCTTGCCCCAGACGGCATCGCCGCGCGGACCACTCAGGCGGATAAACAGGGAACGCACATTCGGCGCTTCGCTGTCCTCGGCGACACGCTGCTGCAATCCACGCACGCCGCTGAGTTCGTAGATGCTGGCGTACTGCCGCAACCGGAGTTGCAGCGCCTCGTACTCGCTCGCTTCGAGCGAACGCGCGAGCAGCCAGTACAGCAGGGCAAAGATCGCGGTGAAGCCGACGGCAAAGAGCGTGGCAAACCACACGCTCAGGCGCAGGGCCACCGACCGGTGCGTACGCTCAAACGCGGGTCTTGAGGACATAGCCGACTCCGCGGACGGTTTCGATACGGGTATGCTCCGGATCCACCTTGCCGCGCAGACGGTGCATCAGCACGTCGACCACGTTGGTCTGCGGATCGAAGCTGTAATCCCACACGTGTTCCAGGATCATGGTCTTCGTCACCGCCCGGTCCGGATGGCGCATCAGGTACTCCAGCAGCGCAAATTCGCGCGGCTGCAATTCCACGGCCCGGCCCGCCACCGTCACGCTGCGCGCAACAAGGTCCATCGCGAGATCGCCCACCGTGAGCCGCGTCGCCTCAGGCGAACGGGTCGAGCGGCGGATCAGGGCCTGCAACCGCGCCGAAAGCTCGGCGAACGCAAAAGGTTTGGTCAGGTAGTCGTCCCCGCCTGCCTGCAGTCCCTTCACCCGGTCATCAACCCCGGAACGGGCGCTGAGGAAAAGCACCGGCACATCCTCGCGCTGGGCGCGCAGGCGCTTGACGAGGCTGAGGCCATCGAGGCCGGGCAGCATGACATCCACCACCGCGACGTCATAGCGCGTGGTCGTCGCGAGTGAGAGCCCGGTGTCACCATCGGGCGCATGGTCGACGGCATAGCCCTCCTGCTTCAGGCCCTTGACCACGAAGGAGGCAATCTTGGCGTCATCTTCAACCACAAGGACACGCATGCGAAGAAGGTTATGCGAAGAATTATTACCGGAGGAAACAGAGAAAACGGCGACCGATCAGAGAGGGGTACGGACTTACATCGTTCCTGATCAGGCCAACCGATCCGTGTTCATCTATGTCCATCCGTGGTTCAGTTTCCGAACTCCGTCCCCTCCGTTTTCTCCTGTGGGAACGGATCGATCAAATTTAACGCCCCGCCGTCCTGGAAGAACGGCGGGGCGGTTGAAGGTCCGGCTAAAGCGCCGGCAAGAGGAATGAGTTTTGTCAGTTGTTGGACGCAGCCTCGGTCTCATCGACAACCACGTAGCGGATGCCGCGGGGATTCCAGACGCGGACGAGGGTCTTCTTGGAGGAAGGCTCCTCGGTCAGCTTGACCGCGTCGTCCGCGCTCGCGACAGGCTCACGGTTGATCTCCGTGATGACCTCACCGGGCTGCAGGCCGGCCTTGGCGGCGGCGGAATCCGGCGAAACGTCGGTGATGAGCGCGCCCTTTACCCGCGTCGGGATTTCGAATTCACGGCGAGCACGCGGATCGAGGTCGGCAACCGCGACGCCGTTGAGCGTGCCCTCATCCATCGCCGGTGCCCGGGATGAACGATTGCGAGGGTTGCCCGCGATGCGGCGGTTCGAGGGCTGATCGCCAACCTGCAGCTCGAGCTTCTCGCTCTTGCCATCGCGCAGGACGGTGGCGGAGACCTTCGAGCCCGGCGCGAGGCCCGCGACGGTCAGCTTGAGGCGACGGGCGTCGTTGATCGACCGGCCGTTGATTTCGGTGACGACGTCACCCGGCTCCAAGCCACTCTTTTCAGCTGGGCTGCCGGCCAGCACATCCGCGACGAGGGCGCCGCCCTTGTCCTTGAGATCGAAGCCTGCGGCGAGGTCGGAGGTGATGTCCTGGACCGAAACGCCCAGATAGCCGCGCACCACTTCGCCATTCGCAACCAGCTGCTCCATCACGCTGCGCGCCAGATTGCTCGGAATCGCGAAGCCAATGCCCTGGAAGCGGCGGCTGAGGATCGCGGTGTTGATGCCGATGAGCCGACCCTGAATGTCCACGAGGGCGCCCCCCGAGTTACCCGGGTTGATGGCCGCATCCGTCTGAATGAAGTCCTCATAGTCGAGGCCAAGCGAAGCGCGTCCAAGCGCGCCAACCATGCCGCTGGTGACCGTCTGGCCGATGCCGAAGGGATTGCCCACCGCGAGCACACGGTCGCCGACCTCCAGCGTGTCGCTGTCGGCGAAGGTGACGGCCGGGAGGTCCTTGGCGTCGACCTTGATGACCGCCAGATCCGTCTGCGGATCGGTCCCCACCACCTTGGCCTTGAGTTCGCGCCCGTCGTTGAACGAAACGGTGATCACGTCCGCGCCGTTCACGACGTGGTTGTTGGTGAGGATGTAACCATCCTTGCTCACCACGACGCCGGAGCCGAGCCCTTCGGACGGCGGCTGACGGAGCTGACGTTCCATGCCGCCAAAGAACTGGCGGAAGCGCGGATCCTGCATGAAGGGCGGCAGTTCGTCCGTTGTGACGACGCGGGCGCGCTCGGTCACCTGAACCTTGACGACCGCCGGCGCGACGCGCTTCACGACCGGGGAGTAACTGGAAGGCTCAAGCCCGGACGCACGCTCGATCGGCTTTTCGTCGATATTGACGGCAACCTTGGCGGACGAGTCATTGGCGGCAAACGCGGCGGCGGCCCAGACGAGGCCGCCCGCGGCAACAGCCGCGGCGGCAAAGCCGGTGACGCGGCGCAGGTAGGAGGTGGAGCGGGATTCGTTGTTCATGACTGAGTGAAGAGTGGGTAAAGGTTTCCGTTCGGTACGGCCCCACTCTATCCCAGGTCCCTTGCCCCAGCCTTTCCGTAACTTTACGTTTTTGTAAGGTTTCGGCCCCTCCCCGCCGAAGCCAGGCCCCAAACCGCGGGTTGCGCCCCGGCCAATCCCGGCTTTGCTAACCCCTCTCCTGATGTCCAACGACGCTCCCATTCCTGTCACGGTCCTCACCGGCTTCCTCGGCGCGGGCAAAACCACCCTGCTCAATCGCATCCTCACGGAACAGCACGGCCGCAAGCTGGCGGTGATTGAAAACGAGTTCGGCGAGGTCGGCGTCGACAACCAACTCGTCATCCAGAGCGACGAGGAGATCTTCGAGATGAACAACGGCTGCATCTGCTGCAGCGTACGCGGCGACCTGATCCGCATCCTCGGCCGGCTGATGAAGCGCAAGGACCGGCTCGACGGCATCCTGATCGAGACGACCGGCCTCGCCGACCCGGGCCCGGTCGCCCAGACGTTTTTCACTGACGACGAGATGCGCAGCCGCTTCCGGCTCGATGCGATCGTGACCGTCGTCGACGCCCGTCATGTGATCCAACACCTCGGTGATTCCCCCGAGGTCAAGAAGCAGATCGCGTTCGCTGACGTGCTGATCCTGAACAAGACGGACCTCGTCACCCCGCCCGAACTCGACGCCCTCGAGGCGCGCATCCGCAAGATGAACGCCTACGCCAAGGTCCACCGCGCGCAGAACTCGGCCGTCGACCTCAAGCACGTGCTCGACGTGGGCGGGTTCAACCTCTCGCGCGCCACCGAAATCGACCCGAAGTTCATGGAGCCGTCATACCCCTTCGAGTGGGCCGGCGCCTACCCGCTTCCGGTCGGCACGCTCGACCTGGTGATCGGCCATTGCGATCACGATCATGACCATGCCCATGAGCACGAGGGCCATGACCACGGACACGGGCATGATCACGGCGATGACGGTCATCATCACCATCACCACCATGGCAACGAGAATGAACTCGATGTCGTCATTCTCCCGGTGAAGTCGCTCGAGGCAGGGGACATCGCCGCCGCCCGCGATCAGGCCGTGGTCCTCTTCTCCGATTGGGAAAGCCGCGTGAAGGCCGGCGACCCGGTCATGCCCGGCGCGGTCCTGCACCGTCTCTTGCTCGATCACGGACACGGCCATTACCCGCTCACGATCAAGACCCCCGGCCATTACCTCGTCTTCGAGGGTTGCGGCGAAGAGCCGCTGCACATCCAGCAGGGCGGCGAAAACATCCGCCCGGTGTGGCAGCAGGACTACGAGCACACGCACTCCCATGAAGAAGACGTCACCTCGGTTGGCATCAGCACGCCGGGTGAACTCGACGGCAAGAAGCTCAACGACTGGATCGGCGAGCTCCTCAAGACCAAGGGCAACGACCTCTACCGCATGAAGGGCGTGCTCAGCGTCAAAGGCTCGGACAAACGCCTCGTCTTCCAGGGCGTGCACATGCTCTTCGACGCCAAGTTCGACCGCCCATGGGGCAAGGACGCGCGGACGAACACCCTCGTTTTCATCGGCAAGAATCTCGATCGCGCCGCACTGAACGAAGGTTTCAAGAGCTGCCTCGCCTGAGCGGGCACCCGCGGCGAGCTGCCCGCGAATCACGCGGAACGGGGCGGATTGAAACCGGGGGGCCCCCCCCAACAACAACGTGCCACCGCCGCCGCGTCCTCGCCAAACCAATCGGTTCCCCACCGGACCGAATCCTCGCTCGACTGCTACCGCCACAAGGGCGCCTGGCGACATGTGCAGTCCATCACCGACACGATTCGCGTGAAGGGGGAGGCGCCGCGCGTCGTCACCCTGCGCTACACCGTGCACGGCCCCATCGTCTCCGTCGACACCGCG
>CAYWRG010000022.1:0-40436 GCA_964460715.1 uncultured Opitutus sp. | reverse complement strand
TCACCACGAAACACACGGAACACACGAAATGGCCGAACCAGAGAATCTGGCTCCGTTTTCGTGTGTTCCGTGTGTTTCGTGGTGGAAAATCCGGTCCTCTTCGCACCGATTCGCGTGGGGACACCATTCTGGCTTAAAGCGGTTTAAATTGAGGTGTAGCCGGGGTCGTTGACCCCGGTCTGGAACATTTTCGAGGTAAACTCCAATCCCAGGGTCAGCGACCCCGGCTACAGGTTTCCTGAAAATGCTCTAGCCAACTGACCGCGTCAGCTCGACGAGGCTCGCGGCGAGCGCCTTCACGGATTTTTGCGCACGCGCATCCGTCAGGCGCCCGTCGGCGTCGAAGGCCTTGTCGGCATGCGCGAGGGTCGTCACCGACGGGACCACGTGACAGCCCAGCTTGAGCAGGAGCTGCTGCGCCAACTGGTGCGACCGCACGCCGCCGAATGCGCCCGGCGAGGCCGACACGACCGCCGCAACCTTGCCCGGAAACGGATCGTCGTCTCCGCGCGTGCACCAATCGATCGTGTTCTTGAGCAGCGGCGTGATCATCCCGTTGTACTCCGGCGAGGCGATGAGCAGACCCTGGTGCGCCTGAATCTGCGCGATGAGCGCCGCCGCCGCCGGGGGCAGGCCCTCACGGTCTTCCAGATCCCCGTGGTAGAGCGGCAACGTAAAGTCATTGAGATCGATCAGCGTGACCTCCGTGCCGACCGCACGCACGGCGTCGACCGTCGCGGCGAGCAGTTTCCGGTTGAGCGAAGCCGCGCGGGCGCTGGCGGCAAAGGCAAGGATGCGAACAGGCGTGGACATGCATTGACTCAATCCACCGCCGGAGAATCAGCAAGCCCCCCCGCGATCAGACGGCGGCCGGGAGCGCCTCAGCCTGCTCGATCCGGGCCAGAGCCTCGCCATGCCGATCGAGCTGGGTGTTCGTGTCAGCCACGGTCGCGGCAATCGCCGGCGCCTGCCGCGCCTCCTGAGCCAGCCGTTCGATCACGCCGGTCATGGCCGCGAGCACCTCGCGGGTCTTGTCGACGTGCAGACCGATGTCACCGAAGACCTCCCGCAGCGTAAGATCGTGGGAGACACGGCTGACTTCCACCTTGCAGCTGATGTAGGCCATCTGGAGTGAGGTGACGGTCTTGTGCAGGACCTCGGCCAGATCATCCAGATTTCCCAGCTCATCCGCGAGCGCCGCCAGTGCCGTGAGCGCTTGACCCGACGTGGCCCGGAACGCCGAGCGCAGATGCCCCGCGGGTGCGAGGTCACGCGTCGCGCACGCTTCGTCGTCGGCGCGCGCCGCCAGCATTTCACCGTAGTGGATCACCGTCATCTCGAACTGCACCCGCGCCCAGGCGAGGTTAAAGATCACACCGCCCAGCTGGCGGGAACTTGTTTCCACGCAGCGGCCAATCGTCCCGACGGTGCCGGAGATTTCCGTCGACGTGGTTCCCAGGTGGGACGCAATCACGCCGAGGCCGCGGCCTTCCTCGCCGAGCTTGGTGGCATTGAGGCCAGCGTTGAGCGAGAGCACGCGGAAATCGCCCGCGAGGCGCAGCATCGTCCGCGCATGCGTACTGAGCTCGGCATTGAGCCGGGCGAGGTCGTCGAGCCGGGCGCACACCGCGGTGAGGCGCCCGTAGGTCTGCCGGCCGGACTCGTGCAAAGGCGCAACGGTGGCGGCCCGCGGACTTTTTTCCGCCACGGTTGCCCGGATCGCCGGCAGCAGCTCGATGCGCTCCCGCGCCAGCGCGGCGTCACGACTGTTCAATTCCTCGCGCAGGAGGGCCGTGCGCATAAAGGACTCGTAAGAGTCAAACCGGTTACTCCTCACACCCTGCACCCCCACGGGGGGGGGGGCCGCCTTGGCGGGGGGGCCGCCCGCCCCACGCTCCTCCTCCGTGTGCTCGGCCGCACGCATGGTGCGATAGAGCGCCTCCACAGCGGGCAGCAGCGCACTGGAGGGCTTGATCCGGATCGAAAGGTAGCCGTCGCCGACCGGACAGGCCAGCGCCAGCACCCAGTAGTACCGCCCGTCTTTCGCAAGATTCTTCACGTACGCCGCCACCGGCCGGCCGGCGTTCAGTTCCTCCCAGAAGAGCTGAAACACCGCGCGCGGCATGTCCGGATGCCGGATGATGTTGTGAGGCTGACCCGACAACTCCGCCCAGGCATACCCGCTGATCCGGGTGAAGACCTCGTTGCCGGCGAGGATGGCCCCCTTGCGGTCGGTGAACGAACAAAACACCTCGTGGACACGAAAGTCCCGCGAGGCGTCCACAGGTGCAATGGCGCCTTTCTTCATGCGATGGAGGAATGCAACAATCCCTCATCGTAACATCCCCGGCCAACTTGAGACCGTCGGCGAAAAAGCCCCCGCCAGCTCATGGCAACAGCCCCGCCCCGGCCTCAAGTAACCTCTTGGGTTATAAGGGCCCGGGCCGAAAACGACTCGCGCCTTGCGCACCGGGACCCGACCGCATCTATCTCTGGGGTCATGCAATTGACCAAGCACTGGGCGGCGCAGCTCGACGACTACGTGATCGACCTCGGTTGGTCGCTGGCCGGTGATGTCCTCGCGGCGGCTTCCGCCGCGGGTCCGGTCAGCCTGTTCGCCACGACCGATGGCGCGCGCCAACACGAACTCCCGGGTCATGAAGACGGCACCAATGCCCTCGCCTGGCATCCCGCCCAGCCCCTGCTCGCCACGGGCGGACAGGACGGCGCCGTAAAATTCTGGGACACCACCAGCGGTCAGCACACCGCGACGGCCAAGCTGGGTGCCGCGTGGGTCGAACATCTGGCGTGGAAGCCAGCCAACCAGAAGGCAGAGGCCGGAGGCCAGAGCCCAGAACAAGCAGATTCGCAGGCAGCTTCGTTATCTGATCTGGCTTCCGGCCTCCGGCCTCTGGTCTCTGGTTCGATCCTGGCTGCCGCGGCCGGGCGCGATCTGGTGCTGCTCAATGGCGACGCCTCGGTCCGGCACGCCTTCAAGTCCGCCCCCAAGACGATCTCCGCCCTCGCTTGGCAACCCGCGGGCGGCTGTCTGGCGAGCGCCTACTTCGGCGGCGTCTGCCTCTGGGATGCGGATGACTTCGTCGCGCAAAAGGAATTTCCCTACGCCAACGGCATCCATGCGCTGGTCTGGTCGCCCGACAACCGCTGGCTCGTCTCGGGCAACCAGGATCCGAGCGTTCACCTCTGGCTGCCCGAGGAGGATCAGGAGTTCCACATGAGCGGCTACGAGGGCAAGGTGAAGGAGTTGTCCTTCGACCAGGGTTCGCGCTGGCTCGCCACCGGCGGCGGCAAGGACGCCTGCCTGTGGGACTGTACCGGCGCCGGCCCCGAGGGCCGCGAGCCGCTCATGTTCCCGCACGACGCCAAGGTCTGCGCCGTCGCTTTCCAGCACAACCACGGCCTCCTCGCCACGGCCTCCGCCGATGGCGTGCTCATGCTCTGGAGTCCCGAACGCAAGCAACCGCTCCGCGCCACCGTGCGCATGCCGGCCGCCGCGACCAAGCTCGTCTGGTCGCCCGACGACCGTCTCCTCGCGGTCGGCAGTGAGAAGGGCATCGTCTACGTCCTTCGCTGCGAGTCCTGACGATCACGTCAACCATGAGCTGACAGGACCCCTTCCGTCATGGGCCATTCCTTTATACCCGTCGACGGCGAGCCAGCGAGCGATCCGTCGCACACGGCGGCGATCAAGCGTTGGACACAGGAGATTCTGCAGCTGGAGGCCGATGCCACCCTCACAGTGAGTGAACTCGCCTGCCGCGATCCAGGCTGCCCGCTCGTGGAGACCGTCGTGACAGTGTTCGAGTCCGGCGGCACGCGCCAGTGGCGCTTCACCCGGCCGCGGATCGCCGTGACCAAACTCATGCTCCAGCAAACCCTCGCAACTCCGCCCCGCCGGGAGGGTTGACGGGCATGGTAGGGTAAAGCACGTGACGACGCGGCGCATGTTCCTGCAGACGACCGGTCTGGCCCTGCTCGGGCTGGCAGGCGGAGCGACCGATTTGCTCGCCCAAAGTACGTCCGTGCGCGAAATCCGCTACACCGTGCGCCGGGGCGACACGCTCACCCTCATCGCGCAGAACCACGGCGTGTCGGTCGAAACCATCAAGGTGCGCAACAAGCTCCGCACCGATTCAATCCAGGCCGGCCAGCGGCTGATCATCCCCAAGCCCATCGTCGCTTCGCCACCCTCCGCCAGCCTGGGCGGAGTGATCGCCGCCACCCGCGGCCTGAGCATCCGCCGCGGGCGCTGGCGCCATGTGGTCGTCCACCACAGCGGCATCGAGAACGGCGACGCCAAGGCCTACGACGCCGGCCATCGCCGCCGCGGCATGGAGCACGGACTCGCCTACCATTTCGTCATCGGCAACGGCCGCGACTCCGGCGACGGCGAGATCGAGATTGGTCCGCGCTGGCGCGCCCAGATCCACGGCGGCCACGTGCGCAGCGAAGCCTACAACGAATCAGGCATCGGCATCTGCCTCGTGGGCAATTTCGAGAAGCGCAAACCCGGCGCGAAGCAACTCGCCGCCCTGACCTCGCTCATCGACTGGCTGCGCACCGACGCGCCGCTCGGCGTCAAACCCGCCTTCACCGTGCATCGCTGGGTTGATCGCAATCACACGGTGTGCCCCGGCCGCCATTTTCCCTACACGGAAATGAAGCGACGCTACGGGGCGTAGTGATGTAGCCGGCCTCGCTGAGGCCGGTCCGGTTGGTGTCGCTCAACCCTCCACCCCTCCGGGCTCAGCGAGCCCGGCTACACCAGGCACGCGTCCAGCGTTGCCCGCACGGCGGACTCGTCCAGTTCCACGCCGATGAAGGCGATCTCCTGCCGGCGGTCGCCACTAGGCTCGACCCAGAGGGCGCGGATCATCGGCGGACGATCCTCCATCTTCGCCTTGCCGCTCTCGACCAGCGCAGCCCACCAGTAGCTGAGAAAATCCATCCGGACCGCGCCCCCCGCCACCGACACGAGACCCATCTCGTCGGGTTGATCGGCCACCCAGAAAAACCCCTTGGCGCGCAGCAAACCCGGCAGCCCCGTCTCGAGCACACGCTGCAGAGCCGCGCGATCGAACGGGCGCCGCGCCTGATAAACAAAGCTCCGGATGCCGTACTTCGTCTCGTGCGCCGGCCGGCTCGCTCCGGATGCAGGGCGCACCACCTGCGCACGTCCCGCCTGCGGCGCCACCGCGTTCAAGGCGCCGATCCAGCGCGCCCCGCCCAGCGTCGCACCGGGATCGAAGCGGACCCGTCCCAGCAGCGACTCCGACGCAACCTGCCCCTGCTCGGTGAGCATCCGCTCGGCCCGCGGATTGAGTCCCTCCAGCACGGTCTCAACCCGCGCCTGGGCAGCCTCATCCACGCGGTCGCACTGGTTGACGACGATAACATCCGCCACCTCGACCTGCTCCAGCATGAGCTCCACCACGGGGCGCGCGGAGCCCGCCACCAAGGCGCGCGGCGTGCGCCGGTCCCACTCCTCCAAGAACGCGCGGGCGTCGACGACCGTCACCAGCGCCGACAACGTGGCGAAGTCGCCCAACGTCCGGCCAAAGGGATTCTTGCGCAGGAAGAGATTCGCAATCCCGCGCGGCTCGGCGACGCCCGTCGTCTCCACGAGAATGTGCTCGTAGAGCCGCCCCTCCGGTCCGCCGGGCCGACCGGTCATGGCGAGCATGGCCACCGTTTCCGCCAACTCGTCCTTGCTCGAGCAGCAAACACAGCCATTGCCGATCTCGACGATCTCCCGGCCTCCGGCGAGCGAACGCACCACGGCACCATCAATATTCACCGCCGCCACGTCGTTCACGACGGCCGCCCACCGGCGCCCTTCGGCCTGCCCAAGAAGGTGCAGCAGCAGCGTCGTCTTACCCACACCGAGGAAACCACACAGAATGGTGACCGGGGTAAGTGGGGAGGAAGCGGCAGGCGACATGGTTCAGGCCAGCAGGACATTTTTCCGTTCGCTTGCAACGCCCCGCATCCCTAGGTGTCCCACTCATCCATGGTTTCGGTCTGTCAACACCGGTTCGCCCGGCTGCTGCCTTGGTTGCTGCTCCTCGCAGCGACCGCCTCGACGCGCGCCCACGCCCAACACGTGGCGGTGGGGCCGTGGTCGGGCGGCGTGACGAGTGATGCCGCCAGCATCGTGGCGCGTCTGTACACGCCCCGCTTCAGCACGCTGGAGGTCAGCGACGATCCGGATTTCGCGCACTTCCTGAGTTTTGGCGAATCGTCCCCTCGCCCAGGCGACCAACCGGAGATGTCGCGCTTTCGCGCGGTCGGGCTCAAGCCGCTGACACGCTACCACTACCGCATCCGCATCGGCTCCCAGCGTGACGACCAGCGGCGCGGCTCGTTCATGACCATGCCGCTTGAAGGAAAACCCACCTCCTTCCGCTTCGCCCTTTCGGCCGGCGCGACCACCGGCTCTGCCCACGGGGTCTATTCGGAGATCAAGAGCCAGGCCCCCATGTTCCTTGTCGTGGCGGGCAATCTCTTCGATACGGCGATCGGGGCGTCTGACCACGCGGCGTTTCGCACCGCCTACGAGGAGGTGCTGATGTCGCCGACCCAGGCTGATCTCTACCGGACGGTGCCCATCGTCTACACGTGGGATGCTTATGATTACGGCGCAGGCGGTGGCGCGGTGCCGGCGCGCGCCGCCGCCCACGCGAGTTTCCGCGAATACGTGCCCCATTTCGGGCTCGTGGATCCCGGTTCACCGGATGGCACCATCAACCGGGCCTTCACAATCGGCCGGGTTCGCTTCCTTGTCCTCGACGTCCGCACGGAGCGCGGACCGCCCGGCACAACCCTGCTGGGCGAGCGCCAGCTCGCCTGGCTCAAGGCCGAACTGCTCGCAGCCAAGGATCGCCATCCGCTGGTCTTTGTTGTCAGTCCATCGAGCTGGCTATCACCCGCTGCCGCCGGCCGCAATGACTGGGGACACTATGCCGCCGAGCGGGACGCGTTGAGCGACTGGATCGCGGAAAACGGCATCAAGGGCCTCTGCTTTCTTGGCGGCGATGGATCCGTGCTCGCGGCCGACGACGGGACCAACAATCGCTATGGTCAGCACAAGGCGCCCGGTTTTCCCGTGTTGCAGGCCGGCCCGCTCGACCGTGGCCACGGGACCGGCACCGGGCCCTGGACACACGGACCCGTCGCCCCCGAGGCGGGCGAAGGATTTTTCGCCATGATCGATGTCACCGATGCCGAGGGGCGAATCTCCGTCAGCTTTCGTGGCCTGAACCAGCACGGGCAGGAGCGGCTGAAGTTCTCCTTTCAAGTGCCGGCACCGCTCAATTGAAATGGCTCGCCTGCGTCATCTCCTCTTCATCGTGCTGGCTCTGGCGGGGGGCGAGCTGGGCCGCGCCGCATCCACCCTGTCCGTCGCAGCGGCCTCCAACCTGGTTTACGCCCTCGACGAACTGAACGCCGCTTTCCGCCAGAGCGCACCGGACGTCACGCTAACCTCAGCCACCGGCGCATCAGGCAACCTCGTGGCCCAGATTGGCAACGGCGCGCCTTTCGACGTGTTTCTCTCCGCCGACCTCGATTACCCGCGGGCTCTGATCCGCGACGGTCATGCCGTCCCCGAGAGTCTCGTTACCTTCGCGACCGGCCGGCTGGTGCTCTGGACCACCAAGGAAGGCATCAACGTCTCGTCGCTTGCAGCCGTGACCGCTGATCCCGCCGTCCGCCGGATCGCGATCGCCCAGATCGAGACCGCCCCTTACGGGCGCGCGGCGCGGCAGGCTCTGGAGAAGGAAGGCCTCTGGACCTCGATCCAACCTAAACTCGTCGCGGGTGAAAACATCACCCAGACCGCCCAATTTGTTGAGACCGGCAACGCCGACGCCGGATTGGTGGCCCTGTCACTCGTGCTCTCGCCCCGCCTCAAGGACCAGGGACGATGGACCGAAGTGCCGGCCAGCCTGTATGCGCCGCTGGATCAGGGCGTGGTGATCACGAAGCGCGGTGCGGCCAATCCGGCGGTGGCCCGCTACCTCGCGTTCCTGCGCGGACCCGAGGCGCGGAAGATCCTTGAGCGGTTCGGCTACGGCGTGCCACCGTCGCCGTAACCGATGGGCGAGACCGCTGATCACGTTTTCCTGCTCTCCCCTGCGCTCTGGCAATCCCTCGCCCTGACGCTGCGCCTTGCCGCGCTCACCACCCTGGTACTGGGTCTGGCCGGTCTCCCGCTCGCCCACTGGCTGAACACGACGCGCCATCGCGTCGCCCCCGTGATCGAGACCCTCGTCACGCTGCCGATCGTGCTGCCGCCCACGGTCATCGGCTTCTATCTGCTGATCGCGTTTTCGCCCAACCAAGGTCTCGGCCACTGGTGGCTGGAAACCTTTGGCACACCGCTCGCGTTCAGCTTCACCGGCCTCGTGATCGCCTCCGTGATCTACTCGCTGCCCTTTGCGGTCCAGCCGTTCCAGGCCGCGCTCAAGGCTGTGCCAGTGGAGTTGATCGATGCCGGTCGCGCCCTCGGGGCGACGCCCTGGCGGACCTTTCTTCGCGTGCACCTCCCGCTCGCGCGCCGCGGCGTGGCGGCGGGGCTCACCCTTGGCTTCGCCCACACGCTCGGGGAATTCGGCGTGGTCCTGATGATCGGCGGTGCAATTCCCGGCCAGACCAAGGTCGCGAGCATCGCGCTCTACGACGAGGTGCAGAAGCTCAACTATGCGGATGCCCACGTGTTTGCCGGCGTCCTGCTGGCGCTCTCGTTTGCCCTCCTGCTCGTGGTCACTCTGCTCCAGCGTCGCGCACGGGTGTAGGGATTGTCTGATACACGCCGCGGTCTGTGCTTCTAGCCGCCAGCAAGGTCTTGCGGAGAAGCCTCGACTATGATCCGGTCCCGCCGATGCGCCGGAAATTCTCCCTCCTCATGACGCTCTCCGCGTGGCTGCTGGCCACGGGAAGTCATTGGGATTTGGTGCAGACGTTTGCGTGGGGCCGCATGATCGCGGCTTACTCGCAGAGCATGTCGCTCGGCGACGCCATCAAGAAGACGTTCACCGCAGAAAACCTCTGCGGCGTGTGCGAAGTGGTCAACGACGCCAAGCAAGGTCAGGACGCAACCGGGGCCGGCGCCGGCAAGCTCAACCACAAGGTCCAGCTCGCCTACGCAACCAACCCCGTCGTCATCATGGTCGCGCCGGAAGCGTCGCCCTGGCTTCTCGTTGACGTGATTCCGCCCAGCGCCGTTGCGACGGCGCCGCCCACCCCGCCTCCGCGGGTCGCCTGATTCAGTTCGTTCCGATCGATCGCGCTCACGCGCGCGCGAATCCTTCGCGTTCCCTTGCCCATGCGCGGCTGTCGCCGCGCGGCACCCTGACGTCCGCGCCACTCCTGTGCGCCGGTCGTCGCACCTGAATCAGACCATGCACTCCTTCCGTCTTCCCACCTATCTGCTCATCAGCAGCCTCACCGCTGCTCCCATCCTGCTCTGCGGCCAGACGGTCGCAGCCAACCAGGATCCGCTCGAACTGGCGGCCGTCGATGTCACGGCCGACAAAGAGAAATCTTTCTCCCTTCCACTCGACGCCTCGACGTCCACCGGCTCGCGTCTCGGCCTCGCCAATCGCGATCTCCCGGTCAGCGTCTCGGTCGTCACGCAGGAGGTCATGCAATTGCGCGGCTTCCGCACCGGGGTCGAAGCCGTGGAGGGCGCCGTCGGCATGACCGGCGGCACCCAGTTTGGCTCCATCCCGGGCTTCGCCACCCGCGGCTTCACCGCCAACAGCGTGACCGTCATGCGTGACGGCATCCGCCAAAACACGGGCTCGCAATCCGCGCGCACGATTGACGCCTTCAATCTCGACCGCGTCGAGATTCTCAAGGGACCCTCGTCCCTCATGTTCGGCGAGGGCGCCATTGGTGGCGCGGTGAACTACCTGTCGAAGAATCCCGACCGTACCTACCGCGGCGAGGCCGTGGCCAGCTACGGCTCCTTCGGCAGCCTGCGTCTCGGCGTCGGCGCCGGTGGACCCATCGTTGACGGGAAGCTCTTTGCCCGAGCCGATTTCAGCTACACGGAGCGCGATGGCTACGTCGACCGCGCCTACGAGCGCTACGCCGGTTTCAGCGGTGCGCTGGGCTGGGATGTCTCGCGTACGCTCAAGCTGACCTGGTTCACGACCTACCTCGAGGACTGGAACGAGAGCTACTACGGCAATCCGGTCATCTACGATGCGGTTGAGCGCTATGACGCCGCCACCGGCATCTTCACCCGCCTGGTCGCCCGTGCGGTCACCGCCACGGATCGTCTCGTCAACCCGCGCGTCGATTCGACCGCCCGCCGCACCAACTACAACATCCTCGACAACTACGCCACGACCGAGAACTCGTTCAATCGCCTGCGCGCCGAGTGGAACCCGAATGCCCATTGGGAAATCCGCAACGAGGCCTACGTCGCGACCCAGCTGTTCAAGTGGCGCAACCTCGAGAGCAATCTCTGGAATCCCGTCACCCAGCTCGTCGACCGCTCGTCCTTTGTTCACATCTACCGCGACGACCTCCTCACCGGGAATCGCCTCGACGTCGCCTACAAGGGCGATGTCGCAGGTCGCGCCAATCGGCTGCTCGTCGGTTCCTTCATCGAACGCAACGACCTGATCCGAGGCGGCACGCCGGCCGGCTATGCCACGACGCTGAGCAGCGTCTCGCTCCTCAATCCCGACGTCGGCATCGGGCCCGGTGACGCGAACCGTTTCCAGAAAAACAACAACGTCATCATCGACACGACCGCCGTCTACATCGAGAACGCCCTCGATCTCACCCCCAGCCTCAAGCTGATCGCCGGCCTGCGCCGGGATTGGATCTCGATTGATCGCACGACGTTCATCACGCCCACCGCGCCAGTCGTCACCACCTACGCCAAGGACTACACGCCCATCACGGGCCGCGCGGGGTTTGTCTGGTCGGTCAACGAGCAGGTCAATGTCTACGCCAGCTACAGCCACGCCGCCGAGCCCATCACCCAGCTCGTCAGCCTAACCGCCACGCAAAATGACTTCGCGCTCCAGAAGGGCCGCCAGTTCGAGGTCGGCGCCAAGGGCACGCTGCAGGAGGGCAAGGTCGACTTCACCGTCGCGCTCTACGACATCGAGAAGACCAATATCCTGACCTCGACCCTCGATCCCGACACCGGCCTGCGCATCAGCCAGCAGATCGGGGCCCAGGTCTCGCAGGGCGCCGAGTTCGCTCTCGCCTGGTCGCCCACCGCCGACTGGCGTCTCGAGGGCAATCTCGCCTGGACGTGGACCGCCGAGTACGAGGACTTCAACGAGAACCTCGGCACCGGTGTGATCTCCCGCGCCGGCAACACTCCGGGCAATGTGCCTGAGATCGTCGCCAGCGCGTATGTGAGCAAGACCTTCGGCCGCCACTGGCGCATCGGCGGCGGCCCGCGCTACGTCGACCGTCGCGCGGCGGGAAATTCCAACCTGATCTGGACCCCTGCCTACACGACGCTCGAAGCCTCCGTCACCTATCAGAACGCCGGCTGGTCCGGCACGCTGCGCGGCCGCAATCTCCTCGACGAGGAATACGAGGAGTGGGCCACGGGCCTCTTGCAGCGTCTCGCCGATCCCATCAGTATCGAACTCAGCCTCCGCCGTGCCTTCTGACGCCGCTCACTTTCCCATGAAATCAGTCATGAAGTCTTTTCTCCTACTCCTCGCGGGATTACTTGCCGCCTCGCCTGCCACCGCCGATCAAACGGCTGCGCAGCCTGAAAAAAACGTTCCACCGGGAGCGAGCCCCTCCGGCCCCACGCGCCATCCCTTAAAGGGTGTGGTTGTGGATATCATTTCCGACCGTGGGAGTCTCCTCGTGAAGCATGAGGAGGTTCCCGGAGTCATGCGTGCGATGACCATGATGTTCAAGGTGACGGACGCCGATTTAAAATCCGTACGGAAGGACCAGGCCATCACCGGCCTCATGGTTCGCAAACCGGATGGCTGGTGGCTCGAAGCCGTCAAACCTGTCGCGCCATGAACTTCGCCTTCCCACGCCCCGGCTCGATCCGGGTCCGCCTGCGCCAGCTCGTACTGCTGGCATTGATCGCAGTGGCTGGACTGCACGCCGCCGAGCCGGTCATCGCTCCTCCCGCGACGCTGCCGTCTCCCGCCGGTCCCGGCGCACTCACGCCGCAACTCACGACCGCGGCTGACGGTTCGGTCTACATGTCGTGGCTCGAACCCGTCAGCGAGGAGCACCGCCTGCGCGTTTCGCGCTTCGATGCCAGCACGCGCACGTGGACTCCGGCGCAAACGGTCGCGCAGGGCCCGGACTGGTTCGTCAACTGGGCCGATACGCCTCAAATCGCTGCGGGCCGCGACGGCCGGCTGGTGGTTGCCTGGTTTGTCAAGAACCCTGAGCTCGCTCACGATCACGGCCACCACGGCACGTCGTATGGCGCGCGGGTGAGCTTCTCGGAAGACCACGGCCTCACCTGGTCCGCCCCCGCGCCCATCTCCCGCGAGAGCAACCTCAACGAGTTTGTCGCCCTCCAGGCCCTGTCCGACGGTCGCTGGCTCGCCACCTGGCTCGACGGCCGCGCCCGCGACACCGCGAAGGCCATGCAGCTCTGGGGGCGGATTCTGCAGAGTGATGCGCCGGACCAGCTGATCGACGATCGCGTGTGCGACTGCTGCTCGACCAGCCTCGTCGCGTTTCCCGATGGCTCCGCGCTTGTCGCCTACCGCGACCGCTCTGCGACCGAGGTGCGCGACATGGGCAAGGCCCGCTTCAACGGCACCACGTGGGAAACCCCTTCTCTCATTCACGCCGACGGGTGGGAGATCGCCGCCTGCCCGGTGAACGGCCCCATGCTGTCCGTGCAGGGCGCGACGGTCGCGATCGCCTGGTTCACCGCAGCCAACGATCAGCCACGCGTGCTCGCCAGTTCGTCCGCCGAGGCCGGCAACCGCTTCTTCGTGCCCAATACCGTGAACGAAGCGGAACGCCCGCTCGGGCGCGTTGACTCGGTTCTCCTTCGCGACGGCACCCACTGGGTCTCGTGGCTGGAGAACAGCGGGGCGGTCCGCATCCGCCGGATTTCGCCGACCGGCAGCGCGGGCATCGGCCTGAGCATCGCGGGCGGCACCGGTGAGGCGAGCCGGGCCGGTGGTTTTCCGCGCATCGCCCTGCTCAAGGACTATGACAAATCGCCCGCCCAGCTGATCCTCGCGCGCACCGTGCCCGGCGAGCCTTCGCAGATCGTCACCCAATTGATCACGCTGCCGGAGGCGCTCGACCTCGCTGCGGACGACTGCGGCTGCGATCCGGCCACGGCCAACGTCCAGAGCTATCCCGTGCGCGGCCGCATCATCACGCCCATGCCGGAACGCGGCACGCTGCTCGTCCGCCACTCCGAGGTTCCGGGCGTCATGCGTGCCATGACCATGGAGTTCAACGTCACGCCGGAAACGCTGGCGGCGGCGCGCGAGGGTCGTGACATCCTCGCCCGGATCGAGCGCCGGGCCGACGGCAAGTGGTGGCTGACAGACATGCGGATGATTGTGCAATCGGGCGAGACGCCTTGACGAACGGCCTCAACGCCGTTCCTTCATCCCATCGCCATGCAGCCGACTGCCGCCAAGCCCAACCGTCCGCTCGCCGCGCCCTCGCGCGTGCTGGCGTTCGCGCTGGTCTGGCTGGTCTTCGGACTATCGCTGATCAGCTCGTCGCCCGAGGCCCACGCCTTCGTTCACCACGCTGAACAAGCCGGCTCCCACGACTGTGATCACGCGCACTCCGCCCCCACGCAGTCCACGGAACACGTGTGCGCCGTGGTCCTGTTCGCAGGCGGCGTCGAGCTGCCGGCCGCGATCTACCTGCCGCTTCCTGCGGTAACGGTCGCCCCGGCGGCCCAAGTGGCCTACGCCGCGCTCTTTCTGCCCGTGCCTCGCTACCTCCGTCAGCCGGAGCGAGGTCCGCCCGCAGTGTAGCCTGATCTGAATCCCGGATGCGCCGCACCACGGCGCGTCCTTGTCGGCGTCACGCATCGACGCCGGCTGTTCACCTCACAACCGGGCATCGTGCCCGCATTCCTGGCTACCTTTCGCATCATGCACTCTTCTCTGCGTCTTTCCCTGACTTCCCTGCTGTCTGCCTCGGCGCTCCTCGCGCAAGGCACCCTTCCCCGAACGGAGGAAGAACCCGTCTCACTCGAAAACTTCGTCGTCACCGCGCATCCCTACGGACGTTCGCAGGCCGACCTCGCCCAGCCCACCAGCGTGCTCGCCGGCAGTGCGCTCGCGCTCAAGCAATCCAGCTCCCTCGGCGAACTGCTCGGCAACGAAGCCGGCGTCAGTTCGTCCTACTTCGGTCCCGGCGCCAGCCGCCCCATCATTCGCGGCCTCGCCGGCGATCGGGTGCGCATCCTTGAAAACAGCGTCGGCCTGATCGACGCCTCCGTCAGCAGCCCCGACCATGCGGTCTCGCTCGATCCGCTCCTGATCGAACGCGTCGAGGTGGTACGCGGCCCGGCCACCCTGCTCTACGGCAACGCCGCCGTCGGCGGCGTGGTCAATGTCATCACCCATCGCATCCACACCAACCCACCCGAAAGCGCACTGAATGGTCGCGCCGAGGTCCGAGCGAGCTCCGTCAACAACGAGATCGCCGGCGGACTCCTCCTCGAAGGGCAGTCGGGCTTCATGGCCTGGCATGTCGACGGCTATCGCCGGACCGCGGATGACGTGGAGATCCCCGGCTTCGCCGAGAGCGCCGACCTTCGCGCCGAAGAGGCGGCCGAGGCAGCCGAGCACGGCGAAGAGGCACCGGAGGAAATCAAGGGGCACATCCCCAACACGTCGCTGGTCGCCGACGGCGGCGCCTTCGGTCTGACCCTCCTCGGCCGCGCTGGCTATGTGGGATTCTCCTTCAACGGGCACAACACGATCTACGGCGTGCCGGCGGGCGCGCACGCGCATCACGATCATGAGGAGGGCGAACACGTGGAGGAGGCCGAGGCGCCGGTCTCCATTGACCTCCGCCAACGGCGCTTGGATCTGCAGGCGGCAATCACCCGCTCCTTCGGCGTCTTCACCGGGGCCAAGTTCAAGTTCGGTTCGGCCCAGTACCGTCACCAGGAACTCGAAGGCACCGAGATCGGCACCGTCTACGCCAACCGCGGTTATGACGGCCGGCTCGAGTTGTTCCACGCCGCCGTCGGTCCATTCACCGGAGCGATCGGCACGCAGGCGTCGATCAGTCGCTTCTCCGCCGAAGGGGAAGAGGCCTTTGTCCCTCCGAGCAAGACGGTCAACCGCGCGCTCTTCGTCTTCGAGGAGGCGACCTGGGGCCCGACGGTCTGGCAGTTCGGCGGACGTGCGGAGCAGCAGGAAATCACGCTCGCGGATAGTTCGGGCCTCACGACCGATGACGACACCGCCAGCATTTCCGGCGGGCTCGTGTGGAACCTCTCCGATACCTGGACAATCGGCACCTCGCTCGCCCGCACCGAGCGCGCGCCCAATGCACAGGAGCTTTTCTCGGATGGACCCCACATCGGCACCAATGCCTACGAAGTGGGTGACGCCAATCTCGACCATGAAACGTCGGTCGCGATTGATCTAAGCCTGCGCAAGCGAGCCGGCATGGTCACCGGTGCACTGACGGTGTTTGCCAACCAGTTCGACGGCTACATCTACGAGCAGGCCAACGGCGAGGAGCAGGACGAACTCAATGTGTACACCTACGTGCAGCGCGACGCCCGACTCTACGGAATCGAACTCGAATCGGTCATTCACCTCCACGAGAGTGAACGGCATCGCTTCGACATTCAGGTCGGCGGCGACCTCGTGCGCGGCCGCAACACCGACGATGACACGGAGCTGCCGCGCATCACCCCGGCCCGCGCCCGCCTCGGGTTCACGTGGATCACCGGGCCCTTCAGCCTGACCGCCGACGTGCAGCGCGTGGCCGAACAGGACCGGACCGCGCCAAATGAGACGCCGACGGACGGCTACACTGTCTTTAACGCCTCGGCCGGCTATCGGCTCACGCTCGGACGCCTGACCTACGACCTGTTCGTCCGTGGCAGCAACCTCGGCGACGAGGAGATCCGCCTGCACACGTCCTTCCTCAAGGACGTGGCACCGCTGCCGGGTCGCAACGTCACCGTCGGCCTGCGCACAAGCTTCTGAGCTCGCATTCCTGTCAACGAATCGTTGACAGGACTCTTCTTGCCTTTGGCCGTTGGACTGGGTTGGCTAGTGATCCACTCGATGCAGTCCGTCGTCTCCAACGCCTACGCCATGATTATCGGCATGATGATTATCATCCGCCGCCGGCCCGGGCGTGGACGCATCGCTGCTTGACGACTTAACCAAGCACAACGCGATTTTCCACTCAGCCCCGGGCCGCAAGCCCGGGGCTTTTTCGTTTTCACGTCCCAACCATGAATCCTCCGCTCATCACCCTCGATTCCGTCCGGCAGGCGCACGTGCGCATCGCCGGCGGCCTGCGCCCGACGCCGTGCGCGGTCTCCGGACCGCTCAGCGAACTCGCCGGGATGAGCATTATCGCGAAGCACGACTACCTGCAGTCGACCGGGAGCTTCAAGGAGCGCGGCGCACGTCATGCACTGGAATGCCTGGACGCAGAGACGCGTGCCCGCGGCGTAATCGCCGCTTCCGCCGGCAATCACGCCCTGGGACTGGCGCATCATGGCCGCGAACTCGGCATCAGCGTCACCGTGGTCATGCCCCGGACCGCCCCCCGCGTGAAAGCCAGCCGCTGTCACGCACTCGGTGCTCAGGTGGTTTTGCACGGAGAAAACTTCGAGCAAGCCGAGCAGCACGCTCGGAGCCTGGCCGCCGCACAGGGCTACGCCTTTGTTCACCCGTTCAACGATGCCACGGTGATCGCCGGCCAGGGCACGCTCGCGCTGGAAATCCTCTTGGCGCATCCTGACCTCGACGCGATCGTGTTACCCGTCGGCGGAGGCGGTCTGCTTGCGGGGGTCACGACCGTGGTCAAGGCGTTGCGCCCAGAGGTCCAGGTCATTGCGGTGGAGCCGGCCCATGCGGCGGGATTCGGCGCGGCGCTGAGCGCGGGTCGGTCGGTTCCGGTTCCCCTGCTGCCGACGCTGGCCGACGGTCTGGCGGTCGCTCAGGCCGGCAGCCTGACCCTGACGACGGCACAGCCCGGAGTGGACCGTTGCGTCACGGTCAGCGAAGACGAAATCGCGTACGCCATGCTCGTGCTTGCCGAGCAGCACACCGTGTCCATCGAGGGCGCTGGCGCGGCCGGACTTGCGGCGTGCCTGGCCGGGCGGCTGCCGGAACTCGCAGGCAAGCGCGTGGCGGTCCCGCTCACCGGGCGAAATGTCGATCCCTCGACCCACGCGCGCGCCCTGCGTCGCGGTCGGGCGTGGCGCGAGGAGATGCGCGAGGTCGCTGCGCGATGATGGGAGTGATGTAGCCGGGAGCGCTGACTCCGGGGATCGAATTTCTTCCCTCGAATATTCCGGACCGGGGGCAGCGCCCCCGGCTACATCATTCCTCGATGCCGAAAACGGCCTTCGCGTAGCTCTCGACGCTGAAGGGCTGGAGATCCTCCGCCTTCTCGCCGAGGCCGAGGAAATAGATCGGGATCTTAAGCTGGCGGTAAATGCCCACGAGTGCGCCACCGCGGCTGGTGCCGTCGAGCTTCGTCACCACGAGTCCGGTCAGGCCGAAGCTCTCGTGAAACGCCTTCGCCTGATCGATCGAGTTGGTGCCGAGCGAGCCGTCGACCACCAGCCAGCGATGCTGCGGCGCGGAGGCGTCGTGCTTCTGGAGCACGCGCCGAATCTTCGCCAATTCCTCCATCAGGTTGTGCTTGGTGTGCAGTCGGCCCGCGGTGTCGATGATCAGGAAATCCTGACCGCGGGTGTTGGCGGCCTGCCACGCATCGAACGCCACCGCCGCCGAGTCGGCCCCCGTGTGGCTGGCCACGATGTCGAGTTCGAGCCGGGACGCCCAGGTCTTGAGCTGCTCAACCGCCGCGGCGCGGAAGGTATCGCAGGCGGCGAGGATGACGCCGCTGCCCTCCTGCTTGAGTTTCCACGCCAGCTTGGCCGAGGTCGTGGTCTTGCCGGAGCCGTTGACGCCGATCAGCGCGATGACCACCGGCTTGGCGCCGGGCGCGCGCTTCATTTCCAAACGCCCTTCGGCCCCTTCGAGCACACGCGTCAGAACAGCCGCACCGATTTTGGCGGCTTCCTGACCGCGGAGTTCCTTCTCCTTGCGGTAGGCGGCCTTGATCTCGGCGATGATCTCCTCGGTGGTCTCGACCCCGAAGTCGGCCGTGTAGAGCGCCTCCTCGAGTTCATCGAGCGAGGCCGCATCGATCTTCCGCCCGCCGAACAGCCCTCGCGTCTTGGTCGTGAGCGCCGTGACCGTCTTGGCGAGGCCGTCCTTGAATTTCTTGAAGAGTCCGAGCATGTGAAAATCCGAATGACGAAATCCGAATGACGAAGAATCCGCACCGCAACTGACTTCACGTCCCGTGAAGGTTCGTCATTCGGGCTTCGTCATTCGGGTTTCGCCTACTCCACCTTCCGCGCGTCCCGACCGAGGCCGTCCTTGAGGCGGTCGAGGATGCCGTTGATGAAGCGTTTGGCGTCCGCGTTGGAGAACTGCTTCGAGAGATCGATGGCCTCGTTGATGGAGACGACCGGAGGGATGTCCGTGCGGAACATCATCTCGAACATGGCCACGCGCAGAATCGCGAGGTCAATGCGCGCGATACGCTCGAACTCCCAGTTGTGGGCGAGCGTGCGGATGCGGGCGTCGATCTCGGCGATGTGTTGGAGGGTGCCGTGGATCAGCTCCTCGCCAAACGAGTAGTGCTCACGCGGCTGCTCCTGGCTCTCGAAGAAAACCCGGAGGTCTTCCGCAAGATTGGACGGAACATTGAGGCTCCAGGCATAGAGGTACTGCATCGCGGCTACGCGACCGTCCCGACGCTGGGCGAACTGGGCTTTGCTCATGTCGAAAATTCCTTTTTGAGGGCCGCCATCTCGAGCGCGGCACGGGCGAACTCGGCGCCCCGGTTGATCTGACCCAGGCAGCGATCCTCGGCCTGCGCGGCATTTTCGGCCACGACGACGCCAGCGATAACCGGGATGCGTGTATCGAGCGCGACGCGCTGCAGGCCTTGCGAGGCGGCCTCGGCGACGAGTTCGTAGTGGATCGTGTCGCCGCGGATAATGACCCCCAGCGCGACCACGACATCGAAGGCCTTCGTTTTACGGAGCAGCAGCTGGACCCCCGAGGGCAATTCATTGGAGCCGGGGACCCGGATTGCCTTGATCCGGCGGGGCTTGACCCCGGCGGCCTCCAGACCGGCCACAACCTGCCCGAGGAGCGCGCCGACCAACTGGCCGTTGTAGCGCGCAGCGACGATGCCCACCGAGAAGGGGGCGCCATTGATGGCCGTAGGCTGAGGAGCGTCGAAACTCATGGGAAAGAAGGAGGGTCAGGTGTGCGGCCTGGCGCGGCGCGGCGCAACCCCTTTTCGCCTTTAGATCGCCACCTGCTCAACGAGTTCCAAGCCATACCCTTCGAGCCCAACGACCTTGCGCGGATTGTTGGTGACGAGCCGGATTTGCCGCAGTCCCAGCGCCCGAAGAATCTGCGCACCCACCCCGTAGTCACGGAAACTCATCGGGCCGGGACCTTCGCCCGGTCGAGCCCCGTCCAGGCGCCGGATGACATCGGCTCCGCCCTGCGCATGCTCCATGTAGAGCAGGACGCCCCGTCCCGTCCGGGCAATCAGTTCGAGGGATGCGGTCAGCGTGCGATAGCCATCAGCGCCCGTGAGGCGGAAGACGTCGCTGAGGAGATTTTCGCTTTGCACCCGCACCACGGTCGGCTCGTGCCCCAGCGTACCAAGGGTAAAGGCCAGATGATGACGGCCGTCGATCCGGCTCCGGAAGACCTGCAGGATGAACTCGCCAAACGCGCTCGGGAATGGCCGGGTACAGACGAGTTCGACCAACTGATCACGCTGGATCCGGTACTCGATCAACGAGCGAATGGAAATGAGGCGCAAGCCGTGGCGCTGCTTGAACTCGGCGAGCTCGGGCAGACGCGCCATGGAGCCGTCCTCATTGAGGATCTCACAGATAACCGCGCTTGGGTGCTGGCCAGCGAGTTGCGCCAGATCGACCGCAGCCTCGGTGTGACCCGCGCGTTCGAGCACGCCGCCATCGCGGGCGCGCAGGGGGAAAATATGTCCAGGCTGAACCAGCTCATCGGGCCGGGCGTCGGCATTGGCGAGGATGGAGATGGTCCGAGCCCGATCAAAGGCGCTGATGCCGGTGGTGATGCCCTCGGCGGCATCGACCGAAACGGTGAAGGCCGTTTTGTGCGACTCGCGATTCTCCTGAACCATCGGACTGATCCCCAGTTTGCGGAGCTGAGCACCGGTGGTAGGCGCGCAAATCAGGCCGCGGGCGTGGCGGATCATCATGTTGACCGCCTCGGGCGTGACCTTTGACGCCGCCATCACCAGATCGCCTTCGTTCTCGCGTCCTTCGTCATCGGTCACGACGACGAGCTTGCCCCCCGCGATGTCCTGAATCGCGGCTTCCACGGAATCAAAGGCGGCAGAGAGATCGACCGGCATAGAAGCGGACAATCGCCCAACCGTCATCGGGTGTCAACGCACCGGACCCGGGCGGAATTTTCGCTTATCGATTTTCGAGATTCGATTTCGTAACCACCCACGTTGGTCATTGGTCATCCTCACCCGTTTCCTCCATTGCCAGCCTCCGACCAGCCCCCTTCACTCGCCGCTCCATGAAGGCATTCGTGAATAACCTCGAGCTCATCCCGACCGCAGCGGGACTTGTGGTGATTTTCGGCGCCACGCTGCTCACGCCCTTCACGGCCAATCCGTGGGCAGTGGCTGCCACGACTGCCATCGCCGTCGGGATCCTTCATGGCGTCGTTTTCTGGCTGGTCCACCGCCAGCAGCGCACGGTCACGCACATCGGCAATGCCGTGCAGGAGATCTCCGGTGTGCTCCGCCATCTTTCCGAGGAATCGCTTCGTAGCTGGCGCGGCAAGTACGGCCGCGCTCTGCCGCCGCGCTGATCGTCACGCCATGCTTTTTCGGATCACTCATCGCACGCGCTACCGCTACGCCGGGACGGCCTCGGAGTCCTTCATGGAGGCCCGGCTGACGCCGACCAACGATGACCGGCAGGACTTGCGCAGCCACCGGCTCATCACCACGCCGGCCTGCAATCTTCACATCTACACCGACTACTTCGGCAACACGGTGGAGACGTTCTCCATCATCCAGCGCCACCGCGAGCTCCTGCTGGAGAGCGTGTCCGAGGTCGACACACATCCCATTGATCCACCGTCCGTCGCATTGGATGTCAGTGTATCGGAAGCCCGGCAGATTTTCCGCAGTGAACGGCTCAAGCTCTTCGAGTTCATCATCGCCTCGCCCGCGATCCAGCTTTCGGCGGAAGTCAATGCCCTCGCCAACCGTTTCTTCAAGCCCAGTGACCCGATTGGTCGATCACTGTTGCGCCTGAATGCCTGGATCAAGGAGTCCTTTCGCTACGAGCCCGGCACCACGAGCATCGACACCCCGGTTGCGACTGCCCTGCGCCAGCGGACCGGCGTCTGTCAGGATTTCGCCCAGGTGATGATTGCCGTGCTTCGCTCCGCTGAGATTCCGGCGCGCTATGTGACCGGCTACATCGAAACCGAGACCCAGCGCAAAGCCAGCGAGGCCCAGCGCTCGCCCAAGCTGATTGGTGCGAGCGAGAGTCATGCCTGGGTCGAGGTCTACCTCCCGGGCGGATTCTGGTGGCCGCTGGATCCAACCAACGACTGCGTGGCCGGCGAACGCCATGTAAAGGTCGCCAATGGGCGGGACTATCGCGACAGCACGCCCACCACGGGAGTCTTCAAGGGCACCCACACCGAGCGACTCGAGGTCGCCGTGGTGATGCAGCGGATTTGATCCGGTTCACTTCGGCGCCGGCACCACGTTGTCGCTGAGCTGCACCTGATGGGTCTCGACGACCTCCTCGGTCGCGTTGACGAGCACTATCGTGACCGAGTAGGTCCACGGCTTGCGCAGCGAACGGTTGCCGATCAGCGAATCCCCGTCCGGGCCCGGGTTCAACACCGCCCGCTCCTGCTGGGCGATCGTGGGCAGCCGCCAGCGCGCATTGCCGCGGAGCACGTCGATCGGCTCGGGCATCTTCTTTTTGTCGTAAAAGGTGACCTTGAGATTGATTCCCTCGACCGTGATGCCGAGCCAGCGTCCATCGGGCCGGGCCACCGCGATGCCATCGATCACGCCCTCCTCTTCCTTGGCCGGGCCCTGCTTGGCGGACGCCGGCCGCAGTCGCGCGGCCGATTGCGCCATCACGGGAACCACCAGACCAATCGAGGCGGCCATGAGAACCGACTTCGCCAGCGCGGCGTTGAATTTCATGAAAGGAACATGGAGCAAGCCCCGCACCCTCGCAAGTCCGCCGAGGTAAACATCGTGTGAACGCACGCGGCGCGATGCGTCGCGGATTTCAGATGACGAGGGCTCTCCGGATCCTCCGCTACCGCCTGAGCTGGGCCTTCAGGTCCTTCCAGCGCGCGAGCCGCTCGGCCACACGCGCCTCGAGCCCCGCGGTCTTCGGCGTGTAGAGCGTGAGCGGCTGCTCAAGGTAGTCCTGACCGGAGATGTTCTCCGCATAGTCATGGGAGTACCGGTAGCCCTTGCCATGCCCGGCCTGCTTGCTGGCCGCCCCGCTCTTGTCGCGCAGGGGCAGCGGCACGGCCTGCACCGGTCTTTCCTTCAGGACGCGATGGGCCTCGGCGAGCGCAAGCGTGGCCGAGTTGCTCTTGGGCGCACACGCGATGTGCAGCGTCGCATGCGCCAGCGTAAGCTCCGCCTCCGGCAGGCCGACGAACTCGCACGCGTGATGCGCAGCCACGGCGAGCGGAAGGGCAAAGGGATCAGCGAGGCCAACGTCCTCACTGGCGAGAATTACCAGGCGCCGCGCGATGAAGCGCGGGTCCTCACCGCCCGCCAGCATCTTGGCCAGCCAGTACATGGCTGCGTCGGGATCCGATCCTCGGCAGCTCTTGATGTAGGCAGAGATCGTATCGTAATGCTCGTCCTCGTTCGCATCGTAGCGGATGCGACGCTCCCGCGCGAAAACCTCGAGGTCGGCCGTCGTGATCGTTGCCCCTTCGGCAAGCCCGAGCACGATGACCTCGAGCGCATTGAGCGCGCGGCGCAGATCGCCATCGCAGAGCACGGCGAGGTCGGTCAGCAGCGGGTCATCGGCCGTGACGTGGCGCTCGCCCAAGCCGCGCTCGCGATCCGCCAGCGCGCGCTTGAGCACGCCCGCGACGGCTTCGGCCGCCAGCGGCTCAAGGCGGAAGAGATGACTGCGGGAAAGAAGCGGTGGGTTGACGTAGAAACCCGGGTTGTGCGTCGTCGCGCCGATCAGGCGGACATTGCCCTCCTCCACATCGGGCAGGAGCAGGTCCTGCTGGGACTTGTTGAAGCGATGAAGTTCGTCGATGAACAGCAACGTGCGCGCTTCCGGGATCCGCCGGGCGGTGGCGAGAATCTCGCGCAACTCGGCGACGTTGGACATGACCGCGTTGATGCGCACGAAGCGACTGCCGGTCTCGCGCGCGATCGCCTCGGCAAAGCTGGTCTTGCCGCAGCCCGGCGGTCCGTAGAACAACAGACTTCCGAAGCGGTTGGTCGAAACGAGCCGCGGCAGGAGTGACCCCGGCGCGGTCAGGTGCGGTTGCCCGACGATTTCCGCGAGCGAGCGCGGGCGCATGCGTGCGGCCAGCGGCTGGGATGTCGAGGGAGACGGTGAAGCCGGCGCGCCCGGCGAACCCGTGGGGTCTACAGGTTTCAACGGGGTTTCACCAAATAGATCGGTTTGCGGTTCCGGCGGCATCGGGAAAACTGCAGTGAACCACGATTGCTCCGGAAAGAAAGGTTACAGTGCGTTCCCCTCGCCGATGGACCTTCGCTCGCTAGGTCACCGCGCCCCTGGTCTCTGGCTGCTGGTCCCCTTTGCCGCCGGGCTCGCCGCGGGCAAGGCCGGCTGGGCGCCGGATTCCGCCGGCCTTATCCTGACGCTGGCCGCCGTCGCCCTGGTCGTGGCGGCGCTGGTGCCGTGGGCGTGGAGCGCCGGTTTTCTCACCGGCGTCGCGCTGATCGGGTCCGCCGCCTACACCTTCACCCGCGCCCGGCTGGCGGATTGGGAGACGTTGCCGCCGCGCGAGGCCAGACTGGTCGTCCGGATCGACCGCCTGTTTCCCGCCGATCCCAGCGCGGGGCGCTGGAGTGGACTCGGCCGGATCATCGCCACGGAACGCCACCTGGACGATCTGATCGGCCAACGGTTGTACCTCTCGGTGACCGCCCGGCGTGGATCAACGCTTCCGCTGCGTTCCAGCGAACTGGCCCTGACCGGCGTGCTCAGCACGCTCCCGCGGGAGGCATCAACCGGCTCGTTCGAGGGATACCTCGTCAGCGCCGGCATCAATCACCGGCTCGCGCGGGGCCGGCTGGACCGTGTGGACAAGCCAGCATCCGCCTACCATCGCTTCTGCGCGGCGGCGCTCGCCCGCTTCGATGCCATTCTCCGGCAGGGACTCGATCACCAACCGGAGTTAAGCGGCATCTATCGCGCCATGATGCTCGGGCAAAAGCAGGAACTGAGCGACGAACAGGACACCCTCTTTCTTCAAAGCGGCACGCTGCACCTCTTTGCAATCAGCGGCCTCCATATCTCCGCCATTGCGATTGCGATCCAGGTAGTGCTGGCCGTGACCCGCCTGCCGCGGGGCGTGCAGTTCGCGGTCGCGCTCGTCGCCCTGTGGCTCTACGTCGATGCGACGGGACGCGCGCCCTCAGCCGTGCGTGCGTTTGTGATGATGTCTCTGTTTACAGCCGCCCGCCTGCTGTGCGTCCCGGGAAACTCGCTGGCCACGCTCGCGACCTCGGCAGTGGTGATGCTCGTGATCGATCCGATGCAGCTTTTTAGCGCCGGTTTTCAGATGAGCTACGGCATCGTCGCCGCGCTGCTGCTGCTCGGGCTGCCGCTGTCCGAAGCATGGAAACGGGATCACGGCCTGTTCCGCAATTTGCCGGAGGCGATGAAAACCCGGTTTCACCGGTGGAGCACATGGATTTGGGAGCAGGTGCTCACGGCCGTGGCCTTCGGGCTGGCGGCCACGCTGGTGGGCACGATCAGCGGGGTGAGTTTTTTTGGGTTGCTGACGCCAGGATCATTCGTGGCCAACCTCGTGCTGATCCCGATCTCGTTTCTCGTCATCACCGGCGGCCTGGCCGCGCTGATCTGCGGCTTGATCGGTCTGTGGCCGCTCGCAATCGTCTTCAATCATGCGGCGGCCCTCGTCCTCGCCGGGATCGATGCGACGCTGCGAGCGCTGGTCACGGTGCCGGGAGCCTACGGCACCTCTCATTTTCGCGCCGAGTGTCTGGGGCCGGCGGCCTTCGCCGCCATGTTGGTCTTGATGGCGTGGGGCTACGCGCACCGTTGGGCACGTCCGGCCGGCGCCTATTGGCCGCCGTTTGTGCTGCTCGCGGTCCTGCTCGCCGCCGGAACGACCTACGGAAAATGAGCCAGACACGGGCCCGGAGTGATGGCCACGAAAAGCACGAAGATCGTCCGCTTGGAGTGCGCATACCGTCCGAGCGCCCTATAAGGCGCCGGGAGATCAACGAAATCACTCTAGGAATTCTCGTGTTTTTCGTGGCCATTCTCTGAACTCGATTTCAATCAAAGCTTGGTCAGCGACCCGGCCCGCCCATACTCACGTGATATGAAAAGCGCCTACGAACTCGCCATGGAGCGCCTCGCGAAAGCGGAGGGCGGTCCGTCCAAGACCCTCTCCGCCGCCCAGAAGGCGCGGCTGGCCGAGATCGATACGATCTACAAAGGGAAGATCGCTGAACGGGAGATCTTCCTGAAGAAGCGCCTGACCGAGGCGCAGGCCAGCGGCGATGCCGACGAGATCGAGAAGATCCGCACGCAGCTCCAGGGCGAGCGCGCCCGCTTGGAAGAGGAGCGCGAGGACGAGAAGGAGAAGGTTCGGCGAGAACGCTGAGCCGTTTGCCTCGGGCTTGATGAAGCTGGGGTCTCTGACCCCGGTCAGTTAAATGATAGCGCCGAGGAAAACCCCCGGGGTCAGCGACCCCGGCTACACCCAAGCTCGCTGAGCTCTAGGCGAACTCGAAATCGGCCACCAGCGCGTGGTGGTCCGAAACCCCGGTACGCGACACATGTGAGCCCACACAGCGGAGCGCGGCGTTGTGGAACACGTGATCGAGGACGAAGGGCTTGCGCCACCAGGTCGGCTCGGCTGTTTGGGCGGAGGCGAAACCGAGCGGTGCAAATTGCGCAATGAGCGACTCGTGGCGGCTGACGTTGAAATCACCGGCCAGCAGCGTCGGTCCGGTGGACTTGCGCAGCTGCTCGGCGATCAGCGCCCGCTGGCTGCCGTGGATCTCACTGCTTGAGTTGAGCATGAAGAACGCGAGCAGGTGCGTGTTGAAGAGTGTGATCTCGCGCCCGGCAACCCGGGTGCGTGCACCAATCATGATCCGATCGGTGGGCGTTTTGGTTTCACCATTGAACGCGAACTCCACCGGCGGTGACGGCAGGTCGAGACGAAAGGCGCCCTCAAGCGGCGTGCGCGCGAGGATCGCCAGACCAATGCCGAAGGGCAACTCACGCGGATCCGGACGCGGGTAGGAAAAATAACCGTCGTAACCAGCGAGAGCGGCACGAATGCGCGAATAATTCGGCGGCGGTTCGAGCTGCCCTCCCCCCGTTCGGGCCTGCTCCACCTCCTGAAGAAAAATGAGGTCAGGACGATGGGCCTTGATCTCGACGATGGTGGCGTCGAGGTCGATTGGCGCCCGGTCCGGATCAGCCGCGTCCCACCGCTGGCCAAACTGGATGTTGAACTGAAGGACGCGGAAGGAACTCACCGCTCACCTTTCCGCTCGGGGCAGCCCGCGGGCTGCAGACACACCCTCGGAGCCGGCGCCGCATCAACGCGGAGGGAACGGTTGCCGGCCAAGGCGAGGGCGTGGAAGGGTTTCGGCCGCATGTAACCTTGGCTAATGCCATGATTAGCCCCGCTTTGCGGCAAGTCTATTCTGGCTCCGCCGTTCCCTCAACCACCCAGGCCTTCGCCTCGGGCACTTGATCCAGAAAGACTTTCAGGACGGCACTCAGGTGCTCGGCATAGCGGAAATGCGCGCCCATGCCCGTGCGAAGCTCCGCCTCGTAGATGAACTTGTCGGCATGCGTGCTATGCTCGAACGGCGTCTGCGCGCCCAGCAGCAGCGAATAAACATAGGCCGGTGACCCGCGTTGCATGAGCTCGCGCGTCAACGCGGCCTGGGCATCCAGCAGGGGTTGGTGCGCGGCAGGGGCGATCTCCGGCGGCAGATAGAAACCTGCCTGAATCAGAGGCGCGTAACGATGACCGGTGCGATGGCGATTGAGATCACGCAACTCCGCCAGAGCCATATTGTTCCATGCAAAAGAAACCCGCATGCGTCGGGTCGCGAGGCCTTGGTAGCCATAACGGTTGGCGCGATGGCGGAGCGCTTCGTCGACCGGCTGATCCTGCGCGAGCCAGGGCGGAGCGTCGCGGTCGACCTTGACCCAGACCTGATCGGCAAGCGACGCCGTGGAGAGACGCTCCAAGCCCAGGGCAAGACTCGTCGCCAGCTCCTGCTCGGCCTGACGCTGATAAGACGCCTCGGCGGAACTGTGCCGCATCAGGCGAGGCGACTGCTTGAGGAGTTCCTCCCGGATCAGACGGGCCGCAGCGCGGGCCTCGGGATGCGGCAGGGAATCGAGGTGCTTGACCGTCTGCGCCCACATGCGGGACGACTGGACCAGGCCGAGATTTGTGCGCGTGGCGAACGGGATGAAGTAGCGGGCGCGATCAAGGGCGTAGTTTTTTCGCAGACGAGTCACGACCGCGGGCTTCGCGTCGGGTGGAAGCCGGACGAGGTCGGGCTGGGCCAGCGCCGCAGCATCGAGGCGGGCGTACTCGGCGTGGTAGGCGGCAAACGATCGCGCCATGACGTCGGACCACCGGCCGGCGAGATCGTCGGGAATGCCCAGTTCGGCCGCGGTCGGCAGGTTGGCCGCGTCCATCGTGATGTAGCGCGTACTGGATTCCTGCCCGTCGGCCATTTGGGCGATCTCGAAAATCTTATAGGCGAGCCACATCGAGACATCGTCGAGGGCGATCGCGAGGCCGCCAGTCAGACCGCCGATGGAGGCGTGGCCATAGTCGACGAACTTGAGGATGCGATCAATCGAGGCGTCGGGATTGGCGGGGTCGACCTTCTCGAGGATCTTGTGGATGCCCTCGTTGGAACGCGAGTAGCGGGCCATGACGGAGGCGAGCAGCTCAGGCGTGACCTTGGGCAGATCGGCGGCGGACGGGGGTGGAACGAGGGCAAGTCCGGTGATGCGCATGCGATGGCCGCAAGAAGGCCAAAACGCCATGAAAGGGAAAGGGAAATTAGCGCCTAGCGCTAAGCTCCAAGCCAAAAGCTCAGCGCGTGCGACCGGGTTTCCCTCCGGCCAAAGAGCTTAGAGCCTAAAGCTTACAGCTTAGCGCTTTTACCCACCCGCTCCGCCAGTTCTTCAATCCCCACATCCGCCTCAGCCTGCTCGCCCTTGAGGAGGAAGTAGAGGCCGAGTCCAAACGCCAGCGCCGCAATGAACAGAAGATAATAGGCATGCGCCATCCGGCTGACCGGCAGAAGCGCGGCCACGGCAATGGGCGTGAGGCCGCCGAAAATGGCGTACGCGATGTTATAGGAGAACGAGAGCCCGGTGAATCGCACCCGCGCCGGAAAAGCGCGCACCATGACATAAGGCACCGCGCCGATCATGCCGACCGCAAGCCCCATGACTGCATAGAGGGCAAACAGGACGGTGACGGAAACGGCCGCGTAGGTGTAGAACGCAAAGGTCGCCGCACCGAAGAAGAGGCTCGCGACCAGAAAGAACCGCCCCGAGCCCACGCGATCGACGATCGCGCCCGCGGCCGTCGTGCCAAGGGTGAGAAAAAGGATACCGAAGCTGGTCGCCGCGAGTGCCTGCTGGGCCTGGTAGCCATAGAGATTCTGCAGAAGCGTCGAGGTCATCAGCGTCGTGACGACGACCCCGGCCGAGAGAATCCATGTCAGCAGCATCGAAACCACGATCCCGCGCCGATGGTCGCGGATGACGGCCTTAAGCGGCAGCTCGGTCGCAAGCGAGCGGGCCTGACGCATCTCGGCAAAGATCGGCGTCTCCTGGAGCCAGCGCCGCAGGTAGACCGCAAGGAGGCCGAACCCGCCACCAAGAAAGAACGGGATGCGCCACGCATAGGCCGCAACTTCGTCTGGCGTGAAAACGGAGTTGATGACGGTCGCAATGATCGACCCGAGCAGGATGCCCAGCGTCAGTCCGGAGCACAGAAAGCCGCAGGCAAAGCCCACCCGGCGAAACGGCACGTGCTCGGCCACGAAGGTCCAGGCGCCCGGCACCTCGCCACCGATCGCCACGCCCTGCAGCAGGCGCATGAGAATGAGGAGAATCGGCGCAGCGATGCCGATCGACGCATAGGTCGGCATGGACGCCATGCCGAGTGTCGCCACCGCCATGAGCAGGATGGAGAACGCGAACACCCGCTTACGCCCCAGCCGATCGCCGAAATGCGCCATCACAATCCCACCCAGCGGCCGGATGAGGTACCCGACCGCAAAAATGCCAAACGTCTGGATCGTCACCACCGCGGGCGAGGCATCCTTGGGAAAAAACAGCTGCCCTATGACCGGCGCGAAAAAGACGAAGATGATGAAGTCGTAGAACTCAAGGGCGCTACCAAGCGCGGACAGCCCCAGGGTGCGAAAATCCTGCGCGGTGAGACGCCGGGGCGCGGCAGCAGAGGCGTGAGGATCGTAAGCATTCATACGTTTCCCGGATCGAGCCACGCGCACCTACGCGAGCGTGGCTTTCGCCATCACCGCCGTTCGTTGTTTCGAATTCAGCGGCATGGCCCTCAGCGCGAAAACCCCGCTCAGCGCAGCATCAGCCAGTCACCGAAAGGCCCTTGGTAGAAACCGAGGATGATCGAGGCGAGCGCGAGGGTCACGAGGGTCAGACGGGCGGTCAGGCTGACGTCCGTGCGGGCCGGGCGGGTGTCCGGCGCGCCCTCGGCCTTCCAGGTCGAGAAGAACGCGGCCTTGATCCAGCCGAAGTAGTAATAGATCGAGATCACCACCCCGAAGATCGCAACGCCGAGCAGGCCGTAGAGGCCGGCCTTGAAGGCGGCGATGAAGATCAGGAGCTTGCCCATGAAGCCGGCCAGCGGCGGGATGCCCGCCAGCGAACCGAGGCCGACCGCCAGCACCGTCGCGAGGAAGGGGTGCGTCTTGCCGAGATCGGCGTAGTGGTCGAGGTCCTGGTCCGCATCGTCGGCGCCAGCCACGTGCGTCATGACCCCGAAAACCGCGAAGGAGGCGAGCAGGTAGGCAAAGAGGTAGAACTGGATCGCACCGATCGCGAGGGTGCTGTTCGTCGCGGATACCGCGACGACGCCGAGCAAAAGGTAGCCGGCGTGCGCAACACCCGAGAGACCGAGCAGGCGCTTCACGTTGTGCTGGGTCAGCGCCGCGAGGTTGCCGAAGAGAATCGTCGCCGCGGCCATGATCGTGAGGACCGGCGTGGTGATCGCGGCATACGGAGCAAAGGTGCGGACGAGGATGAGCAGGATCGCAAAGCCGGCCGCCTTGGACGCCACGGCAAGGAATGCGGTCACCGGAGTCGGCGCGCCTTGATAAACATCAGGGATCCAGATCTGGAACGGCACCGCACCCACCTTGAAGGCCACGCCCGACAGCACGAGCACGACGCCGATCGCGGCGAGCACGTTGTCCGGATTGGCGGCGAGGAAGAGTCGCAGCGCGTCAAAGTTCATCGAGTCGGCGGTGTGCGCCGGGAGCGCGGGATTACCCGCCACGCCGTAGAGCAGCACGATGCCGAAGAGCAGGATGCCCGAGCTGAGGGCGCCCATGATCAGGTACTTGAGCCCGGCCTCAAGGGAGAGCGCGTTGGACCGGGTGTAGCTGACGAGAATGTAGAAGCCGACCGTGATCGTCTCGAGCGCAACGAAGAGCAGGACAAAGTGATTGGCCTGGGCGAGGAGCATCATCGCGGCCGACACGACCATCACGATGTGGAAGAACTCGATCCGCGGCATCTTCTGCTTCGCGAGCGCGACCACGCCGAGAATGCTCACAAGAATCGAGCTGAGCAGGAAGAACGCGCGCAGGAACTGGCCGCTCTCCGTGTGACGGAGCAGACCATTGAAGGTCGTCTCACCGAGATAACCCGTGCGGAAATTGATCAGCAGCCCGATCAGGATCGCCACCTGCCCGGCGATGGCGAGGCCGGGGATCAGGTCATGCTGCTTCTTGGGCAACAGGATCTCAAGGACCAGAAGGCCAAGGGCCAGACAGCCCAGCATCAATTCCGGGAAGATTGCCCCCCAAGTATTGGATGCGGCAGCGGCTTGAAGAAGCTCGTAATTCATCGCGACGAAAAGGAGAGGGATTGCTTACCGGGAGACGACCTGGGCCGCCGGCGCCTCAACGGCCGGGTAAAGGGCGCGGAGCGCCGAATCGAGGGGAGTGGAGAGGGACTTGGGCCAGAAGCCGATGAAGAGCAGCGCAACGATCAGGATCAGCGCGGGAATCTTCTCGGACCAGCGAAGGTCGGTGGCGGGGGTGGCGGCGAGGACGCCGTTGAGGGTGTCGGACGATGGTCCGAAAAAGACCTTGGCCGCCGAACGCAGGCCGTAGATCGCGGAGATGACGACACCGGCGACCGCAAGGACGGTCAGGGTCGGCGAGAACTTCCACGCGGCGACATAGATCGTGAGCTCACCCCAGAAGTTGGCCAGGCCCGGCAGGCCGATGCTGGCCAGGGTGCCAGTGACGAAGAACGCGGCGAGGACCGGGGTCTTCTGTGCAAGGCCGCCCATCTCGGTCATGTCGAAGGTCTGCGTGCGGTGATAGATGCTGGTCGAGAGCAGGAAGAGCAGCGCGACCGACAGACCGTGCGCCACCATCATGAGAACGACGCCACCGGCGCCGAGCGTCGAGAGGCAGGCGATGCCGAGGAAGGCATAGCCCATGTGCATCACGGAGCTGTAACCGATCATCTGCTTCAGGTCGCGCTGGGCGATCGTGATGAAGCCGATGATCAGGACATTGCCGACCACACCGAGAACCGCGAGCGGCGTGGCCCAGTGGGCGGCGCCGGCGGGAACCAAGGGAAGGGCGATCTGGAGCAGACCGTAGAGACCGAATTTCTTGAGCACGCCCGCATGAAGCATCGCGGCCGAGCTCGGCGCCGCACCGTAGCCGAGGGGCGCCCAGGTGTGGAGCGGCCAGAGGGACACCAGCGTGCCGAAACCGACCATCAGCAGACCGAAGATGTACTTCTGGGTCACGAACGCCATCGGGTTGGCCATCAGCTCCGTACGGAGCGTGATCATGTCAAAGGTCTCGGCTCCGCTCTTCAGGTAGATGGCGATCAGGCCAAGGAGCGAGAGCATCGCACCCGCGGTCAGGTAGATCGTCATCTTCATCGCCGCGTAGCTGCGGTCGCGTCCACCCCAGATGCCAACCATGATGAAGGTCGGGATCAGCGCGAGTTCGTGGAAGAAGTAGAAGAAGAAGATATCGATGCTGGCGAAGACACCCATCAGGCCGCCCTGCATGACCAGCAGCAACATGAGGTAGATCTTGAGCCGCTCCGCGCCGGACTGGATCGCATAGAGGCCGGCGGCGAGGCCAACGATGCCCGCCATGACGTACAGCGGGAGCGAGATGCCGTTGAGGCCGAGCGCCAGCGTGATGCCGAGGTCCTGCAGGCCCGTGTTGTAACGGGTCATGAACACGTAGCTCTCGCCGGGGTTGCCGGGGAACTGGCTCCAGAGCCAGACGGCGATCAGGGCCGGAACGGCGAAGCCGACGTAGGCGAGCTTGATCGAAAAACGCTTCGGCAGGCCCAGCGCGATGGCGAGGGCCACGGCGAGCGGTGTCGCGATGGACAGCAGAATAAGGTCAACAGGCTGGGTGTTCATCACGAAATGCTTAGAAGGCGCCGGTGGCGAAGGCCCAGAGGAGGACCGAGCCGAGGAGGAACCAGTAGACGTAGGCGTGCAGGCTGCCGACGTGGAGCGCGCGGGCCCCGATGCCGACCAGGCCGACGATGCCGGCCAGACCGCGGACGATCATCCCCGCAAGGACGATTTGTTCGAGGAAATTGACCAGCATCGCGAAGCGCTGCTGGACCTTGGCCACGTAGTAGTTGTAGCCGGCGTCAAACGACTCCTTCAGGCCGCCCAGCGCACCGAAGAGCGCAGGAGACTTGTTCTCCAGTGCATCGGTCGAGGCGGGCTTGTAGAGCACCAGCGCCGAGCCCGCGCCGATGACCATGACCGCCACACTGACGGCGAGGATGATCGTGTGATCGGAACCGTGCGCGACCGGGATCAGGGCCCAGACTTCCGCGAACGCATTGCCGTAGATCGCCGTGTAGCCACCGACGATCGAGAGAACGGCGAGCAGCACGAGCGGGAGCGTCATGCTGAGACCACCCTCGTGAGCGTGGCTGGCTTCCTCGCTGCGAGGCTCGCCGAAGAAGACGAGGCGCCAGAGGCGGACCATGTAGAAGGACGTGATGACCGCGGTGAGCGCGAGGATCGCGAAGACGGCGGTGTTGTTCTTGAACGCGAGGTAGAGGATCGCGTCCTTCGAGAAGAAGCCGGCGAGGTACGGGAAGCCGATGATCGCGGCGACACCGATCGTGAACGTGTAGAACGTCAGCGGCATCTTCTTGTTCAGTCCGCCCATCTTGAAGATGTCCTGCTCATGGTGGCAGCCATGGATGACCGAACCCGAACCGAGGAACATCAGCGCCTTGAAGAAGGCATGGGTCGTGAGGTGGAACATGGCCGCACCGACGCCGACCGGGAGGACCATGGCGTGCATCATCCCCTCCCCGCTGTGCTCGACTGCGAGCGAGCCGAGGCCAAAGGCCGCGACCATGTAGCCAAGTTGGGAGAGCGTGGAGTAAGCGAGGACCTTCTTGATGTCGCGCTGGGTGATCGCACAGAGCGCGGCATAGAGCGCGGTTACGGTGCCGATCCACATGATGACCGTCAGGGCCTCGGGAACCATGAGGACCTGGATGCGACAGAGCATGTAGATACCGGCCGCGACCATCGTCGCGGCGTGGATGAGGGCGGACACCGGGGTCGGGCCCTCCATCGCGTCCGGGAGCCACACGTGCAGCGGCATCTGGGCCGACTTGCCCATCGCGCCGCAGAACAGGAGGAGCGGAATGGCGGCGGTCACGACCGAGCCGGCGCCCATCTTCTCGGCGATGCCGTCGAGGCTGACCGTGCCGAGTGCGTAGTAACAGCCGATGATGCCGAGGAGAAAACCGAAGTCACCGACGCGGTTGACGATGAAGGCCTTCTTCGAGGCGTCCGCCGCCGACTGCTTCTCGTGGTAGTGATTGATCAGCAGGTAGGAGCTGAAACCGACGAGCTCCCAGAAGATGAACATCATGAAAAGATTGTCGGCAAACACGATGCCGATCATCGAAAACATGAAGATCGAGAGACCGCCGAAGTAGCGCGCCTTGGCCGCATCGTCAGCCATGTAGCCGAGCGAGAACAGGTGCACGCAGAAGCCGACCACGCCGACGATGGAGAGCATCAGGGCGGCGAGATCGTCGTACTTGAGTCCGATCGAGAGCGAGAAGTCGCCCAAACGCAGCCACTCATGCGTGAAGGCAAAGCGTTCGCCCCCAAAGGCGAGCGCCAGCGCGCCGGCGGCCACAACCGCGGCGGCCGCGGACGAGACGTACGACGCGATGCAGCCACGACGGCGAAGGAGGAGCGCGATCACGGCCGCGGAGGCGAGCGGCGCGAGGAAGGCAAGGAGAGCGATAGAAGCGGGCGCCATGGCGTTAGTTTTTCAGCGCGTTGAGTTCCTCGACCTGGATGGTCTGACGCTTGCGGAACAGGGCGACGATGATGGCCAGTCCGACCGCGACCTCGGCCGCGGCGACGGTCAGGATGAAGAAAACGAAGACGTTGCCATCCATCGTGCCGTTGAAGCGCGAGAAGGCGACGAGTGCGAGGGTCGAGGCGATGAGCATGAGCTCAAGGCACATGTAGATAACGAGGGTGTTCTTGCGCAGGAGCACGCCGAAGAAGCCGACCGCGAAGAGCGCGGCGCTCAGGATCAGGTAGTGGTTCAGTCCAACACTCATTTGATGTCCTCCAGGCCTTCGAAGCGCTTGCTCAGAACGATGACGCCCAGCATGGCGATCAGCAGCAGGAAGCCGACGATCTGCACGGGCAGCAGGTAGGTGGTGAAGAGCTGGGTGGCGTAGTTGCGCAGGCTGGCGCCGACCGCCGGGGCGGAGGCCGCAGCGTCGACGGCTGGCAGGGCGTTCATCGCCCGGGCGAAGGAGACGAGCCCGGTCACCAGGAGACCAGCGGCCGCAATCGAGGCAGCAACGGTGGCCTTCCTGAAGGGCTTGCGCTCGCCGCCCTGCATGTCGAGGAGCATGACGATGAAGAGGAAGAGCGCGACGACGGCGCCCGCGTAGACGAACACGAGCAGGATCGCGAGCAGGCCGGCGTCGAGCAGCGCGAAGAGGCCCGCGACGGCGACGAGGCTCAGCATCAGGAACATCGCGGAGTTAACCGTGTTCTTGTTGAATACCACGGCCAGCGCCGAGCCGACCGCGAGAAACGCGAAGAGGTTGAAAAGGAGGGCGGACATGAAAGGGAGGGAAAGTAGCGACTAGTGAGTAGCGGGCAGCGAGTAGAATGACCTCGGAAGAGGGCGGCGGAAAAGGGTTCGGTGTCGGTGGTTGGTATGCTCGCTACTCGCTACTCGATGCTCGCTCCTTCAATGAAAACTCAGTGTGCGTTGCCGTGTTCCTCGGCGGACTTTTTCTTGTCCCACTTGAAGTGGTCGTCGGGGAGTGTGCCGCCGAGCTCGTAGAGGCGGGCCTTGTTGTTGACCATCTCGGCCCGGGTGTAGCCGGACATCGTGTACTGGTTCTGCAGCCAGATCGCCTCCTCGGGGCAGACCTCCTGGCACAGGCCGCAGTAGATGCAGCGCAGCATGTCGATTTCGAATTCCTGCGGAGCCTTCTCGACGTGGGCGGTCGGGGCATCGGGGGCAATCTCGCCGGGCGTGATGCGGATGGCCTTGGGCGGGCAGACGAACTCGCAGAGCTGGCAGGACACGCACTTCTCACGGCCGTTAGGATCCTTCACCAGCGTCGGCACGCCGCGGTAACCCGTGGGAATCTCCGGGCGCTGCTCGGGATACTCGAGAGTCTCCTTCGGCTGGAAAAGGTGGCGCAGGGTCGTCTTCAACCCGGTGGCGATCTGCGGGAGGTAGGTGCGCTCGGCGAAGCTGAGCGGTTTGCGTTCGAGAGGGATGACGGCCATGGGAATTTTCGATTTCTGATTTTTCGATTTTCGATTTCGGGCCGGATCAGCCGCGGGTCTCGATCAGGGCGATCGCGAGCGCGTAGAAAATCAGGTTGGCGATGGCGAGGGGCAGAAGCTTCTGCCAGCCGAGTTTCATCACCTGGTCATAACGGAAGCGCGGCAGCGTCCAACGGACCCACATGAAGAAGAAGATCGCCGCAAAGACCTTGCCGAGGAACACACCGATGCCGATCAAGCCGCCGAGCCAGATGGGCAGGCCTTCGATCAACGGGGCGAGCGGCACCCATGGGAGCGGGTTCCAGCCACCGAGGAAGAGGAGCGTGAAGACGCCCGAGCCGACCACCATGTGCGCGTACTCGGCCACGAAGAAGAGCGACCACTTGAACTCGCCGTACTCGGTGTGGAAACCGCCGACGAGGTCAGACTCGGATTCCGGCATGTCGAACGGCTGGCGGTTGGTCTCGGCAAAGAGGGCGACAAGGAAAATGAAGGCCGACAGCGGCATCAAGAAGACGTACCACATGCCGCCGAAGAAACCCGGCTGGCTCTGGGTCTGGACGACGTCGAAGAGGCTGAGCGTGCCGTTGCCGCCCGGAGCGTTGGTCCAGAGGAAGACCGGCAGCACCGACAGCGTCATCGAGAGCTCGTACGAGATCAGCTGAGCCGAGGCGCGCACGCTGCCGAGGAACGGGAACTTCGAATTCGAGGCCCAGCCAGCGATGATGATCGAGTAAACACCGAGTGAGGAGATCGCGAAGACCGCGAGCAGACCGACGTCGAGATTCGCGAGGATCAGCGGCTTGAGCGTGCCGGCGGCAGCATCCCAATAAGCACCGAACGGAACGAACGTGACGGTGGTGAGCGCGGGAATCAGCGCGAGGAGCGGCGCGATGTAGTAATAGAATTTGTTAACGTGACCCGGGATGACGTCCTCCTTGAAGACGAACTTGCCGCCGTCCGCCATGAGCTGGAACACACCAAGGCGCTGGAGGAAGCGACCGACAAAGGGAATTGGCGCCACCCACGGCACGATCGCACGGTTGGGACCGGGACGCCCCTGGACCCAGGCCGCGATCTTGCGCTCGGCCATCGAGCAGGCGGCCGAAATCGGGAAGATGACCGCGATCACCGCAATACCCTGCAGGGTCGTGCGGATCCAAAGCGGAAGATCGAAGTAGAAGGAGAAATCCATCGGAGGAAAATCAGGCAGTCACCGCGGCGGCGGCCGCCGGTTTGAAGTGGAGCGTTTCGCCTTCGACAAACGGAAGGGCCGCCCAAGGCGTGGAGTCGAGCAGCAGGCCGGTCTCGGGAAGCTTGGCATGCGCAGCGTGGGCCAGCGCAGGAACCTCGGCGGCAATCACCGCCCAGAGACCGGCGAGGTCCGCGGGCTGCGCGGAGCCGCCGGCGGCAGCCACGAGGCGGGAAAGGACCACCAAGTCGTCAGTCGCGCCGACAAGACCGGGAACGGCCTTGGAGAATTTCTGGATGCGGAACTGCTGGTTCACGAACGAACCGGACTTCTCGAAGACGGTCAGCGTCGGCAGCACGACCTTGGCGGCGGCGCTGGTCGCGTTGGCGTGGGTGCCGATATAAATCACGGCGACCTTGGCGAGCTGCGCGGCGGTGAGGCCGGCGGCGGTAAGGTCCTCACCCACGGAAATGACCGTCTTGACCTGGCCGGCGTCAATCGCGGCAGCGAGGGCGGTGAGCTTCGCCTCAGGCAGCGCGGTGATCAGGCCGGTGACGAGCGCGCCGCGGACATTCGGATTGCGGTCGGCGGAAACGAGGAGCTTGTCCCCCTGCCCCGTCCGGCTGACAAGCGCGACGCTGGCCTTGGCCGCGGCGGCGAGCTTCTTGGTGAGGAACTGTTCCTCGACCGAGCTGCGGCCGGAACCAACGACGGCCACGGAGCCGGCCTTGAGAAGATCGGCGGCACGCGCAACGAGGACGTCGAGCGCCTCGGTCGTCTTGAGACGATCGGGCGAGGCCACCTGCTTGTAGAGAATGCGGCCGCTGTCCGGCATCCAAGTGTCATTCACCTCGTCATTGCGACGCGGGGTGATGCGGTAGATCGCGCCCTCGCGGGACCAGACGACGGTGTTGGCGCCGACGGAGGTCTCGGTGTCGATGCTGTTGGTCTGCTTGAGGAACCAGACACGCATCTTGAACCGGAAGTCGGTCGAGGTGAGCGCGCCAACCGGGCAGATATCGACCGTGTTGAGGGAGTAATTGTTCTCGAGCTGCTTGCCGGGATAGCAGGTCAGCGTGGAGTAGCTGCCGCGATCGATGAAACCGAGGACGTCATCCTTCGCGATCTCCTTCGAGAAGCGGATGCAGCGGGAGCAGAGGATGCAGCGCTCGTCGTCGAGCGTGACGCGCGGCCCGAGCTGGGTGCGCTTGGGCTTCACGTTCTTCTGCTCAATGAAGCGCGAGTAGCCGCGGCCGTAGCCGGTGGCCTGCTCCTGCAGCTTGCACTCGCCGGCCTGGTCGCAGATCGGGCAGTCCAGCGGGTGATTGATGAGGAGGAACTCCATCACGCCCTCGCGGCAGTCCTTGACCATCGGCGAGTTGGTGCGGATGTGGAGACCGGGGCTGGCGTTGGTGCCGCAGCCGATCTGCGGGCGTGGGATCCAGTTGATCTTCTGCTTGCCCGTGGCCGGATCCATGACCGGCTGTTTGGTCGCGGGATCGACAGCCGGCATGCCCATTTCGATCAGGCACATGCGGCAGTTGCCGACCACCGTGAGCTTCGGGTGGTAGCAGTAGTGCGGCACGTCGACGCCGACCAGGCGCGCGGCTTCGATCACATTCGTGCCCTTGGGCACGGCGATCTCCTTGCCGTCGATGTTGACGGTGACGAGGTCGGGTTTGGCAGGCTGGATCATTGCAGAGAGGGAATTTTAACCACGAAACACACGGAATACACGAAAGGAGCGGAGGCGTGGTTGAATCAAATCAGGCGGATTGGGTTTCGTGTGTTCCGTGTATTTCGTGGTGACAAAATCAGATCAGGACGGCGGACTCGGCGGGCTTCGGGGACTTCTTGGCCTCGTGGTAGTTTTTGAATTCGTCGCCGAATTTCGCGATGAAGCTCTGGGTCGGCCAAGAGCAGGCCTCGCCGAAGGCGCAGATCGTGCGGCCAGGGATCTGGTCAGCCACGCCCTTGAGCAGCGCGGCGTCCTGCGGACGGGCGTCGCCGTGCACCATGCGGGTCGTGATCTTCTTCATCCACAGCGAGCCTTCGCGGCAGGGCGTGCACTGGCCGCAGCTCTCGTGGGAGTAGAACGCGTTGATGTTCGCGAGCGCCTCAACCATGTTGACGGTGTCATCCATAACGATGACGCCGCCGGAGCCGCCCATGGTGCCGATCATGGCGAGCGAATCGAAATCCATCGGGACATCCTCGACGCCCCAGTCGTAGTCGACCATCTCCGCGCCGACCTTGCGCTTGCCCTTGAAGCGCTCGCCGAAGCGGAGGATCTTGGCCGAGGAACCGCCGGGGATGACGGCCTTGAAGGTGCGGCCGGGCAGCGGACCGCCGCAGACCTCGTTCAGCAGCTGGCCCATCGTGATGGTGCCGGCCGGGAACTCGTAGTAGCCGGGGCGCTGGACGTGGCCGGAGACGCAGAAGATGCGGGTGCCGGTATTGCCGGGCGTGCCGATCTTGGAGTAGGCCTCGCCGCCGTGCTCCGCGATGTACTTCACATGGCAGAGCGTCTCCACATTGTTCACGATCGTCGGGCACTGGTAGAGGCCGAGGACCGCGGGGAAATACGGGGGCTTGATGCGCGGGTTGGC
>CAYWRG010000021.1:0-64177 GCA_964460715.1 uncultured Opitutus sp. | reverse complement strand
CGGCGATTGAATGTCGAGGGTGGTCGCGCTCATATCCGTGTCAGGTCTTGATGTTGCCCGGCGCAACCTGAAGGCATGTCACGCCTCTGTCGCGCCACATTTTTACCACTCGATCGCGGTCGTCGAAGATCGCGACGAGGCGAGAGCGGTCGTGATCACTCATCTCATCGAGCCACGTAGCCTTGAGCGTCTCGTCGTTCTGGTGGTCACCAGCCTTCCGCATCTTGAGGATCGGGTCGATCATCGCGAATCGGAAGTGCGTGTTCTGCTCGATCCACCACACTGTTTTGGCGCGCACCTCGTCGCTTCGCCCCGACCAGATCCAAATGTCGGCGTCCTTACTGAGCGCGCCCATGATTGCAATGATCGCCGGGTTTGGCTTGTCGTCGGGGCACGCGGAGAAGAAAGCCGGCCAGTCCTTTTGAGTGCCTTCTACGAAATGGCGGCGGTGCCCGATGAGCGCGAGCGTCCCGTCGAGATCGAATATGTATAATGGTTTCATGGTTGTCATAGTATTACGCCGCAGCAATGTCGACCACCTCGGCCAGCGCCGGCCGGTTGGCAATGATGAGCTGCTTGCGCAACTCCACCCACTGCGACTCGCACTCCGACTCGGAGAGGATGTCGCCGTCGTCAGCCTTGAAGTTGACGATGTGCTCGGCAAGGACCTCGCTCGCGTCGAGGGTCTTGAAGTCCCGAGGCACCCGCTTTCCGTGCAGGCAGAGCGTCGCGGCATCCTGCTTCAGCGCGACGCGATCGAACAGCAGTTCCTCGATGGAGTTCTGATGCAGTACGCACCAGATCTTTACCGGCTTCGGGGACGTTAGACGCCAGACCCGGCCCTGCGCCTGGTTGAGCGTACCGTAGCTCCACTCCAGCGAACCAACGATGAGGTTGGGGCATTGGTCGAAGCTGTGACCTTGGGCGCACTTGATGCCCATGAGCATGACGCGGGCGTCGCCCTTCTTGAACCGGTTCGCCTCGGCCGCATGCAGCTCCGGCTTCACAGTGGAATCGATGCGGGCAATCGGTATCTTCGCGTTCGCCAGGCGGGACGCCAACTCCGACGACTGGCCGACGCGCGCCGAGACCACGACAACCTGCTCGCCGCGCTTCAGGCAATCGCGCACCAGCTGCAGGATGGTGATGGTCTTGTGGTTGAAGTTGGACTTGCACATCCCCCTCGTGTAGTCGAGGGATGCCGGCGAAGCGCAGCACCCACGAAGCCGCGAGGACTGGACCCGAGCGATGGTCAGCGCGCTCTTGAATTCCGTGAGGTAGTTGCGCCGCTCCAGCCAGAACTGGTACAGCTTCGACTGCTCCTTGCCCATGGCGACGCGGACGTCGATGACCTCGCACGGCTGCAGGTTTGGGTTGCAATCCTTCTTGCTGATGTAGGCGAGCGTGGGTTTCAGCAGCTTCAGCAGTCGGGCCGGCGAGCTGATGACGGGCGAGTGCTTGGTCCCGACGTTGCGCCAGCCGCGCTTGCCCCGGGCCCGTGCCTTCCACTGCGCCGTCAGATCCTCCTCGGTGGAGAGGAAGGTCGAGTTGAACCGGCCGATCTCGTCGACGGCGTAGGGCCAGGCCGCATTGCGCATCTTGCCCTTGTGCCAGTCCTTCACGCACAGCCATCCCATGAGCGAGAAGATATTCGAGATGACATTCGGGATCGGCGTCGCCGTGAGGGCGAAGCGGAACTTCGGCTGAAGGCGGAACAGGTTCTTTGTTACCTGCGCTTCTGCGTTACAATAGAGGTGCGCCTCATCACAGATGACCATTTCCCAGGCGTCGCCGTGGGTGGAGGCGACGATCGTGGCGAGCGAGGGCAGGCCGATGCAGCGGATGCCATGCTTATTGCTGGCGCCAACGTTGCGGGAGAAGTGATCCTCGACCGGGCGCTTCTCGTCGAACTCGATCCCGAAGCGCTCGCAGAATTTCTTCTCCGCGAGTTTGTCCCAGCTTTCGGGAAGGTGCTCGAATCCACCGTTGCTGAAGTAGGCCTGCGGGTACGTGATGTAGATGCCGGGCGGGAGCTCGCCGCCGTTGGCGTGGAGGATGGCGTACCAGTCCTCCGCGTTGAAGAGCTGGAAGACCGGCTCGCCGGGGGCGAAGCGTTGGATCTCGGCCACCCACTGCGACGCCTGGTAATCGATCTCCTCCTCGTCCTCAGTGGATCGCATCGTGCCCTGCGGTGCGACGAGCAGCGTGCGCTTCGGGGACTTGAGGGCGATGAGCGTCAGGGCGCCGAGCGACTTGCCGGTCCCGGTTTCGGCGGCGACCAGGCCATAGTCCTTGCACGCCATGCGAGCATAGAAGTCGAGCTGACCCGGGAAGTAGGTGAACCCGGCCATCATCTCATTGAACTGCATCGCATTCTTGTTGCGATCGAACTGCTCAACATCGACGTCGGCGATGGTCGGCACGAACGGCTTGTCGAACAGCTTCCACAGATGGTCCTCGGGGTGCTGCCAGGCAAGGCCTTCGCCGGGCCGGTCCATGAACCGGTGCACGCGGTTGTGATCGTCGGTCACTTCGATGTAGCGATCCTCGCCGGACAACCGGCACTCGTGGTCCTCGATCTCGGTGGTCTCCTCCTCCTCGTCGTAGTAGATTTTCTTGCGGGTGAACTTCTCCGTAAAGGTGTAGGTCCCGGTGCGGATCTCGTACCGCTTACCGACCGTGAGCTTGATGATGCCAGCCTCGTGCACCGCCTTGCACTTCAGCGTCTCTTCCTCGTCGGCGTAGGCAACGAGCTCGAAGTCCGTGACCGGCATGATCGGGCACGCCATCGATGCCACCTCCTGCAGCGCGTCGGCAATCGCCTTCCGCGCCTCGGGCTGGATCGTGTAGATGCCGTCATTGATGAACTGATACAGGAGCTTCCGCGTCTCCCGTTCCGTGGTGAGGGTGAGCGGGTGGCACCCGTTGATCCGGTGCAGCTTGACGATCTCTTCGTCCTTGATCTTCACCTGGGCGCGGGTGCTCAGGTAGGTGCGGAGCGCGCTGTCCTTGCCGAGGTAGATATTAAACTTCGGCCGGTCCAGGTTCTCTTCCTTGATGATCTTCGTGAGGTTGCTCCAATCGAGGTGCAGCTGGTGGTCACCGTAAGGGGAATACCAATACGGCTGGCCGGGCGGCTGGTGCAGATCGTTCTTGATGATGCGCCCGTAGTCGAAGAGCTGATGCTCATCCGGCACGTGGTCCCACACCTTCTGATGGCGCTGCCGGCCGGCGATGTTGCCGAAGTGCACGACGCCAAGCTCGACATCGCAGTTTTCCCAGATGCCACCGGCGGGGAATCGCTGGTACAGGTACACCCACGGGTCATCGTGGATGCCCAGCTTCTCAATCGTCTTGGCGTTGGAGATGAGGAAGCCGCAGCCATTGGTGGAGAGCCGCTTCTTGATCATCTTCCACGTCCACTCGGTCGAGTCGATCGTCTCGCCGTCGGCCAGCTTCCAGCGGATGCCGAACGGCGGGTTCGACATGATGCATGGGAAGCGGAGGTTCGGGAAGATCTCATCCATCACCTCGAAGGTGTGGACGCATGACCCGATGATGCGCTCGACTGGCTTGTCCCAGGTGTTGCGGCCGGTGAGCGACGTGCGCGCCGCCTCCTCCTCATCTTCGAAGCGACGGTCGATCTCCGTGCCGTAGTAATGCTGCGCCGAGATGGCGCGGATCAGGTTGCCGCCGGCGCACTGCGGATCGAAGGCGGTGTTGAGGCTGCTGAAGGGGAGCTGGGATACGAGACCCCGGGCGAGCCAGGGCGGCGTCTGATACTGCTGCTGGCCGCCTTGGACCGCGTGCTTCGCGGAGACGGCTGCGTCTAGGACCTCCTGGATGTTTTCGTTTTCGATCCCGGAGCGTGCGTCTTTGATGTTCATGGAGTGAAAGAGGTGGCAGCCCCCACGCTCACTCTTCGTGGGGGCTGCCGGTTCTCATGTCTGCGCGCTGCGCAGAAAGTGTTACCTGTGAGTGTGGGTTACATGCAAGGCAAAGGTGCGGCCGAAGCCGGAAGCACCGTGGGTCAAAACGAATGCGCTACTTCTTGGCCCGGAGCTTAGCTTTCCGCTGCCGGGTTGCGTCGCAAGCTCTGATGTAAACCGATGCGCCGTGGTCCCAGCGCCATTGCGCCGCCATCTCCATCGCCTCAGCCCGGCCGAGGGTGTCGATCGGAAAGCGCTTGGACTTGAACGTGCGGCCGTGCCCGACGTAGGCGACGTAGCACGGGCGGCGATCCTCGAGCAGCTTCTTCTTCCGGTCGGCCGGGTTGAAGAAGAACGTGCGGCACACGCCGATGAGGTTGGTGGATTTCTTGCGCTTGGATTTCTTCATGGGTGGTGGATTGTCACGCCGCCATCAGCAGCTTGGGGGTGTAGAAGTTATGCGGGACCTTCCCGCCATGCAGCGACTCGACGAGCTTATGAATCTTGGGTCGGGCCGCATCACGCAGCCAGCCAAGTCCGTCGCCCGTCACCCGCAGCACGCGCAGTTGCTCGCCCTTCATCCGAGCGGCGATGGCGTGACACACCTTGTAGTGCATCACGTCCGGCGTGTCGCGTGACGAGCCGGTCACCTGGTCGGTGATGTAAACGTGAAGCGCGCGGATCGGATCGCGCTCCGTGAATCCGATCGCATCCTTCAACTGCCTGGCGATGAGGTCGGTCATGGACTGGTTCGCAATCCGGGCGAGCAGCAGTGCGCTGATGGCCGGGCGTGGCGCCATCTTCCGCAGCTGCGACTTGTAGTCTGCGACCGCGATGAGCTCGGGCTCCATGCAGAGCAGCATGGATTCGACTTGTGCCGGCCGGAGCTTGAGCGAGCCGCATGCACCGTTGGAGTGGGACGTCAGCCCGAGGCCGAAGCGCGCCGTCGTTGAACAGACGGATGCGATGAGCGTCGAGTTGGGTAGATCCCTGCGCGTCGTGGACAGGACATCGCCGAGGGTACGCGGCGCGTTCTGATCGATGACCGAGAACTCATCCGGCTCGCACCCCCACCATACAGTGAACTCGCAGGTGATGCCGCTCTCGACGACGGCCCACAGTCGGTGCTGTCCGTTGATCAGGGTGACGCCCTGCTGCTCATTGCACTCGTCGCTATAGGGACCACAGAAGGCGATGGGTTCGGCGGTGAGCTTCCACTCCCCGCGCTTCATCGCCGCCGCATACCGATCGACAAGGTTGTTCCTGAGCGGTCGGTTGTGGGTGTTGGATTCGTTGAGCCATCGCTGCGCCACGTCGGGCGTGACGAGCATGACCTTGCATTTGCGTTTACTCATGGGCGTTGGTCCTTGGGATTGATGACGAAGAGCGTGCCGTCTGGCTTCAGTCGCGGCGTGACGCCGCCGCGAGCGGAGCTGAGGTATTGCACGCCGGTAGCGTGGTCGGTGTGGAGGCGCAGCCCCGAGCGCTGGTCGGGGCCGGCGTCCGTGTCGTCCACCGGATTTGCGAGATCGTAAAGCAGCGGGACCACGGTCCACCCAACGCTTATAGCGACTGCGATGAAGGCGATGAAGACGGCACCCTGGAATCGCCTGATCCTGGAGATGATGTCCATGGCGGGCTACTTCTTCAGCACGTCGGCGATCGACGTGAGCACGGTGGCAAGTTCCTGGCGCACGATGCGGCGCACGTCCGCCTCGGTGATACCCTTCGCCTTGGGCTGGGTCGCCAGCTTGCGCAGCTGGGCGGTGATGGCGGCGATGGGGTCATTCGCCTCCTCGGCATCCTCCTCCTCGAGCGCGCCGAGCACGTCGTCCGTGGCCTCATTGGTAGGCTGCGGCACGCCGACCGAGACGGGGGCAGCGACCTCGGCGGCTGGCTTGGGCGCCGCAGGCTTGGGCGCAGCGGGCTCGAGTGCCCGGGGTGCGGCCGGCTTCGGAGCGGCCGGCGCCGGCGTGGGTGCCGGGGTTGCAGCGGGCGGTGTCGCCGCAGCCTGGCCGTTCGGGATGGCCGGCAGCTTCGACCAGTCGAGCGCCTTCGTGATCTCAGTGAGCTCATCGATCAGCGCGATCCGATCCTCGAAGGAGACGGTGTGATCGTGCATGTAGTCGGCCAGCTTCTTGCCGGTCTTCTCCACGACGAACAGCGTGATGCGCTGCATGACATCAGACTGGCGGTGAGGCTGCAGCATGCGGAACAGCGCAGAGTTGCGGGCATTCAGTTCGGCCTGCGTGGCAGGCGTGGCGGTGGCGGTGGTTGACATGGTACTTATGGATATGTGTTACAGATTTGGACAAAAGGAAAGACGTCAGAGCCCGAGAGAGCGGAGCTGATCGACGGGATCTTCGTTGTTGGCGAGGCGATGAAGGGCGGTGTTGTTGTTCTTGCGCTTCGAGTGCATGGGTTTCAGGCAGCTGTTTCCCCAGCTGCCCATGGTGGTGCCGTCTTGCATGGCGTGTCCGCCTGGGCAGAAGCGGAAGCCGAGGTCTTTGAGGTGCTGGCGCAGCGGGGCGTTGTCGTTGCCCGACAAGGCTGGCCCACAGTACCAGATCCAGTCCCGATCCATGAAGCAGTGCTCCACGAGGGACGGTGCGCGCTCTCCCATTTCTTCCATGACTTCGTCAGCGGAGCGCAGCTGACGGATGGGTTTGTTGAGTTTTACCATGAGAAAATTACTGCCCGCTATCGGCACGAATCCGCAGCGCGTCGCTGATGGTTGGCGAGACAGGCGATAGGATGGTGCGCTTGCCGTCGGTGATCGGCAGGCGCGCCGGGTTCTTGCGGCAGGATCGCAGGTGACGCTGAAACTTCTGCGCCTCCTGGAGTCCGGTGAATCCGTGGATGCGGCGGCTACAGTACGGGCAGTTCATGCGCTCACCTCGATGAGTTCTGGCCGGCCCGTTTCGAAGTTGAAGCGGGCGTTCACCGCATCGTCACTCGGCACGACGCGATGATTGCTCGCCGACATCCAGCGGGACATGAGCTCGAGGCCTGCCGCCTCAGCTTCCTTCTCGGTAGCGTAGCGCATGGCGTTGGCTGCCCACTCGCGGCCGACTTCCATCTCGGACTTGAAGGACTTCGGGCCTGGCGCGGCGACGATCACCGGCCCGGCGAATGCATCCGGCGCATCCTTATCACGGCCGCTGCGAATCTCGCCGAGAGTCTTCGGCGTCCAGTGGAAATCCAACTCGCCGTTGTTCGCGATGATCTCGGTGATGCTGATGTAACCCAACTCGCCGCCGTCAGCGAAGAGATCGGCGAGTCCGAATGCTTGGTGCTGCTGCGCCAGCACGTCCTTCTCCGTGATGTACCAGTTGGCCGAGCCTCCGGCGAAGTAGTGGAGGCGGGCAACTGCGGCATCGCCCTGCTTGTCCGTCTCGCCCGACGTAGGCATGGCCGTGACCACGGCGGCGAGCTCAATCATCTTGTCGAAGAAGAACTCGCGCTCCTCGCCACGCATGGCTTCGCGCACCGTCTTGAGTTGGGCGGTTCCAATAAATTCGCCCAGAATCTTGAGTGCCTTGAGCGCTTCCGCCTCCTTATCGACTGGCGCCGGGGTGCTCATGGTTTCCTTGAGCGCAGCGATGACCGCCTTCGCCTTGTCCGTCGGCAGGCGCAGGAATTCCAGGTCAGGCAGCACGCCGACGAGCAGCGCCGTGGGCATGAGCACGGGTTGCGTGATGGCCTGCGTCACCGTCTCTGCCCACAGCTCAACGAGCTTCGTCTTGTAGTCTCGATCGGGATGCGGGTTCCAGGTGATGATGACCTCCTGATGTTCACGCAGCAGGCCGGCATGCCGGCTGGAGAACTGGCCGTGGGGCGTCGGCGTGATCTTACCTTCGACGGACATCACGAAGTCGGCGGCGTGCCCGACCTCATGCCAGATGGTGCGCATGACGCCAGGGCTATTGGCATTCACGTCCAGCGGAATGACGACGCGCGGCGGGACGGGATAGAACAGGCCGGCCACGCCGACCGGGATCTCGCAGTCCTGTGCTTGCACGATCGGGATGCCGTAGGCCTTGAGCCAGTCGAAGGGCAGAGCGATGGCGCCCGTGGCTTGAATGATGGCGCTGCCGATGCGGCCGCCCGCCTTGCCGATCTTCTCGGTTGGGTCGGGCACGTTGGCGAAGAGTTCGCAGAGGAGTTCAGTTCCATTCATGACTTTTGGTTTGATTCGATGGCGCTTGGGGCAACGCATCCATCGGGGTGAGGAGTAACGGGCGCGGCCCATGGTTATAGTACGACGATCCCAGGCAATTTACCTTCTTCGCACCACACTCCGCAGATCTCGCAGCCGAAGGACTTCTGCGCCTGCGCGGCGGCGATCATCACCAGCGGTGCGCCGAGCAGCATGAGCGCTTGCTCCATGTCTGCATTCATCTTCTCGGCAAGCTGCGCCCACTTGACCGGGCCGAGCAGTGCGCGCTGAGGGCTGAGGCCGTTCGCCCTTGCGATGTCGACAGCCATGGCGACTTCAGTGACGACGGCTGCGTCAGCTTCCAGTGGGCGGACGCTGGCGATGGGCCAGTTGATCATGGCGCACCGCCTTTCGCTTTGGCGATGGCGGCGCGGGCTTGTTCAAAGGCAATCGCTGCCATTTTTACGTCCAGTTCGGTCGTCCGCTGTCCGTTCGCCAAGTGGAACAGCATTGGAGCGGCATCCTCCAGCGCGGCCAGCAGCCTCGGCGCAGCGGCCGCGAGGTGCGCATTCTCGGGAGGGCCGTCGCGCATGACGCAGATGATCTCGCCCTTCGTCAGCCGCCACGTCCCGTCCCGATCGACCTCGACCTCGGCGTCGGCAGTGACGATGTAACGGTGATCGTGGAACGTGTGCTTCCCTCCGTGTTCGGGGCACGGTATCACCTTCCAGCGGACGGCGCCCTCATCGCGGGGCTGCGGCTTGATGACGTCCTTGATGCTACCGTACCTATACAGCACCGGCACGGCATCCGCAGGACAGAATCCATGCGAGTCGGCCGGCGCATGCTCGTCACGGTGCGGGCCTTCGAGCACGACGGCCATGGTGATGCGCTCTTTGTTGGCAATCTCAGTTGCCTGTTTGATGGCTTCGGCGCGGGTCATGCGGCAACATCCTCCTTCCGTTTGTCCGCCGTGATGACGGCGCCCAGCGCTTCGACGTCAGCCCGGGTGAAGGGCTTCGCCCAGGGCGGGTATGCTTTCATCTCGAAGATGAGGATGCGGTCCTTCGACAGGGTGTACGCACGACAGGCCCAGATCTCGCCTGCCGTGTGCATGCCACTGATCTCGAACAGATCCTTGTTCGCCGCATAGAAGGCGTCGATGCGGGCGATGATCGGCTTGGCCTCGGGCGTGGACAGCCAGGCCTCGGCGCCCTCGAGGTAGCGCGGCCGGCGGGCGAGCAGGATGCGGGCGGCGCAGAACAGTTCGTAGTCATCGAACAGATCCGGGAAGGACACTGCGACCAGCGACCAGTCGGCATCCTCCTCGTACCAGCCCGGCCCGGCGAACGTGCCGAGCGAATCGAGCGGCTTCGCCATGCGGGCCAGTGCCTCTTCGCTGAGGTGGAAGCCGCCGTGCTGGGCGGTGGTGTAGAACGTGACGCCCTGTCCGTAGTCGGTGGCGGTGTGAGCCGGGCCCCATGGCGTAATGGGCTGGTCGATACGGAAGTGCTGAGTTGTTCGGTTCATGTGAGCGGGTTGCCTCGCGGCGTAGGTTACTCCTTACCGTCGGTGCGGATGAAGTGGGTGATGCGGCGGGCGGCGATCCAGGCAGCGGCTCGCCGGAATTCACTCGAGCCGAGCTCGTAGTAGGCGCGGCTCTCCTCATCGCGGAATGGATTGGGCCATTGATCGGGGGTCCACAATCTCTTGGCCTGCACGGCGGTCAGGTATAGGGCGGCGGTTCCGCAAGTGAGGGTGCGGCGTGCATCAGGGGAGAGGACGCTGAAGTAATGCTCATCCTCAGCGTTCCACGACTTCTTCGCTGCGTCGCGCTGGCGCTTGGAAGTTTTGGGGAACAGCGTGTTCGCCCAGCCGAGGATGCATGCCGCTGTGCCGCAGCTTTCGTCGGCGCATTGGATACTATTCTGATTATACAGCCTGGGATTGGCGAGGATGGCGGCGCGCACTCGGCGAAGGCGGCGGATGGTGGTGGCGGATATGGTGCTCATGGATTGTTGGGCTTGTTGCGATTGTTATGCGCTACTCTTTGCCGTCGGTCTTGATGAAGTGCTCCACCCGGGCGGCGACGAGCTCGGCCTCGCGGATGCGGATGTCGGTGAGGGGCTCGTCGTTGGCTCGCCTCTTCCAGTCCTCTGAATGAAGCGCCTCGTATTCCGATTCGAATTTGGGCGGCCAGTTATTTGGGAAGAACAGCGCGGCGGCCAGGCGATCGGGCTCGGATGCCTTGCGAATGCCGATGGCGTAGGCATCAGTCATCAATGAGATGCTGGAATTGGGCTCCGGCATGGCGAGTGCCAGGGCTCCGCGTTTATAGATGCCGTGGTATGCGCTCCGACTGTCGACATTAGGCTCGAACAGATGGCACGCCCAGCCAAAGAGACAGCCCGGCGTGCCGCGTCTCCCTTCTTCCGGGGTGGGCACGCGCTCGGACTGCATGTTCACGTGGGTGGGATTCGCCTTCATCGCCTCGACGGTGGCGCGCAGGCGGCGGATGGTTTCTTCAGATAGGGTTGGCATGAGATGAGGTGAGTTGTTGCTTCAATATGTGGGTAACATTTTAGAATCTAAAATGTCGAGTGGAAATCAGCGGGCATGAGAAAGGCCGCGCTTGCGGCGCGGCCTGGGTGGACTGGTGACTGCCGGCTGGACGGCGGGGATGTAGCGGCAGCTACAGTGTGGGCGGAGGGACCGCATCGCTGCGATCTGATCTGCATTCAGTGGCTTCTGCTTCATGAAGGAGTCGGTGGATGTCTGCCATCGAGGTGAATTCCTCGACGGTGAATTCACTGAGGTCGCGCCGGGCGATGTACGCCATGATCGCGACGATCGTGGTGACGATGCTCGTGTGCAACTTGAGGTGGCGATCGTCTTGTCGGAAGAAGGCGACGAGGCGCGGCTTGGATTCGGGGTGGGCTGGACGGTGAAGGATGGCAATGAGCATGATGCCTGCTGGGGCGGAAGGTGTTGGTTGGAGAGGCTGAAAAGAAGACGGTGACCAGTCTTCAGTAGGGGTGAGAAGCTCCATGACTTCCGGGAATCCGGTAAAAGAAAGCCTTGCAATCAATCGTCTCGGTAGGGTAGCCGCAGCTTTGGCGACTCGACGGCGGCGATGGCTGGGTCATTGAGCGGCAGCGTCGAGCAGCCGTATCGCGGCAGGCTGACACTGCGTTGCCGCAGCAGGCGCGCCTTCGCCTGCTGCCAGGTGCGCGCCTCGCCGCGCCGGACCATGAGGTCAGCGGCGCGATCGATGGGCATGTCCCGGGGGATGGGGCGTAAGCCGGAGTTCATGGGTGGGATTCGTTGAACATCGTAATCTGCATGCGCTCTCCGGTGGCCGGCCAAACGAGGTCGCAGATGACATCGCTTTTCGTGAGGGCATCACGGCAGCCAGGCAGGGAGGTGAACTCGCCGTTGCGAAACGTGAGCGTGCCGGCCAGCGCCCCGCTGATGAAGACCCGCACGCTCGTATGCATCGGGCCGATCTTGTAGTACCATTTCATCAGTCGAGGTCTCCGCTGCGAGCGAGCTCGGCCATGAGTAGCAGGCCGAAGGCGCGGGCGTTCTGTGTTCTGATGTAGCGGCGTGGCCTGGGCCAGATGACATAGTGGAAGCGAAGGAGGTCTGGCCACCATGCAGCATGCCCTTTGGCCTTCGGCGGCTTGAAGTAGCTGGCGAATGCGTGCTCGCACGCCTCGAGCATGCCTTCGTCGACGCATGCGCACTCGAGGGCCACGCAGGCATAGTAACACTCCCGCGTTAAGATATAATCGGCGGCGAGCGTGAAGATCGCGGCGAGCTGCGCGCGCCGGCGTTTTATTCCTGGAGTCGGCTTCATGTTGGGAGTGCTTTCGGATTCTTTGAGCGGCCTCAGCTGAGGAGGTGCTTGCACTTGGAGCAGGTAAAACCTGAGAGCCGTGTTGAATGTTGCGCTGGGCGAAACCCGCATTGGCAGCAGATGGCGCCGGCGGGGACTGGCGGCGGGCTTCGGAACCGCAGGGCAATGAAGCGCCAGATGCGGGTGACGAGGTCACCGATTTTTTCGATCAGTTTCATGGGTGATGACGGGTTTAAGAGGCACTGCCCTTCGGGGGTTGAGTTTTCTCCGGGTAAAGAATGGCGTGTGCTTTCGCCAACGCCTCCTTGCTCAGGCACGCGCCGACCATGTCGGTCATCCGGCATGCGTGCCTGGTGAAATCGATGTCGCCCATGACCACGCGCAGCGCAGTGACGGCGTCGTCGCGCTCCTTCTCGAGCTCTTCGAGGCGGTCGGCGATGAGGTCTGCCGAAGAGCGGGACATCAGGGAGCGCAGTGATACGCGGTTTAGTTTATGCATAAAGGTTGGCTTCATGGCTGAGTGTGGGTTGATGACTGGCCGACGATCGCGTTGGTCTCGTGGACGAGCTCCAGGTAAGTATCCTTTCCGAGTCGGCGCTTGCAGGCTTTCTTGAACTCCCTCCCCCACACCGTCTCAGCTGTGTTTGCTTCCTGAATACGCTTCAACCGCTCGAGTGCCGCCTGCCTTGCCCTCTCCTCCTGTGCCTCAGCGGTGAGTCTCGTGTTGATTGTGCTCTGCTCGAGCCGAACGGTTCGCGCACGCTCCGCTTCGATGAAGTGCAGCGTTGTGCGCGCCGTCTTTAGCAGCGTCAGGATCGATGACTTTTGAATCCGGTACTTGGCCTGCGCATGCTTTGCCGACCTAAGCCAGTCATGATCTGCGTCGCCACGGTCCACGATCTGCCGCTTGATTGAGGCCAGTGCGGTGTCGATCTCCTGGAGCTTGGCGCTCAAGTCATCGACCAGTGCTTTTACTGGCTCGTGGTCCGGCTTCTTGATGCCGAATAGCCGCCTGGCGGTGGCGTTGATGGCATCGAGGTAGATGTCGGGGAAACTCATGGTTCTGCGGGCTGATGGTTGGCTGACGTAACGATCTCCTTCATCCCCATCCGACGGAGCCAGCAGCGGCGGGCCCGCGGCGTGTCGTTGAGGATGTGAGGTCGGCGAGTGGCGTACCGTTGCTGGCGCACGTAGCCCCGGGCGAAGATCTCGCACCGGGACCACGTGTCCGGGCCGAAGATGAGCTCGGCCTCACGCCAGGGCGTCGTGACTAGGACGATGCTCGGTCGGTTGCCTGCGGGCATGGGTTACGAGTTGGGGAGATCGTCGTAGCGGGCAACCGAATCGGGCATGAGCCCGACGATCAGTTGTCGCGAGCTGTAGATCCGATCATTCCATGAGGCCCACGGCTTGAGGTCGCTGCCCCGCAGCTTCAACCAGTCGGCCAGATCCCAGACTGTATTGAAGTACGGCATGCCCGGGTCTTTCGGGTGGTACGTGTTCGCCTTCGTGATGCCGTTGACCTTGATGTATTCGATCGACTCGGCCTCGGCGAGCTGTCGAGTAAGAGACTCCAGCTGGCGGCGCAGTGGCGTGAGCTTGTGCTTCACGCGCTCGATCTCGGCGCGCAGGAATGCGATGTCGTGTGATGTGCCGATGCGTGTTGTTGTGGGCATGGTGGTCAGGGTTGTCCCTTCCGGACTGCATCGCCGACCTCGACGACGAAGTAATATGCGTTCTCCTTCTCTCCACGCTCCACGACGTGCACGGGGCGGCGGACGACTTGGCGATAAATCTCCAGTGCCTTGCGCTCCGCGTCTTCCACGCTGCGCGCCTGAGATTTGTTGACACTGAGGGTTGCGCGAGGCGCAGGAATGCCGCCGGTCATGCGGTCACGCCTCCTTCGGAGCGCGCCTCCCTGTAAAAGGCTCCGCCGCGGGCGAACGCGCCGTCGGCCTTGGTGATCATGAGCGTGCGCGTCTCACGCTGGTGCGCCTCGGCGCGGGCGAAGATCGCATCCGGGCCGGTGATCCTGGCGCCGGGCTTGAGCTCGAGCAGGCGCCGGATGCGGCGGCGGCCCTTCGGCGTGCGTGTATTCAGCGTTCCGATATGCGTCAGGCGCGGCCGAATGCGGGTGTTTGGCGACGAGAGCGAGGGTGACATGAGCATGGTGAGTGCGGGTTAAGGTTGAGGCTGGGCGGGTTTGGCTGAGGCGATGAGCTTGTCGTGGATCTCCTCCACTTTCCTGCGCACGACCAAGAAGCACTGGATGTGGGCGAAGTCCTCGCGTTCAACGAAGGGCATGCCGCTGTCGTCGATCGTGATTGGCGCCGCGATCTGTCCGTCATGGAGCTTGTCCACCAGGATCATGCGGTCGCCGAGCGTGGCGAATGCACCCGGGCCATACTCGCCACCCGATTCGTGCGATCCGTAGTAAGGGATGCCGCGAGGCAGCTCGTCGCCGAAGCCATCATCGCCTTCGCCAGTGCCGACTCCGAGGGCGTAGTTGGCCTCTTCCATGTAGAGCTCGGCGACGGGCGATGAAAGGTCGTCGAGGTCGTCATTGAAGCCGATCTCCTTGAATAGGTGGGCGTACTCACGCGCCACCGTCACTTGCATATAGCAGCGGTCTCCCATGGTAGTGTTGGTTGAGGTTAGATGTGACAGTCGACGACGGTGATGACCGTGTCCGAGGCGAGCGATTCGATGAGCTTGTTGAACTCGGCCTGCCAGGTGGTCTTGTCCTTCTCGTCGCGGACGCAGCCGAACCAACCCATCTCGCCGCGCTCGTGCCACTTCCCCTCGTGGAGAACAGCGTGCGTGCTGAAGGCATGCTCGCGGACCTTGATGCGATAGGCCTCGCGGTCGCCGTTGCAGAACTCCTCGCGCAGATCCTCGGAGAAGAAGCCGACGTCGCGCACCTGCTCGTCGGCGTTGAGATCCTTCACCTACTGCAGGGCGTGGTATTCCGTGCGGGCCGCATCGATGTTGCCTTCGCCGTGCTTCTCGCGGATCTCTTTCCATGACGGGATCGGGCGGCCGGCGAGGATGCTCATGATCTTGTCGAACAGCGGCAGCGCGCGCTCCTCGGCGGCACGGCGCATGGCCTCGAAGTCGAGGTTGCCGATGCGGTTCGAGTCGCAGCTGTGGCCGCGCTTGGTGATGAGCTTGTTCTTCCACCGCCCGCCGATCTCGTACCAATCCCACTTCGCATTGTGGTTTTCCCAATAGCCGAAGCGACCCTTCTCCGGGTCGCGCTTGTCGCGGCCATGATACTCCTTCACGAACTCTTCGAAGGTGGCGAAGCGCTCCTTGTGCGGGATCTGCTCCAGCTTCAGATGAGCGGGAACCTGGTGCGAGTCGGCGCTGTGGCCGATCGAGCCAGGCACGCGGAAGCGGTCATCGTGGGGATAGACGATCGTTCCATCCTCGAGGCGCACCATCTCGGTGCCGCCGGTGTCGTACTCCTTGCGATATTCGTCCTCCTCGTCGTGGAATTCGAGGTATTCACGAGGGCAGTCGCCCATGTTGTTTTCCTGGAACGGAGCGAGCGCTTCGTCGACGTCGTCGGTGCCGATTACGAGAACAGTGAAGTGAGACATGGCAGTATGATGTTTCTATTTTAGGTTTCCAAAATGTGTCGTTGCTTACGAATAGAGGTAACAAACGCGAGGCAAGCGCGGAATTCAGTCGTGCTCGGGGTCTTTCGCGCAGGCACAGAGCGCCAGCACGAAGACGCCAGCCACCAGCAGCGCGAGGCCGCCGAGGATGTAGAGGATGATCATGGGGGAGAGATCCAAGCTGAGTTGGGCGGGCGGATGGTCACGTGCCCCCAGATGGTGCAGATGACGGTGAAATCCGTTGCCTTGCGGTCCTTGCGGTCGGCGGGTGAGAGCTTGCGAAAGGCTTCGAGCTGCGCCGCACCCTGCGCATCCGACGCGCTGCCGGCCTTCATGAAGGCCACGTAGTAGTCTTCGGAGTGGCGGCATGTGCCTGGGTCGTCGAATGGATTGGGTCGAGCGTCAGGGTAGCGCAGGAGGATAGTGTATTTCACGGCATCACCTCCTCCCACTCGAACGGCCGGCAGATGAACCGCCGGGTGGAATCGCCGTCGGAGAGGTGGACCTCGTCGCCGACGGAGAGCGAGGGCATGGCGATGTCGAGCAGAGAGATGAGCTCTTCTCCGTCGGCGGCGTTGAACTGGCGGAAGAGCCAGCGCAGCAGCGGACCAGCATCGAGGGTGGCGAGCGATGCCATGCGCTTGTTGGTGCGCATGGTCATCGTCGTCTCCCGATAGGGCGATGGCGCCAGCGGATGCGAGTCCGGCTGGCGGATTGTGATGGTGAGGGTGTCCATAAATTATCCTTTCACCTCAACGACGTGCACACCCTCCACCCGGGCCACGATGCGGCCCCGGTACTCGAACTGGTCGCCGTCCTTGATGTGATCCGAGCACTGGCGCAGATCGTAGAGGCAGCCGAGCGCGTCGTCGTTCCAGTGGCGCGGGATGATCGCCTCGCCCTCGTCGGAGCGGGTGAAGAGCAACGTGTCTTCCTCGCCCCATTCGTGGTCTGGTACGTTGACGTACAAGTGACCGTCGCGGGCGGTGATTTTCCAGGTGGTCATGGGAGTGATGCGTTTACTCGTCGGAGAGGGCACAGTTACCGCCGCGGCGCGCAGCCCGGCGCTCGTAGCGCTTGAGGCGCCCGAACGTCTTGGCCTGGCGACGCGAGCGGCGGTAACCGCGGAACGCGGCGCGCTGGAAATCGCTGATGTCGTAACCGTTGTTCTTAGGCATGGGAAATGGGGTTAGCGGTGCAGATTGCGCCCGCCCAGCGCATGCGAGCGCAGGCCATCAGGCTGCACGATCCGCTTCATCTGGTGCTCGAGGCGGGCGCCGCCATCGCCCTTGAACTTGCGGACCCGGCGCACGCAAGCCCGGGAAAAGGCCAGCCCATCCCGAGCTGAGGCCTCGAAGCGGGCCCAGCGTTCCGCCCGGCGCTGCGCCTTCACCAGCGCCCGGACCGCCAGCTCCGACGGCCCAGGCTCCAGGCGTGGCTGAAGCGCCTCCAATTCTGCGATCTGCCCGAGAGAGAGTGTGACCATGGGAATCGACTCCTTTCACCGGCCGGAAGGCCGGAATCCGAGGATGTCCGCCACCGAAGCGGCCGGACGCACCACGGGCTTAACCTTGGGCAGCGTCCGCAATCGTGCATTTTGCACGATGCCGACCCGGTAACCCAAGCGTTCGATCTGCTCGCGCTCCTTGGCGCGCTGCCAGATTTGCGTGAGGCTGCTCACTTCTGCAGTCCTCCCCGCAGGAAGTAGCCGTTGACTGACAGCCATTCCACCGCGCGAATCATCTCCGGCTCGTGAGCCAGCTCGACGGCGCGCCCCGTCCCAAACTCCAACACTCGGCCGATCAAGGCCGGAAAGAGGCTGGCGAACGTGGCGCCACCCTCGACGGACTCAAAGCGCTCGTGCCCGTGCCTGCGCACCGCACGACGCTCCACCTGCGACCCAAGCCGCAGGCTCATCGTAAGCATAGTTTTCATGCCGAGAACACCAGGCCGCGCACAGTGAGTGTGCGCAGCGCTGGTGGTTTCGCCCGGATTTCACGGGCTCATCAGTCGGCTACAACGTCCCCGTCACACTGACCGTGAGCTTGCCGTCGGCCTTGCGCAGACGGAGCTTGTAGCTCGTCAGCGTGGCTTTCGACACGTACTCCACGGCCTCCTTCTTCACCGCCGGATCGTTGATGATCCGACGATGCTCCTCCCGAGCGGCGGCCACTTGGTCGGCCTGCTCGTCCGTCAGGCGGAACGTGTTGTTCCGCGCCGACGCGAGCGCCAAGACTTCCTTGGACACCTGCACATCGCGCGCCGTAAGGACGCACGCGGCAACCTGCTCCGGCGTGGCAACCGGCAGCGACATCACGAACATCGCTTGGCGATGCTTCGCGACCTGCGCTGCGACAACGGCTTCCTCGCGGAGGGAGAGTTCGATCGTGTTATTCATGGCATGAGACGGTGGGGCTTGCTCCGGTCCATCTGCTCGTGCCGCTCAAGGAGCGGTCGTTGCGTCCGGTCAATCCGGGCAAGCCCTACCGAGACCATTAACCGGACACCGCGTCATCGCCTACTCCAGCGCACCACCCTCCCCTGACCGTCCCGAGATCCCCCGCCTAGTGGCATCATCAATTCCGCCATTACAGCGGCGACTACGACCTCCACCACGGGAACCACGGCTGCCTTTGCGGCAGACGGGCAGGCTTGGCGCAAGCGCTTCAGCTCTGCGTTGTCCGGTTCACCAGCCAATGCCCCCGCCGACGGCGAAAACAATGGAACCCGTGGTCCGGTAGGCCGTTCCGCCCGTTCCCCGATCGCGTTGCCCGCTTCATGCGGCGGCAGTCGGATTGACTGCCTTGCGTCGGGACAGACTTGTTAGGTTGCCCGGATACTCAGTTCACGCCCGCCCCTCCCGTGAAGGTGAAACGTGTCTCACTGGTGCGAAGATTGGCTCTAGTCCTTCACCCGGGGAAATCGTGCATTTTGCACGATTGGCCTATCCGGCGGACTGTCGCGTCTTCTATCAGGGTTAGTTTCAGACCGATCGGGATATGGTCCCGACCTCCTAAACCCCTAACCCTGACACTACCAGCAACTCGCTGACTATCAGTAACCTAACCTAGGCAAAGGTAACAGCCAAAACCAGCATGACCCCCCAGGGGGTTCCGGGGTTTCGATCTTCCGGCCTCCCATTTATACTATCCCCTCCCTCTGTACTTTTCCTCCCGCCCGCGCGAAGGGTCCGAATCGGCCGAATTCGACCTTTTTCTGGTTTTTACAATTTGTCTCATGGGAAAATTTTCCCGTGAGACCACTTCCCATGAGACTGCCTCGGTTTTTACACGTTGTCTCACGGTCTCATGGGATGGTGTATTGTATAATACACCTCCCATGAGACCGTGAGACTGTGGAAAACCGGGTGAGACCGATCCCAGGACGGCCCTTTCGCGCCAGCTTGCGTGGGCTTTGGATTAAAAAGCCCCCCCTCTTCTGCGCGCAGACCGGCTGTTTCTCCCGGACAGGCCTTAAATCGCAAAGGACGGCGTCTAAATCGGTCTCACGGGAAACGCATTTTTTTTCCCGTGAGACCGTTTCCCATGAGACCACTTTTTACAATCGTGTTTTTACAATTTGTCTCATGGCATTCCCGTGAGACAAATTGTAAAAAAACACCACATTCGTTGCCCACGGTTTGAGGTTGCCTTCCGCCGTCCCGCCGGGCTGCATCGGGGCGTGAGCTGGTCGTCGAAGCGATCTTTCCGGGCGGGGCCGAAGCGCGTGAAGCGCCCAAGTCGTGAGCAGGCGTATCAGATGCGCGTGCGGCTGTGGGCGCGGGATGGGCAGAACGCGGTGTGCCACTGGTGCGGCGGGCCGTTCGTGTCTCGTGACCGCGAACTGCGCGCGACCCTCGACCATCTTGTCCGCCTGGCTGATGGTGGTGAACACGTTATCGAGAACTGCGCATTGGCGCACGCGAGCTGCAACAGCACTCGGCACGATCCACCGCGGCGCCGGGGTCCTGACCCTCTCGAGCAGGAATGCATGGCGTCCCTCGAACGAATCATGGCCTGCGACGCATCATGAACACCACCACCTTGATCCAGGACGAGCGGCATTCTCCCGACTCCTCCGACATTTGGCGCGCGGCCATCCGCCGCGGCTGGCGCACGGCCAGGGTTCACCCGCGCAATATCGCCGAGGTCGCGCGCTCGGCGGGGCGGATGGTGTATTACGGCAACACGTTGCACGCCGCCACCATGGGGAACCTCCTGCCGGTTGCGCTGCACCCAATTAATCCGGCCTACCTGCCGTCGCTCACGGCGTTCACGAAGCGGAAGATGGACATGGTTCGCTTCGGCACGGTGGGCCAGCCGTTTTCGGAGCGCATTTTCGCCAAGCCGATCCGCGATAAGTGGTTTGAGGCGCGCGTGTACCAGCCCGGGCAGGTGATCAGCGGCAAGGCGGCAGATGACGACCTGATCTACCTCAGCGAACCGGTGCGCTTCACCGACGAAGTGCGCTGCTTCGTGCTCAACGGCAAGGTGTTGACCGCGTCATACTACATCCTCAAGGGGGAGATTCACGACTCCATCCCGGCCGGATCGCACGCCATGTTCAACCTGGACGAGGCGATCCACGCCACTCCCATCCCGGAGATCGTGGAGCGAATCCATGACCTCTCCATGCTCCCCGCCGGCGTCGTGATGGACTTCGCGCTCACTGCAGACCGCGGCTGGGTCCTGATCGAATTCAACGAGGCGTGGTGCAGCGGCGTTTACTACTGCGACTACGACAAGTGCCTCACGGTCATGGAGCACAGCCAGGCGCCAAGGGAACTCTCTCCGCCATGATCGCCACTTTTTACAATTTGTCTCACGGCAAATTTTCCCATGAGACCACCATGAGACCGATCCCATGAGACCACTCGCCCAAGCCCCCATCGTCCGCGTCGGAACCGTGGAGGTCACCGACCCGGCCAACCCCAATAGCGGCGTCACCGTGGAGGGCTTCCACTTCGCCTACCTGCCGCCTGGGACGCCGCCGTTCGCCATCATCCATGGCGTGCAATACCTGTGCGGCTACACAAAGATGGACCTCATCGAGATCGCCGCGCGCCCCGCCGAATTCGAACAGCCCGAGCTGGACAACGGCTCCGGCCAACCCTTCGAGATCGATCCGACCCAATGAACCGCCACCTGCGCCATCTCCGTGAGTGGCTGGCCATCCTGCACTACAACGGCGATCAGGTGACATGGCGCACCTGGCTGAAGATGCTACGCGGCGCGCTCGCGATGACGCTGCGGCCGCTGCCTCGCGCGGTCTGGCGGTCCCGGGCCCGGACGTGCGCGCGCTGCCCCCTCTTCGACCGCGAACTGCGGCGCTGCGCCGGGCCCTGGGTGGCGGGCAAGCCTACCGGGTGCGGGTGCTACCTCGTTTGGATGATCCGCGTCCCGGCGCCTTACCCGGCCGGGTGCTGGGCGAAGCAGTTCCTTGCGCCTGAGACGGGGCTGGGTTGGCCGGCGCCCCCGCCGCCGATGGACCTGACTCTACCGGATCAAGCTGCGCAAACGTGAATCCCCGGTAGGTGAGAATCGCCTTTTCAGCCGCCCGCATCGACGGCTCAAGCATCTTCCGCCAGTATTCCATCCGCCTCTTCAGCGCCGGCGAGCGGTTGACGCGCCGCCACTCGACATGCTCGCCCAGCGCCTCGAGGGCCTTGGCGAGCTTGCAGCGCTTGAAGTGCCCCAGGTGATCGCACTGTGACTGCCACTGGCGGTCATTCGGATTGCAGGCCTCGCACTCCGGGCACTGTCCGTTGCCCATCTCCCACTCGAGCCTGCGCAGGTACTTGATCGCCAGCCCCGCGTCGACGGTGTGCTCGCGGGCGGTCTTATGGATGGTGGTGTAGGACATGGCGGATCGGGTGGTCATGGGTGATGAGAGCGCACGCCCACGTGCCAGAGTTTGCTCTTCGGAATCGACTCGTGGGCGCGAAACTCCGTCGGCCGGCCGCGACCGTTCTCGAGATCGTTCCGGCGCGTGAGCTTCGCCGGCACGTTGGACCACATCATCCACAAGTCCCAATCGCCAGGGACGTCACTCATCCCGCCTGACAGCGCCCAGGCCAGCGCCGGCGAGTCCGAGAAACACACATACGGAGGCTTCCATTGCCCGCATCGCGAAGTGATGCCAACCCGCAGTCCTTGCCGCATGATTTTGCGGCGACGCTCAACGGGCGACCAGTGATATAGCGGGAAGCTCATGACCGATCCTCCGGGTGCACCTCGGCGAAGATCGGCACGCCCATGATCTGCTCGTCCGTCTCAACGTAGGTGCGGATCTTGCGGATGGTGGCAGCGGAATCGGCAGCCGTGTAGGTGAACGGCGCCACCGGCTCGCGGCACATCAGCAGCAACTCGCGCCGCCCCGTCGCCTTATTGAGGCGAGCAGACCGCGCCCCATTCGTCCCTTGCGGGACATAGCACAGCTGCCCGTCGAGGGTGCGAATGATGAAGTGACACCCGCTCTCGCGGTGCTGGTAAACGCGCTCCCAGGACTCACGCTCCTGCTCGCGCTCCCGCCTGATGGCGCTCAACGAGAGCTTCGCGTCCATGAGCTCCCGCAGGTATTCCGGGGAGATTGATACAGTGTGTTCAGGGTTCATGATATAGTGTCGTTCGCCTGTGCGGCCTCGTAATCTGCAAAGCACTTCGGGCAAGCATCGCGACCCACCCAGTCGCCATGCCAGTCGTGCGGCACGGGCTCGCCCTCAAAAAATGGTATCCCAGTCCGACAGCCGACGAGTGGTACGCCGCAGACTGCGCACTCAGACTCTCGCGGGTTTAGATCCACCGCAAACACCCGGCACGGCCCCGCCGGCTCGTAGCCGGTGAGCACCTTCGTCCGCGCCTCCGCGTCAAACAGGTGCTCGGCCTGCGCCCGCGCCGCCAGCACCACCAGCAGATTCAGCCGTATGGTCCTGAGCGCCGCACGCTGGATCTTCTCACTGACGGTGTTCGTTACGCCGCGCGCCGCCTTGAGCCTCGCGGCCGCAATGTCGGGGGTGATGGTCGGGAAGAGTTCCCGGGCTTCTCGGGCGTTCATAGCGTCGCCCTCACCCCATCGACCGCGATGGGAATTATGATCTTCGCCCCGACCTTCTCCTGCGCCTTGCGCGCGACCGCCGACGGAAGGCCGACCTGATCCGTGTGCGGCATCTTGTGGGTGATATACACAAGGTCGCCCAGCTTCTCAGCGCGGACAACCTTTCCCATGACCATGATGTTCACGCCATCCACGTTGGCCGAGAGGATCAGATAGGACTCCTTCTCCAGCACCGTCATTATATCGCCCGCATCTTCCGGCACCCGGCACACGGATACGATCTCATCATACACCATCGGGTCGAAGTTAGCCTTGTGCCGGATCGCCCTCTCAACCGTGAGCGTCGTCGTCTGGAGGGCGTGGCAGTTCGGGCACTCCATCACCGAGTGATACTGATGCCCGCACCGCTTGCACGTGCGCGACGTCCTTCCGGTGGCTTCGGCCGTCTTGGCGAATGGATCACTCCACCAGCCGCCGATGAGCACGATGGCGCAGCACACGACGCCGATCGTGGTGAGGATCGTGATAATGAGCATGGTGGTTTGCTGGTTCACGACGCCACCCCCTTCGCGAGTCCAAGGTAATCCTCCACCGCGAGGCGCGTCGTTGGGTGGAGTCGCATATTGCCTCGATTCCTGAGATACCAGGCGGCCGTCCCTCCAGCTTTCCCGGTGATCGCGCGCCCAGCACCCTCCCAATCGGCCAGCATCTCGAGCCGATCACGCTCGGGCATCTCGAGCACGATTTCAGCCCCCGAGTCTTCCCGAAGGACCCAATGCTGCCAGTGGTGGGAATTGCGGTGCTGATGTTTGAGCCATGCCCGATCGAACGCCTTCTTCCTGGCCTCGGCCTTGGTAGATACGCCGCCGTAGAGAAATGAAGCCAGGCCGGCGTCAGTCACCTTGGTCGACGGCTCGCTGTCGTCGCCCCACGACACCTTCTTCCCGTAAAAGAAATCCGAATACGGACCCCACTCGGATGGCAGGAACTTCGACCAATCATGAATGATGCCGCGCCAATACAGTCCAAACCGGAAGCAAGCGAGCATCACGAACCATTTGTGAATAATAATATAGCGCAGGTACTTTGCGTTTTTCATTTGGCATCCTTCTTGCGGATCTCGAGCCCGGACAGGTGCTCCATGACCTTGAGGTGCGGCAGCTCCGGCTCGAAGCCGACCTTGGCCGCGACGAGCCCATATTTGTAGGTAACAAGCGCGAGGCGTTCGTGAGCCTCCGCGAGGCTGGTGCGCAGGGCGGTGTTGTCCGCCTTCAGTTTTTCGAGTGAGTCCATGGTGTCAGAGGTGGCGCGTGAAGTAGAGCTCCATGAGGCGCATCATGACCCGGATGCCGAGCGACTGCGGCAGCGAGTCATGCAGCTTCGTGGCGAGCGCGTCCGCCTCGTAGTTGATGGTGTGGGCCATCGCCGGCAGTGAGGCCTGCCCGCTGGGCGCTGCCCGATTGATCTCGGACAGCGGCTCCTCGATGCGGATGACGACCGGGTCGCTGTTGTCAGCGCGGTGGATTGAGAGGGTTGTCATGAGCGATCCTTTCTTCCGGCAGCAAGCAACCTAGCGCGCAGGCTGACCACCTCGTCTTCGATGGCAGCGACCTTCTCCTCAATCCTCTGCTTGGACTCCACGGCCTCGCGATGGCTCTTTTCCAGGATTTCGCAGTCGCCGAGCGCCCGCCTAAGCTCCGATTTATTATACTCGATCCACCTGCAGACGTCATCGAAGTCTGGGCTCTCAGACTCCTTTCCCAACAATTTGGCAATGCGCCTGAGCCCTTCGGTACGACCACTAAAGAACAGGATGGCCCACCGAACCATCCACAGGATCGCGCCAATTATGATAAAGCTAAAGATTGAATCGAGCGCCCTCACGCCGAAGTAAACGTAGGCCGCCTGCTTCGCTTCCACTCCGAGCCCGGCGAGGGTGTCTATGATGATTTTCAGTTCGCTGGTGCTCATGCGCCCTCCCTCTCGCAGTGCTCGCAGTCGCCCTTGCACTCGCAGCCCTTGCCCTCGAGCACCGCGCGCTCCTTCACGAGATCGCGGTTAAGCGCGGCGTCGCTGGTGAACTTCTCCGGGTAGCGCGCCTGGAGCTTTTGGATATTGACCGTGGCACACGTCTCCAGTGACGACCCGGCGGCGTAGGCGAGCTCCGACAGCAGGCAGATGATGTCGCGCACGAGCAGCTCGTAGTTTTCCTTGAAAGCGCCCAGCCGCGTCACCTCAATTCCGATCAGGCCGGCCGACTCTTTCATGAGCGCGAATGTCAGCGCATTGATAGTCGTGTGCCGATTGAACGGCGCCCACGCCTCCGTGAACTCCTTGATTGAGTTGGTGCCGACGAGGCTTGCCAGCCGCCAGCCAAGGCCGCGGCAAATCAGCGGCACATACCACAGCGCATCGCCGATCTCCTCGCGGAAATTCACGAAGTCGATCGGTTTGCCGTAGGCGTGATTCTTCTTCAGCACGTCGAGCAGTTCGGCGGACTCGGTGCAAAGGCCCATGATGGCATGGGCAACATCGTGTTCACGCGCCTGTATCTCATGCGCGGCGGTGTGGATAGGAGCCGTGCGGAGCGCGGCGAGTTCGTATTCGGAGAACGTCTTCATTATCAGGATAGGCTGGCGGATTCCCTGCGGGTGCGCTTGAGTGAAGCGCGGGTTGATGTCGGCTCCTGGAGTTCCAGGAGAATGTGCAACGCGGCCTTGGCGGCTGCGATCTGGCGGATGGCGGCGACTTCCCTCAGCTTTCCAGTCGCCACCCAGCGGGGATACGCGCGCTCGCGCAGCGCGATCTCCCGCTTGAGGTCCATGATCACGTCATCGAATGTGACATCGACTTCGATCATGACAGGATGGCGAGGACCTTGTCCTCATGGATGAGTCGCCCCGTGATGCCCTCGATCGGCGCTTCGCCGTCGCGGAGGGAGATGAGGACGCGGTCCCCCTTCTTGATGTGGTGACACTTCCACCCCACCGCGAGGACGCGGCACTCCTCGCTGGGCGGGCGTGGCACCACGATCTCGCCCGGCTTGGGCTTCGGATGCGGGATGCGTTCGAACTGGATGCGGCGGCCGGTGGGTCGGATGATCATGGCGTCATGCTCCCTTCCACGCCGCGCGCCATGCGGTCGCGCGTGCGCTTCTGCAGCCACATCAGGGCTTCTTCGAGGTGCGTGAGCGCGATGGCGTTCTCACGCGAGGCGAACGGCGCAGGATTCGACGCAAGCTGACTGGCCGGCTTGGTGTGAACCGGCGCGAGTCCCTGAAAGCCGCGCATCCGGTCGATCAATACAGCGAGCAGCGCTTCGTTGGTGATGCCGTTGTAGTCCTCGATCTTCGTGATCGGGCCGTTCTGGAAGCGGAGATTCACGCCGAACGGCCGCTTCCCCATGCCAGGAATATCTTCGGCCTGCCCGATGACGTCATAGCGGTGCGGTGCACCGCCAGGTCCGGGCTCCCCAGCGGTGATCTCGATGGCCTCGTTGAGGCCGTTTACTTTATGGTCTGTGATCTTGCGACTCATGTTACTGTGTCTCCTTCGTTGGTTCAGTCAGTTGCGGTTGCGGTGCCTTCGCCGTCGGCGTCAGGTCGATCGGCTGCGGCGTGAAAAGTTTCTGCCGGTACTTCCGGCTCCGGCGGTTGCGCTCCCGGCCGAAGAACATCGGCCGGCCGATCACGTTCTTCTTGATTGCGACATTTGCGCGGTGGTCCGCCCTTTCGGAGGCGGACCCGAGTTTGACCTTTTGTTGTTTGCTCATGGATAGGAGAGTTGTTGAGCGTGTCGGTGAGCGACATCGGCGCCCACGCGAAGTAGTCCCAGCCGGTCGGCGCTGCCATCCGCAGCTTGGATAGCTCGATCTCTATATGAGACCACTCGACCGATGTAATATAGACGCCATACTCATTGGGCGTCGCTGCGAAGATTTTGAATTTCATGCCGTCTCCCGTAGTTTTTCGCGGGCAAGTTCGTCACCGCGCGCTGTGCGCCGCCACCGCTTGTCCTCAAGTTGCTCGACGTAGCCGTCATCACTCATCCGCTTCTGCCAGCGCGCCATGGTCGCCTTGCCGATGCCGCACCCCTCGCTCGCCTCACGCCAGATCATCGCGCATGGCGAGCCTTCGGTTTCCTGCGCCGGATAATAGACGATTAGGACGTCCGTATTGTAGGCCTCGCCGAAGCTGCCGGTGTTCTTCTTTGCTTTGTTGCCCTCGCGAACTGGCGCTTCCGCGTCCGGCTTACGGCCTTCCCAATAGATGATCGGGAAATTCCCCTTCCTTCCCTCGATGCGAATGACCTCGTTGGAGTGCTGCGCCGGGATTTTTGTGGTGATCTCCCAGCGAACGACGCCGTCGCCATTGCCCGGGACCTCGATCGCGACGCCGGCCCGCTTGCCGCGCTTCGCCAGGACGATATTGAAACGGCCCTCATCCTCGCTCGGCTTGATCGTGATGACCGCGCGCGCCCAATTCACCAGCTCGGCGGACCCGGCCGCGTCGTACATGAACTCGCTCCACTTCTTGTCCGGGACGCTCTTCCCGGTGACCGGCTTCGGCGTGTGGTGCACGACCATGAACGCAAACTTCTCCTCGCGGTTCACGACGTTAAGGCCCTTGCGGAGGAACCGACCGATCTCGGCCGCATCTGCGATGTCGCATCCGGCGTAGGAGTGGAGCGGGTTGAGCCACACGAGATCCGGCTGAACCTGCTGTCCGACGGTGCGGAGCCATGCGATGAACTCCTCGCCTGACTTCTCCTTCTGCCGCATGAAGACGACGTTCTGATTCACCTGCGCCCACTCCTCGGCGGTGAGCTTCATCTTGTAGCGGATCGAGAATAGTACCTCCGCAATGTCGCCGTCGGAATCCTCAGCCTGAATGATTAGCGACTTGAGCGGCTTCTTCGTGTGGATACCGAGGAACGGCCGGCCGAGCGCGGCGCAGACGGCCCACTGCACACTGAATGAGCTCTTGCCCATGCCGGAGCTCGACACAACCAGCGCACTATCCCCTCGCCCGATATATCGCCCGCGTCCGAGCAGCATGGATTCATCGTCGTCAGGCAGTAGCGCAAACTCCCCAGCGCCCTTGGGCTTCGTGTTCGTGGCGCCGCCGTTCTGCAGCAGCTCCACCCGACTGCGGATCGAGCCAAGGAACTCGTCCATCTCGCCGCTGTATTCGTAGCAGTCTTCCACCGCGCGCGTGAGTGTCTTGATGGTGTCGCGCAACTTCGCCATCTCACCAACCTTGTCGATGAAGTAGCGGGCCTGGGCGGTTGTCGGGATTCGCTCGCTGACCTGGGCCAGGAATCTATAGCCGCCGACCTGATCCAGCTTCTTCGCCGCCTTCAGCTCTTCCGCCACCACCGAGACTTCGACCGGCACCTGTCGATGAAACAGGTCGAGGATGCAGCCAAAGATCTCACCGTGCTTCGGCTCATAGAATGAGTGCGGGCTAATCCGCTGATCGATGCAGCGTGAGATCGTCTCGGCGCCGTCGAGCAGGCATGTGGAGAGAAGATACTCCTCGGCCTCAAGGCTATGCGGCAGGGACCGCCCGATGTTGGAGGTCGCGGCCATCAGTTATTCCCTCCGAAGATCGTGCTCAAATCCTCAATCTGCTCGTCGGCCGCCGGCACTGGCGGCATCGGCTCGAGGAGGCTCCGCGCGCGCGAGCCAGCGCCGGCCATCTCGTCCAGATCCATGCTCAACTGGCTGGCGATTTCCTCGAGCTCCGACTGAACCTGCTCTGCCTCCCGCTTCTTTTCCTTCCGGCGCTGCTCCCACTCGGCAATCTTCTCACGCTGACGGGTGGCTGCCTCTTCCTTCGTGAAGCCGGTCGCATCCACGCCAATTTTACGGAAGAAATTCAGCTGCCGAACGGTGCACAGTCCCTTGCGGTGACGGTCCATCACGCGGTTGATGATCGCGTGGGCGTGACCCCAGCATGTCACGGCCTTCACGTTGATCCCATTCGACTCCAAAATGTGCGCCTGCTTCGGACTCACCGGAGCGCTGTCGTGGGCAGTCTCGGGCTCGTAGTCGGCGAGCTCGACGTCGCCCAGGCTCGTCGCCATCGCGAGCGGATCGATCACCTGAGACTTTTTGCGCGCGTTCTTCCGCACCTCGTCCTCAAGTTTCTTGAGTAGATCGCGCTCGGCCTGCGCCTCAGCCTCGATCAGGTCGCCATCCTTGCCCTCCATCAGTTCCTTGATGCGCTCGTCCTTTGTGACGAGGGAGGCGGGCGTGCAGAGATCGTGCTTCTCCCAGATCCACAAGAAATCCAGCACCTTCACGTGTGGCTTCGAGGAGGCGCGGATCAGCTCGACGCGCTCGAGCGCATTGGCTGCTGCGTTGAGCTTCGGCACGATCTCACCGATGGGGCGGGTGCCGCGGCCGATGATCTGGCAGTAGAGCGAGCGAATCTTCGTGGCGCGCAGGCAAACGATGTTGCGGATGGTGTCGTCATCATAGCCCTCGGTGAGAACGGCCATGTTGGTGAGGGCCTGGAACTCTCCGCGCTTGTGCCGCGCCACCCGCTCCGTTCGATCCGGGCAAATCTTCTTGTCGCCACATACCCAATCCGCGGATACACCACACTTTGTCAGCGACGCCGACATGAATTGCGCCGTTTCGACCGACGGGAGGAAGAGGAGAACCTTTTCCTTCGCGACTTCGGCCTTAATCGCCTCGGCAATCGCGTCCATGATCGGCACCAGCCGCTCTCCCACCTGCCCGCGGTCAAGGTCAGCTCCGTCAGCGGTCTGTTTTGTCCTCACGCCGCTGAGGTCGATCTTAATTGGCATTGTCTTGACGATAGGGCGGACAAGCCAGCCGTCCCGAACGGCTTTCAGCAACCCATAATCGTAGGCAACACGCTGGTAAAACTCCCCGAGAGCGCGTTTGTCGCCGCGATCGGCGGTGGCCGTCACACCTACGACCTTTGCGCCTCCGGCCACGAAATGCTGCAGCACTTTTTGGTAGCCGGCCGCGAGCGATCGGTGCGCTTCGTCCACCACGACGATCGTGAAGTGGTTTTTCGGCCACGATGAGAGGCGAAAATCGCCCTGGAGCGTCTGCACCGACCCGACGACGACCTTTTCGAAGCGAGATGCGTAGCTTCCGGCCTTCTCCTTGCCGGCTTTGAGCCCCGTCGTGCGCTCAAACTTGTCGATGGCCTGATCAATCAGCTCGTCCGTGTGCGCCAGGATCAAAACCCGCCCACCCTTCTCCACTTCCTGAGCCGCGAGCAGCGAAAACACGACCGTCTTGCCGCATCCCGTGGCCATGCACACGAGCTGATGCCTGATTCCATCGTCGAGCCACCCCTCGCGGAGGGATTCGATGGATTCAATCTGATATGGACGGGCAGAAATCATTAAAACAGGGCAGAGAGGTCTTCAGGTTCGGCGCGGGAGCGCCCGCAAACGTGACAGGTCGGCGTAATTGGGGTCGCGCGGCCGAATCGGTGCCAGCAAAGCCCGCAAACTAGGCCGCGGCCGGGTTCGGGGCAGAGGTCAGGGTATCGTTCGGACGGCGATTGCGATTCGCGGGTCGGTGCCGCGGCGCTTGTGGACGTTGAGATCGTCGATCTGGCTGTCGTCCTCCCAGAGTTTGAGCTCGGTGAGCGTGTCGAGGAGGAGTTTGAGGCTGTTGTCGACGTCGGGGCGCTTGCCATGGTGGATCTCGAATCGAGGATCACTGAGTTTGTCGGCGTGCTTCGCTGCCTGCTCCTGCGTGAACGGGAAAACGAACTTGATGGAGACGTGCAGCGGGCCGATGAGAGGGGTGAAAAACTTGCGGTGCTCGACGTATTCGGCTCCGGTCCAGAGCCGGAGGCAGCGCTTGATGCGCCGACGCTCTGCCTTCACCGCGATCTTCGTGTAGAAGCTTTTGGACTTCCAGTTCACACCCTTTTGCTGGGCGGTGATCGTGGCGGGTTCGCCGGGTACGAGCAGCGAGATCATTTGAACAGCAGCTTCTTTACTTTCGGCCGGATGATGAGGTGGCCGAGCGAGCGCCTGATCCAGCTTTGCGCAGTCTCAACCTCCTCCTTCGTGCTCTTCCGCTGCATCTCGCCTTCCTCGACGAGCACGTCCTCGGCGTCGCTCACCGACATCGCGAGGGTCTTCCACGCGAGATCGTCCGCGTCCTCCTCGGTGCAGCCAGTGAGCTCCATGATTTTTTTGGAGATGAAGGCGTGCGCGACTTTCGGGTGCGTGACTTTGCGCCGGCCGTCTTCCTCGACGACTCGGACAAGGGTGCCGTCGGTGAGCACGATGTCGCCTTCGGTGGCGACGCGCGCCTTGAACTGCTCGAGCACCTTTTCGATCGGCCCGGCAATCGCGCGGCAGCGCTGGGCAAAGTCGCCGAGTTGCCTCAACCCGGGTGTTACATTCAGGGCCTTTAGGTCCGTTTCAGATAAGATCTTTTTCATTTCAATGACTTCTGCTTCGAATGCTGGGCACGGAATTCCGACGCATGGACAAAGGCGGCACTGGCTGTATCCAGTTTCCAACGTCAGCCATGCATCGAGGGCTTCGTTGATCTTCTGCTCGAGAAAGCTCACCAGCGTATCGAGATCATCGACCTCGGCTTCCGTGGTCTGATCGTCGGCCTCGCGCTGACGGATGCGGATTTTCCCTCGCTTGAGCGTCGGGTAGGCGAACTTCAGCAGCGAGGCATAGCCGGCAAGCTGCCAGTTTTCCTCGGCGTGATCCACCTCGCCCGGCCCGCTCTTGTTGTCGTCGATAGCGAACTCGATCACTCCGGCATCCAGGGAATAGACGTCGATCTGGCCGGTGAGAATGAAGCGCTCAAACTCGACGGTGAACCGCCGCTCGACGAAAATGGCGTGATCCTCCGGAATGTCCGCGGTCACGTTGGAGATGAACCACTCCACTGCGCGGAAATCCCACTCGGCCGGCTTCCAGCCGCGACCGAGGATCGGCTCATCGAATCCGTCGGGCGCGAGCGCGCCGAAGTCATTCACGAGGCGCCTGGCACACTGGCTGTGAATCCAGTTGCCGCGCCACGTCATCTCGTCGCCGCCGACCTCAAACTCCATGGTCTCCTCGTTCAGCTTGCGCTCAAGCGTGCGCGATCCCGGGCACGAGAGAAGCCGGCTGAGGCCACTACAGCGGATAACTGGCTTTGGCTGGCTCATTCTTCGTTGGGGATATGGAGTCGGAGGAGCCGGTCGCCGATGTCGTCGAGCGTGGAGTAAAGCGCCTTCAGCCGTTGGACGGTTTCCGAGTTGAAGTCGCTTTCGCGGGAGAGGTATGAGACGGAATCCTGAAGGCGCTCGGCTCCGTTCTTGAGCCACGTGCCGACGAGGATTGCCTCCTCTACGGTTAGCTCGATGGCTTTTGCTTTGGCTGGCATACGGGAGTGATATTCCAAACGGCTTCTGGATCGGCGTGAGCAGCGAGCACGCGCTTCACGAACGGGTGATCGTTGACGACGCTATTGCGGAATAGAGCGATGAAGTTTTCCGTCCGCTCAATTGCCCTCTCGACGCGCCGCTTCGCATAGGTCGGCGGATATTTGTCGTGCTCGCGATCGACCGCGAACTGCGTCGGCTCGGCGCCGGGAGTAGGAACGAGCACGCCTTCGGAGTTGGCGTGCTCGTTCGCCTCCATCACGCATGGCACGCCGCCTCGCGTCGCGATGAAGTATGCATAGGATCGGCGTGACATGGCAGTGTTGGTTCAGGTGACCTGCGTGAACGACACGAGGATGTTGGTAGGAGCACCGCTCGGCAGTCGGCGCGCCTGGATCACAGCGTCGATCACCGCGCCATTCGCCGGAACCTGCTCAAGCGAGCCGTCGAAGTATGCGTCGCCGGTGAATTCGCCGGTGAGCGAGACGGTGCACACGGGGCCGATCACCCCACCCGCCTTGCGGGCATTCTTCTCCGTGGCGTTGGTGATTTCGCAGCGCATGGTCCGCGGCGCAACCTGAGACGGATCAGCCTGAGCGGGCGCCGGGTCCACCGGGGGCGGCGTCGGATCGGAGGCGGGCACCTGCGCGGCGGGAGCAGCCGGAGCGGGCGCAGGAACTTCGGGGGTAGGAGCGGGAGCAGCAGCGGCCGGCGCGGGAGCCGGATCGGCGGGCTTCACCGGCTCGACGGTCTTTGCCGGCTCAGTGGCATCGACGGTCTTCTCGGCTTCCCTGCGTGCGCCGGCAACGCCCCTGGCGCGACGCGGCGTAACTGGCAGCTGCTCCGGCTCTGCGGCCGGCGCGGGAGCCGCCGGGGCATGTTCGGGCGCTGCCTGAATCTCGATGACCTCGTCCGAGGTCTGGAAACCCATCAGCAACTCGGGCGCATACATGCGCGTCCACCACGTCGCCGCGCGATACTGGAGCATTAGCTCCGGCATCGTCTTCCACTTAGAACCTTTTTTCTCGATCCAGCCTTCGAGCCGGGCAATCTCCATCGTGACCGTCGTGCCCTTGCAGAGGAAGTTGTCGATCCGCGCCGTGGCCTGCGCATAGTAGCCCCACGATTCTTTGCCGCGCTCGCCGACTTCGACGAACCGCAGCGGCGTGAACCGGCCGCACGCATTGACCGACGCGATGTTGAACGTCGACCGGAACGCCGGGCGCCCGTAGATGATGTCGAGATTCTGCATCACCATTAGCGGCGAGGCGCCCATGCGGTGCGCCATCTCAAGGGCAATGACTACGTTTTGATCGCAGTTCTTGAAGACGTCCGGGACCAAGCTGGAGCTCGCGAACATTTTCGCGACGCGCTGGATGTGGGCGAATTTCGTAGCATCCTCGTAACCGAGGGAAAGCTGGCTCGACGAGGAGCCGGCGGAAGGAACGATTTGGGCAGTTTGATCACTCATGGCGGAAAATCAGGAGCCGGCGACGACGTGACACTCGGTCACCGCGCCCGGAGGGTTGTTGGCTGGGTCCATGAAGGTATCCAGCTTTCGAATACTGTAGTAGGAATCGCCGCGAATGATGCGCGGCTGGAGGAGTTCACGATTCGGCATGGCTGGATCGTCACGCCACGAGCGGAACGCCGACCGCGAGATGCCAATATATGCGGCAGCGGCTTCGACTCCGTAGAGATAGCCGCGAAGTGCAGGCTTCTTCATGCCGCTACGGCAGTTTTGCGCGAGCGCTTCGGGGCCGGAGCGGCCGGCACTGATGCAAGTCGCTCGCGAATATACTCCTCGATACCAGCGGCTTCTTGAGCAACTCGCGGATCGCAATTCAGTTGAGTGCGCCGATATTCGGCTTGCCGCCTCAGAGACTCTAGGAACTTAATTGATTCTTGAGAATGCATGAGTGATGCAGAATTAAAGCAGGACTGCAGAGAGATTGCGTGAGCAGTGCCTTTGCAAGAAAATTCAGCATTGCTTTTCTATTTTAGTGATGCTTTATTTTCCGCCATGACATTCGGGAACTTTCTTGGACAGATTATCGCCGCCGATTTCGACGGTCACCGAGCGAACTTCGCTCGTGCGTGCGGACTTACGCCGAGCGCTATGACGCTCTATCTCCTAAAGGGGGAGTTACCGACACCGCAGACGCTATCCAAGATAGCGAAGGCGGTTGAAGACATTCAAAAGCGCGCGGAGTTGATCGCGACGTACCACGCCGACATCCATGAGCAGGCGAACGTCGAGGGGGTCGAGGTATCCGCTAGACAGATACACTCAGAGACGAGCGCCGAGAAGGAGTGCAGGCAAATCCTGACAAAAATCGAGCGCCGCTGCCGGCACGATGCGGCCTTCCGCCGCATCGTTCACGATATTGCGGCCTGGCCGTGACTAATGATCTGCGCGGGCGGTTGCGCGCCGAAAAATATGGCACCCTCCTGCTGCGTCCGGTAGTTCCGATAGTGTCGAAACAAAATGTTCACGTCCCGCTGGCCCATGAGCAACGCCACGCGGCCAGCATCCTGCCAGTACGCGACGGCGTAGCTCGCGAATGAGTGGCGCAGCGCGTTCTGCCCCCAATGAAACTTCTTGTCGGCCTTCTTGCAGAGACGAATGAGCTCCCACTTGTGGTGCTCGTAGGAATCCGGGTAGGGAATGACGCTCCCCTTTGATTTCAGCCCGATGTATGACGTCAGGCGCTTCGGCCACCAGTCGATCACACGCCTTTCCTTCGTCTTCGAGACGCGCTCCTCGATGTTCACGAACTCGCCTATCTTCACGCCCGACCATTCCAGCCGCATCACCTCCGACGTGCGGATGCCCATGAACAACTGCAGCGCGATTGCCGGCAGGATCTCCGGCATGCACTCCTCGCAGGTTTCGAGCAAGTGATCCACGTCCGGCAGCGACAGGATCACCTTTGACGGCTGGACCTTTCGCTCGATTAGGCCGGCGGTCGGATCATTCCGCGTCAGCCGCATGCGAATGAGGTAGCGGTACAGGATGCGCACGTGCCGCAGGAAGTCGTTTTTCATCCAGTCGGATTTGATCGCGAGCATGGTGCGCTCGATGAGTGTTGGCGTCACCATGCTGATGTGAAGCTTGCCGGCCTCGGCCTCGAGCTTGCCAAGGAAGTAGCGCTTCTTCTCCAGGTAGTCCGGCCGGCCGCTCGCCGCGGTCATGTGGCGCTCGATCGCGTCGTGCACGGTAAGCGGATCGGTGACGATCCCCTCCTGGTAGAACCGAATCGCCGTCAGCAGCGGCACGCCCTGGAGCAATTCTTTCGCGTGGCGATACTCGTCGACCTCGCGCGGCGAGAGCGGCCGCACGCCCGTCGCGAGGAGGTTGATCCGCTTCATCGCCTCCTCCTTCGTTTTGAACCAGTACGATTTCCCTCGGTGATAGACGCGATGCGGTGCGCTCGGGTGGGCCGGGGTGTATTTGTAGGAGGCCATGAACAGGGGGCTCTGTTCACGGGAACAGTCCTGAACAGGATTTGCCAGACATATCTGACCATATCTGACCACCTGCTTACCTATGAAAGAACCGATTCTACCTCTGAGAGTGAAGCGACACCCCGCCTGTGCCTTGGCCGCCCTATCGTGAGCCGAAGGAACAGGTTTGAACAGAGTGGTTGACAGACCATTTTAATATGTAAAAGCCGAGCGGCATCCCGCCGCGAATGAGAAAGACTCCCTGGAAACTGTTGCACGAACACCCACCCGCCTTGGTGCGCCTCTGCGCGCGTCGGAGGGTGCGAGGCAAGACAGTCCGGGCCCTCTCCATCCAGGAGATTGCACTCGCCGCAGGCCTGCCGCTCGCCCGCGTGCAAGCAATCTCACAGTCCGTCGATTGGGAGGGCATCTCCATCCCTGAAGCCGAGCGATTCGTTGCCGGCTGCGGCTTCGATCCGCTCAACGGACAAGACCGAAACCGCCAGTCAGCCTATCGCCGAGCATGTCAGAAAACACCGAGCAAGTTCGCGTTCCTGAAACGCAGCCCGTGGTGGAAAACGGAATTCCTCCCACTGATCGAGCGACTGCGATCCCGCAAGGCTTCCTGAAGAAGGCCGCCCCTCGACCCAGCCCATTCGACGTAAATTTACTGTGCAGGAAGGACACGAAATTCCGCCAGCTGCAGGCGAAGGAAACGCAGCTCGCCAGCCGGAAGCTGCCCAGCCGCAGCCAAGTGAGCGCGGCGTGGGCGAAGGTGGTGAAAGCCTATTGGGATTGGGCGAACCTGGAGGTAGCGGAGCTCTACACGAAGCAGGACCTAGAGGAGGTGAGAGCACAGATGCGGAAGCGGAAGTTGTTTCTGCAGAAGACGGCGACGGCGAACTTGATCCACCGGCTCCGGCAAACGCTGGGCGGAAGGTTTCGGAAGCTGGCTACGCCGAGCGTCGCGCTCTCACCGAAGCCCAAATCGTTCGCGCTCTCGAGCTCTGCAACTTCGACTTCGCCCTCGCCGGAAAAGTCCTTGGAACAACCGGCGAGCGACTGAGGATTCGCGTAGGAAAGAGCGCGCGCCTGGGCGCGTTGATCGACCGAACGCCCAACGCGCCGCCGGCGGTGACCGACATGATTCACCGAAGGCCGCCGGCCGAACCGCCGGTGGTGCCCGAGAACACCGCGCTTGGTGAGCAACTGCTCAAGGTGAACCGCGAGATCCTGCGCGATGGCCTGAAGAAGGCCGGCATCCAGCAGTCGACCATTGAGAAGCTGCGCGCGTTCGACGGCTTCGCGCCCAACGCCGGCGAGTTCCTGATCTCGGCCCTCGATCTGACCCATCGCTCGATGGTTTTTCTCTCTGTTCACCTCCTCGAAGAGGCGCAGCGCATCAAGACGGACTACCTCGACGACGAAACGCTCGAGCACGAATACAAGATTCAGTGGCAGAGCGCCTACAATGACATCGTTGAGCAGATCGGTAAGTGCTACGACCGCACCCTCACGGGCACGCAGGCGATGGCGAAGATGATCGGCACGGAGAAGCCGGACACGACAAAAAAGAAACCCGGGTTCAAGCAGCTAAAGCGCGCCGAGCCGCCGAAGAATGGTTAAGCTCCACCCGCAAGTTTTCGAGGAGCTTGGCAAGAAGCTCCGTGAGGCAGAGCCGCCACCTCCCCCGCCGAAGAAGAAGGGGCGCGTGCGCGCGGATGACGATGACGGCTGGGCGCCAATGCTCACGCCGAAGCAGCAGGAGTCCTTCGACTCGCCGGCCCGGTACATCCTGGCCGACGGCGAGAAGGGTTCGGGCAAGACGATCGGCCTGCTGCACAAGATGGTGCGCCACTGCTACGAGAACGAGAACGCCCTCGGGCTGATCCTCGTGCGCGTGAAATCCATGGCGACCAAGGGCGGCGCCTGGGACAAGCTGATCGGCCACATCCTCCCGCGCTGGAAGGAAGGCAACATAGAGCCCCCGTTCGTTGACCGCGGCGGAAAGCTGGTCCCCAACCCGAAGGCGGGGCAGCGCATCGATGAGGGACTTGGGCTGGAGTATTCAGACGTCAAGTACGACTCCCAGCACAACGAGTATATCTGGGTGGAGAATCGGCACGGCGGATGGTCGATGATCGTTTTGGTGTCGGCGCCGCACGCGAACCAGCTACGCGACCGGATGCGCGGCTATGAGCCATCGATCGCGCTCGTGGACGAGCTCACGTCCTGCGATTCCATCGAGTATCTGCGCGCCGTCGCCATCCAGATCGGTCGCCGCGAGGGAATCGAGGGGCCGCAGCAGTATATGGCGGCCTGCAACCCCGAGGGACCGTCCCATTGGGTGCACAAGGTCTGGTTCGAAGAGGCCTACGACCCTGTCGCCGATCGCTGGGACCCCGACTATCACCGGATTCACGTCCCGGTCTCTGACAACCGGGTCAATCTGCCGGCCGGGTACATTGAAAATCTCGAAAAGCTCTACAAGAACGACCCGGTTGAGGCCGCGCGCATGCTTCGCGGCAAGTGGGTCGACCGGCCGAGCGGAGAAGCGCTCTTCCGTGATGTTTTCGTGGCGGCACTCCACATCCGTCCGCCGCTCCCGACGCTGGAGCGCCTCTTTCCTGAGCCAAACTTCCCAATCATCATCGGCATGGACCCGGGCGCGGTGAATAATGCCTTCATCTTCATGCAGTGGGTGCTGCACGACGGCGCGATGCGCTGGATTGTGTTCGATGAGATGGTCTATACGCAGCGGCGTATTCCCTACCCGATCCTGGTTCCGTCATTGCTGCGCCGGCTGAAGTTTTGGAACGAGTTCACCTTCGGTTCTGCCGGCGATCAGCCCCCCAAGCGCTTCCCGGTGGTGTATTGCTCGGATAATTCGGCGTTCAACCAGTTCCGCGGCGCCGGCGGGAGCTATGACATCCTGGATTTTGAGAAGATCGCGAACGACAAGGCCGAGGGTCGCACTCCACTGCATCAGCAGCTTGGCCTGGCGCGCATGAAGGTGGTCGCGGCGCCGAAATTCCAGGGTTCGGTGCGCGCGCGCACGCGCCTGGTGATGGATCTGCTCGGTTCGGAGAACCTGCTCATCTCGGCCGGGTGCAAAAAGACGATCGAGATGTTCAACAAGCTCGAGTCAGAGCCGCAGAAGCAGAACGGCCCGTTCGATCCCGACCTCGCGATGACGCCGCGGCGGTCGATTCACCTCCATCCCTACGATGCGATGTGCAACCCGCTCCTCACGTCGACGATCTCGCCGCAGTTACTCACGCCGCCACCCGAAGGATCGCAGGAGTTCTTCAGCATCGGCTCTTGACTATACATTTTGTTACCCAAAAAGGCGGGCAACACCTCATCACCATGGATAATCCGAAACCTCAGCGACTCTCGATCGACCTGGAACGAAACGCAGACCTGGCCCGGATCGTCGCCGACGTGGAGCCGGGCGAAACCCTGCGCGCCACCCTCCTCATCGTTCACAAATCCGACAAGACACTCGAGGTTGAGGTGCAAGAGGTCGACGAACCCGAGGGTTTCGAGGCGTCGGAGGATGAGGACGTGAAGGAGGACGACGAGGGCAGCGACGACGACTCGCCGGCCATGAAGGTGATGCGTGGAAACCAAGGCTAATTTTGGGCCCATTCTGCCCAACCGAAAATCGAGGTACGCGACACCGGCCAGCCTACGGATCGACCTCCATTATGCCCGCATCGGAGTCATTGCGCGTTGGGATTGGGAGCGCTTCACGCGCCTCGCTCTTTTCCTCAACTACACGCCCGAGGAAATGGCATCGCTCATCTGCCTCCAGCACTCGCACCTCCCCGGCATCCGCGAGCGCAACATCTTCCCGGGTCCCGCGGCGCTGCTGCTGACCCTCCTCGAAGCGCAGGTGCTCAAGGGCATCTCCTACGACATCATCTCCAACCCGCTACCAAATGATTCACCGCAAAGTCCTCGAAAAGACGGGGTGCACGACGGCACGCCTGAAGCAGATCTTCACGGCGGCGGACGGCCCGGACCACAAGATCAGGAAGCGGTTCGAGGACCGGATCATGTCCCGGATCACGGACGGAGTGCAGTCGGGAGTGAAGGGGGCTTCGATCTGGCAGGCGGTTGACATCGCGTGGGACTCCACGCCGATCCAAAAGCAGACGATTCCGCTCCTGCTGTGGGCACAGGGCAAAATTACCGACACGGGACTCATCGAACAGCTGAAGAAGCTGCAGTGCTCGACGGAGTTCGTGCGCAACGTCGACGTGAAGGACAAGGAGGGGAAGGTCATCGGGAATGAGATGAAGGTCGACGTTCCGCGGCTCTACGAAATGTCGATCAACCTGATCCGTTCGTACATCACCCGCCGGCTCGCCTCTCAGACTGCCCGCTTCTCGAATCTCTGGCCCTATTTCCGCTATGAGCCCCGCGGCGTGGACCTGGTTTCCAAGCTGCGGGCCGATTCGCTGTCCGAGCGCATGGACATCATGGCGAATCACTACAACTACCGGCACTTCTTCCCGCAGACGTTCCGGCATCAGTTCATGTATTCGCGGTCGGTGATTTTCCCGCGCTGCGCATGGGACCAGGTCAAGAGCTGGCGCGCGAAGGACATCACGCAGCCGGTGGATAAGCTCGAGCTCGAGTCCTACGTCGAGCGCGAGGGTATCGACTTCACCGCGCCTCATATCTCCCGGGTGTTTTGGGATCGCTCGGCGCCGCTGGCGAACATCAACACCGACACCGGCCCGAGCTACATCGGATATTGGGATGTGGTGCCATACCGCTCGATCAAGGCCGGCGAGTATTGGAACTGCGACGCCATTTGCGTGGGGTCCGAACTCACCGACCTCATCGATCAATACAACGGGTTCTTCACGCAGTATTTTGACCCGAAAGTCTTGAAGTGGCCCGATCTCTCCACCGACCCGACGGCCACCAACGATCGGCGCCGCAACCTCGGGAAGTATGCAGCCGCCGATGAGGACAAGGGGTGCCTGCAGACGCAGTATTTTGAGAAGATCAACCCGAAGCACGAGGGGATCGCCGACCTCAATGTCGACGTGTGGGTCCGCCTCGGTGTCGCTGGCGATAGCACAGTGGTCGCCGGAGAGTTCCTGACGTCTATCCCGGCATGCTACGGCGGACTCAACGAGAACGATGATCGCGAGATCAACGCCTCGATGGCGACGGAGCTGATGAGCTTCCAGGATCAGCTGACCAACATTTTCAGCCAGATGCTCATGAACATCCGAGCTGGCATGCTGCAGATCTGGGCGATCGACAAGGACGCGCTGGAACCGGAGATGGTCGAGTACGTGAAGGACACGCTGAAGTCCAAGGACTACTACGTGGAGCCGAAGGCGTTCTTCTACTCGGGCGAAAAACTTCGAAGCCTCGGCGTCGCGAACCCAGCCGACAACGGCCGCGCGTTCCTGAGCATCATCCAGGCGAACATCCAGACGACGATTTCCGAGTCGATGAAGGCGGCGATGGCCGTCCTCCAGATGGCGGACAAGCTGCTGATGTTCTCGCCGAACGAGTCGGCCCAGCCGAACCCGCGCGAGGTCGCCGCCCGCGAGATCACGGAAATCTCCACCTCGACGGACGCCATCAAGACATTCGTGTCCGACGGCATCGATGAGCAGCGCGCGGCCGTGAAGCGGTTGGCCTACGAGTCGCTGGTTTGCGAGTCGAACGAAACGATGAAGCTGCAGGTGATGGACCGCTACACCGCCGCGACGGTGCGCGAGGCCGGCTTCGAGGTGAAGGGCACGTGGCGGGATGGCGAAATCCTCCCGCTCAAGACGCCCATCTACGGACAGGTCCATAACCTCGTTTACGACTACTACTACGACTCGCGCGACGGCGGCGACCGGCCGGTGAATTCGCAAGGCGCGAACGTCATGGCGACGCTGCTCGGGCAGTTCATGCAGGTTGAGCCGATCGCGAAGGCCTTCGGTAAAAAGCGCCTGTTCGAATGGGCGAACGAGATCGCGCGCATGTCCGGCGCTCCGGCGGATCTCAAGCTGGAGCTCGACGACAACGAGCCCGATTCCATTTCCACCGACGGCGAGCTCGCTGCTCGAGTCGCCAAGATCGAGCAATTCCTGGGCAAAATCGAGCAGATGCTCGCGGCGCAGGCACAGGGAGGCGCACAGCCGGCACCCGGCGGGCCGCCACTGCCGGCCGATGGCGCCGCCGTCCCGCCCGCTGCTCTTGCCGCCGCCTGATAGTTTATGTCCACCCCCGCCGACACCACCACGCCTCCGGCTTCCGCGCCGGTCGCCCCCGCAGGTAACACCAGTCCTCCGATCGAGGAGACTGATCCGACGCTCCGGCTGCTGTTCGATGCAGCCGAGAGCGAGAGGCCGAAGCCTGAAGACAAGGTCGATACGCCTGCCGGCAAGTCGCTGATGCAGGCGCTCGACGAGCCGCCGGCCGACACGACGACGCCGCCGGCCGACGCCACGCCGAAGCCCGAGGACAAGAAGCCCGCGGCCGACGCCACGCCGAAGCCGGAGGATAAGCCGATCAAGATTCGCCGGACGAAGCAGGAGCCGCCGCCCGCGCCGCCCACCCCGCCCGTCGTGCCCAAGGCGGAAGACAAGCCGAAGGAGAAGACCGACGACGAGAAGTTCGAAGAGACGTTGCTCGATGAGGAGCGCGATCAGCTCGAAGTTGCTCGCTTCGCCGAATCGAAGGACCCCGGCAAATACAAGGGCTTCGCTTCCAAGACGGCCACCTTCCTGAAGGCGCATCAGGACTACCTCGAAAAGAATCCGCAGGCCACGGAGCCTGGCAGTGACGCGGCCGAGAAGTACCAGGAGTGGCTGAAAAAGAATGCCGTCGCACTCCCGCCGCGCGAAATGCGCATCCTCGAGCGCGAGATGATCGCCGAGAAGACGCGCGAGAAGCTGACGAAGGAAACGGACTCGAAGCTCGGCGAGTTGCACGACGAGAATTTCCGGCGCGACAAAGAGCCTGAGATCAAGCGCGAGGTTGAGGACTTCTTCAACAAGACCGCGCAAGCCGCGATCCCGCCGGAGTTCGCCGCCCTGGCGCGCGAGAAGGGGATCGACGAGGCGAAGAAAGCATTCCCGACGGAGTTCCGCGTTGCTGCCGAGGTGTTGACCGAGACGGCCGGCGACGTCGAAGAGTTCCGCCGGCTCACGACCACCAACCCGCGCACCGGGCGGCCGCTCGCCGCCTACGACCCGAACAGCCCGAAGCACGCCCGCATTGTTACCTTCATCCGTGAGCAATGCGACTTCTTCAAGAACGGCGTGCCCGGCGAGAATGAGGATCAGCGTGCCGCGCGAGTCCGCGCCCAAAATCAGGGAGGGAAACAGTTCCTCACGCGCGACGAGTTCTATTCGATGCCGGCCGACCAGCGCGCGCCCTTCTGGACGTTCACGCCCGAACAGATCGTGGCGATGCAGGCCGAGGTTGCGAAGAAGCGGATCTCCGACCGGGTGAAGCAGGAATACTCGATGCGCGAATCCGAGGGATGGGTCCGCCGCCCCGCGCAGTCATCCACCCCCGAGCAGCGTCCGCCTGGCGCCCCGCCGGCGCCGCGGCCGTCGCCAATGCCCGGTGGCGCCCCCGCCCCCGAGACTCCTGATCGCACCTTCGGGCTGCTCGTTGGCGAGGCTCTGTGATCGATCTCATCCCGTCGGTGGTGAAGCAGGGCTTCTTTGCCCGCTTCATCACCCATGCTGATGCCGAGACCCGGAACTATAATTCCGGGATGGCGGTAGTTGGCGGCAAGACGTACCTCGCCACGCGAAACTTCAATCGCGCCGCGTGGCGCTGCGACATCGTCATCAATGAACTGGATGGCATGTCCGCGAAGCCAGTCGTAAGACTCGACCTTCCGCGCGCGCATGGGCGCGAGTGGCATGAGGACGCCCGCCTTTTCTGGCACGCCGGCAAGCTCCACTGCGCCTACACCGAAGGCCAATACTGGATGCGGCCATGGGTGGCAGTGCAGAAGCTCGCCGTGCTGCGCGAGGACTGGAGCGTCGAGCGCGTCGTGACGATCGGCTTCGGTGAGAACAGTGTCGGCCAGGAGAAAAACTGGCAGTTCTTTTCGCACAATGGGCGCCTCTACTTCTCCTATTCTATCGCTCCGACCCATTGCGTTGTCGCACTCGACGACGATTACACGGTCATCGGCGCGCACCAAACTGAATGCGGGCTCAAGCTCCCACTGCGCGGCGGCACCCCGCCGGTGAGGCTTGGCGATTGTTACATCACCTTCCCGCACTTTCACGTTGAGCACAAGGGCCGCGCCCGCCGCTACGCATTCTCTGCGCTCACCTTCGAGGCGAAGCCTCCGTTCCGCGTCGATGGGGTCACGGAGCCGCTGATATGGGGAAGTGCCCACGACCCCATCATTCCGAACGTCGCGTACCCGCACTGGAATCCAATCGTCGTGTTTCCCTGCGGCGCGCTCCTCGACGGCAATACGTGGATGGTCAGCGCCGGAGTGAACGACTCATTCGACGCCCTCTTCCTCATCGACAATGACGACCTCCAGTTCCTCTCCGTGTAACGACTATGGCACGGTCCACCAGCTGCGCTTTCAGCTCAGTCTGGAATGGCTCGCTCCGCACCTCGGGCCAAAGGTGCGCGTGCTCGAGCTCGGCGGCATGTCGCCATTCTCCGGCATGATCATGCCGCGCATCGGAGGCATGCACGGGGCACCGGAGGATTTGCGCGGCAAGATCCAGCGGGAGGATGAGCGTTACGACGTGGTGCTTTGCATGGAGGTGATCGAGCACATCGCCGACACGGACGGACTCCACACCGAATGGCAGGGCGATGGCGTGCGGAACATGCTGCGCGAGACATTCCGGGTGCTGAAGCCTGGCGGGCTGCTGTTCCTCACGACGCCGAACGCCGCCAGCATCACGGCAATCCACCACGCGCTGCAGCTTGGGCCACCGATGATATACCGGCCCCACGTGCGCGAGTATGCGCCCTATGAACTGGACGTCATCGTGCGCGACGCCGGCTTTGAGATCGAGCGCCGCGAGACGATCGACACATGGCGGAACGCGATCACTCCCAGGCGCCACACCGACATCAAGAACTTCCTGCATCATGCAGGATTTCCCGAGAATTTGCGCGGCGAGGACATCTTCATGCTGGCGCGTAAGCCCATTTTAGATTCGGCGAAAGAGGGGCCTTAATAGGCATCGGGCTGCAAAATTGCCCAATCTCCAAGGATTCCGGCAGCCGCATGGCCGGACGTGTTACCTGTTGAGCGCTGTAACAACTACGTTCAACACACCCATGCGAGCCTTCCTTAACTCCCGTCTGTTTGCCGCCGTCGCCCTGGGCGTGGCGTTCATTGTCGGTCTGATTTCCGCCCCCATTGCCGGCATCCAGCCCGCGCTGATGTATGCCGCCGCGACCTACCTCGCCTTCAACGGCACGGCACTGCTCGCGGGCGCCATCAACTTCGATCATCGCTGGCATGCGCTTGCGCCTGCCTGTCTGCCGCGAGTCGTGCCCGTCTCCTCGGCCTGCGGATGCACGCTCACCGCCACCTCGATCAAGGGCCTTACGCCCGGTGAGCTCGAAGCGCTCGCCAACAAAGAGATCGACCTTGCGCGCGTCATCCTGAATGCCGCCGAGGCGAAAGTCCTTGGCGTTCAGGAAAACGGCCTCGCGACGTTCCTTCGGTCGACGATCAAGGACATCAAGCCGAAGCTGAACACCACAAAGATCGACGAGCAGTCGATCATCCTCCCGTACATCCAGCGCACGCAGCGCTCGTACATCAACGCCAACTACTTCACTATTGAAGCTGGCGTGGCGACGACCGGCGCCGGCACTGGCGACATCCCGGCTTCCGCTTGGGATCTGACGCTCAACCTCGGCGCCTCCTGGCTCAAGACCGACCTCGCGCAGATCGAGCGGTACTTCAAGCCCGGCAACACCCTCATCGTCCTCACGTGGGACGACACCTCGGCCAAGAACGCCAAGACGCTCGTGTTCACCATCACCGCCGCTGTCAACGCGGACGGCGGTGGCACCGCGAAGGCGAAGGTCACGGTTGTCCCGAACATCACCGCCGCCGGCTTCGCCGCCCTTGCCGACAATGCGGCCGGCCGCGGCCGGTATCGCCCGACGTTCGGCGTCGCGCAGACCGGTGCCAACGACATCTCCGACCGCGAGTCGTGGTGCCATGAGCCGCCGGCTGACCTGAGCCGGAAGATCCTGGTCAACTGGATTCAGACCACCCGCACGAGCCGGTGCGTCGACGAGACCTACCTGAAGACCCTCGACCTGATCATGAAGGGGAAGGTCAACGCCTACCAGCAGGGCTTCGTGTGGTCCCCGCTCGCCGAGCAGAACAAGCGCAAGGCGATGCTCGAGGAGAACGACTGGATGCGCTCCGTCTTCTTCGGCCAGGCGATCAACGAGAAGCAGACGCCCGAGACCTACGACCAGCTCCCGACCGTCACCGACGTCGCGGACACGAATTGCCCGCTCGAGTACAAGGCCCGCGCGCTCGGGTTCTTCCAGATCCTCACGGACTGCAATCGCGTGATCGACCTCAACGGTGGTGCGCTGGACCTGGATTACATCTTCCAGCAGCTCTATTACCTGATGCGCAATCGTCAGGCCGACGGCGACAAGATCGCCGTGATCGACTCGCTGACCGACCGCTGGACCGCGTCGAAGATCTACGACGCGATGAGCCGCTACTACCGCGTGCGGTACAACGTCGAGACGGTGCGCCACGCCAAGATCGGTGAGAAGATCACCCATGACGGAATGACGATGTTCAACTACAACCTCTACGACATTCCCGAGGTTGGCATCGCGTGGGCGGTGTTCCACGATCCCTTCTTCGACGATCACCTCGCGGCCTTCCCGGCCACGGTGAGCGGCGAGGACTTCAAGGCCCGCGGCCGGAACCTGTGGTTCCTGGACTTCTCGGACATGGTCATCGGCATCGGCAAAACGATGTCGGTGCGCCGGAAGACGCCGGACGAGACGACCAACTCGCTCTACAACTGCGTGATCACGGCGAACCACAAGGAGTTCAACCTCCGCTCGCAGAAGTGGACCGCGATGCTGGATCGCCCGCAGCGCCACCTGATCATCCACAACTTCAGCGACGCCTGCCCGACGGTCACTGCGCAGAGCGATTGCTCCGCGATCAGCTAACCCACGGTCTGAGGCTACGCACACGCCGACATGCGCTTCTTCAAGACCTCCAACGCAAGCCGCCAGTACCGCGCTGGCGGCCTGCTTGTTACTTTCGAACCAGTCGAAAATGTCGGCGGAACCTGGTCCGGGCTGCTGGCGGTGGAGGTTGACTCCATCGCCAGCCAGATCGCGGCGGCCGGCTTCACGCAGATCACCGAGGTCACGCAGGCCGAGTACGACGCTCTAAAAAAAAAGCCGACGACGCCCAACTCCTCCTTTCGAGACTCAGCACCCCGGGCCCCAACGTCCAGCCCGCAGCTAACCGTTGCGGGTCGTGCGGCTCCGGTCGCTACGTCCTCAAGCAGTAAATCGCCCACGCCCGCGAAGCCCACGGCCACGCTCAAGACTGGAGCGATCGACGTTCCTGACGAGCTGGCTACGATGGTGCCCGCCGGCAAGCCCCGCCGCCGGTGACATGGCTTGATTTCAAGACCGAGCTCCTGAACTTCCTCGACGTCGACGCCCGCCGGCGCGGCATCGAGGCATTCAGGGACTCCTATATCCGCGCAGGCATCGCCGACCTAGGCCACTACATCGACGAGTATAACGTCGAGGGCACCGTGTTCATAAACACGGACATGACTCCCTTTGACTCCGAGGTCGCCGAGGCGATTGCGGAGTTCGTGAAGGCGAAGATCACGCGCAACGTGAATCGCGACCTCGCCACGTCGCAGGAGCACATGCGGGCCTACATGAACCTGCGCCGCCGGCTGTTCGTTCGATCCGGCGAGGAGCGCACGCCCGAACTTCGCCCGTTCATAGGCAAGGACTTCGTCGTCTCGATGAACCTCCGGTTGAGCAAGCTCCCCTGCCCGATCATCGCGAACGTTTGGTTCACGGTGAAGCGGCACCCGGGCGAGCTCGACGAGAACGCCATCATTCGCCTGCAGCGCGGCGAAGGCATTGAGGTCCTGGACGAGGACACCAGCCGCATCCGCGTCACGTTCTCGGCCGACGACACGGCGAAACTCAATCTCCTGCGTGAGTATTATTGGGACGTGCAAGTCGAGGACGTGAATCACCGCCCCGTCTTCCCTGTGAACGGCATGATGCGCCCGCGTCAGCCGGTCACCGAGACGTTCAACAAGACTATCATGCTCATCAACGGCGACCCGCTGATGACCATAGCCGGCGTCCCGATCTCCTTCATCACATGAACCTCAATGATTTTACAAGCCGTGGCGACATCCAGGATACGGATGAGCTCGTCGGCAAGCGTGGGTCTGCCGCTGGCGCCGAAAGCCGCTGGACGTTCCTCGTCCTGAAGACCGCCCTCCTCGCTGCGATCGGCGGCATCGCCTACGTGGCCTTCCCTGCGAACAGCGCAGCGTCCGGCGCGCTCGGGCAAATCTCCTACGATAGCGGCGTGCTCGCAATCTACATCGGCCGCAGCGGAGCCGGCGGGCCGAATTGGGTCTTCTTCAACGTTTTTGAACGCGACTGATATATGAACATTACTCGAGTCATCCTCGCCGCCATCATCGCGGCCGTCCTGCCGATTGCCGCGCGCGCCGCTGCATGGGATCTGCGCCTTCAGCAGTACGACGCCAGCAACCGCCCGCGCGAGGTGGTGATCTCCCCGGCCGCAAACAGCCTGATCGGCTTCAGCGGCACGAAGGCGCTCGTGAACATCACGCCAGGCCCGAACATCACGATCTCCAACAACACAATCTCCGCGACTGGAGGCGTGGCCGATGGCGATAAAGGCAACATCACTGTGGCCGGTGATAACTGGACCATCGATCCGACCGGCGTGACGCCATCGACCTACGGCAATGCGACGCATTCTCCGCGGCTGACAGTCACCGCCGATGGACGCATCTCGCTCGTTGAGCCTATCGCAATCGCCCCGACGAACGGCGTGATTAAGAACTCCACATTCACCGCCGGCCAGCTGGTCTATATCGTCAACTCCACCACGGGCGAAATCGGAAGCATCCCTGGCGCGACCTACAATGCCAGCAACACCACGATCTCCCTAGGGAATCTTGCCGTGGGCAACATGTCGGTCAACGCCGTCTCTGCTCCGTGGAGCCCTTCGACCGGAGGCACCGGAAGCGTCAACGCGCACAATATCGTCACCACGTCTAACGCTTCGGTTGGCGGGACGAATACCGGCGACCAAAACACTTTCGTTCGGTTCAAGGTCTCCGGCCAGAATGACATCATCGCGCTCACTCCTACCTCCAACATCACGATCAACGCCACCGGCGGGCTCGCCGCCACGACGAACAACACGACTGGCGAGATCACATTGAGCGGCGCCGGCATCAGCGCTGGCTCGATGCCTGGCGGCATCTTCGCGCTGTGGCCGACGGCTGACATCGCTTCGCCGCCAACCGGATTCTTCGCCGCGGGGCAGTATGGCACCGAGGCCGGCGCCGCGCTCGGAGGGCTGTCCCCTATCGTCCGATCGCTTGGCGACGTTGCGACCCCGACGGTTGACATCGCTGCAGGTGCGGTTCCGGCCGGGACCGTCGTGACGATGAACACCGCGACATTGAGCGCATTTCACACTGCCACGAACAACGGCACCGACCCGACCTACTCGGTTGGAACCGTTGGCAACACCTTCACCGTCTCGTCTGGCGGGACCTGGGAATACCGGGCAAACAAGCTAGGCCATGTCAGTTCGGCGGTTCAGTCCGTCGCCTACACGATTGACCCGGTCCCGACGATTACCGCTCGGGAGATCAACGGCACCGCGCTCACACTCACCTACAGCGAGGCCGTGAGCCGCGGCGGCTCGTACTCGAACGCTCATTTCGACCTCGATATGAGCACGACCGGCTCGAACATCCCCGTAACCTACGTTGCGGGCGACGGCACGAACACGCACACCTACACAGCCGCGAGCGCGGCGGTGAGCGGCGAGACGGTCGACCTCGATTTCAGCGGAGCCGCCAACTCCATCGAGGAGACTGCCGGCTACAATCAGGATCTTGCGGCGATCGTGTCGGCCGCAGTGACGAACTCCACGTCGGGCGGCGGCATCACCTACATCGTCGAAGAGAATTTTGAGGGGACTGGCACTCCGGCGGGCTGGTTCAACTCTGGTGGAAATTTCGATCAGAGTACGTCCGGTTTGAGCCTTGAGGCCAGTGAGGCGTTGGCCCTGACCGGAGGTGCGGCGCAATCGAATACGCCTACCGGTATTGCTCAGGGTGAGGTGTGGGTTCGCTATCGAGTGCGATTCATCGAAGATGGGGCGGGCGCGCTCCTCTATTTTTACGATTCTGGTTTTGGTCAGCGCGGCCTCGTTTATAGACAAACAGGCGGGGCGCTCACGGTTGACTCCGGTGGCGGCTCGGACACCACGGTTGCGACAACCAGCATCAATACAACGTACTGGATCTGGGTTCATTACAAGAAGGGAACCGGAGCGAACGGCGAGATGGATGTGTGGTTCTCGTCGACTAGTACGAAGCCGGCCGACGGCAGTGACAATCACGCCACAATCACAGGCAGCACGGCTACCGCAGACATCGACTTCCTGGCGTTCATCAACACTAGCGGCAACGTAGAGCACTATATTGACGAGGTTCGCGTCGCTGCGGCTTCTATTCCGTGAAAAACTTCTTCCATATTTTTGCATTCGTAGCGGTCGCTACGTTATCCTTCGCAGCGGAGCTGTCGGTTCCAAACCTCAAGCCGTCGCAGTGGGTATTGCACGCGGCTGCGGGCTCCGGTGGTATTGGTGTTCCGAGTGGACCGGAGACCTACGTCAATTCCCGCACGACGCTGCGTAATGCCGTTACCTTGTGGGGCATCGATCCGACCGGGGTAACGGCCGTCAATGCCACGGTGGCCGCGAACCTCTCGGCTGTCGGCAACGAAGAGAAATGTTACTTTCCCGCGGGGCTCTACAGATTGACCAGTGCGATTGGGGCAACGTTCAAATCAAATTTTAGCTACGCAGGAGATGGTGAAGGCAGGAAGAGCGCCACCTCGATCACCTTCACGAGTTCGGGCACGATAACGTTCACCGATGTAGCGGGAGGCCCGTGGGTGGTGGGGAGGGGTATCCGAGTTTGGAGAGCCAACAAGCCGCATCAGTGGATGATGGGGTCCGTCGCATCATACTCCGGTGGCTCGCTCGGCATGACTGTAACTTCGTCGAGCGGGCACACTGGCACATACACTGATTTCATCGTCGGCGAGACTGTCCTGCTCGTGGATGGTGTTGGATTCTCGCCTTTCGCGTGGTCGGCGGAGAACCTTCATAGCGTAAAGAACCTGACGGCCAACGCTAGTGTTGGCGCGACAACCATCACGGTTGCCGACGCGACCGGCTTGGCGGCTGGTCGTCCAGTTCGTATTTCTAGGCTCCGCGGGGCAACGGAGGAGTGGTACTGGAATCAGGCTGGTGAGCGCCTCGTCAAGCAGTACAATCGCATTGCGGGTGTGTCCGGGAACACTGTGACACTTAGCGAACCGCTGATGTTCGACTTCAGCACCGCAAACGTTTCCAGAATTGAGTACGGAGAGAACTCTTTTACCCAGCCGTCGTTTATCGGGATCGAGAAAATGGCGATCTTCGCTACGGCGAATGCAGGCAACAGTCCCTTGCTCGACTTCAGCGGTCTATACGCGAGCTGGGCCTATCGCGTCGTCGCTTCTGGCAGCACCGGGATGCAGCTTCGCTTCGGCTCGAACCTGCGCTGCGAAGTGGCCTACTCGGCGGTTGGGTGGACGCGATTCGCCAGCGGGCTTGGGAATACCGAAGGGACGATCGACTCAGGTGGCGGGGCTCAGTACGCTGTTCGCCACGCCGTAATTGTTGGCGGGTCCATCATGGGACAGGGTGGACCGGATGTTGGTTGCGCCTACCTCTACAACCATGAAGCTCTTGGCGGCTGGAATATCAACCACGGTTCGGGGTCCTCGTATTTTTATTTTGAGGGGAACACTCTTCCGTGGGTGCAGATTGACGGGTACCACGGTGGATCGAAGCGCACAACCTTTCTGCGCAACTACCTGTACGGCGGGAATACGTTTGAGTCAGGTGGTATCCTTTACGAAGACCCTGACTTCCCCGGATTCATTGTAGAGAATCGATTTTCACGTGAAAACAACAGCGTGGGAAACGTACTTGGACGAACTGGAGTGGCCGCTGGAGCGCACAGCTTTGGAAATCCAAACATTGGAAACTCGGCTAATTCCGGTATCACGTCCAACTCTGTTCTGCATACAGCAACGTCCGGCGTGTCTGGTCTGCTGCCGTTGCACGTCGATGCCGGGGGGCGCTCTCGGATCACTGGTGAATTGACAAGCAAGACGGGGGACACCGCGACCATCACCCTCGATACGTACACGCTAACCCAGCTTTCCGCTCCTCACCTGACCGGCACGTACCCAAATCACCTTGTCTGGGGCGTAGGCGACGAAATTTGGCAGGTTAGCGGCGCTGCGGACAAGATCATCATAAACATGACGCTAGGCGGATCAGGAAGCGCGATTACAATGACAAAAGCTGGAGCGTCGTCGTTGTTCCCCGACGTTGGAACTCAGGTTCGCATCCACGTTGGTGAGTATGGCTCCCAAGAGTTAGACGGAGCCGTCGAGTACACGGCGTTCTTGCGCCATAACTACAAAGTTGCGTTCGGGGGCATTGGTGGCCCGGGCTATAACGGTTCGACCAGTGGCATTGAGAACTCGACCACGGACACGCTTCCAAACTCCTTTGCGTATTCAGCGCAGCCATCGGACTGGCCGGCTGGAATGACGTGGCCACCTACCAACCCGGATTCCCCTGACTTCTCGATTACGACAGCGCGGACTCCGGCTCTTCACTACTGGATTAACGGAACATGGCCGGAGCCCGGTAACACCGTCGCGACGCCCCAGTTCAGCCCGTCGCCCGGAACTCACGCGGCCGGTACGGCTATCACGATCACGACGGGTACCAGCGGTGCCACCTTGCACGTCACTAACGATGACAGCACGCCCACGACGAGCAGCCCGACCTACTCAGGTCCGATCTCCCCGTCCGTCGGCACTACCGTACTAAAGGCGCTGGCCGTGAAATCCGGCATGGATGATTCTGCGGTAGCGTCAGGGACCTTCATTTTGGTCAATGCACCTGTCGCTGCGTCCGGCCTCAACGCAACCACCGCGAGCACGACCCAGATCAACGTCACGTGGAGTGACAACTCGAACAATGAAACGGGCTTCCGGCTTGAGCGCCGCATTGGCTCCGGCTCGTGGAGCACGGTCACGACGACAGCCGCGAACGCCACCTCGTACAACAACACCGGATTGACTCCGGCCACGACCTACGAGTACCGGGTTTACGCGGTCAACGTTGCGGGCGACTCGACCGTTAGTAATAGCGACTCAGCGACGACCAACTCCGAGGGCGGCGGGGGCGGCGCCGCGACGCTCTCCGTTGAAAACATCAGTGTCGGCACAATGATAACCCCTCCGTGAAAAACTGGCGCGGCTATCTTCTATGGTGGTCAGACTTTGCCACCGAGTTTCAGCAGGGGTGCGTGCGCGGCACTGTCCCAGGCCTCGGCACCGGCAGCGTCCTCGGCGGCGCGGCGGCGCTATCAGGCGTTGCGCCAGGCGCCGAGAGCATCGCCATCGTAGGCGGCGCCGGCTGGGTCTCGAATGTCTTTTCGAACGGCCTAGTGAACGCCGTCGTTTGGGCGCGACAGAACGAGATCCCGAATCCATTCCGTGCGCCAAAAGTAACCTCGCAAAATGGGTAACTCCAATCAGACTACAAAGCCAATGGCACCCGAATCTCTAGGCGCAGCCGATCTCAGGATCATCGAGCACGACTATCGCCTCAAAGCGGTCGAGAAGGGCCATGAGGTTTTCCTTAATCAGCTGAAGGTGATTGAGGATCGATCGGCAACGCGACTCGATGCGCTCTCACTGAAGCTGGACAGTGCCATGCAGCACATGCGCAGCCACGCATGTCCGTCGCCCGACTTGTGCGGCAAGATGCAGCGCGATATGGTGGTCATCACCAGCGAGGTTCAGCGCCTCGAAAAGTTGGCCGAGCGCAATGAGAAGGAGCGCCAGGAGGTCGTCGAGAAGCTGAACAACATCCAGACCGACATCGCCGTGAGCAAGGGCGGGCTGCGCGTTACGATTTTTTGGGTCGGGATCATGGCGTCCGCGGTAGGTGGGGGAGCAGCAATCTTCCTACCCCTCTTGTTCGACATGCTGCGCGGGCAATGAAGCCGACGCCACTCATCACGCCTTCAGAGGGCGGCCGGTGGATGTCGCAGAGCTCGGCGGATACAGCCGGCCCGCTCAACTACGCCGAGAAGGTCAACTTCCGGCGAGACGGCGACGTCGAAGCGCGGCGCGAGGGGTGGAGGAAGTTCCGCCCCAACGAGACACTGCCACAGGGCGCGCAGCACCTCGCCCTTGGCGGCGGCGCGAAGCTCTCGCTCCTGGCTGAGAACGTCCGACCCAACAGCGAGCGGTGTGTCATCGCTGCCACAAAGACAACGATCTACCGTTACACCTACTCGACTGGCCTCTGGACGACGATCGGCACCGGGTTCTCCACCAATGGGCGCCGGTGGCAGGCGGTCACGATCAACGGTTACATCATCCTCAACAACGCGGTCGACCTGCCCGTCAGCTATCGCGTCGAGCATGGATCTGTCACGCCCGTACGCGAGCTGCGCGAGAACGGGATCGCGAGCGTGAAGTGGATCACGCACTACAACGGATTCCTTTTCTGCCTCAACGTCACGCGCATCATCCCGGCGCAGCTGAACGGAGTGATGAACGGCCTCACCCCCTACGGGTTGGTTGCATCCAACCTCACCGAGACGATCCCCTACCGCGTCATCTGGTCGGACTTCAGCGACCCGACGAATTGGGCGCCGCTCTTCAACGTCACGATGGCCGCGGCTTCGGCGACGATCACGCTCCCGTTCGCCTCTTCCGCGTTCGTCGCAGGCCAGACCCGCGTGGCCGTCCTCAACGGCGGCGCCGACGGCACGACGCTGGGAGGTGACGAGGATTACCCCGAAGGCATCCTAGTCACGAACGTTGTGGGCAACGTCCTCACGCTCGAGATCACGACGCATGCTGGCCTGTCCTACCCGCGCACGGTGCAAGTCACCCGCTGGTCCGACATCAGCACGATGTCGAAATACAAGGATCTGCAGGGCGACGCCTCGCACATCATCTGCGCGAAGCCGCTGCACAGCACCCTTGTCGTTTACCGCACGAAGGGGATTTTCGTCGGCCGCTACAAGGCCGACGTCGAGGAGCCTTTCGATTGGCGCGAGCGCGTGCCCGAGACGGAGAACGTTCCGATTTGGGGTGAAGCAGTGGCAACCGTCGGCGACGATGAGATGCACCTGTATCCGGGAAGTGGAGACTTCTTCTTCTCGTTCGATGGCGTGAACCCTCCTGAGCGGCATGCCGTCATGGACGAGACCCGCCGCCGCTTCTTCTCTGGAATCACCGAGGCATCCGACGTGTGGGCGGTGAAGAATCCACTCACGCACGAGATCTGGTTTTGCCGGCCAACCTTCACCGTCTGCTACGACTACTTCCGCAAGACCGCATCGGAGATGGACGCCGAGGTCGATGCGGCCGCGTTCGTCAGCAAGCCAGGCTGGGAAGACGACTGGTTCATCCTCTCCATCGGCGGCAGCGTCTTCACCTACGGTCGGGAGAACGGCGCCGCGACGACCTTCCTCCGCGATGGCGTGAACCCCGGCGGGCGGTTGGTGTGGGGGCGCAATTCCTTCGGCGACACCTACGGCGAGAAGGGAGTCGGCGGTTACCTCATGCAGTTCGCATCGATCCAGCAGGCGATGCCGATTCGCTTCAAGCTGTTTGGCGCACACAGCGCATCGTCAACACGCGAGGAACTGCTCAACGAAATCATCGCCGACCCGATGCTCGACGGCGGACACCTCCCGTTGCACTACCTCGCCACGTACTTCCAGGACGAGTTGCACATCGCTGGCGATGGCGACCTCGACGTGCGCTTCATCGGCCGCGTGCTGGAGCGCGCTTCCGTCAACAGCAAGTCGGTCACTCGCAAAAATGCCTGAGATGCGCGCATCCCCCACTCGGCCGCAGACGGTCAGTGTTGACCTTCAGCTGCCGGCATCCCCTCCCCGACTGCCCGACTCGATCGCGCGCCGCTTCGGGACCGACATCGCCGAGTACGACGAGGCCATGCGCACGTTCTGGACGCGCACGCGCCGCATCCTGAGCGACGCCCACTTTGAGATGGCGGTCCCGGTGAATGTCGCGAAGGAGGACTCTAAGAATATCCGCAAGGAGTTCACGGCCGCTGACGCCACGCTGACCGCATCATTCACCGAAGCAATCGAAGTGGTTGTTGATAGCGTGGGCTCGCTCGTGACTCGCACCACGACACTCGAGTCTCAGGTACAGACCCCAACCACGGGGCTGCTCGCCCGCGTGCAGGTTGTGGAGACGACCTATGCGACGCAGACCTTTGCGGAGGCAAAGAAGTCGGAGGCAATCACCGCATCGAACGGCTTCACTACCGCGGCCGTGCTCGTCGAGTCGAGCGCGCGCGCGACAGCGGACGGGCACCTGTCCGGCAAGCTGACCCTCTCTGCCATTGCCGGGAACATCGTCACTGGAATCAACATCACGTCGGCGAGCGGGCCGGGCACGACGATCTCTGACATCATTTTTCACGCGGCGAATCTCAAGGTTTACTCGCCCGTCCTCACCACTCGGCCACTGCTCAATGCCTCGGCTGATGGATTCATATTTGGCGCCGACCTTATGTCGGACAACTACGTGCTCGCCACGACCGGGTGGAAGCTCACTCGGGACACGGGCATCCTTATCGCCAATGATGTCGTGATCCGCGGCGCGATCTACTCGACGGTCGGCACCATCGGAGGGTGGACGCTTGGAAGCACATTCCTCGCAGCCGGCTCAGGAACTTCGGCTATCGCGGCGCATGCGGACGGAAGCGTTGGCTTTATCGTCGGCAACTACACGAGCGGCCTTTCATTCGCCCAGCTCAACTACAACAGCGGGGCTCCGACACTGACCATGTTCAACTCCACGTCGGCGGCGGCGGTGAGCCTTTACGCTGCCGCTGGCGGGGGCCAGCTCGTGCTGCGCGAGGCTGCCGGACTTGACCGCATCACGCTGAACGGGAGCAACGGAAATGGCACCTTCGAGGGGACCGTGACCGCAAATGAATTTAACGCGACACCCTGATGCCGTCCGGCTTCAAAGTCCATGGCGTCGACCTCGATAGCATCTTTGCCCCGCGGGCAGGCGCCACTCCGGCAGCAAACACCGGGTTCAAAACTACAGCCGGCCAGGATCTCGCCGACCGCTACCGCGCGTCGACCGGAGGTGACCGCATCGGGTACAACACCGGATTCAAAGTCAACGGCACTGACCTGAAGGACATTTTCCGCGATCTAAGCTATGTTGGCGCTCCCGTGATCATCACCCATCCATCCCCTCAGACCGTCGGCGCTGGCAGCAGTGTCACATTCACCGTCGTTGCCGGCGGCACCGGCCCCTTCACGTATCAGTGGGTCAAGGACACCGACGGTAATGCGGTTGCTGGCGCGACCTCGGCCTCGCTCACCATTAACCCGGTCGCGCTGGGCGACTCCGGCTCCTACGCATGCTGGGTCGACAATGGCGTGGGTAACGTGCGGTCGAACTATGCGGCCCTCACGGTCACCAGCCCGCCGGTCATCACTGGCGATCCATCCGGTTTCATCGGCTGCGTCGGCTCGGACGTCGTTCTTTCGGTTGCGGCAACCGGGAGCGGGCTTTCGTACCAGTGGCGCAAGGGCGGATCAAACATCCTGGGCGCGACGGCGAGCACGCTTACGCTCACCAATGCGCAGACCACTGATAGTGGCTCCTACGACTGCGTCGTCACGAACGCCTATGGCAGCGACACTTCGGCGTCGGCCACGGTCACAATCGATAGCGTCATCTCCATCACTGGCGGCACGGTCACCGGCGGCCCGTACACGCTGAACATCGGCGACGTGGCGAGCTTCACCGTCACGGCCACCGGCACGAACCTGGTTTATGTGTGGAAAAAGGACGGCGTGCCCACCGGACACACCGGGCCATCGGGTCCGTCGTTCGTCTGTAGCGGAGATCCCGACGAGGGCACGTACTCCGTCGAGATCAGCAACGGCTGCGACTCTGCCAGCGCATCGACTTCGCTCACCGTCAACCCCTGATTTCGCTCGACAAAAGTAACCTGCCCTTTGGGGTAACACCATGACTGCGGCCGAGCTCAAGATCACCCTTGAAAAGGAACTCATCCATCTCACGCAGATGCATGATCGTTCCTACGACGAGCAAGCGATCCTCGAGGCCCGACTGAAGCAGGCCAGCCTCAACACCCACTTTTTCATGGGGCGAATGAACCAGCTGCGCCAGACGATCACCCAGGTCGAAGCCCTCATCCCGAAGCCGCAGGAGGCGAAATGATCCTTTCCGAAAAATCGTTCATGGTGGTCGACGACTTCTGCCCGGCGATGGACGACGTCCGCCGCTCGGCTATCGCCGCCGGCTTCGGCACGTGGCGACCCAACAAGGGTGAGATCGGCAGCTCTGTGTACGAGGGCATGGGATTTTGGGGCAACCACAGCTTCATGCTGCATTCGCTCGCACGTGCGATCGGCAAGCCCGTCTTCCCGAACACGATGTTCTTCCGCGTCACGAACAAGACGACCGAGAAGGCCTACGTGCACAGCGACCGCGAGACCGGATCGTTCACCTGCGTCGCCTACCTGTCGCAGCACTCGGACGTGAAGAGCGGCACCGGATTTTTCCGCCACAAGCGGACGGGCCTGACCGAAATGCCCACTTTCAAACAGCTCCGCGAGATGGGCTCCGATGGCGAGAAGCTGAAGCGCGACATGGTTCGCGGCTCCAGTCGCGATTGGGAGCAGCTGGATTTTGTGCGTGGCGTTTTCAATCGCGCCCTCATTTTCCGCGCACCGCTTTTTCACGCGCGCCGTCCGCGCAATGGCATCGGAACGACCGCCGAAGACGGTCGCATCGTGTGGGTTTCCCACTTCGAAGTAGAGGAGATCACCTGACATGGCGGAAATTTGGGGCGCAGCAATCGCTGCGGCGGCCGGCGTGGGCATGGGCCTGTACGGCGCCAACAAGCAGGCGAAGGACAGTGCTGCCGCACGCGACACAACCGCCGCCTCGCAGGCCGAGAGCGAGCGCCAGAATTGGGTGCGCTATCTGATGACGCGCGGCATCACGCCTTCCGCTGATACGCAAACCGGAGTCGTCCCAGGCGCCACGCCTGGCGCTCCGATCAACACTAAGCTGCCAGTTTGGGCCAAGGTGGTAACGCCTTCGGTTCAGATGGCCGGAGCGCGGCCAAGCGTGCCGTTCCTAATCAAGAAGGGCGGATAACCGTGGACTACGAGACCGTACTTCAGCAGCACCAAACGCTCTTCCCTGGCGCTGATTACTCGCGCCCCGAGACGATCGAGGCCTTCAACAGCTGGTGGTCGCAGATCGAAGCGCTTCCGCCCGGTGTGTGGGATGCCGCATTCAAGCTGATGATGGAGAAGCCGGATCAGCGCGTCGCTTTCGTGCGCGACTACGGCGCCGACCTGAACAAGTGGCTCGATGGCGTCGTTGGTTGGTGGAGTGAGAACGGCCACACCGCCGGCCCGAACATCAACGAGTACGGCACGGAGATTGGCTTGCTCGACGCCCTTGGGTATCAGGTCAACCCCGCCGCCGTCCCCGCGCGCACGCTGGACCCGAACAATCCGAACGCGGTCCCGCTGGAGCAAGAGCTCCTCAACACGATCATCAAGGACTACATCAACCCCGACCTCGATGCCGATAAGAAGCGGCGCGAGGATGCGGGGCAGATCGTTGGGGACATCACTGGCGCACTCGACAAGGCGCTGCAGATCAACAACGAGGTTCTTGCTGGGACGTTCGACTCCAAGGGTTACCTCACCCGCAATCCTGATGTTGCTGCATGGGCTGCGCAGGCTGTTGCCAACGGCCAATATCCCGACCTCGCCACCGCGGCGAAGGGACACTACGACACTTTCGGAAAGAACGAAGGTCGCGAAGCTACGACCGTAACCCGCCTCCAGCTCGAAAATCAGATGGCGGATCAGACCGCCGCGAACATTGCGAAGTCCGCCGAGGACGCTGCCAAGGTTCGCCTGGACGCCCTCGATCAGCGCAAGGGCGAGATGACCGCGGCGCTCGCCGAGATGCAGACGGATCGCAGCGGAGCGCTCGATGCGCAGACCGCGCAGCTCCGGGCTGGCCTCGCCCAGCTGGAGACCGAGCGCAAGGCCGCCCTCGAGCAGCTCACCAGCGCCCGCGTCGCCGCCGCCAACGCGGAGGTTACAGGCATCAATCAAGCGCTTCAGTCGGAGCGCGACCGCATCACCGCGCGCTCTGCCGAGCAGGGTTTCATTGGCGTCGGCTCGACGGAGGATGCCGCCATGGCCCGCGCTTCGATGGGTGCGCGCCAAGGCGCCGCGCAGACCATGGGCGCCGCGCGCGTGGCAAACGCCACCGACTCCCGCGCGCTGGGTGATGAGATCGCCGGCACGCGGTTCTCGATCACCGGCAATGACGCGACTGCGCGCCGCACGATTGCGGACGAGACCGCAATGGGCCGCTTCAACCTGGCCGACTCCCTCTCCCAAGGAAAGTATGGCGTCGCCGATACGCTGGCCGGTCAGAAGCAGGATGCCGCCGACGCCGCGACGAAGATGCGCCTCGGCTACTTCGACAACGACTTCACCCGCCGGCTGGGCGCGGCGCTCGTCCCGGTCACGATCGGCACGAACAAGCTCTCCCTTCTCGACGCCGCCGGCCAGGCTGGTTCGACCGGACTGAATCGATCTCTGAACTTCCTCAACTGGTTCTCCACCGGCGGAACGCCCCCGACGTCCAATCCGGCTGGCACCGCTGCGTCCCAGGTCGGCACCGACATAGCCGCTTTCGGCGCCGCGCTCACGAAGGCCGGCTTCAATGTGGGCAACACCGTGGGCTGGGATAAGCTCTTCAAGCCCAAGGTCGACCCGAGCACCAACAAGGACGCGTAACCTATGGCAACCGGACCCCTCGCACTCCTCGGTGATGCAATCGCTTCCGGCACGGGAGATTGGGCCGCGCTGGAGCGTGCGCGCGTTGAGCGCGAGCGCGCGCGTGGCGAGCGCGTCGCTGACGTTGCCGCCGAGCGTCAGTTTGTGACGGGCCGGGATACTGCGCAGCAGAACTTCCAAGCGCAGCAGGCGACTGCGGCACGTGACTTCGAGAAGAGCCAGTTGAGTGCGGCGCAGGAGCGCGAGGAGCGGCTATACAAAGCGCGCTTCCTTGACTCGGTGAAGCTCGACCTCATCCGGCAGGGCTTTCTTGCCCCTGGCGACGTCGGGAGCCCGGATGCAATCGCTCAGGCGATGAAGAAGGCCGGGCCGGAATACGAGCGCACCATCCAAGAGCTCAATGCCTACCGCTCCGCGATCCTGCGCGGCGAGATCCGCGTGCCTGGGGTTGAAAGCGTGCTGGAGATGGGCCCGGATCGCATCGCCGAAGTGCGCGAGATCATGGCATCTGCCGCTGGCACGATCGCCGACGTCACCGAGGCCGAGCGCAAGAACATCGAGCGCGGCCAGGGTAATGTGGCTGGAATGGTGGCGCGCGCCAGCGCTGACCTTGCGGCCCTCAGCGGAGAACGCTCGACGCTCAATGCGGCACTGGCGCGCCTCAATGGTGGCCAGTTCACCCCGCAGGAGGCTGAAGAGATTCGGCAGCTGACGATGGCCGAAGCCGCAAAGTCCGGCATCACTGACAAGAACTTCAACGACAGGAAGAATGCCGAAGCCGTAGCCGCGGCACGTCAGCGGGCGATTCAGCAGTTCGTCATGACGAAGGGGTTTGGCCTTCAGCAGGCGCTCCTTGAGAACAATCGCCGATACAGCGAAGCCAACGAGGCGCTCGGTATTGCCAGCCGCATCAGTCCCGCCATCGCCGGGCGCGCGCCCACTGCGCCGGCCGCGCTCTCGACTGGTGGCGCGCCCGCCGCGGCTCCCGCGCAGCCCGCTGTTGCCGGCGCGAGCGACGCTGCCGCATTCCTCGGGTTGAAGAAGCCGGCGGCCTCCGCTCCTGGTGCAGGCAATAATGCGTCGCCCGTTGGCGCGACTCGGGCGCCAGCCGTCATCCAGCTGCCGCCCACTTTTGGCAATGACGCGATCTCGAGTGCTGTGTATGACGCCGGCGGGAAGATTGGCGGCGCCATCAAGGCTGGCGTGCAATTCCTCACCGATGGTGCTGGGTTCACCGGCCTCAACAGTCTCGATTCAGGAATCCGCGCAGAGTCGGAAGCGCGGGCGCTGCGCCAAGAGGAAGATCGAGTGCTTGCATCGGACCCGTACTCGGAGCGGGCGAATCAGATCCGCCAGAAGCGCGGTATGCCGCCGCTAATTGACACGCGGACGCCGGCACTGCTCGCCCCTCGCTGATCTTCCGCCATGCCGTCCCTCAACAAAGTCATGCTCATGGGAAATCTCACCCGAGATCCCGAGCTCCGTGTTCCCCCCAAGGGTACACCCATCTGCCAGTTCTCGCTGGCAATTAACCGCGAGTTCAAACTCGAGTCGGGCGAGAAGCGCGACGAAGTCGTCTATGTCGACATCGAGGCATGGGGCAAGCAGGGCGAGACGATCGCGAAGTATGTCACCAAGGGGAAGCCGCTGTTCGTCGAGGGACGGCTGAAGCTGGAGCAGTGGGATGATAAGGTCACCAAAGAGAAGCGCAGCCGGATGAAGGTGGTGCTTGAGCAGTTCCAGTTCCTCGGCGGCCGCGACAATGCTGGTGGTGGCGAGCAGCAGTCCACCCCCGAGCAGCACGCCCCGCCTCCTGCGCCGCGACCGCGGCCTGCCTCGCAAGAAAACCTCGATGAGGATGTGCCCTTTTAATGAGCGGCGCCACAAATTCTCTCGTCCAGGGCTACCGGAAGTACCTCGAACAAAGCGGCAAGGTCGACCTTCGCTCTGACATCGAGCTCACCGTCGAGCTCGGCAACATCCTGCGCACGCAGGGCAATGATGTCTTCGATGCGAAGGCGTCGGAGTACCCCGACTTCCGCGAGCAGTACCTCACGGCCACGCAGTCGACGGATCGCGGCGTGATTGGTGAGGTTGCGGCAGGCGCCCGCCGCGGTGCACGTAGCCTGGCTGGGACGGCGATGGGCGCCGTCGCCCTGGGCCTCGATGCCGTTGGCGCGGACGAGACGGCGAAGAGCCTGGCGACGAAGGCCGAAGAGTTTGCATCCGGCGGCGAAGACAATGCCGCGACGGTCGGCCGGATGAAGGACGTCATCGACGTCGAAGGCGGCGCGCGCTACGCAGCCGGCAAGATCGGCGAGGCGATTCCCTCTATCGCGGAAGCGCTCGTCACGGCCACCATCGGCGCGACTGCTGGCACAGCAGCGGCTCCCGGGCCAGGCACCGCAGGCGGCGCAGCGGCCGGCTTCATTGGCAAGCAGGCCGTGAAGCAAATGATTCGCAAGGGAGTCGCGACTCGTATCCTCGGGAAAGAGGTTACAGAAGCGGCGCTCGAGACGGCGCTCAAGGATGCCGCCAATGACACGCTGCGCACCGCGTTCGTGAACGAGAGTCGCGCGCTCGCCGCGCGCATGGGCGCCGGCGCCGTCGGCGCGATCAACTCTCTCGGGCTTTCGTCGGGCGAGATCTACAACGAGACCGGCGACGTCGCCACGTCGCTCGGCGCTGGCGCCATAGCCGCGATCCCCGACACGATCCTTCCGACCTACATCATTGGGAAATTCTTCCCGGGTGGTGCGGCGAGTGGGCTTTCGAAAACCCTCACAGATCCACGAACCGGGGCGACGATCACCGTTGAGAAGGGCGCTGCTGCCGCGAATGGCTTCATGAAGCGGCTTGCGACCGAGGCCGCGAAGACCATGCCGATCGAGGCTGGCACCGAAGCATTTCAGGAGCTCGTCAACATCGCCGCCGTAAAGTTCAACAAGGGCGAGCCGGCCACCCTCGATGCGGCCGACCTGGAGCGCATCAAGGAAGCGGCGGTTGGCGGCCTGGCCGGCGGTGTCGTGGCGGCCCCGCTTGCCGCGGCGCCCGCGCCGAACGCTGCCATCGAAGCCCGGCGCCGGGCAGCTACGGGCACCCCGCTCCCGCCGCCTGCAACGACTGCGGCGACCGTTCCGCCGCCCCCAAAGGCGCCGACCCGCGGTGAGGTTGTGGCGAAGTGGGTCGCTGCCCCGCCTGACTCGCAGGATGCGCGGATCAATGCGCTGCTGCGCGTCACCCGCACCAAGGACGAAGACCAAGAGCTTGAGGTGCTGCAGGCGCTCGCATCCCAGCGCCCGCCGGCCGTCGCCGCCACTGGTACGCCGCCGCCCCCCCGGGGCCCCCCCCCCCCCCCCCGCCCGGGCGGGCGTTCAGGGGGTCAGCCGTTCTAGGGGGAGTGGGCAGCAGTGGCGAGGCGGTC